>NZ_CP049045.1:7165000-7675262 GCF_001705995.2 Pseudomonas sp. BIOMIG1BAC | reverse complement strand
GACGGTAAAAAGGGGTCGATGACGAAAAGGGCGGGCATTTTAACAGGATGGACGGATTCTGCTGCGTCTCTCCGACTTGTGACGCATAACGCTATCTAAATTTGCCGGTTTTGATACTTTCCCTCAGGATGCGCGCTGAATATGCGTCTAATGTTCGAGTTAGAGCGGTACAAGAAATTGCGTATGATAATCACTATCAATTGATATTGACCGTTTGCGCGCCATAATGCCCGCCGCCAACTTTTTTTGCAGAGTCTAGGGAGCTAGCTTGTCTAAGCCTGTCGAACCCTTGCGTTTGCTGCTACTGGCTGAAGAGCCTGTGTGGACAGCGTTGTTGCGCGAGTGTGTCGCTCCGTTGGGAGACTCGGTGGTATTGATCAGTGCTTCCAGCTGGGAGTCTGTCAGTCGTTTGTTCGAAGACGACCGCAACGCGGTCTTGTTGACCATTCCACACCTGCAGCCCGGCCCCGGGCGTTGCAGCCTGCCCACCGTCCTGTTGCTGGACCAGGAGCCCTCAGTCGCTCCGGTAGGCGTCAGTGACTGGCTGGTGGGTTCGTGCCTGAGCACCGATGCCTTGCGCCGTTGCCTGCGCCATGTACGCGAGCGCGGGCTGCTGGAAAGCACCTTGCAGCGCCTGGCCGAGCAGGACCCGCTGACCGGCATTGCCAACCGCCAGGGGTTCCAGACCCTGCTGGCCGCGCGCCTTGCGGAAAACGACGGTCGCGGCCTGGCCTTGGGGCACCTGGACCTGGACAACTTTCGCCATGCCAACGATGCCCTGGGGCACCAGGCCGGCGATCGCCTGATCCTGCAGGTGGTCTCGCGGCTCAAGAGCCAGCTGGAGGCCGGTGACCAACTGGCCCGCCTGGGCAGCGACGAATTTGCCTTGCTGATCGATACCCGTCGCGCTCCACAGCGCGCCGAATGGATCGCCGAACGTATCACCGAGGCCATGGCCGAGCCTTATTGGATCGACGGCGAAAGCCTGCTGATCGGTTGCAGCCTGGGGGTCGCCCATGCCCGCGCCCATGCTGGCGCCGACCCGCTGATGTGGCATGCGCACATCGCCATGCAGCAAGCCAAGAGTACCCAGGGCTGTACCTTTCATATCTTCAACGAGCGGATCAACCGTAATGCCCGCAGCCTGGCCGACCTGGAAAGCGAACTGCGCCGGGCTCTGCGTCGCGACGAGCTGGAGTTGCATTACCAGCCGCGCCTGAACCTGCACGACGGCAAGATCGTCGGCCTCGAGGCCCTGGTGCGCTGGCGCCATGGCGAGCGTGGGTTGCTGCCGCCCAGCGAATTCGTGCCCCTGGCCGAGCAGAGCGGGCTGATCGTACCCCTGGGCTATTGGGTGATTTCTCGTGCCCTGCGCGATATGCAGGCCTTGCGCGAGCGCGGGCTGGCACCACTGCACATGGCGGTCAACCTGTCGTTTCGCCAGTTCCAGGACAGCCAGCTGCTCTCGACCTTGAGCCGTTTGATCAGTGAGCGTGGGGTCGAGGCGCAGTGGCTGGAATTCGAACTGACCGAAACCGCCGTCATGCGCCGCAGCGACCTGGTGAAGCAGACCATGGACGCACTCGGGCGGCTGGGGGTGCGCTTTTCCCTGGACGACTTCGGCACGGGCTTCTCGTCGTTCGTCCATCTCAACAGCCTGCCGATCGCCCTGCTCAAGGTGGACAAGAGCTTCGTCGGCGGCATGGAGCAGCGTGAAGAGAATCGCAAGCTGGTCCACGCGATGATCAACCTCGCCCACAACCTCAATCTGGACGTGGTGGCCGAAGGCGTGGAAACCGCCGAACAACTGGCGCTGCTGCGCGATTTCGGTTGTGACCAGGCCCAGGGCTACCTGATCAGCAAGCCGCTGCCGCTGGCCGAACTGGTGGAATACCTGACCTTCGGCAGCAGCCAGCGCCTGGGCCAGGAAGAAGTCATCTAGGGACCATGAGCTGTGCCGGCAACCCTGTAGCCAGGGAGCCGGCAACCGATTCAATCGGCCTGGAGGCCCATGGCCGGCACCACGGGCTCATGCTTGATCATGCGGCGCATCCGCCATTCGAAGGCCAGGGTCAGGCTGATGGCTGCGCACGCCAGGCCCAGGGCCAGGCCCCACCAGACACCGGTCGGCCCCCAACCCAGGGTGAACGCCATCAACCAGGCCGAGGGCGCCCCGATCAGCCAATAACAGCCCAGCCCCACCAGGAAGGTGGTCTTGGCATCCTTGAGCCCGCGGATCGCTCCCATGGCGATGGTCTGAGTGCCGTCGAACAGCTCGAACCAGGCCGCTACGGTCAACAGGCTGACGGCCAACTGGATCACCGGGGCGAACGCGGGGTCATCATGGTCGAGGAACAGCCCGATCAACTGGTTGGGCAGCAGCCAGAAGACCACCGCGAACCCCAGCATCACCACCGCACCGAAGGCAATGCCGACCCGTCCTGCCAGGCGCGCATCCAATAGCTGTCCGGCGCCATAGTGCTGGCCGATGCGCATGGTGATGGCGTAGGAAACCCCCGCCGGCACCATGAACGCCACCGAAACGATCTGCAGGGCGATCTGGTGTGCCGCCAGCTGGGTGCTGCCCATCGTCCCCATGCACAGGGCGGCGAAGGCGAACAATCCGACCTCCACGGCATAGGTACCGCCGATGGGCAGGCCCAGGCGCCACAGCTCCCGCAGGTACTGGGTATTGAGCCGGAACAGGCCCTGGCGCAAGGGATAGGCGGTATAGGCCGGGTGTCGCTTGATATGCCAGGCCAGTGCCACGGCCATGCAGTTGGCGACGATGGCGGTGACCAGGCCGATACCGACCAAGCCGAGCTTCGGCAGTCCGAACATTCCGGTGATCAGCGCATAGTTGAGCAGGAAGTTGGCCACCGTGCCGCCCAGGCTGATGACCATCACTGGCGTGGCCCGTCCGATGGCGCTGGTGAAGCCGCGCAAGGCCATGAAACTCAGGTAGCCGGGCAAGGCGAAGGGCAGGATCAGCAGGAACTGACCGGCTGATTGGACGTTGCTTGCGGTCTGGCCGAACAGCAACAGCAGCGGCTTGAGGTTCCACAGCAGCAAGGCGGCTACCAGGGCCATCAGCCAGGCCAGCCACAAGCCGGCCTGGGTCAGGCGCGCTGCGCCCTCGATATCGCCGGCGCCCTGGCGGATCGCTACCAGGGTGCCTACCGCGGCGATCACGCCAATGCAGAAGATCGAGACGAAGGAGTAGCTGGCTGCGCCCAGGCTGCCGCCGGCCAGCGCCTCGGGGCTCAGGCGGGCCATCATCAAAGTGTCGGTGAGGACCATCAACATATGGGCCAGCTGCGAGGCGATCAATGGCCCTGCCAGCCGCAGGATGGCCCAGAGTTCGGTACGTGCTGGATGCTGCATGGTCATCAGGCTCGGTCAGGTGGAAAGCGGGAAAAACGCTGATTCTCGGCGCTCTTGGCCCATAGCACAAAGGGATAAAAATACGTGCTGACATGATAAAAACTCATGCGAAGCGCTTTCTGGTAGCTTGGCTGCATTGCGCTGCCGGAGTCTGTCCATGTCCCGTCGTCTACCTCCTCTCTATGCCCTGCGGGCCTTCGAAGCCGCAGCCCGGCACAGCTCGTTCACCCGGGCCGGTGAAGAACTGTCGATTACCCAGAGTGCTGTCAGTCGCCATGTGCGCACGCTGGAGGAGCATTTCGCCTGCCGGTTGTTCCAGCGTAGCGGACGCAACCTCTTGTTGACCGAAGCCGCGCGCCTGCTATTGCCGGGGGTGCGCGAGGGGTTCGCCGCCCTGGAGCGGGCCTGCGCCACCCTGCGGGCCGAAGACGACATCCTGCGCATGAAGGCGCCCTCGACCCTGACCATGCGCTGGCTGCTGGCGCGGCTCAGTCGCTTTCGCCACTTGCAACCGGGCAACGAGGTGCAACTCACCAGTGCCTGGATGGATGTGGATTCGGTGGACTTCAACCAGGAGCCTTTCGACTGCGCGGTACTGCTGAGCAACGGCCACTTTCCCGCTGACTGGGAGTCCAGCCGCCTGTTCCCGGAGCTGCTGATCCCTGTGGGCGCGCCGAACCTGCTCAACGACCAGCCCTGGGATGTGGCGCGCCTGGCGAGCACCGAGTTGCTGCACCCGACCCCGGATCGTCGTGACTGGCGCAGTTGGCTCGAGCACATGGGGTTGGCCGATCAGGTCTCGCTCAAGGGCGGGCAGGTCTTCGACACCCTGGAGCTGGGGATGATCGCCGCCGCACGGGGCTACGGCGTGTCCATGGGCGACTTGCTCATGGTGGCCGAAGACGTGGCCCAAGGGCGCTTGAGCCTGCCCTGGCCGACGGCGGTGGCCAGTGGCCTGGACTACTATCTGGTGTGGCCCAGGACCCGGCCCGGTGGCGAACGCCTGCGGCGCCTGAGCGACTTCCTGCAAGGGGAGGTTGGGGCCATGCAATTGCCAGCTGTGGAGCGTCTTGGCTGAAACGTTGAAGCTCCTGGCTGGCAGGCCGTGAGATATATCCTTGCAAACCGCTCAAGTATTGCCGGATGCCGCCGAATCCTGGGATATGGAACCAGCGTTCAGGAAGGTCCTAACTCATTAGAAAATCTTGGAATTATTGCTGCCGAGCGTGCCACTTGATCAGGATGATCCGCCTTCTCGGCCAGGAGCCATCATGTCCCAACCCCGTGCCCGGATAGCCTCCCAGCTAGGGCTTGCCCTTGCCCTGGTACTCGCCCTGGTGATCAGTGGCAGTACTCTTTTTGCCCTGCGTTCGCTGGATTCGGCCAACCTCGACACCCGTGAAGAACACCTGGCCAGTGAAGCCCGCCTGCTGGCGGACCAGCTCAATACCTTCCATGGCAGCCTGCGCGAGAGTACCCAGCGCCTGAGCGGCCTGTTCGAGAACCGTTTTCGCAGCGGCCTGAGCCTACACCCCGACGAGCCGGTGACCGTGGCCGGGGTGCAGACTCCTGGCTTGCACCTGGGCAACGTGGTGCTGAACAACAACTTCGATGAAGTGGACCAGTTCAAGCAGATGACCGCCGGGGTTGCGACCCTGTTCGTGCGCAGCGGTGACGATTTCATCCGTGTCAGCACTTCCCTGAGCAAGCAGGATGGCAGCCGCGCCATCGGCACCCTGCTCGACCACGGCCATCCGGCCTATCAGAAACTCATGGCCGGGCAGGGCTACGTTGGCCGCGCGCTGCTGTTCGAGCGTTTCTACATGACCCAGTACACCCCGGTGATGGACCGCAGTGGTCGGGTAATCGCGGTGCTGTTCGTGGGTTTCGACTACACCGACGCGCAGAACGCCCAGTTCGCCAACCTCAAGCGCTTCCGCATCGGCCAGAGTGGTTCCCTGGCCCTGCTCGACGAGCAACACAAATGGCTGGTGCCGCCGGCTGGCGTACAAGCCCTGGACCAGGCCGCGCAGCTCCTGGTGGACGTGGCGAAGGAGCCGGGCAAGGGGCGTTTCTGGAGCGATGGAGGCGAGGACTTCTACAGCCTGGCGGTGCCTTTTGCCGATGGTCCCTGGTCGGTGGTGGCGAGCATGCCCAAGGCCGAGATCCGCCAGGTGACCTGGAGCGTTGGGCTACGCCTGGTGATTGGCAGCCTGCTGGCGATGCTGCTGGCGGTGGGAGCCACGGTATGGTTGTTGCGCAGCAAGCTGGCGCCCCTGGGCGACCTGGTGCGCCAGGCCCAGGCCTTGGGCGGTGGCGACCTGAGCGCGCGGCTGAATGTTTCCAGCCACGATGAGATCGGCCAGCTGGCCCGCAGCTTCAACCAGATGGGCGAGGCCTTGTCGACCATGGTCGAGCACATCCGTCGCTCCGCCACCGAGGTCAGTGGCCGGGCCCAGGCGTTGTCCGGGCTGTCCAGCGGGGCCTACGAAGGCATGGAACAGCAATCCGGGGAAATCACCAGCATGGCCGGGGCGGTAGAACAGTTCAGCGCTACTTCGCTGAACATCGCCGACAACATGGGCAGTACCCAGCGCCTGGCCCAGGAAAATGCCGAGCAGACCCATATCGGTCGTGAGTCCATGGAGCAGGCTTCTTCGTCGCTTGAGCAGATCGCCGGGGCCCTGGGCAGCACGGCAGCCGTGATCGATACCCTGGGGCAGCGCTCCCAGGAAATCGGCGGGATCGTTGGGGTGATCACCGCCATCGCCGACCAGACCAATCTGCTGGCCCTCAACGCGGCCATCGAGGCGGCCCGCGCCGGGGAGCAGGGTCGCGGTTTCGCGGTGGTGGCCGATGAGGTGCGCAACCTGGCATCGCGCACCCGCGAGGCCACGGCGGAAATCTCGCAGATGATCAACAGCATCCAGCAGGAAACCGGCAATGCCATCCAGACCATGGAGCAGGGCAACCGCCTGATGCAGGAAGGTTTGTCGCGCAACGCTGGTGTGGCGTCGGCCTTGGCCCTGATCGACGAGCAGAGCCAGAGTGCCGGCGAACAGTTCGCCGCGATCACTACCGCGACCCAGGAGCAGAGCAGCACCGCCACGGTCCTGAGCCGCAACCTGCAGAGCATTGCCCAGGCCAATAGCGAACAGCGCGAGGTGGTGTCCAACCTGGCCGTCACCGCGCGTGAGCTGGAAGCCCTGGCCGCCGACCTGCGCCACGAAGTCGACCGCTTCCGTTGACTGCACCCGCCCTCCGGCGAGGTGTTGGAGGGCCATGGTTGCAATGACACATGATTGGACTAAAACAGATGAGCAGTTGATTGCCCTTCAAGGACTGACCTTTTAGCAGGAGCTGGCATGACTCATCTTTCTCGTTTCGTTCCCCGTGCATTGGCTGTGTCGATGTTCTTGCTCAGCCACGCAGCCTTTGGCCAGGAAAGCCCGGCGTTCATCGACCCGGCGTCCTGGAGCACGCCATTTAACCGGATTGCCCAAGTGGCCTGTCACAACTGCTATGAAAAGCAGTACGCGGGCACCTTCAGCAGCGTGCTCGACAGTGTGCGCACCCTGGAGCTGGATTTCTGGGACCAGCGCGACGCGGTAACCGGGGGTTCGCCACGGCATTGGTTCGTGCGGCACAACCCGGGCACCCTGTTCCAGTCCGGCAACGACAATAACTGCACGGGCGACGGCACCGGCAAGAACGACCTGGAAGCCTGCCTGAACGACATCAAGCTCTGGAGCGACAACCATCCGGGGCATTTCCCCATCACCGTGATCCTGGACAAGAAGCAGGGTTGGTCGAAAGCCAGCTCGGGGCGCACGCCACAGGACTTCGACGACTTGGTGAGCCGGATCTTCCAGGGCAAGCTGTACACCCCCCAGGACCTGGCGACCCATATCGGCAGCAGTGCCGGAGCCCTGCAGAACAACCTCAAGGGCAAGGCCTGGCCCACCGCCAGCCAATTGCAGGGCAAGGTTTTGCTGGTGCTCAACCATTCGGAGAACCAGAAACTTTCGCAGTACGCCGAAGCCCGGACCTCCAGCGCCAAGGTGTTCATCTCACCGGTGACCAATGGCCAGAACGATGTCAGCGGCAAGGTCAGTGGCATGTCCGACCAGTCATCGGGTTATGTGGCCATGAACAACATGGGCAAGGGTGACAAGAAATGGGCGGCCCAAGCCTTTGCCTATAGCCATATCGGGCGAGTCTGGGGTGATGACGGTGTGTCGTTCGCCCAACACATCGCTGAACAGATCAACCTGTCGGCGTACTACAAGTTCGCCGACCAGGGCGCTGGCGGTTTCCGCATTCGGCCGTTCTGACGTTCAGCGGGGCTCGGCGGTGTCGTCGAGTCCCGGGTCCACGCGCTTGCCGATATCCCGTAGGCGCGCCAGCTGGTCGACCATGCTCGGGGCCTCGTCGACACTGCTGACGAAGGTCCACAGGTAAGTCATGACCGCATACACATGCCCGGCCTTGATCTCGGGCGACAGCGACAGCTGGGTGATGGCGATCACGAACAGCACCGCTGCCATGACGCCAAGAAACAGATAGGCCACCGCTTCCCGGTCCGATAGCCAGATCCGCAGCCGCGACAGCAACCGGTAATGACGCTGCAGGGATTGGGCACCCACTTTGGCGACCAGGCCGATTTCCTTTTCCAGGCGGTTGTTCAGGCGCTCGTGCAACTGCTGGTTGCGTCGGGCGAAGCGTGGCAGCAGGGTGATGCACAGCAGCAATGCCACCAGGCAGGCCAGACCAATCCAGGGTTCGATCACCAAGAGCATCACCGCTGCGCCGATGATCGACACCAGGGCCGTGGCGATGATCGGTACGTGTTTCTCGAAGAAGTCGACGAACTCCCGGGCCAGCACCACTCGCGCTGCCGCGGTGGAGGTGTTCTGTTGTTGCTGGCGCTGGTTGAGGATCACCGGTACGGCCAGGTCCGCATAGATGCGAGTGAAGGTCCGGGTATCCACGGCACGCCGTGCTGCGCCGACGATCCAGAAGCCCAGCACCACCATGGCGTAGACCAGGGCATGGGTGGTATCGCCGCGCAGGATCGAGTCCACGGCGAACCCGGCGAACAGCGGGTAGGCCAGCAGCAGGGCGTTCTCCAGGGCCACCAGGGACAAGGTGACGAACAGTTTGCCCGGGTACGCGCGAGCGATGGCCTTGAGGGTCTGGCCAGCGGATTGCTGGCCGAGTTTCTGGGTTGGGTCCGCGATATTGGAACGGGTGACGACAGACATGACTGCACCACAAGTGTGATAACGGTTAATATTGAGCGAGTGCTCAATTATCTTTGAGCGACCGCTCAAAACGCAAGTGCCGTTCATTCCGGCGCCAAGAGGTCCAGCTACCGATGTCCCGTAACGACCGTAAGGAGCAGATCATCAGCGCTGCCCTGGAACTGTTTCACAGCAAGGGTTTCGCCGAGGTATCCACCCGTGACCTGGCCGAGCATGCCGGGTTGTCTCGCAGTCACATCTACCACTACTTCCGTGACTGGAAGGAGTTGCGCCGCGAAGCCTTCGTGCGGTTCGCCAATGGCCAGCTGGAGGCGGTGGCCGACCTGGTGCGCGATGCAGAGCCTGCACAGGCCCTGCGAATGTTCCTCCTCGATTGCCTGACGGCCTCCAGCAGCATCGGTTGGGGGCTGTGGCTCGACGCCTGGGATGAAGCAATGCACGACGCCGAACTGGCTGAGGTCTACCTGCAGATCAACGGCCAGTGGCAGGCACTGCTGGCATCGATCATCGCCAAGGGTGTCCAGGCTGAGGTGTTCCGTTGTGCCGATGCGGAACGGGCAGCCCGGCAGATCTTCGCCCAGACCATGGGGTACACCGATGACCTGTTGCTGCTGGCCTCCGGCGAAGCGGAACAGGCAGCGCTGGATGAGGTGATGGAAGTCGCCGGGCTGCTCCTGGGGTTTGCGACGCAGGCTCCTCAGCCACTTGCGAGCCGATAGTGCAGCGCCTCCGCCAGGTGTTCGCGGCCGATGACGCTGGCCTGCTCCAGGTCGGCCAGGGTCCGTGCCACCTTGAGCAGGCGGTGGGCCGCGCGCAGCGACAACCCCAGGTTCTCGCAGGCGCTTTCCAGCCAGCGCTCGTCGGCTGTGGATAACTTGCAATGACGACCCAGGCCGGGCAGATCGAGCAAGGCGTTGGCGCAACCCTGGCGTTGTAGCTGTCGCTCGCGGGCCCGGGCTACCCGGGCAGCGGCGCTGGCGCTGTCGTCGCCTGGCTGGGGGGTGGGATTCAGCGCGGTGGCTTCGCGAGCCACCGTCAAGTGCAGGTCGATGCGGTCCAGCAACGGGCCGGAGAGCTTGTTGCGATAACGCTGGATCTGTTCCGCTGTGCACCGGCAGCGACCGCTGGGTTCGCCCAGGTAACCACAAGGGCAGGGATTCATCGCCGCGACCAGTTGGAAGCGTGCTGGAAACTGCACCCGGTCACGGGCCCGGGCGATGACGATTTGCCCCGACTCCATGGGCTCGCGCAGTACTTCGAGGACCTTGCGGTCGAACTCCGGCAATTCATCGAGAAACAGCACCCCGTGATGCGCCAGGGTGATCTCCCCGGGCTGCGGTTTCGAGCCTCTGTAGGATTCCTAATTTACTGCGACACCGCCATACTTGAGGCCTTGATACATCGGAACAGCGTTCAGCAATAGCTGCGACGCTAAACCTAAATAGCTGCGACGGTCCTATAAATGGTCGGAAATAGCCGCGATAAAACTAAACATGCTTCGGTTCGTCCCATCAAACCCACGAAACGAAGCGTCTCTGGAGTGTTTCCATTCCGTGGCGAAGGTGGCATCTCGTATGAATCCACGCTTGAGCGGGATTTCATTGTTCGAACTGAGTTCTCGAAGGATGTCCGCAGCATCACCTCGCAGCCGGTCAGCATTCCCTTCATCAGCAACGGTCGCCCTTACAAATACACCCCAGATTTTCTCGTCCATTTTGATCTCGGAGATCGAAGCCTCGACAACTGGCCCAAGCCGTTGTTGGTTGAGGTGAAGCCAGAGGTCGATTGGCGCAAGAACTGGCGAGCCTGGTTTCCCAAGTGGAAGGCTGCTTGGCGATATGCAAATGAGCGGGGCTGGATTTTCCACATATATGACGAATCGAGAATTCGTGATACCGCGCTGCAGAACATCAAGTTTCTGGAGCGGTATGCACGGATGACTTTTGCGCCAGAAGACAGCGACTGGATCATCAACACGGTAAGGGAGATGGGTGTGGCTCCGGTCCACTACCTACTGGCATTGCATTCCTGCGATCGGTATCGAGGTGAGGGGATCAGTCATCTATGGCATCTCATCGCTACGCGAAGGCTGGCCTGTGACATACGTCTTCCGCTAAACAATTTCCTTGACGTTTGGGTGGCGTGATGACGGACGACAATTCACTGGATGCCCAACTGACCCCATACGAGCCTGACAGGCTTCAGGTAATAATTGAGGTGGGGTCGGTCGTCGCTCACGGCGATTCTGCTTACCGGATTTCCCAGATCCTGGATTTTCGAACTGTGGTCGGGATTGAACTGGAGTCGGGTAAAGCTGCCGCGTTGCCAATTGAAGGCTTGCGCGCAATCAAGCGCGAGAAAGTCGAGGGGCTCTACGCCAATTACGATATCGCACTGATCGGCAGTGAGGACTGGGCCGAAGCACAGAGGCGCTTTGCCGCCATCGAGCCGCTTCTCGGAAGCGTAGTTATTGGTCGGCGAGACGTTGAAGCGAGAAGCGCCACGGTTGGCGTTGATGTCGCGACTTTGTATCGCTGGATCAAGCGTTACAGGGATTGGGGAGAGAAGCTCGCTCTTATTCCACGTAGGAGGGGATGGAAGGGAGGTAACTCACGCCTTTCAGATGAAGCCAACAAGATCATCGAGGATGTGATTCGTAATTTCTTCCTGAAAACTCATCGCCCAACGGTGTTGGCGACGATCAACAAAATAGTCGAAACCTGTGAAGCCGCGCAGATCCCCCCGCCTGGAGTGACTGCAATTCGTGCACGAATCAAAGGTGTACCTGACAAGGCTTACCTCCGTGGTCGAGGCTATGCGGAATTGGCTCGTAACAAGTATACGCCGACGCCTGGCTCGTTTCCGGGTGCGGACTATCCCCTTGCCGTTGTGCAAATCGACCACACTCCGATGGATATCATCTTGGTTGATGATGTTCATAGGCGTCCTATCGGTAGGGTGTGGATTACCTTCGCGATTGACGTCTATTCCCGAATGATAACGGGCTACTACCTATCACTGGATGCCCCTGCCGGAATATCGGTGGCAATGTGCGTTGCTCATTCCATTCTGCCTAAGGAAAACTGGCTGATTGCTCATGGGGTCGACGGAGAATGGCCGGTTTGGGGGATACCCAAAATTTTGCATGCCGATAACGGTCCCGATTTTCAGAGCGAGGACGTCAAACGATCGTGCTCCAACATCGGCATCGAAAATCAGTTTCGCCCCGTGAAGCGCCCCCGCTACGGAGCCCATATTGAGCGCCTGATGGGAACGTTCGCGCAAACCTTGAAAGACATGCCTGGAAGGACCTACAGCAATCAAGCTGATCGCGCGGGCTACGACTCCGAGAAGCATTCGGCGCTAACCTTCGACGAGTTCGAAACGTGGTTGATTAGAGAGATTCTGATCTACAACGAGGAATATCACTCGAAAATCTACATGAGCCCTAGCCGGAAGTGGCACATTGGGATTTTTGGCAACTCCGACCAGGATCCTCTGGTTGGTATCCCGCCGAGGCCAACTGATCCTTTCACACTGCAAAGGGACTTTCTGCCCTCCTTTGATCGCACCGTTCAGCATTACGGTGTCCAGATCGACCTAATGTATTACTCCGAAGCTTTGCGGCCATGGATCAATGCTAAGGATAAGGACACAGGAAAAGCGCGGACATTTGTCTTCCGTCGCGATCCTCGAGACATCAGTTACATCTGGTTTTTCGACCCGCTACTCAAACAATACTTTAAGGTCCCAGCGTCGAACCAGGCTTTTCCTGCCGCCAGTATTTTCGAGTTTAAAGCCGCGAAGAAGCGTGCGATCGACGAAGGGCATGATGCTATCAACGAGCCGCTGCTCAAGCGCTACATCCTGGAGAACCGAGAGCTCGTCGCGAATGCTGAGGCCCACACGACTAAGACTAGACTGTCGGCGCTGATTGAAAACTGACCCACCCTGCCGATTGAAAATTGACCCAGGGCGGATTGCTGATTTTGGCATCAGCAATTGTGGATAAGCTTAGCAGTCGTGTCCCGGTGGAAGAGGCATTAAGCCCCCACCGCATGTGGGCATGCGGCAGGGTATTTTTGGTGCGGATCAAAACAGCTCATCGTCCTCGGCACCATCATTGTCTTTGCGCTTTCGTTCACGTGACATGATCTTCGTCTGGGCGACCAAGCTGCTGTGTTGCAGGCGGTAGGACTCGTTGCCCGTTTCGACGATGTGGCAGTGGTGTGTCAGCCGATCCAGCAACGCCGTTGTCATCTTGGCGTCACCAAACACGCTCGACCATTCCGAGAAGCTGAGGTTGGTGGTGATCACCACGCTGGTGTGCTCGTACAGCTTGGACAGCAGGTGAAATAACAGGGCACCACCGCTCTGGCTGAAGGGCAAATACCCCAGTTCATCGAGTATCACCAGGTCTGTTCGTAGCAGCCCTTGAGCGATGCGGCCCGTCTTGCCGTCGTACTTTTCGCGTTCCAGCAGATTGACCAGATCCACCGTGGAGTAGAAGCGCACGCGTTTGTGATGCGTCGTGATCCCGGACACAGCCAAGGCGGTGGCGAGGTGTGTTTTGCCTGTTCCAGGCCCGCCGATGAACACGACATTCTGCGCGGTATCGGTGAACTCCAGGTTGGACAGATCCCTGATCAGGCGGGCATCTGCGCTGGAAGCGCTGAAGTCGAAGCCGGCCAAATCACGATGCATGGGGAGTTTGGCCATGTTCATCTGGTGGTTCACTGAGCGCACCGCTCGATCCGCATGTTCTTGTTGGAGAAGATGCTCAAGTAGCCATTTCGAGGATGCCGTCGAAGCTTCTCCTTGCGAGGCTAGTTCTTCCCAGGCGCTGGCCATGCCATGCAGACGCAGTTCTTTGAGTTCCGCCATAAGATCACGCATTGCGAGTCTCCTCATCGGTGGTACGGAGCCGGTCGTAGCGTGCCGTATTGGCGACAGGCGCTATCTTGAGTTGAAGGCTGGTTTCGGCGGACGGAGGGGCTGCTGTCGATGTCAGTCGAGCCAGGACATTCAGGATGTGCTCAGCACTCAAGCTGCCTGATTCAAGTACCAACTCCACAGCCACCAATATGGCGTCGAGCCCGGCGATGGGAACAGCCGCCAGTACCTGCGTCATGACTCGATCACCATTGGCGTGACGCCTCAGACCGCGTTTTAGCAGCTGCAACGGCTTCGGCAGATCAGCAAACGGAGCGCCATTGCGCAGCGCTCCAGGCTTGCGCTCGATAAGCGGGATGTAATGCTGCCAGTCAAAACTGACCTGATCTCGATCAAACAGACGCTCGTGGCTGGCAATCGTCGTTTCATCGGCGATGACCACCACCCGGGAAGGATACAAACGGCTGCTGACCCACTGGCCGACCCGCTCACACGGCACCGAATAGCGATTTCGCGCCACGCTGATCAGGCAGGTGCTGGAGACCCGTACGGTGCGCTCGACGTAGCCATCAAAGGCAGTCGGCATCGGCATCAATTCAGCGCGTTCCAGCTCCAGGACGTCCGCCACGGTCAGCCCGTTGTACTGCGGGTGCAGCAGTTCGCCCCAGAGCGCACGGCAGCGTTGGCCGAGCCAGGCATTCAATTCCTCGAAGGTGTGGAACATGCAGTTTTGAGCATCGAGCCAGATGCGCCGTCGGCTGTCTTGGACGTTCTTTTCAACGATGCCTTTTTCCCAGCCGGAAGCGACGTTGCAGAAGTCCGGGTCGAACAGGTAGTGCGCACACATCACGGCAAACCGAGCATTGACCGTGCGGCCCTTACCCTTGTTGACCTTGTCGACAGCGGTCTTCATGTTGTCGTAGATGCCGCGACGCGGCACCCCACCTAACGCGCCAAACGAGCGGGTATGGGCATCGAACAACATCTCGTGGCCTTGGCTGGGATACGCAACCAACCAAAATGCGCGACTGGCGCACAGCTTCATATGGGAGACCTGGATGCGTCGGAACAGGCCGCCGATCAGCAGACCTTCTTCGCTCCAGTCGAATTGAAAGGCCTCCCCGAGTGCAAAGGTCAGCGGCACAAAGGCTCGTAAAGACTTGCCTTGCTCGCCGCGCCACGAGCGTATAAAGGCGGTGAGTTGGCTGTAGCCGCCGTCGTACCCCTCGGCCTTGATCTGTTCGAAGAGTGCTTTGGCACTCCTGCGGTTGTGCTTTGCCCGAAACGAATCGGCCTTGAGCGCCTGCTCCAGCGTCTCGTGAAATGGACTGAGTTTGTTGAAGGTTGCGCACCGTTGGTACGCCGGCTGGGTGGCTTCGGGTGCTCTGACCCATTTTCGAATGGTGTTTCTCGACAGTCCGGTACGCTTGGCTATCTGATGCAGCGAGAGCTTGTCGCGGAAGTACATCCGCCGGATTTTTCCCAACATTTCCATGCTGATCACCCTGTGTTCTCCTGCTCGAAAAGTGAGCAGAAGCAGTTGAACACCTGGGTCAGTTTTCAGTCGGCAGAACAGCCTTTACTGGGTCAGTTTTCGGTCAGCGGCAACAGGCACGCCAGCTTTCATTTGTGTGAGCTTTCAATGCGGCCGGTAGTACCTTCTTGTTAAAGCCTTGGCTGGAGCCCCAGTAATAGGTGCACAGAAAGGATCCTAAGGCGCGGGATGACATTTTTCCGTCCAGCAGCGTCAGGTACATCGGGTTTTCGATGTGATCCAGCTCCAGTATTCCATGCTTGAGCAGGCGGTTCAGCCATGGAAGAGTCGAGGGGTCATCTCGTGAAGCGATCCGTTCGCGGTAAAGTTGATTTGCTGCGGACCGAGCGTTGTCTAGTACTGTGTCCTGCGTTTTAGCAAAGGCTGTTCCCAAGGTCGTCATTACGTCATACCTTCCTTGTATGAGAGGTTCCAGTGGGGATCGATCAGTATCAGCTGGTCAAACCACCATCGAGCGCGAGTGCCGTGCCTGTAAGGTAGGTCGAGTCGAGTGTTGCAACGCAGAAGTGAGCGACTTCATCAGGAGTGGCCAAGCGCTTGAGTGATGCTTCCCTGGCCAGTACGACCTTCTTTTCATCAGGCAGATGAGCCAGCATTCCACCGTCGACATAACCGGGCATGACCGTATAGGCGCGGATATTGAATCGGCCGTAGTCGTGCGCGATGTTTAACGCTAGTGCGTTCAGAGCTGCCTTGGAGCAAGAGTAAGGCGCAGCCCCCGTGGCACCGCGTACAGCTGCGGTAGAGGACACGAACAGGAAAACACCTTTACGTGCTTTGATGAAGTGAGGAAGTAGGTGGCGGACCACGCGCGCGGCGCCGAAGAGGTTAACGTCAAATGTCTTTGACCACGCTTCGTCGCTCAATGTATGGATCAGGCCGTCGATAGAAAGTGCAGGAGCGTAAACAACTGCATCGATAGTGCCAGAAATGGCAATTGCCTGATCTATTGCGGACTTTACGCTCTCATCCGACGTTACATCCATGAGCAACCCAGAACTGTCGACAGATCGTTGGGTGCTGAAGACTTTATAGCTGTTACTTTCGGCGCACCGAATTATGGCGGCCCCAATTTCACTTGAGCCGCCAACCACTAATAAATTCCTATATAGCATATGTAAGGCCAAAAAAGTTAGAGGAATAACCGCAACCATTGCACTACTGAAAGCACGAAGCTTTCAGGACCTCATCATCAACTTCCGAGTTGATGAGCATTACTACTCTGTCGAGTGCCTTACATTATTGCTTAAACATTACAAGCGTTGTGATTTATAGCGCGAGCCGAAATCGCCTGTCAAGCATTTGATGCTTGTGTAGTGTTTTAGAAATGCCTCTGAAAATTTAGGTCAGGCTTTGTAGAAACCCACTCATCGAGAGTTGTGCATCTACATGGGCCGACTGAGTCGTTCCTGGTTACCCAGTGACTGTTCGGATACCTGGCTCTGGACGAATGCTGTTGGGCGATAGTGACGCCATCCGCAGCCCGTAGCATTGTGTTGCCTATCAATGTCGTAATCTGTCGCAATAATGGGAAAAATCACCGTTTGGCGCGGGTACCTGATGACTGAATGAGCTCTGCGCGCAAGCATGGACAAGTGTGTCCTCTATAGGTGTAGAAGGCCTCAGCGAGATCGATGCGGGTCTTTTGTTGCTGGCGCTCTCGGCTCCGATGCTGGTTGTTCCGATGCTTGCCGCTGCACTGATTCGCTTCATCTCCGCAGGCATTCTGTCTGGCGTTGGCTTCCTGATTGCCTCCATCGGTCTGCACTGGTTGAGCCTGTACAACGTAGGTGAGCCGAAATTCGGTTTGGTAGGACCAATGCTGTTGATTGGCATCGGTGCTAGCCTGCCTTGGGCGCTGATGGATGATCTGTCGGTAAGCGTTGTACCGACGGAACGCGCGGGTATGGCGGCGGGCATCTTCAACACCGTGCGTGTCGCCGGCGAAGGCATTGCTTTAGCTAGCGTAGCGGTAATGCTTGCGTCTCTGTTGCACACCAACCTTCCGATGCTGTTCAGGTTGTAGCGGCTAGCGCTGACGCACAGCTGATTGCTGAAACCGCACACCTTGTCACCACCGGCGACATGGCGCACGCAATCAATACGGTGCCTGGTCTGGCCAACGAGCGTCTGGTTGGGGGTTATGCCGTCGCGGTCACCAGGAGCTCTACGCGACCTGTCACGGGCTCAAACACTTTGATCATCAGAGAGCTATCAGGATTGGCGGTGCAGATATAGGAGAGGGGGAGAAAACAGTTTTCGATGATGTGAGCAACTCCGGTATTGAAATCATAGTGAGCCATCCTTGGGCCGAAATTTTTACCAGTCCCCTCCATAGGACACAGACGTCAACTACCTGACCGAACACTGGCATCACGTAACGAGGAGTAATGCATGAAGGACCTTGGGGACATCACCCGGCAGTTTTCTATGGAAGGCGCTACACACCTCTATTCCAGCTTACCAGCCATGCTCACACCGGCGGATCTTTATCGCGTCAAAGACAATCCAGTGCATAAAGAAGCACTTTTAGCATGCAACATTTACCTCATCGCTCACCGCCCACGGATTTACATTAAGCCGGAAGGATTTGCCTTGAACGGTCGAACGATCACCGGCGAGTTTTTGGTGCTGCGTGAACACGCTATGACCGCGGTCCCCTTTGTCTACGAGATCAGCGATTCGTCGATCCCTGACGACGTACCCATCGAAGATGTCGCGGTAGCTCTCAACGGCACGTCACTCATCATCATGACGCCCGCAGGAAAACAGTTCATTGCGGTGAACGCGATTATCGCCGTAGCGAGAAGCGTGCTCACGCCGCACGACACCGATCTTGAGGTGCTCTATGTGGGGCAGGCTGTTGGCCGGACTAAGTCTCGCAATGCTCTGGATCGCCTGCTATCGCACAACAAGCTCCAGCAGATCCTCGCCGAAACCTCAACGCATTTCCCCGAACGCGAGGTCCTGCTGTTGCTGTATCGATTCGAGCACGGCAGAACGATCATCAGTAACGGAGGCGATTTCAATGTGGGGGCCCAGGCCTCTGATGAACAAGATTCTGCTCATATGGATCGCTTGCGAAACGTTCGGTTGAATAGAAAGGAGGTTGTGTCCTTGGCTGAGGCGGGGCTGATCAACTACTTCAAACCGTACTACAACACCCTGATCAAGACGAATAACTTCTCCTCGAAGGACAAGCTCAAGGTTTTGAAACAGCTGTTGAAGAAGGGGATTGCCGGCCTGGTGGTGGAGCTTTGCTCGGTAAATTTACGGTCGCGGATCGGTACAGTTCACGCGGTGCCCATCGACCTTACGGAGATCATGCCGGCCGAGGTTCTAGACGGCCGCAATCTTGAGGACGAAGGCATGAAGGAACAGTTGCAAGAGCAGTTGAAGCAAATGGCACACACGCACTACGCCAGGTTTCCTCTCACCACCACGCAAGAAAGGAATACGTTCCTGCATGGCACTACCTTCATCGGACAAACCGAGAAGCCGTTGAGCCGGTAGGTCTATGGCATGTTGAGGACAGCTCATTCCCTGGCGTCACCGAAACTCCCTGATGCGTGTTCCTACAGCGAGCTTATGCTGCACGCAGCGCCACACCGCCTGTTTTGCCCGCGAGGCGGAGGCACGTGTCCACTAAAGCGTGATTTGCTGGGGGAGACTGTGGTCGCCAGAGAGCAAGTGATTATCAGAGGTTAAAGTCTGCGGCTCTGGACGACAGGATCGGCCAGAGCCACGTTGTTACGAGGTGAGCATTGATCGAATCTGCGCACTACCAAGCTGTTAATGCTCTTCGCTTAGCGATTTAATTGCATCTTGCATCCAGTGCGTTTCATTGAACTTTATCGCCGCCCCTTCCCCTGCAAATAGCAACTGGTGGCCGGGCAGAATATCCTGAGCTTTCACTGAGCGATCAAAGAATCGGGTAGTTTCTGCAAACTCGATGTAGCCATCAGGAAGTACCGCTGGTTGCATGGCATGACAAAAAACACAACCAATGTCTTTTTGACCATAGTCATACGAGTCGACGAGTTCGCAAATTTTCCAGTCTCTTTTAAACTCGACTTCAGGTCCATGCAGTGTTTCAAAGGCGATGTGTACAATTGTTTTAGCGTCCACCGGCGCTTGTGCGACAGCTTTAGCCAACAATCCTTTAACGTCTTTAGCCTTTTTGTCGATTGATGCCTCTGCGGTGCATTCCCAGCGCGCGCAGTATATGCGCCCGACTAATTCTACAAAGCGGTTTAGAATTGAGCCTCCATCGTACATGGTTCAGCTCTGCAAATTTTGCATCCATGACCATTGTGTATGAAGCATGAGGTTCCCAATTAAAGTCGATCAATGAGTTCAGCTGAGCTGAAGGGAACTTTACAGAGTATTTAGATAAATAATCAAACAGGTTTGGAACATTCGCTTGGCACCAGTTACAACGATTGGCTTGCCGAAATGACATTTTTTGGCTAATCGAGGAGCTGGAATTGATTCAGTAGGTCTTTCCATTGAAGTAACCGATTGGCTTGCCACAACGATTGGCTTTTTATTAGCTCTGGTAGTTCTTTCCATTGAAGTAACCATGCTTGACGTAATCCGTCACTTTTTGTAGACGTTTACACTCAACGAATACCGTGTCAGCTCCTCTGACAGCTTTAAAGTCGGGAGTTTTAGGGCCACCTTTTATCTCAGGAATGAATTCAACCTGCCATCCTCGCTCCGCGTAAGCGATGGCGACGATTAGCTCAAATAGTACGGAATCAGCGTTGTTATCTTTACCGTGCAGCATACTGACAATTCGCTGGTCCGCCCCGGCGACGCTTTTGAGTAGTTCTATTGAGCTACCAATTTTTTGGAAAAATGGTTTCACTCGTGACCACTGTGCCTCATCGAGGCTATGCCCTGATACTGAGGAGGCTTCCGCAAGGTAAAGATACCAGTCAACCCATTTAGCATAATAAGCCATTCTATTATTGTACTGGCCGGTGTCTTTTGTGCGGGTCTCGACGATAGTTTTCGTCATGTTGGAAAAGTATCTGTCAACGCCAGACTTTCTGCGGGTCCATTGCTCGTCAGTCATAAAAGACTTGAAGTGCTCAACGGCCGCTTTAATGCTTATTACAACTGGATCTTTGTGTGCGGAGCTAAACTGAGCGTAATGGCTACGTAGTCGTTGCTCCCGTTCGCGTTTATTTCTTTTCTTTTCACGCTCAGCTCGAGCGGATTTTTTAGTCTTTTTTACCATCTGAAAATCCTTTTTTGGTTGATCGACGAGTTATGCGACGAAGTGTTTTGCTAAACAATAGGGTTTGGACTCTGAAGCACAATACATAAGTCTCCATCGATGCTAGCTGTTCTCAACGCTCCTGACGTGTTGAGGGGAACTTGCGCCTATACCGCCATGCTGCTGATGCTTGGAGCCGCTCGTCGTATAGTTGCTGCCGTTGCAATGATACGCGACCGAAGCTTGTGGGGTTGGCGTCCAGCCAACTGTTTGGTATCTGTCTGAATCGTGCAAGGTGACTTTGGTGGACGCTACTTTCGCGAAAGACAAAATCAGGAGATCGTTATGACTGATGATGAAGCCTTCCTAATTTTCTGCTGGGAAAAGATTGTGCGGGAGGTGGACAGGTGTTGCGACATGCGCGGAAGTGACTTGGTATATCTGGTTAGGACTTGTCTTACGCAGAGCGGCAGGTTCACTAGAGAGCAGGTTCAGCATACAACGGCGCCTGGCGTCAGAGCAGTGCACCCGGTCGCTTGGGGAAGATCTGTGCGACAGAATATCCCCATAACTTCTATAGATTGGAGTACGCAGTAATGTGAAATGGCGACTTTACTCGTTGTCGCATTAATTTCCGAAAAGTCGCATTTATTTCAAAATCCTACAGCCTCCACCGACCAGGGCGGGCCCCGACGCCGAGTGGTGAGGCTGGCGAAATGGGCGTTGTGGCCAATGAGTGAGCGGTGCGAGGCTACTCACCGACTGGATGGCCGCCACCTCCAGCGCCTCGTGTTCTTCCAGGGGCGGCAGCAAGCCGGGCAGGCGGCTGGCGAGCAAGGTCTTGCCGGTGCCGGGAGGGCCGCAGAACAGCAGGTTGTGGGCGCCGGATGCGGCGACCAGCAGGGCGCGCTTGGCAGCCAGTTGACCCTGGACTTCGCTGAGGTCGGGGTAGGGCGTGTGGTTGAGCGGCAGGCCTTGGGGCGCGCATGGCGGGATCGGTGCCTGCCCATTGAGATGAGCCACCGCTTCCAGCAGGTGGTCCACCGCGATCACCGTCAAGCCCGAGGCCAGGCAGGCTTCCTCGGCGTTGGCCCGGGGCACCAGCAGGCGGTGCCCGGCATCGCGTGCCGCCAGCGCGGCCGGCAAGACACCACGTACCGGGCGCACAGTGCCGGACAAGGCCAGCTCCCCGAGGCATTCGACGTTGTCCAGCGCCTCTGTCGGCAGTTGCCGGCTCGCGGCGAGGATGCCCAGGGCGATCGCCAGGTCGAAGCGCCCGCCATCTTTGGGCAGGTCAGCGGGTGCCAGGTTGAGGGTGATGCGTCGGGCGGGGAAGTCGAACCCGGCATTGAGGATCGCGCTGCGGACCCGGTCCTTGCTTTCCTTGACTGCCGTTTCGGGCAGGCCCACCAGGGTCAGGCTAGGCAGGCCGTTGGCCAGGTGCACTTCGACGCTGACTGCAGGTGCTTGCACGCCCACCTGGGCGCGGCTGTGGATGATGGCCAGGGACATGCGACGTTCTTCCTTGCAGCGGCGGGAACCGCGTCCTGCGGTGTTGCAAGGATAGGCGAGGGGGGCAGCGCAAGCGCTGGGCAATGCAGACAGGATGTGTCGCCGGCCTGCCCTTCAGCTGTGCTGAAGGCGCGCGGCCGGCGAGGAGGGTGTCAGCTCATTGATCCTTCGGTTCCAGCCTGGCTTCCAGCTCGGCGACCTTGGCTTCCAGGCTCTCCAGGCGAGCCCGGGTGCGGGCCAGGACGACCATCTGGCTATCGAACTCGTCCCGGCTGACCAGGTCCAGCTTGCTGAAGCCGCTTTGCAGCAGGGCCTTGAACTGGCTTTCGATTTCGTTGCGGGGCAGAGGCGTTTCGCCACTGAACAAGCGTGAGGCGTGGCCGCTCAGGGTGTCGAGGAGGTCTTTGGGGGCGAGCATGGGAATGTCCTGAAGAGCTGATGGGGCGCAGTGTATCACGCACGAACCGAGGGCTTGGCGCGGCGGAGGCTGCACGTTTTTTGCGCATCTGGCCGAATGCTGGCGCACCGTTATTGTGCGTATCTGCGGCACTGTTTCATGGCCCTGCAGGCTGAACGCCAGCAAGGGGCTGAAATCGTTGGCATTTCCCGACCTGGCAAGCTTTCTGCTTAGACCCTGGTGACCCATGCACTGATGCAGTCGCTGTGACGAATGCAGTGCGACCGACGAAACGGGGGAGTGTTTCGTCAGGGCGGCTAGCGTCGGTCCGGCTGAGGAAGGCCGACGATGCGTTACAAAGCCAGGCACTGCGCTTAGACTTGAGTCGGGTTTGTTTTCCTGGGGCAAGTCCACCAATTCGGGAGAGAGTTTCATGAAGCTAGTCACCGCCATCATCAAGCCGTTCAAGTTGGACGACGTGCGCGAGTCGCTGTCCGAAATCGGCGTGCAGGGCATTACCGTCACCGAGGTCAAGGGCTTCGGTCGGCAGAAGGGCCATACCGAGCTGTACCGCGGCGCGGAATACGTGGTCGATTTCCTGCCCAAGGTGAAGATCGATGTCGCCATCGACGACAAGGATCTGGACCGGGTCATCGAGGCCATCACCAAGGCTGCCAACACCGGCAAGATCGGTGACGGCAAGATCTTCGTGGTCAATCTGGAACAGGCTATTCGCATCCGTACCGGCGAAACCGATACCGACGCAATCTAAGCCGCCCCAAACCCAACGCCCCAGGAGAAAACAACATGACTCTGCGTAAATTCGCAGGGCTAGGAGCCCTTTTGCCCCTCGTAATGCCTGGCTTGGCCATGGCGGCAGACGAAGCGGCTGCTCCAGTCCTGAATTCCGGCGACACCGCCTGGATGCTGACCTCCACCGCCCTGGTACTGTTCATGACCATCCCCGGGCTGGCGCTGTTCTACGGCGGCATGGTGCGTTCCAAGAACATTCTTTCGGTCATGATGCAGTGCTTCGCCATCACTGGCCTGATTACCGTCCTGTGGTTCATCTATGGCTACAGCATCGCGTTCGACACCAGCGGGATGGAAGCTGGCGTGGTCAATCTCAATTCGTTCGTTGGCGGGCTGTCCAAAGCCTTCCTCGCCGGTATCACCCCGGCCAGCGTAACCGGTCCGGCAGCGCTGTTTCCCGAGGCGGTGTTCGTCACTTTCCAGATGACCTTCGCCATCATCACCCCGGCGCTGATCGTTGGGGCCTTCGCCGAGCGGATGAAGTTCTCGGCCATGCTGATCTTCATGGGTATCTGGTTCACCGTGGTGTATGCACCGATCGCACACATGGTCTGGAGCGGTCCGGGTTCGCTGATGGGCGACTGGGGGGTGCTGGACTTCGCCGGTGGTACGGTGGTGCACATCAATGCCGGTGTCGCCGGGCTGGTAGCCTGCCTGGTGCTGGGCAAGCGCAAGGGTTTTCCTACCACGCCGATGGCTCCGCATAACCTGGGTTACACCCTGATGGGCGCGGCGATGCTGTGGATCGGCTGGTTCGGCTTCAACGCCGGTTCAGCTGCCGCGGCCAATGGCACTGCCGGCATGGCGATGTTGGTGACCCAGATCGCCACCGCTGCCGCAGCCCTGGGCTGGATGTTTGCCGAGTGGTTCACCCATGGCAAGCCCAGCGCCCTGGGGATCGCATCGGGCGTAGTGGCCGGCCTGGTGGCGATCACGCCGGCGGCGGGTACCGTGGGCCCGATGGGCGCCTTGATCATTGGCCTGTCGGCGGGTGTGGTGTGCTTCTTTTGCGCAACCAGCCTCAAGCGCAAACTGGGCTACGACGACTCCCTGGATGCCTTCGGCGTGCACGGTATCGGCGGTATTCTCGGAGCGATCCTGACGGGTGTGTTTGCCGCGCCTTCCCTGGGTGGCTTCGGCACCGTGACCGACGTTGCCGCCCAAGTCTGGGTCCAGGCCAAGGGCGTGGGCCTGACGGTGATCTACACCGCCATTGCTACCTTCATCATCCTCAAGGTGCTGGACGTCATCATCGGGCTGCGGGTGACCGAGGAAGAGGAAGCGGTCGGCCTCGACCTGGCGCAGCACAACGAGCGTGGCTACAACCTGTAACGGCGCCAACGAAAAAGCCCGGCACTGGCCGGGCTTTTTTTTGCCTGGGTTTTGATCTCGGGGAAGGCTGAAAGGTTTTTCTGGTAAGCCTTGGCATGTTTGCCATGGCGATTTTTAGTAGGGCAAATGCTTACACTAAAGCAGGATTATTAGGCGCTTTGTTTTTTTCCTGAGCGCGCTAGAATGCGCGCCGAAGCGCGGAGATAGGTATGTGGCAACAGACCCTGATTACCCTGCGGGCCAGGCCCCGGGGCTTTCACCTGGTAACGGACGAGTTGCTCGCCGGTCTGCCTGAGTTGAAGGCATGTCGGGTGGGTCTGCTGCATTTGTGGCTACAACATACTTCGGCCTCGTTGACCGTCAACGAGAATGCCGATCCGGCGGTTCGGCGCGATTTCGAACGTTTCTTCAACGCCCTGGTGCCGCAAGGCATGGCTGGGTATGAACATAACGACGAAGGCGCGGACGACCTCCCGGCGCACTTCAAGGCCAGTTTGCTAGGCTGCCAGTTGACTTTGCCGATCTCGGCGGGACGCCTGGCGCTGGGCACCTGGCAAGGCGTCTATCTGGGCGAGCATCGTGATCACGGCGGTGCTCGCAAAGTCCTTGCCACCTTGCAGGGTGATAAGGCATAAGCCGCTGAGTATCAGTGGACGTTGATTTTTTTCCGGCGGCCTTCGACAGTCGGCCGAGCTGGGCTATAACTAATCTGCTTTTCGCAAGTCATGAGGTAGAACATGAGCGACGATGATCTGGAAAACGACGACCTCGAAGTAGGTGACGAAGACGAAACCGAAGAAGGTCTGGAAGCGGCCGCCGACGATGTGGCGGAAGACGATGGCAGTGATGTTCCTGCTCCGACCGCCAAAGGCAAGTCCAAGGCGGCCGTCTCGGTAGACGAATTGCCGAGCGTCGAAGCCAAGAACAAGGAGCGCGATGCACTGGCGCGTGCCATGGAGGAGTTCCTGGCCCGTGGCGGTAAAGTGCAGGAAGTCGAGGCCAACGTGGTCGCCGATCCGCCCAAGAAGCCTGATAACAAGTACGGCAGCCGGCCTATCTGAGCCTTGCTACTTGCTTGCTGAAAAAACCCGCCGTCGCTGCGGGTTTTTTCATGCCTGGGCAAACAGCTGCGGATCGGGCGCGATGCCAGTGTTACAGGGACTTCCAGCGCCCGAGCAAGGCTGGAAGCTCGGTCAGGCTGCGGATCTGCGCATCGGGTGCGCGTTCGGCCTCCCAGGCCTTGCCACCCGGGTTGAACCAGATGGCGCGCAAGCCGGCCTGCTGGGCCCCGGCAATGTCGTCGCCCGGGTGGTCGCCGATATGCACGGCGGTGTCGGCAGTGGCGCCCCCGCGTTGCAGGGCCTCCTGAAATAGCCGGGCATCGGGCTTGGCAATGCCGATGTCCTCGGCGCACAGGGCGAACGTGAAGTAGTCCGCCAGGCCTAGGCGACGCACGTCGGCGTTGCCGTTGGTGATCACTCCAAGGGCGAAGTGATTGGCCAGGGCCTCCAGGGTTGGCTGTACCTCAGGAAAGACATTCAGTTGATGCCGGGCGTGCAGGAATGCTTCGAAGCCTGCTTCGGCCAGCTGGCTGGCCTGGGCCTGGTCATACCCGGCTTCTTCCAGGGCATGGAACAGTACTCGAAGGCGCAGGGCGCTGATCCGGTGCTTGAGGCCGGGCTCACGTGCCAGTACTCGTTCACGAATGGCCCATAAGTGTTCCACCGGTACGCCACCCAGGTTCGGAGCGTGCTCTGCCAGCCATTGGCGCAAGGTGGCCTCGGCACTGACGATCACCGGGGCGGTATCCCACAAGGTGTCGTCGAGGTCGAAGGTGATCAGCTTGATGGTCATTACTCACCGCCTTTATTGCGTTTGGCCCGTGGATGGGCGCTGTCGTAGACCGCTGCCAGGTGCTGGAAGTCCAGGTGGGTGTAGATCTGCGTGGTCTTGATATCCGAGTGCCCCAGCAGTTCCTGCACGGCGCGCAGGTCCTGGGAGGATTCCAGCAGGTGGCTGGCGAAGGAGTGGCGCAGCATGTGCGGGTGCAGGTTCTGGCCCAATTCGCGTTCGCCCGCTGCCTTGACTCGCAGTTGGATGGCGCGGGGGCCCAGGCGGCGGCCTTTCTGGCTGACGAAAAGGGCTGTGTCCGGTGGATTGCTCAAGGCCCGTAGCGGCAACCATAGTGCCAGGGCCTCGCGGGCTTTCCTGCCTACTGGCAGGACTCGGGTCTTGCTGCCCTTGCCCTGGACCTGCACCAGGCCATCGGCCAGGTCCAGTTGTTCGAGATTCAGGCTGGTGAGTTCGGAGAGGCGCAGCCCGCAGGAGTAGAACAGCTCCAGGATGGCTTGGTCGCGGTGAGCCAGGAAGTCGTCTTCTACTGCGCCGTCGAGCAGTTGCAGGGTACGGTCGGTATCCAGGGTCTTGGGCAGTCGTCGTTCGCCTTTGGGCGGGGACAGGCCATTGGCCGGATCGTGATCGCATAGCCCTTCGCGGTTCAGGTAGTGATAGAGCCCGCGTACCGCGGACAGCAAGCGGGCCAGGCTGCGGGAGGATTGGCCCTGCTGGTGCAGGCGTACCACCAGGCTGCGCAGGCCCTGGATGTCCAGGTCGGTCCAGCTGTGCACCTGTTGCTTCTCGCAGAACCCCAGCACCTTGCCCAGGTCGCGCCGGTAGGCTTCCAGGGTATGGGGCGACACCTGGCGCTCACTGCGCAAGTGTGCGCAGTAGGCGTCCAGTTGTTGCTGCATGTTCAGCGTACCGAGCGCAGTGAGTGGGTGAAGCGCGGTAGCACGCGACCGGTGACTTCGGCGATGTAGTTGAGGAACAAGGTGCCCACCGAGCTCTTGTAGTGCTGCGGATCGCGGCTGGCGATGGCCAACACGCCATGCATCCCCTGATGAGCCAGGGCAACCACGGCTGTGGAGCCGATCTGCTTGCGCTGTTCTTCTCCGAAGAGAAAATCCAGCTCATGTTCGCGCAGGGCGCCAGCGACGCTCTTGCCTTCGGCCAGCAGGCCCCCGATAGCCCCCTGGGCCTCGGCGGCGGAGACCCAGCGGCCAACGGGCATGGGGCTGTCGCTGAACAGGATCAGGCTGACGAAGGGTACCTGGAACTCCTGGCGCAGGCTGTCCTCGACGCTCATCACCACCTCTTCGAGGCTGCTGGCGTCCATCAGCGCAAGAATCAGGCGCCGAGTCTTGTCGAACAGGCGGTCATTGTCTCGGGCCACGTCCATCAGTTGTGACAGGCGATGGCGCATTTCGATATTGCGCTCGCGCAGGATCTTCATCTGCCGTTCCACCAGGGAAACGGTATCGCCGCGCTGGTGGGGGATGCGCAAGGCCGGGAGCAGTTCTTCGTGGGCGACGAAAAAGTCCGGATGAGCCTCCAGGTAGGCGGCAACGGCTGCCGCCTCCAGGCTCTGGACGGGAGATTCGTCGGGCGTTGTCGTGGGAACCTGTGGCTGATCGGTCATGGATTTCGCTCGCTCATAGACGCACCTGTCCTTCGTATACGCGTACTGCCGGGCCGGTCATCATCACCGGTTGGCCTGGGCCCGCCCATTCGATGGACAGGCGCCCGCCTGGCAGGTCGATCAATAGCGGCGAATCCATCCACCCCTGGCTGATCGCGGCCACTGCAGCGGCGCAGGCGCCGGTGCCGCAGGCCTGGGTTTCCCCGGCGCCACGTTCCCACACCCGCAACTGCGCGCGTTGACGGTCCAGTACCTGGATAAAACCGACATTGACCCGGGCCGGGAAGCGCGGGTGATGTTCGATCTTCGGACCCAGTTCATGGACCGGTGCACTGTTGATGTCATCCACCCGCAACACGGCGTGGGGATTACCCATGGAAATGGCGGCCAACTCGACCTGGCGACCCTCGACGTCCAGCGTATAGCTGGTGGCCTGGGCTGGTGCTTGAAATGGGATATCCGCCGGTACCAGGCGCGGTGGTCCCATATCGACGCTGATCTGGCCGTCGTTGCGCACATCGAGTTCGATGACGCCGCTCTTGGTTTCTACGCGGATCCGGCGCTTGGTGGTCAAGCGCTTGTCCAGCACGAAACGGGCAAAGCAGCGAGCGCCATTGCCGCATTGCTCCACTTCCGAACCGTCGGAATTGAAGATCCGGTAGCGAAAGTCCACATCCGGATTGGTCGGGGCCTCGACGATCAACAATTGATCGAAACCGATCCCGGTATTGCGATCCCCCCATTGCTTGGCGTGCTTGGGTTGAATATGCGCGTGCTGGCTGACCAGGTCGAGGACCATGAAGTCATTGCCCAGGCCGTGCATCTTGGTAAAACGCAGCAGCATGGTCTTACTCCGGCAACAGGCTTTCGCCAGCGAATAACTCGGCTAGCGTCTCGCGACGGCGCACTTGCACAGCCTGGTCACCATCGACCAGGACTTCGGCGGCGCGGCCGCGGGTGTTGTAGTTCGAACTCATGACAAAACCATAGGCACCGGCCGAATGCACCGCCAGCAGGTCGCCCTCGGCCAGGGCCAGGGCGCGCTCCTTGGCGAGGAAATCGCCGGTTTCACAGATTGGGCCGACGATGTCGTAGGTTCGGGGTTCGGTATCTCGTGGGCGCACGGCACTGACATCCATCCAGGCTTGGTACAGCGCCGGACGGATCAGGTCGTTCATGGCGCCGTCGACGATGGCGAAGTCCTTGTGTTCGGTGTGCTTGAGGTACTCGACCCGAGTCAGCAACCCCCCGGCATTGGCGACGATGAAGCGTCCGGGCTCGAACACCAGGGCCAGGTCGCGCCCGGCCAGGCGCTCACGCACGGCCTTGATGTAGTCGGCTGCCAGGGGTGGTTCCTCGTCGCGATACCGCACTCCCAGGCCTCCGCCCAGGTCGATGTGCCGCAAATAGATGCCGCACTCGGCGAGGCGGTCTACCAGGTCCAGCAGGCGCTCGAGGGCATCGATGAAGGGCGCCAGGCTGGTCAGTTGCGAGCCGATGTGGCAATCGACACCGACGATTTCCAGGTTGGGCAGCTGGGCCGCGCGAACATACACATCCTCGGCGGCAGCAATGGCAATGCCGAACTTGTTTTCCTTGAGCCCGGTGGAAATGTAGGGGTGAGTGCCTGCATCCACATCGGGATTGACCCGCAGGGATACCGGTGCACGTACGCCCATCTGCGCTGCCACTTCCTGCAGGCGCTCCAGTTCTTCGGCAGATTCGACATTGAAGCAATGGACGCCGACTTCCAGGGCGCGGCGCATGTCGTCGCGGGTCTTGCCAACGCCGGAGAAGACAATCTTGTCCGCTTGCCCGCCCGCGGCCAGCACCCGTTCCAGCTCACCTCGGGAGACGATGTCGAAACCGGCGCCCAGGCGCGCCAGGACATTGAGTACGCCAAGGTTGGAGTTGGCCTTCACCGCGAAGCAGACCAGGTGCGGCATGCCGGCCAACGCCTCGGCGTAGGCCAGGTACTGGGCCTCGATGTGCGCGCGGGAATAGACGTAGGTGGGCGTACCGAAACGATCGGCAATGGCGGACAGGGCTACGCCTTCCGCGAACAGCTCGCCGTCGCGGTAGTTGAAAGCGTCCATGGCGAGCCCTTAGTAGGTGTCGAAAGTGTCGTGCTTGTGCGCCTTCGACTGTTCCTCGGGGGATTTGCTGTCATCTGGCAGGTACAACGGGCCTTTCTGGCCGCAGGCGGTCACGAGGCAGGCAACCGCGACAAGCGCAGCGAGGGCGGAGATCAGGCGCTTCATGGCGAAATCCTTGAGAATGCGTAAATTGCGCCCGAGTATACCGGCCACCCGGCAGCTTGCCTATGCAAGGAAAATCCCGCCTGGCGGGCCTTTGCCGGTGACCGGCTGGCAGTGTTGGCGGATTGGTCGTGGCAGGTATCGGCCGCTCCGGTATTCTTTGCATTCACCGGGAAGCGCCCGTATCTTGCGGCGCTTGAGCGTGACTAGATACTGACCGAGGTTCCTGCAATGAGTTTGACCGAAGCCCGTTTCCACGACCTGGTGGATGCCACCCAGCAGGCGCTGGAGGATATTTTCGATGAGAGTGACCTGGACATCGACCTGGAAAGCTCGGCCGGGGTGCTCACCGTCAAGTTCGATAATGGCAGCCAGGTGATCTTCAGTCGCCAGGAGCCTCTGCGCCAGCTGTGGCTGGCTGCGCGTTCGGGCGGTTTCCACTTCGACTATGACGAGGAGAGCGAGCGCTGGATGTGCGACAAGAGCGAAGAACAACTGGGCGAGATGTTGGAGCGCATCGTGTTCGAACAGGCGGATATCAAGCTCGAGTTCGAAGGGCTTTGATTTCGTGAGCCAGCCCAGTACGGTCCGCCCGCCCAAGCCGCTGTTCAGCAATGTCAGTCCGGCGGTGCGCTCGCCCTGTATCAGCCTGTGCCGCCTCGACGAGGAGAAAATCTGCCGGGGCTGTTTCCGGCACGTGGAGGATATTCGCGAGTGGCGCTCGGCTGACGACGAACGCCGTCGAGTGATCTGCGACCAGGCGTTGCAGCGTAAACAGGCGGCGATACCAGGGGGGGTGTAGTTCTGGTCCGCACGGTTTGTTTATTCGGTTCGCTGTGATAGTGTCCGACTTCGCCTCGCTACCTCGAGGCTGGTGAGAACCCCGTCTTATTTGGCGGGGTTTTGCTTTTTTGTGCAGAAAAAACAGGAGTCAGCCAGGATCATGAGTACTGCACCATCCATCATCCTTACCCGCCTTGACGTGCAACGTCTGGAGCGCCTGATCGACAGTCTGGACGACTCGCTGCCAGGCGTCATTGCACTGCAAGCCGAGCTGGATCGTGCCGAAACACTGGTGGGCCACGATGAGGTCCCGGCCGGTGTCGTAACCATGAACTCGCGGGTGCACTGCCGTGAAGAAAGCAGCGGCAAGGACTACCACCTGACACTGGTCTATCCCCAGGATGCCAATGCCGACGAAGGCAAGATCTCCATCCTAGCGCCGGTGGGCAGCGCCTTGTTGGGGCTGCAGGTAGGGCAGTACATCGACTGGCCGGCCCCGGGCGGAAAGACCCTGAAACTGACGTTGCTGGAAGTGGAATACCAGCCGGAAGCCGCAGGCGACTTCCACCTCTGATTCCTGTCTAGACCTGTTCGAGCGCGTCGTTCAAGGCACGCTCCAGGCTGGCCTTGTAACGCAGATACAGAATGCTCGAACCTTGCCCATCACCGAGCAGGCCGGACAGGTCCAGATCGGTGATGTAGCAGCGGTAACGCTCCGGTTCGCGGCGCTGCTCGACGATCTCCTGGACGACTGTGCTGAACAGTTGGTCGCCATATTCCAGCTCGGAAAACTCCCTTTGATTGCAGTACAGCGAGACTTGCACCTGACCCGGTGCCGCCTTGCCGACGATTGCCTGCACATCATAAAAAGCCTTGTCGACCGGAGTCAGTGGTGCCGGCCGGGCCTCTACCCGGCGTGCTCGGGCGGTGCCTGAGGGCAGTATCTGGAAGTAGAGTGTGTCTAAAGGTTTCTCGCTTGGAATGCTGTCCATGGGCAGCAGGGCCTCGCGCCGATAAAGGATCGACTGCAGGAAGCGCTGCAAGGGCACCAGAAGGCTCTGCTCGTCGTGGTAGGGCAGGGTCTGTTGCCACAGGGCATTGTGCTCGTCCAGGACATAGAGCTCGGCCTGGTCTTCGCTGATTCGGTAGAACACCTGGATGCAGTCCGGTTGGCCCATGGGCAGGATCAGTGCCAGGTCGTGATCCTCCAGGGCCATGGGGTCGAGGTGCAGGGGGCTGTAGCGGGTCTGTTCCTGTCCCAGGTAGTCCAGCAGCGCGGCGGGGGTTGCCAGGGCCCGGTGCCGAACCTGGCCGGGCACCAGTTCGAGCACGTGATAGTGCTGCTGGACCTGGATCAGGTAGCGATAGTTGAGCTGGCTGAGCAGCAGGTTCTGTGCAGTCTCGAACAGCTCTTCCACCCGGCGGGCGATGAATTGCGCACGGTTGTGGCAGAAGCAACGGACCCGCAGCCGTGGCTGGGGGCCGGCAGGCAGGTTGTTCAGGTAGTCGCGCAGGCAATCGAGCAGGGCATGCTCGCTGTCGTAGCGACCCACCATGACTTCGTTCCAACTATTGAGGGTGACCTGGTCCAGGGTCAGCACCAGGTTCTCGCGAACCCCTGCGTAGCTCAGGGAATCGGTTCGCTCGGTGGTCATGTGGATGTTCAGCTCACGATGGTGCTTGAGCGGATCGACCCCCACGTTCACCAGGACCAGCACTTCGCTGGGCACGCTGGCATGCAGCAGTTGATCTTCGCTGGCGGCATTGAGCGGGAGGGCGACGGTTTGCTGCAGGCTGCCCAGCAGGTTGAACAGCTCGAACTCGCTCAGGTCGCTGCTGCCGGGATGCAAGGCCAGGCGGGTACTGCTGTCGATCACTCCGTTGCGATGACACCAGGTGAGCAGTTCCAGCAGCTCGCGGCTGCGTTTGATCGGGGCGAAGTGTTCCCATTCCAGGGCCGTCAGGTTGCCGCTGTACAGGCCCCAGTGCGTCTGGCCGGGTTCCCTGCGGTTGGGCGATTGCACCAGGGTCAGGGTATCTTCCGCCAGGTCCGGGGCGATGCCCGGGTTGATGAATTCGATTTTCCCCGCCTTGCGTTCGAAGGCTGCGTACAAGCGCCGGCCCAGCACGTTGAGGTCGCGCTTGTTGATCAGGCTGGCAGCTTGCTCGGTGCGGGCGAACTGGGTCAGGAAGCGATAGCTGTAGTTGAGCTCGTTGACCAGGGCGCGGCGTTCGCTGCCGACCTGGCGCACTTTCCACTGGCTACGGCTGTCGAGCAGTGCCAGCTGGCGGTGGTCCCAGCCCCATTCGTCAGCCAGGCGCTCCAGCAGCGCCCGTTGCCAGCTCGGGCTGCGAGAGCCATTGCCGGCAGTCAGCTTGCGATTGACCTTGAGGTACAGGCTGCGACGTACCAGCTCGAGGCGCTCGGGTTCGCCGCGGGCCTTGAGGTACTCCTCTATGCGCCGGTAGACCACGATGTACGGGTCCAGCTCGTCCAGGTCCAGGCGATTGGCGAACACGGCCTGCTTGAAGCGCAGGCTCAGGCACTGGACCTGCGGATGCTCGCTGGCATAGACCTCGATCAGCAATAGCTTGAGTACGGACTTGTAGGGCGACTCGATGCCCTTGAACAACTGCCAGAGCCCGGCTCCGATGAATTCCCCGGGAGGAATCCGCGCCATGTGCCCCAGGTCGAGGTTTTCCTCGGCAGAGACGAAGCGCTTGGACAGCAGCGTGTGGATGTACTGCTCGTAGCGAGACTCCTCGTACACCGGCACCAGCCACCACAGGGGGGTGCGCCCGGCCAGCCAGATGGCGGTGCGATAGAACTCATCCAGCAGCAGGTAGTGCTGGGTGGTGCCGCAATCGTCCGAGCTGAGCTGGGTATCGCGTTCGCCACGGACGAAGCGGCTCGGATCGATGAGGAAGAAATGCGCTTCGGCGCCCTGGCTCTCGGCCCAGGTTTCCAGCAACTGGCATTTCTTCTGCAGCTCGGCCAGTTCGTTTTCACTCAGGTTCGAGGCGTGGCAGACCCATACGTCCATATCGCTCTGGTCGGCTTGGGCCAGGGTGCCCAGGCTGCCCATGAGGAACAGGCCATGGATCGGTCGCGGTGGGTTGCCGTGGCGCGTCTTGTAGGAAAAGGAACGGGTCAGGCGCTGGGCCTCGGCCAGTGCAGCCGGGTCGGGCTCATAGTTGGACAGGCCCGCAGGAGTTGCACCGGAGACATAGCCGGGGAGCAATGGGTGATTGACGTGAAAGAACAGCGGCAGCAGGTTGAGGACCAGTTGCTGGCGGGCCGACAAGCCCTCCATGGCCCGGGTCATGCGTCCTTCGTTGAGGGTGAGAAAGCGTGCACGGAGCTTGCTTAGAACCTTGCGATCGATTCCTTCATCCAGGTCGGGACGGATTTCATGGGTATGGGGCATTTCAAGCGGAGCTCGAACGTGGCGGAGTCAGGGTGTAGCCAGTCTACCGGCAGACAGGGCTGACTCTTAAGCTGATTTTATTTTTGACGCCAGATTTCTAACGCATTGGTGCAAGGCAGCCTACGGAATCCCGACGGACGGGAGTCCCGCAGGCAAGGGAAGTCTTCAGGCGGTTTCGGCGACGTTGAGGATGGTCAGGAGGCCCTGGGCATGTTCGGCGGCATCCCGGCCGAGGCTGGTGAGGTAGCCACCATCGGGCTGGGTGATCAGTTCCTTGGCATGCAGGCGCTTGGCGGCTGCGATAGCGCTGGGGGTAGCGGTCTGATGGATCTTCAGGCCTTCCTGGGAACTGTCCAGGTTGAAGAGTGCAAGGATTTCCAGTTCGGCAACCAACTCAGGGGTATACGACATAAGGACTCCAGACTTTCTAGGAATGAGAGGTCAGCGTTCTTAAGGTGACCGCACAAGGGCGGTGTGTCCAGCGTTCGCTGAGTACTTTTGCAGCCAATGGCAGCGGTGTTTGGCCGCAGGGTGGTTGCAGTGTAGTCAGGCGCTGGGCGAAAGGTCGTATCAGGTGCATGGAGCGTTGCAGGGGGCAACGCTCCGGCGGGAGCTTCACTGTTTCTCGGGAGGCAGGTCCGGCAGGGCACGCAAGGCCGCTTCGTACCACTGGGTGTCGAAAGGCCGGTCCTCCTCGAGGATCGCATCGATCTCGATGGCCAGGACATGGGCCATCAGGTTGAGGATTTCGTCCCGTTCGTAGCCCACCAGGGTCAGCTTGTTGAAGGTGGCCTTGGCAGCCGGCGGGTTGTCGCTTTCAATCTGGTTCTCGATCGCTTCGACCAGGGTATTTTCGGCGAACTCTTCTTCGTCGTTGTCGATATCGGTTGGCTCGCTCATGGCAGGCTCCTCAAGGAAAGGACGCCAGTCTACTCGCATTCAGGGAAGTGATGCTGCTGGCCAGAGTGGCAGGGACCTTCTATAAAAAATGCTGCCAACCCCTGAACGGCCTGGAGGCTAAGTGATGCTCAAGCTTTATGGTTTTTGTGTCAGTAACTACTACAACATGGTCAAGCTGGCGCTGCTGGAAAAAGGACTGACTTTCGAGGAGGTGGCGTTCTACGCCGGCCAGGCGCCAGAGGCGCTGGCTATCAGTCCTCGTGGCAAGGTACCGGTCTTGCAGGTGGCCCAAGGGTTCATCAATGAAACCAGCGTCATCCTCGAATACCTCGAGCAGACCCGATCGGGACCGGCGCTGTTGCCGGGCGAGCCGTTCCAGCGGGCCCAGGTGCTGGCGCTGGCCAGGGAAATCGAGTTGTACATCGAGTTGCCGGCACGCACCTGTTACCCCGAGGCTTTTTTCGGCATGACGGTGCCGGAGGCAATCAAGCAGAAGGCCAAGGCTGACTTGCAGCTCGGTTTTTCCGCGTTGGCGCGGCATGCTCGGTTCTCGCCTTATGTCGCTGGCGATAGCCTGACTGTGGCGGACCTGTACTTTCTCTACAGCGTGAGCCTGGCCCGGACGGTTGGGCAGAAATTGTTCGAGGTGGATTTCCTGGCGGCGATGCCGGAGGCGAAGGCCCTGCTGGAGCGCTTGGAGCAGTTGCCCAATGTCCAGCGTATTGCGGCAGACAGGGAGGCAGCGATGCCGCAGTTCCTGGCCATGGTGGCGGCCAGGAAGTAACCGCGCCCTTGCGGGTGCGGCTTTGCTGGCAGCCTGGGGCGATCTACCACCCCAGGCTGGCGCAATGACTCAGCGACTGGCCAGCAAGGCCTGGCCGCGGATCACGGCGGCCCGGACCTGGGCCGGAGCCGTGCCACCGATGTGGTTGCGGGCATTGACCGAACCTTCGAGCGTCAGCACGGCGAACACGTCCTGTTCGATCTGGTCGCTGAACTGGCGCAGTTCTTCCAGGCTCATTTCCGCCAGGTCCTTGCCGGTGTCCACGCCATGCTTCACGGCATGGCCGACGATCTCGTGGCAGTCGCGAAACGGCAGGCCACGGCGGACCAGGTAGTCGGCGAGGTCCGTGGCGGTGGAGAAGCCGCGCAGGGCCGCCTCGCGCATGATGCTGTGCTTGGGCTTGATGGCCGGAATCATGTCGGCGAAGGCGCGCAGCGAATCGCGCAGGGTGTCGGCGGCGTCGAACAGCGGCTCCTTGTCTTCCTGGTTGTCCTTGTTGTAGGCCAGGGGCTGGCCCTTCATCAGGGTCAGCAGGCCCATCAGTGCACCGAATACCCGGCCGCTCTTGCCGCGTACCAGTTCCGGCACGTCGGGGTTCTTCTTTTGCGGCATGATCGAGCTGCCAGTGCAGAAGCGGTCCGGCAGGTCGATGAACTGGAACTGCGCGCTAGTCCATAGCACCAGCTCTTCGGAAAAACGCGACAGGTGCATCATCGCCACGCTGGCGGCGGCGCAGAATTCAATGGCGAAGTCACGGTCCGACACGCTGTCCAGGGAGTTGCCGCCTACTGCTTCGAAGCCCAGCAGTTGGCAGGTCAGTTCGCGGTCGATCGGGTAGGTGGTACCCGCCAGGGCCGCACTGCCAAGTGGCATGCGGTTGGTGCGCTTGCGGCAGTCCACCAGGCGTTCGTAATCGCGGCTGAGCATCTCGAACCAGGCCAGCATATGGTGGCCGAAGGTCACAGGCTGGGCGGTCTGCAGGTGGGTGAAGCCCGGCATGATGCTGTCGGCTTCACGCTCGGCCAGCTCCAGCAGGCCTTTTTGCAGGCGGGTGATTTCGCCGAGGATCAGGTCGATCTCGTCGCGCAGCCACAGGCGGATATCGGTGGCCACCTGGTCATTGCGACTGCGCCCGGTGTGCAACTTCTTGCCGGTGATTCCGATGCGGTCGGTCAGGCGTGCCTCGATGTTCATGTGTACGTCTTCAAGGTCCACGCGCCAGTCGAAGCTGCCGGCCTCGATCTCGCCCTGGATGGTCTTCAGGCCGTCGATGATGCTGTCGCGTTCGGCATCGGTGAGTACACCGACCTTGGCCAGCATCGTGGCGTGGGCGATCGAGCCCATGATGTCGTGGCGATACAGGCGCTGGTCGAAATTGACAGAGGCGGTGAAGCGGGCGACGAAGGCGTCGACGGGTTCACTGAAGCGGCCGCCCCAGGACTGATTGGTCTTGTCAGTGCTCATGAATTCGCTCGTGATCTGCTGAAGGAAGATGGCGTGAAAAACAGGCGCCGATGATAGCAGGGTTGCCCAGGCTGGCGCTGGCACTGGTCGGCAGCTTTTTACCTGCGACTCTTGGACCGCTTGCTGGCGGTCCTGGTGGCGCGGAGACTGGAACCGGTGCGCCTGGGCGAGGTCGGTTGCCTGGGTGCCGAAGGTGATATCGATCAAACGATATTTCTCGATTGAGCAATATCGTCTTGGCAACCGTCTACAGTTGGACAGGAGGATCGGCACAATTGCGTAGCGCCAGCCAGGTGCTCGCCGTGGGGCCGACCAACGAGTTCACTCCGCGCAGGGCAAGCAATCCGTCCATGAAACGAGGCGGGTGCGGCCAGGGTGGGCGGCGGCCACACAACGAGGGGGGCTTTGTGTTGAGTATCAGCATTCCCTGCGACGTCGTCGCGCATTCAACGGTCTTGGGCGGTATCGGGCAGGTCCGGGTAAATATTGATGCCCGACTTGCGGCACTTTTTGGCCTTCGCACTAGTCTTAGCGTGGATCGCCGTGACGGACGTCACTCCACCTGTCTACGCTATCCTTGTGCGAGACTCACGCAGGAATCCAGCGCAATATGAATGTCCTGATCGTTGATGACGAACCCCTAGCCCGTGAGCGCCTGAGCCGCATGGTCGGCGAGCTTGAGGGATACAGTGTCCTGGAGCCCAGCGCCACCAGTGGCGAAGAGGCATTGAGCCTGATCGACAGCCTGAAGCCGGATATCGTCCTGCTTGATGTGCGCATGCCTGGCTTGGATGGCCTGCAGGTCGCCGGCAAGCTGTGCGAGCGCGAGACACCCCCGGCCCTGGTGTTTTGCGCAGCACCGGACGAATTTGCCCTTGAAGCCTTCAATGGCAGTGGCGTCGGTCACTTGGCCAAGCCGGTCCGCCCCGAACTACTGCTCGAAGCCCTGAAAAAGGCCGACAAGCCCACCCGTGTGCAACTGGCTGCCCTGACCCGGCCTGCAGCAGAGTCGGGCACGGGTCCGCGCAGTCATATCAGTGCTCGTACCCGCAAGGGGATCGAGCTGATTCCGTTGGCCCAGGTGGTGTATTTCATCGCCGATCACAAGTACGTGACTCTGCGCCATGAGCATGGCGAGGTGCTGCTGGACGAGCCCTTGAAAGCCCTGGAAGACGAGTTTGGCGAGCGCTTCGTGCGCATTCACCGTAACGCGCTGGTGGCCCGTGAGCGCATCGAACGCCTGCAGCGCACGCCCCTGGGGCACTTCCAGCTGTATCTCAAGGGGCTCAATGGCGATGCGTTGATCGTCAGCCGGCGCCATGTCGCAGGTGTGCGCAAGATGATGCAGCAGCTCTAGGCCGCGAATGCGAGGGTAGCGGCAAGAGGCCTGGCAGCGGGAGGACGCTGGCTTTCTGATACAAGTCAAAGCAGCTTTGGCTGAGCTGTTATCATCTGCCGTATCTATTCAGTACGGATTGATCCATGTCCTCTCGCGAAATCCGCATCGCTACCCGCAAAAGTGCCTTGGCCTTGTGGCAGGCCGAATACGTCAAAGCCCGTCTGCAAGAGGCTCATCCAGGCCTTGCCGTGACTCTTGTGCCCATGGTCAGTCGCGGTGACAAACTGCTGGACTCGCCCCTGTCGAAAATCGGTGGCAAGGGCCTGTTCGTCAAAGAGCTGGAGACCGCGCTGCTGGAGAACCAGGCCGATATCGCCGTGCACTCGATGAAAGATGTGCCCATGGACTTCCCCGAAGGCCTGGGCCTGTTTTGCATCTGCGAGCGTGAAGACCCGCGCGACGCCTTTGTCTCCAATACCTTCGCCAGTCTCGACGAATTGCCGCCCGCCAGCGTGGTCGGCACCTCCAGCCTGCGTCGCCAGGCCCAGCTCCTGGCGCGCCGCCCGGACCTGCAGATTCGCTTCTTGCGTGGCAACGTCAACACTCGCCTGGCCAAGCTGGATGCCGGTGAATATGACGCGATCATCCTCGCCGCGGCTGGCCTGATCCGCCTGGGCTTTGAAGGTCGTATTCGTTCCTCCATCAGTGTCGAGGACAGCCTTCCGGCGGGTGGCCAGGGTGCCGTAGGCATCGAATGTCGCAGTGCCGACACAGAAATCCACGCCTTGCTGGCGCCCTTGCATCACGCCGACACCGCCAGCCGGGTCACGGCCGAGCGAGCGCTGAACAAGCATCTCAATGGCGGCTGCCAGGTGCCGATCGCCTGCTACGCCGTATTGGAGGGCGAGCAGCTCTGGTTGCGTGGCCTGGTAGGCGAGCCCAGCGGTGGCATGTTGCTCAGTGCCCAGGCCCGCGGCTCGCGCGAGCGTGCTGCCGAACTGGGTGTACAAGTGGCGGACGAACTGTTGTCCCAGGGTGCTGGTGACATCCTGCGCGCCGTTTATGGCGAGGCGGGAGAAGAGTGACCGATTGGCGCCTGCTGCTGACCCGGCCGACCGAAGACTGTGCCGCGCTGGCAGCGGTCCTGGCCGAGTCCGGTGTTTCCAGCAGTTGCCTGCCATTGCTTGAGATCCAGGCCTTGCCTGTCACAGACATCCAGCGCTCGTGCCTGCTTGAGCTGGAGCATTATTGTGCGGTGATCGTGGTCAGCAAGCCAGCTGCGAGCCTGGTCCTGGAACTGCTGCGTGAATACTGGCCGCAGCCACCGGCACAGAGTTGGTTCTGCGTCGGGGCTGGAACGGGGCAGATCCTGGCGGATGCCGGGTTGCAGGTGTTTTATCCACAGGCCGGTGATGACAGCGAAGCCTTGCTAGAACTTCCCCAATTGCGCGAGGCTATCGCTCGGTCCGAGCCACGAGTGCTGATCGTGCGTGGAGAAGGAGGGCGCGAACTGCTCTCTGAGCGTTTGCGCAGCCAAGGTGCTAGTGTCGATTATCTGGAACTCTATCGTCGATGCTTGCCGCACTACGCCGAAGGTACGCTGCCCCAGCGGATTCTGGGGGAACGCTTGAACGGGCTGGTGGTCAGCAGTGGACAGGGTTTCAGCCACCTGCAGCAACTGGCCGGTCCGGCCTGGCCGCAGTTGGCGAAGATGCCATTGTTTGTTCCAAGTCCCCGGGTCGCTGAAATAGCGCGTGCCGCCGGGGCGGAAAAAGTTGTGGATTGCCGCGGCGCCAGTGCCGCGGCTTTGCTAACGGCGCTACGGGAGCAACCCGTGCCCGTTCTCTAACACAAAGGATGGATACGTGAGCGAAACAGCCTTGCCTAAAGATGAAGTCCAACCGGTGTCCGAGGCACCGGTTGTACCCACGGCCCCAACTGTTGAGCGTCGTGGCAACGGGTTGGCGATACTGGCCCTGTTACTGGGGGCGGCGGGTATCGCTGTAGGTGGCTGGGGAATCTGGCAGGTGCGCAGCCTGCAAGCCAACAACCAGCAGCAGTTGAGCCAGTTGCAGGCCCTGGGTGACCAGGCCCAGAGCTTCAAGCTTAGCGAGCAGCGCCTGAGTACCCGGCTGGAGCAGCTACCTGCAGCCGACGAGCTGGAGGACCGGCGTCGCCTGGTGGCGCAGTTGCAGGGCGACCAGCAGCGTCTGAGCCAGCGCTTGGAGACCGTGCTCGGTGCCAGCCGCAAGGACTGGCGTCTGGCCGAGGCCGAGCACCTGCTGCGCCTGGCCAGCCTGCGGTTGTCCGCGCTGCAGGACATCAGCAGTGCCCAGGCCCTGGTCCAGGGTGCGGACGATATCCTGCGCGAGCAGAACGACCCGGGCGCTTTTGCGGCCCGCGAGCAATTGGCCAAGACCCTGGCGGCCCTGCGCAGCACCGAACAGCCCGACCGCACCGGGTTGTTCCTGCAGCTGGGTGCCTTGCGCGACCAGGTGCTGGAGCTCAGTGCGGTGGCTCCGGAGTACAAGGATCGCGGCGACTCCTTGCTGGGCCTGACCGCCGATGGCGACGGCGCCAGTCGCTGGGCGCAGTGGTGGGACCAGATCTCTCGCTATTTCCGCATCGACTTCAATGCCGACAAGAACATTCGCCCTCTGCTGGCCGGCCAGGGATTGACCCAAGTACGCCTGGCCCTGAGCCTGGCGCTGGAGCAGGCCCAGTGGGCGGCGCTCAATGGCCAGGCGCCGGTCTATACCCAGGCCCTGACCGAAGCCCGCGATGTACTGACCAGCCACTTCAACCAGGACAACCCCCAGAGCAAGCTCATGCTCCAGCGCCTGGCTGAGTTGAGCAAGCAGCCGGTCACCGTGGCGACTCCAGACCTGACCAAGACCTTGAGCACCGTCCAGGCCTATCTGGAGCGGCGCAACCTGAGTGTTGAAGAGTCGGTCAAACCTGTGGCCAAGCCTGCGGCGAATACGGCCCAGGAGACCAGCCCATGAAGCGCGCCTATGTGATTGTCCTGCTGCTGATTGCCGCCGTCGGCCTGCTGGGCTTGGCCATTGCCGAGCACCCCGGGTACGTGCTGATCGCCTATAGCAACTTCCGCTTCGAATCGAGCCTGTGGGCGACGCTGGCCCTGGTGGCGCTGATCTGGCTGGTGATCTGGGGCATCAAGCTGCTGGTAGAGCTGGTGATGGTTTCCGGTGGCGTGGTCAATCCCTGGTCCCGGCGCAATCGTAGTCGCCGAGTGCAGATTGCCATCGAGCAGGGTCAGATGGATCTTGCTGAAGGTCGCTGGGCCAGCGCGCAGAAACATTTGCATCGTGCCGCCGAAGCCGAGCGCCAGCCGCTGCTGTACTACCTGGGCGCAGCCCGGGCGGCCAACGAGCAAGGCCATTATGAAGAGTGCGACAACCTCCTGGAGCGGGCCCTGACCCGCCAGCCCCAGGCTGAACTGGCCGTGGCCTTGAGCCATGCCCAGTTGCAGACCGATCGAGGCGATACCGAAGGTGCGCTCAGCACCTTGCAGGCCATGCACGAGCGTCATCCCCACAGCGTGCAGGTGTTGCGCCAGTTGCAGCGCCTGCATCAACAGCGTGGTGATTGGTCAGCGCTGATCCGCCTGTTGCCTGAGCTGCGCAAGGACAAGGCCCTGCCGGCCAGCGAGCTGCAAGAGCTGGAGCGTCGTGCCTGGGGCGAGAACCTGGGGCTGGCTGCGCGCCGCGAAGAGGATCAGGCCAGCGCCCAGCAATCCCTCGATCGGGCATGGCAGCAATTGACCGCGGCTCAGCGCCAGGAGCCACAACTGGTGCTGGCCTATGCCGAGCAACTACGGCAGCTGGGCGCTGGAGCGGCGGCTGAAGAAGCGCTGCGTACAGCCCTCAAGCGCAAGTACGAAAGCCACCTGGCACGGCTTTACGGGCTGGTGCGTGGTAGTGACCCTGCACGGCAGTTGCAGTCGGCCGAGCATTGGCTGAAGGAGCATGCGGATGATCCGAGCCTGCTGTTGACCCTGGGCCGCCTGTGCCTGCAGAACAGCTTGTGGGGCAAGGCCCGCGACTACCTGGAAAGCAGCCTTCGCCTGCAGCGCAATCCCGAAGCCTGTGCCGAACTGGCGCGTCTCCTGGCGCAGCTGGGGGACACCGAGCGTAGTAACCAGCTGTTCCAGGAGGGCCTGGGATTGCTGGATGAGCGCTTGCTGGCATCGCCGTTGCCGGTTCCGGCGCGGGCCTGACGTCTCATCGGGGCCGGTAGCCTGCTAGGGCTATCGGCCTTTTCTTGACCCGGATGCACGGTTCCCTGCCAACTCTTTGCAGCCGAGGCTGGCATGGCGCTTCTTGAAAGCGACGAGCGCTTTCTCTACCGTGGCTGCCTGTTCTTCCGTTACGGATATCTCATGTTGCTGGCCGGCTCGCGCTCGCTGTTCTCCCTGGTGTTCCTGGTGGGGGCCTTGGCCTCGTGGGCGGCATTCAGCTTGCAGGCCGGCGGTGGCCTTGAGGCCTGCCCGCTGTGGGCGGTGCAACGAGTCCTGATAGTGATGTTCGGCGGTGTCAACCTGCTGGCGGCGTTGCACGGGCCTGCCCGCTGGGCGCGCGCGGTGTATTGGGGGCTCAACCTGCTGCTGGGGGGCATCGGTGTGATGACCGCCGGGCGCCATGTGCTGTTGCAGAACATTCCCTCCGAACAACTCTTGGCCTGCTTGCCGGACATGCCCTTCATGCTGCGCAACCTGTCCTGGTGGCAGGTTCTGCAGTTGCTGTTCGTCGGGACCGCGGACTGCGCCGAAATCACCTGGACGCTGCTGGACATGAGCCTGCCGGAGTGGAGCTTGCTGTTTTTCCTGATCGTCCTGGGCTTCAGCGCCTATCGTTTGCAGCGCTGGCTACGCGCTGCGCGCAAGGTCACGGCATTGCCCTGAGTCAGTGTCAGCGGATTAAACGCTTGTATGAACTTTATCTCCTGCGTACCTTGAAGCTGTTGTCGAGCGGGCATAATCTGGCCCGCACCTGTCATTGGAATTCGCTTGCTCGATGCTGTTGCGCCTGACTTGGTCCTGGGTTCCATTGGGCCTCGGGCGAATGGCATGACCCTTGAGGGAAGAGAGATCACCATGCTCGAAAGTTGTCAGAATGCTCAGGAACGCTGGGGTGGAGTTCATCTGCTGATCGACCGCTGGTTGCAGGAGCGTCACGAACTGGTTCGAGCCTATGATGTGCTTGGCGCCGAACCCGAGTCGCTGAGTGAGAGCAAGAAGCCCTTGCAAGAGTTCTGCGCGATCCTGGTGGACTATGTCTCCGCCGGTCATTTTGAAATCTACGAACAACTCACCAGCGAAGCCAAGGCCTTTGGCGACAAGCGCGGGCTGGAGTTGGCCGATACCCTCTATCCACGCATCGACGTGATCACCGAGAAGCTCCTGGCTTTCAATGACCTGTGCGATGCCGGGCAATGCGTAGCGCAGAAGTTCAAGGAACTGGGTGGCTTGTTGCATGAGCGCTTCGAGCTTGAGGACTGCTTGATCGAAGTGCTGCACAACGCCCACAAGCAGGAAGTGGCAGCCCAGGCCTGAGCGTGGGGGACCATGAAAAACGGCACGCCTTGGCGTGCCGTTTTCGTTTGCGCAGTGCTAGCCAGCAGTGCCCAGTAACTCGATTTCGAATACCAGGGGCGTATAGGGGGCGATCAGATCGCCGGCACCTTCGGTTCCGTAGGCCTGGTTCGATGGAATCACCAGGCGCCATCTGGCGCCGGTCGACATCTGTGGCAGTGCGCTGCGCCAGCCAGCGATCACGCTGTCCAGGCGGAACCATTGCGGCTGCTGGTTCTGATCGAACACGGTGCCGTCGGGCAGGCGTCCGGTGTAACGAACCTGGACCGAACCATTGGGGCTGGGCTTGTTGCCGCTACCAGGCGCCAGTTCAGTCAGGAGTATGCCGTCCGCCAGTTGGCGAACCCCGGGCTTGGCTTTTTCCTGATCGAGAAAACGGCGTTCGTTTTCCAGTGCAGCTTCAGTTTGCGACTTCAGCGATTGCTCGCTGATCTGGGCATCGTGCTGGGCGAGGATCTGCTCGATACGTTCGTTCTTGAGGGCCAGTGGCTTGCCCTGGTACGCCGCTTTCAAGCCTTCCACCAGGGCTTGGATCTTGAGGTCGGGTACTTCGTCGCGCAGGCGTTCGCCAAGACTCGCCCCCAGGCTGTAGGCCAGATCGTGGGCGTCGTCGGATGTCGGTTCGACCGCGGCCTGGGCCAGCGGCAAGAACAGACTCAAGGACAAAAACAGGTAACGCGACATGGGCACTCTCCGGCCTGAGTAGCGGTGGATTATGCCAGCGACGAAGGACTCGTTGGTGGGCAACTTCGAAGGGGGTGAAGAACATTTTCAATCGGCTGCAACGCTGGGCTTTCGATACTGTCAACATGGCCTAGCGGCGGTAACAGCAGAGGTCTAGTATGAGCCGCAACTCACGTCAGCCAGGAGGTAAACCATGTCGGCCAATAAGAAGCCTGTAAATACTCCGTTGCACTTGCTCCAACAGCTGTCGAGCAGCTTGCTCGAACACTTGGAAAACGCTTGTTCCCAAGCCCTGGCTGATGCTGAAAAACTGCTCGCCAAGCTGGAGAAACAACGCGGCAAGGCCCAGGAAAAACTGCACAAGTCACGTACCAAATTGCAGGACGCAGCGGCAGCTGGCAAAGCCAAGGCCCAAGCCAAGGCCAAGGCTGCAGTGCAGGAACTCGAAGATTTGCTCGATGCGTTGAAAGAGCGCCAGGCACAAACTCGCGGCTACATTCTGCAGCTCAAGCGTGATGCCCAGGAAAGCCTGAAGTTGGCCCAGGGCGTTGGCAAAGTGAAGGAAGCTGCAGCCAAGGCGCTGAACACACGCGATGCCAAGCCAGCCGCGTCCTCGCCAGCCAAGCCTGCCGCAGCCAAGCCTGCCGTCAAGACGGCTGTCAAGCCTGCAGCGAAGAAACCGGTCGCCGCGGCTGCCAAGCCCGCTCCAGCCAAATCCGCCGCTGCCAAGCCTGCTGCAAAACCTGCAGCCAAGCCTGCCGCTGCCAAACCTGCGGCCGCCAAACCGGCGCCAGCTAAACCAGCTGCCAAGGCCGCAGCGAAACCAGCAGCCAAACCTGCTGCAAAACCAGCGGCCAAGCCTGTGGCGACCAAGACCGCTGCCGCCAAGCCTGCTACCGCGAAGCCCGCAGCCAAGCCCGCTGCGGCCAAGGCACCGGTAAAGGCTGCGGCCAAACCAGCAGCCAAACCTGCGGCCAAGCCGGCTGCTGCGGCCAAGCCAGCAGCGTCCTCGGCAGCCAAGCCTGCCGCTGCCAAGCCTGCGGCAAAGCCAGTAGCGAAGAAGCCTGCCAGCAAACCTGCAGCTGCCAAACCCGCTGCCAAGCCTGCTGCCGCCAAACCGGCTACCCCTGCTGCAGCCAAGCCAACCCCGGCCGCCCCTGCAGCTTCACCCGCTCCAGGCGCCGCAAGTACCCCGGCCGCCGCTCCAGCGACCACCGCTACCGGTACTACCTCCAGCGCTTCCTAAGCGCCATTCACCGCGGTGCGCAGCACCAGCAACGCGTCGCGGTCGGCGGCTTCGGTCGCCAGTCCTTCCAGCCAGTGGTCCAGGCTTCCTGCCTGGGCTGCAGGCCAACTTCTGACCTGCTCTTGCAGGCGCAACAGCAACTGCCGTTCGGCCTCCAGTTCCAGGGACTTGAGCTGCTCACGCAACAGGCCAAGGTCGCTATCGGTGGCAGCTGCCGCGCGCCAGTCGATGCGCAAGGCCCGCAGCGGTTGAATCACTTCGCGCTGCCACGGCCCGGCCAATGCCTTGAGCCGCTCCAGGCGCTGCCCATCGCACTCCACGCCCCGCCAGCCAAGCCAGGCGCCGCAGAGCAGCAGGCAGACATCGGCGCCGCCATCCTGCAAGCGCAGGCAGGCCTCCTGCACGCCGGGCAGGGCGTAGGTCTTGAGGGAAAAACTCCACAGGTCCGAGGACATAGTGCTACTCGCGCCAGTTGCGAGCGAAGCTGGTAGACTCCGCCGCCATTATGATTCGACTTCAGAACCTGACTTTACAGCGTGGCCCGCAACGTCTGCTAGAAGACGCCGAGCTGACCCTGCACGCCGGCCAGAAAGCCGGTCTGATCGGTGCCAACGGCGCCGGCAAATCCAGCCTGTTCGCCTTGCTGCGCGGTGAGCTGCATCCGGATTCGGGTGACTGCTTCCTGCCCGCCGACTGGCGCATCGCCCACATGCGCCAGGAGGTCGATACCCTCGAACGCCTGGCGGTGGACTATGTGCTCGATGGCGACCTGCGCCTGCGCGAGGTGCAGCGCGACCTGGCCGCCGCCGAAGCGGCCCAGGACGGTGCTGCCCAGGCACGCCTGCATGCCGAGCTCGACAGCGCCGATGGCTATACCGCCGACGCCCGGGCGCGCAAGCTGCTGGCCGGGCTGGGGTTCACCAACGAACAGATGGATCGTCAGGTCGGCGATTTCTCCGGGGGCTGGCGGATGCGCCTGAACCTGGCCCAGGCCCTGATGTGCCCATCGGATCTGTTGCTGCTCGACGAACCCACCAACCACCTGGACCTGGATGCGATCCTCTGGCTGGAAGACTGGCTCAAGGGTTATCCCGGCACCTTGCTGCTGATCTCCCACGACCGCGATTTCCTCGATGCCGTGGTCGATCATGTGGCCCATGTCGAGCAGCGCAAGCTCACCCTTTATCGCGGTGGCTACAGTGCCTTCGAGCGCGCTCGCGCCGAGCGCCTGGCCCAACAGCAGCAAGCCTACGAGAAGCAGCAGGCCCAGCGCGCGCATATGGAGAAGTACATCGCCCGCTTCAAGGCCCAGGCCACCAAGGCCCGCCAGGCCCAGAGCCGGATCAAGGCCCTGGAGCGCATGGAAGAGCTGTCGGCGGCCCACGTCGATTCGCCTTTCGACTTCGTGTTCCGCGAATCGCAGAAGATTTCCAGCCCGCTGCTCGACCTGTCCGATGCTCGCTTGGGCTATGGCGACAAGACCGTGTTGGAGAAGGTCAAGCTGCAGCTCACTCCGGGAGCGCGGATCGGCCTGCTGGGCCCCAACGGTGCTGGTAAGTCGACCCTGATCAAGAACCTCTCCGGTGAGCTGTCGCCGCTGGCCGGGCGCCTGACTCGCGGCGAGAACACCGTGGTCGGCTACTTCGCTCAGCACCAGCTGGACTCTCTGGACTCCAAGGCCAGCCCGTTGCTGCACCTGCAGCGCCTGGCGCCCACCGAGCGTGAGCAGACCCTGCGCGACTTCCTCGGCGGCTTCGACTTCCGGGGAGCCCGTATCGACGAACCGGTGCTGAATTTCTCCGGTGGCGAAAAAGCCCGCCTGGCCCTGGCACTGATTGCCTGGGGACGGCCCAACCTGTTGCTGCTCGACGAACCCACCAACCACCTGGACCTGGAGATGCGCCTGGCCCTGACCATGGCCTTGCAAGAGTTCAGTGGCGCGGTACTGGTGGTCTCCCACGATCGTCACTTGCTCAAGAGCACCACCGACAACTTCCTGCTGGTGGCCGACGGCAAGGTCGAGGAGTTCGACGGCGACCTGGACGATTACGCCCGCTGGCTGGTGGATTACCGCCTGCGCAATGCTCCGGTCAGCCCCTCTGTCGTGAACGCCGACAAGACCGACAAGAAGGCCCAGCGCCAGGCTGCCGCTGCCTTGCGCCAGCAACTGGCACCGCACAAGCGCGAAGCTGAGAAGCTTGAGACCGAACTGGGCAAGGTGCATGTGCGCCTGGCCCAGATCGAGACCAGCCTTGGTGACAGCGGGCTCTATGAGGCGGCCCGCAAGGATGAGCTGCGCGACCTGCTGGCCGAGCAGGCCAAGCTCAAGATCCGCGAAGCCGAGCTGGAAGAAGCCTGGATGGAAGCCTTGGAACTGCTGGAGAGCATGCAGGCGGAGCTGGAGGCGTTGTCCTGATGGAGACCCTGCAACTGCCGTTGCCGGCGCAGTGGATCGGCCCGTTGTGGCTTGGCGTGCAGATCCTGCTGATCCTCCTGGCAGGCTACCTGGCCCAGCGTTTCGTGGCCCGAGGCCTGACCCGCCTGGGCCAGCGCTATCCGTTCCCGCCGCAGTTGCTGATGCCCCTGCGGGGTGGCCTGCGTTGGCTGATCATGGGCAGCGCGGTGATCTTCGTGCTGGAGCGCCTGGGCGTATCGGCCACGGTGTTGTGGACCGCGTTGTCCGGTTTTGTCGCGGTGGCAGCCGTGGCGTTCTTCGCCATGTGGAGCGTGCTCTCCAACCTGCTCTGCGCGATCCTGATCTTCACCGTCGGCCCGTTCCGCCTGGGCGATGTGGTGGAGCTGGTGGATACCCTCGACAAGCCGGGAATCAAGGGCCGGGTGGTGGCCATCAACCTGCTGTACACCACGTTGATCGAGCCCGAGGAAGCCGGTACCGGCAGTGCCATGGTGCAGGTGCCCAACAGCTTGTTCTTCCAGCGTTCGGTACGCCGCTGGCGTGGCACTGATGTGCTGCCTGTAGGCCTGGACGAAAAATAGCCAACCCCTGTAGCGCTGGCGAAGGCTGCGAACCACTGCGCAGCAGGCACGGCCCTGGGGGCCACCAAGCTCCTGAGGGGTGACGGCAGCGGCTGGGCCGGCAGCACTTCCCGATAAAAAAACATGGTCAGCTGCGGATCGGAGGATTAGCTTAGGCAGTCACGTCCAATTCGATCCGAGGTGTGCGATGGTGCTTGAGACATGGCTGGCGTTCTTCGCCGCCAGTTGGGTAATCAGTCTTTCTCCGGGAGCCGGCGCGATCGCGTCGATGTCCTGTGGCCTGCAATATGGCTTCTGGCGCGGTTACTGGAACGCCCTGGGACTGCAACTGGGCCTGGCCATGCAGATCGCCATCGTCGCGGCGGGTGTCGGCGCGATCCTGGCCGCTTCCGCCACGGCCTTCTACGCCATCAAATGGTTCGGCGTGGCCTACCTGGTGTACCTGGCGGTCAAGCAATGGCGCTCCGTGCCCAGCGATCTTAGCGACGACGCGGCCATCCGGCCGATCGGCAAGCCCCTGGCCCTGGTGTTCCGCGGTTTCCTGGTGAACATCAGCAACCCCAAGGCCCTGGTGTTCATGCTGGCGGTATTGCCGCAGTTCATTGACCCCCATGCGCCGTTGCTCAAGCAGTACCTGATCCTTGGCGCCACCATGATCGTCGTCGACCTGATCGTCATGGCCGGCTATACCGGGCTGGCTTCCAAGGTCCTGCGTCTGTTGCGCACCCCGGTCCAGCAGCGGCGTATGAACCGTACCTTCGCCGGCCTGTTCCTGGGCGCGGCGGGCTTGTTGGCGACCATCCGCAAGGCTGCGGTCTAGTTGTCCCGGCAAAAAAAAAGGCGACCTGCGGGTCGCCTTTTTCATTGCCTGCCTGCTCAGCGCAGGATCACCGGAGCGGTGTCCGCTGGCAGGTTGTTGCGGGCCGGCGCCTGGCCCTGGGGCGCGTAGCCGCCGCGGCCCAGTTGCTCGGCCATCTGCCGGGTGACATCCTCGCCCAGGGCCTTGGAGACTTCGCGTACCACCCGTGGGCGGTTCAGCGAGACACGAATGTCGCGACTGTTCACCAGCTTGGTGTCCTGGCCTTCGCCCATGGCGGTGAACGCCGAGGTGATCTCGAAGGTGCGGGTGTTGATCAGGCTGAAGTCCGCCACCAGGGTCAGGCCCAGGACCGCCGAGTAGCTGTTGGTTTCAGCAATCTCGTTGATGTCCTGGGTGAAGTCGATGTCCGACACCGTGCCGAACAGCACGTAGTCGGCACCCTTGAAGTTGCCAGCCTTGATGCGCTTGATCACGTCGTAGACGTTGGCCTTGGACGACTCGGTGTGGGGCGAACCCTGCACCAGCTGGAACATCCCGGACTTGAGGATCCCGCCCTTGATGTCGCCGGTGAACTTGCGCAGCTCGCCTTCCTCGATGTAGCTGGTGCTGGCTTCCAGCTCGTTGTAGCTGGATGAGCCGCTGGCGCTGTAGTAGCCCTCGCGGTAGTTCTGCTGGGCAGAGACCACGTGGATGTATTCTTCTACGCGCTCCTGGTAGGCCAGGTCCATGACTGCGACTTTAGGGGCCGCCTGTGCGCCGAACGCGCAGGCCAGGGCCAGGATGCCAATCCATGCACGCATTGCTTAGCGCTCCGTGGTCTTGCGGATCTCTTTCTCGTCCATCCATTCGGCCAGACCGCTCTCGACGTCGATCAGTTGCAGGCTGAATTTGTAGAAGACGTCCTTGTAGTCGCTGCTGCGCTTGACGATGGAGCTGATGGAGCCTTCCAGGCGGTATTTGGCGGCGACCATGTTGCCGGTCTTGGCCACGGTGGACTTCTTGTACAGGCCGCTCTGGTTCTGCAGCTTGAGCTGGTCGACCTGGCTCTGCATGGCGTTGTTGTCGCTGGCGAAACGTGCGGTGCCGGACTTCATCAACTGGGTCTTGATCGACGTGGTGATCTCACGGGTATCGATGTACTCGCTGGTCTTGTTCTTCACGTCGTAGACCTGGACCACCGGGCGGCCCTGGAGGATGCCGGACTGGGCCAGGGAGCGGGTCATGGACTCGGCGATCATCTGCAGGTCGGTGGAGCCGAACTCGTTGGTCACCAGTTCCACGGCCTTGCTATCGCCGTAGCTGATGTTCTTGCCACCCAGGACCGGGGAGTTGTTGGCGCAGCCGCTGGCCAGCAGGGCGACCACGGCGAGGAAGGAAAAGCGTGCAAACATGATGGGTTCTCTTGATCGGGTTTCAGGGACGGCTTATTGGGTTTTGACTTCCATGCGAAAGTCGGTGGCCTTGGGGACCGGTGCGATGGCAGGCAGGAAGGTGGCCTGGGCCGCGTACAGGTTGAAGACCTTCCAGCTTTCTTCATCGGCGACCGGGAAGCCGTCGTCGCCCAGCCAGACAAAGCGGTAGTACATGGTCATGTTGGTGTGGCTGGTGTTGTTCAGCGCCACCTTGACCGTCAGGAAGCCGTTTTCACGGGCAACCCGCATCGCCCCGATGGCGATGTTGTTGAACTTGTTCATGACCACCACCTTGCTGGCGGCGCTGCCGGGAGCAGGGGGCGGAGGGGTGGCACAACCGGCCAGGAGGGCCAGGGCGGCGACGGCGAGAAGTTTCAAGCGCATGGGAGTCTCTGCTCAGGGGCGTTGGTTGCTGGCCATGTTCTGGCCGACGTGGTTCGGGATGACCTGGGCGGCCAGGCCACTGCTGAATACCTGGTTGCCAACCACCCGCAGGGCGATCACCTGGTAACGCTGGTCGACCTTGACCTGCACCTGGGTGCCACCAAGCGCATTGGGCAAGCTGAGCTTGTGCTCGCCTTGCTTGAGGCGCAGGCGTGTGACCTGGGTGTAGTCCGGCAGGGTGCGCCAGGTACGTGTATCGGCACCCTCGGTCACGGCCGAAGCCAGGCCGACCGCCAGGCTGGCCAGCGGGTTGACCTCGTTGAGGTTCTTTTGCGCCACGCCGCGGCTCACGGCGCGCACGGTGGTGCGCAGGATGATGCCTGGCATGTCGTCGCGCAGGGCACGGCGTGACATGGCGGTGGTGCTGTTGAGCAGGGTCAGCTCTTGTTGCTGGCCATCGATGCCGATCTGGGCGAAGGCCTGGGTCGAGTTATCGGCCTTGATCACCGGGAACGACAGCGGGGTGATCACCAGCTTGTCGCGGATCGGGATAGGCAGGGGAATGCGCACCGAGTCACGGGCCGGTGCCAGTCCGCTTTGCACCACGATCAGGACGTCGCTCTCATCCGCTGCCAGGGCGGCAATCGCCGGTGCCTTGGCTGGAGTCTTGGCGGCGCTCTTGTGCCTGGACTTGGCAGGGGCCTGGACCTGAGGCACCTCTACGGGGGCGTCGAGGTTCAGCAGGGCCTGTTCCAGCAAGGGTGTGTTGGGGCGCAGTTCAGCGGCTTTGCGATAGCCGGGCGCGGCCAGGTCCTTTTCGCCCAGGGCTTCGTAGACGAAGCCTGACAGATAGTGACTGAAGGCACTCTGGTAGCTGTTTTTCAGGTTAACCACATCTGGTGCATCGAGGGCTTCGACCGGGTAGCCCTGGAGGTCCTTGTACTGGGTCTTGATCCCTTGCTTCTCGGCTTCGTCTTCGCGCTTGAGGTATTCCTTGTCCCGCAGTTCGGCGATCACCGCCTCGCGCTCGTGGGTCTTCTTGATCGCCATGCGGGCGCCGTCGAAGTCGTTGTTGGCCAGCAGGTTCATGGCCATCTGGGTGGTCAGCATGACTTTTTCGTAGTCATAACCTTCGTAGCGACGAACCTTGTCGTTGATCAGGAAACTGCCGAACTGGGCCAGGTACTTGTCGGTATCGAGCTTGACCGAGTCTTCCCAGGTGCCCACTACCTGGTCGGCATGGCCCCAGGCTGCCTGGCTGCCGTTCAGGTCGCCCTTGGACCGCAGCAACTCGCCCTTTTCGAAGTAATAGAGCAGGTCTTTGTCTTCACCCTGGTTGTGCTTCTCCAGCAGGGTCAGGGCGGCGTCGATGTTGCCGGCGCGCAGCTGCTGGTTGGTTTCCTGAAGCTCGTTGTCGTAGCTGCGAAAGGCCGAGCAGCCGGCGAGCAGAGTGACTGCGCCGAGCGCAATCGTGGGGAGGGCGCGGGATGCCATGGGTACTTCTTCTTCCCTGAGTGAGACAGCCTGGCAGCGGGTCGGGCTGGACGAACCCTCTGGCAGGAACACTGGCGATCCTGCCAATTCCTCATAAAAAGAGGAGCTAAAATGCCATTTCGCGATAACGAGGGCGCGGCATTATAGACGTGGGTTTTGGCTATGTAATGGCTTTTTAACGCCGTTTTGATTTGCTATTGCCACTATGTGAGCTGTTGCACACGGACTTTGAGCAGCGCTTGGGGTGGGCAAGATGCATCTCGGCTTGGGTCATGGCCAGGGCTGAAACGTTTGATCCAGGATGATTTTTACCGGGCTGTAATAGCCGCTTGAACCCGCTGGATTGCACCTGGAGAAGGCGGGCCGACTAATGAAACCAAGGGCCAGAGCCATTGCTCGGCTTTCGAAGATGTTTCCGTGGGTCGATAAGCCTTGAGTGAAACCGATTGGGAGGGAACAATATGTTACTTCGTATTTCCCTTTGAGAATCGTTCATGACTGCCCCTTCCCGTTTACTGGCGTTGCTGGTACTGCCGGTACTGGTGTTCTGCAGCTTCAACCTCCTGGCCGATACCGTCGACGGTGCTCCCAAGGCACTGCACTTGTTGGACTACATCGGCGCGGACTATCCGGCCACGGTGGAGGATGGCAAGGTCATCGATGACTCCGAGTATCGCGAGCAGGTGGAGTTTCTCGGGGTATTGCAGGGGCTGATCGCCGATCTGCCTGCCAAGCCCGAGAAGGCCGAGCTGGAACAGGGCATCGCCAGCCTGCGCAAGGCCGTCGATGAGCGTGTGGATGGCAATCAGGTCGCACGCCTGGCCCGGCAGATGGGCGCTCGGCTGGCGGTGGCCTATGAGGTCAGCCAGGCACCGATCATCACTCCGGACCCTTCTCGTGGGGCTCCCTTGTACGCCCAGCACTGCTCGGTGTGCCATGGCCAGCAGGGGGCCGGTGACGGCCCGGCGGGTGTCGGCATGACGCCACCACCGGCCAACCTGCGGGACGCTGCGCGTCTGGACCGCCTGAGCCTGTATGCCATCTACAACACCCTGGGCCTGGGCGTGGAAGGCACTGACATGCCGTCGTTCGCCGATCAACTGGATGATCGCCAGCGTTGGGACCTGGCGACCTATATCGCCGGTTTCAGTGCCGATCCGGCGGCGGCCAAGAGCGAGCAGGGTTTCAACCTGGCCGATCTGGCCCGGCAGACCCCAGGCGAAGTCCTGGCGGCCCAGGGACCGCAGGCCGCCGCGACCTTCCGTGCCCAGCGCGCCCAGCCACCCCAGGCCAAGCGTGGCCCGGGGCAATTGCTGGACTACACCGCCTCGACCCTGGACAAGAGCCTGGCGGCCTACCGCAGCGGCGATCACGAACAGGCCTACGATCTCTCGGTCGCCGCGTACCTGGAAGGCTTCGAGCTGGTGGAAAGCTCCCTGGACAACGTCGATGCCGCCGTGCGCAAGGACACCGAAAAAGCCCTGATGGCCTACCGTCAGTCGCTGCAGGATGGCCTGCCGGTGGAGCAGGCCGAGCAGCGCCTGGAGGCGGCCAAGGCCAAGCTCAAGGAGTCCGCCGGACTGCTGGGCGGCGATAGCCTGAGCTGGTCCTTGAGCTTCATTTCCGGCCTGTTGATCCTTCTGCGTGAGGGGTTGGAGGCCATCCTGGTGCTGGCGGCGATCCTTGCATTCCTGCGCAACACCGGCCAGCAGTCGGCGGTACGCAGTGTCAACGTCGGTTGGGGCCTGGCCCTGCTCGCCGGGCTGGGGACCTGGGCCCTGGCAGCCTATGTGATCGATGTCAGCGGCTCCCAGCGAGAGTTGCTGGAGGGCGCCACGGCCTTGTTCGCCAGCGTCATGGTGTTGTGGCTCGGTGTGTGGATGCATGACCGCCGGCATGCGGCGGCCTGGCAGGACTACATCAAGAGCAGCCTGGTGGGAGGCGGTGGCCGCTTCGGTTTTGCGGTGCTGGCGTTCTTCTCGGTCTATCGCGAGCTGTTCGAAGTGATCCTGTTCTACGAGACCCTGTGGCTGCAGGCTGGTCCTGCCGGGCACAACGCGGTACTGGCCGGTGGCGCCACCGCCCTGGTGCTGCTGGTGGGCCTGGCGTGGGTGATCCTGCGGGGTTCGGCCAAGTTGCCGCTGACGTTGTTCTTCAGCATCAACGCCGCGCTGTTGTGCGCCTTGTCGGTGGTGTTCGCTGGCCATGGCGTCAAGGCGCTGCAAGAGGCAGGGATCTTTGGTACTCGGCCGGTTCCGTTCTTCGATTTCGACTGGCTGGGCATTCATGCCGACGCCTATTCGCTTGGTGCCCAGGTGGTGGCGATCGTGGCGATCGTGGTGCTCTACACCCGTAGCCGGATGAGCGAAAAACAACGCCTGCAGGCTTCCTGAGTCTCGGGGCGGGTTGATTGCGGGCAAGCTTGTCCCTTTGGGATGGCTTGCCCGTTTTGCATTTAGCGAGGAAAACATCAATGCGTGTCTGGATCGATGCCGACGCTTGTCCCAAGGCCGCCAAGGAGCAGGTGGTGCGTTTTGCCCTCAAGCGGCAGTTCGAGGTGGTGCTGGTGGCTGGCCAGCCGCAGATCAAGCCCGCATTCGCCTGCGTCAAGCTGGTCGTGGTGCCCAGTGGCCCGGATGCCGCGGACGATTACCTGGTGGAGCACGCGGTGCCCGGCGAACTGGTGATCTGTAGCGATGTACCGCTGGCGGATCGCCTGGTGAAGAAGGGCGTGTCGGCTCTCGACTCCAGGGGCAAGGAGTTCGATGCGCAGAACATGGGCGAGCGCCTGGCGGTGCGCAACCTGTTCACCGATCTGCGCGAGCAGGGCCAGGTCAGCGGTGGCCAGGCACCTTATGGCGATCGGGAGAAGCAGGCGTTCGCCAACGCCCTGGACCGCATCCTGACCAGGCTGGCGCGCCAGGCCTGATGTGGCCAGGGAGCGTATCCCTGGCTGTGGAAGATGGGACTACTGCTGGTCCTGGTGGGTCAGCTCCAGTACCCGGTCCACCAGCTTGTTGATGCCCGAGGCTGCCTGGCTGATGGATTGCGCCAGCATGTAGGCCGGGGTGGTCACCAGTTTGCGCGCTGGATCCTCGATGATGTCGTCCACCGCGCACTCGGCGTGGGTGGCGCCCATCTTGCCCAACGCCGCCGCGGTGTCGGCATCGTTGCCGATGGTGCAGGTCACGCCGGGGCCATAGATTTTCGCCGCCATGGCCGGGGCGATGCACATCAGGCCTACCGGCTTGCCTGCCTCGGCAAAGGCTTCGGCCAGGGCCAGCACGTCCGCCTGCACCGAGCAGGCGGCACCTTCGGTGGCGAAGCTGGACAGGTTTTTGGCGGCGCCGAAGCCCCCGGGAATGATCAGCGCATCGAAATCATCGACATTGGCCTCGCGCACATCCTTGACCTGGCCCCGGGCAATACGCGCCGATTCCACCAGCACGTTGCGGGTCTCGGGCATGGCTTCGCCGGTCAGGTGGTTGAGCACATGCATCTGCGGGATATCCGGGGCGAAGCACTGCACCTGGGCGCCGCGCTGGTCGAGGCGCAACAGGGTGATCACGCTTTCATGGATCTCGGCACCGTCGAAGACACCGCAACCGGAAAGGATCACTGCAACTTTTTTGCTCATGGGGTTTTCTCCAGGTTCATCGCGCTAAATGCCCACCAGTTTGTCACCTGTGGCCAGGAAGGGGTATCGAGACTGCAAGCCAGGAGTCTGCCGGGGGCATGGGTTTGGAAAACGGTTGGGAGGGCGAGTTCAGCGCTCGAAGAGCGGTGGGGGTGACGGCAGGGCGGCGACCCAGTGGAAGTCGCCGCGCAGGGCAGGGGCTTACTCGGCGGGCTTTTTGTTCAGCTCGGCCTGCTCGGCTTCGTAGATCTGCTTGGCCAGGCGCGCATTCTTGAAGCGCCGCCGCAGCCACAGGCACAGGCCCACGACCAGCAACGCGCCCAGGACCCAGAGCTCGTACTTCTTGATGCTGCCGAGCATGCCTTCCATCACGGCGCCGAAGTGGAAGGCCGCTTGCGCCAGGGCTACGGCCCAGATGGCCGCGCCAATGCCGTTGAGCAGCAGGTAGCGGGCCGGCGGATAACCGGAAAGGCCGATGGCCACCGGCATCACGGTGCGCAGGCCGTAGACGAAGCGAAAGCTCAATACCCAGATGTCCGGGTGCTTGCGGATATGCTCCAGCGCCCGGTCACCCATCATCTGCCAGCGCGGTTTGCGCGCCAGCAACTTGCGGCCATGCTTGCGCCCCAGGAAGTACCACAGTTGGTCGCCGGCGTAGCTGCCAAAGAAGGCGACCACCATGACCAGGTTGATATCCATGTATCCACGGAACGCGAGAAACCCGGCGAGAACCAGAATGGTTTCGCCTTCGAAAAACGTACCGAGAAAGAGGGCGAAGTAGCCGAAATCCTGAAGAAATTGTTGGAGCATTGTCTGGATGCTGGCGAAATGAACGCGCAGCCTACCCCTTCGTCGACGTTGGGGAAAGTATCGAAATGTGTCTCGACGTGAACAATTCCCCTCAATGACAATGAGTGTTGCTGTCGGTCAACAGCTTGAGCAGAACTGTCATCTGTTCGTCATAATGCCCGCTTATAACTGTCACGCTCGCCCGTTAGCGCGGGCCATGGAGTCCGTCGTGAGCTTTGCCGCTGCCAATCGCCTGTTTCCCGCCACTCGCTTGCGCCGTAATCGCCGTGATGATTTTTCCCGACGTCTGGTGCGCGAGAACCGGTTGAGCGTGGACGACCTGATCCTGCCGGTGTTCGTGCTCGACGGCGAGAATCGTCGTGAGGCGGTGGCCTCGATGCCCGGGGTCGAGCGCCTGAGCATCGACTTGCTGCTGGAGGCGGCGGTGCACTGGGTCGAGTTGGGGATTCCTGCCCTGGCATTGTTTCCGGTGACTCCTGGGCAACTCAAATCCCTGGATGCTGCCGAAGCCTGGAACCCGGATGGCATTGCCCAGCGCGCCACCCGGGCCCTGCGCGAGCGCTTCCCAGGTCTTGGGGTGATCACCGACGTCGCCCTGGACCCCTTCACGACCCATGGCCAGGACGGCATTCTCGACGACCAGGGCTATGTACAGAATGACATTACCGTCGATGCCCTGGTGCGCCAGGCGCTGTCCCATGCCGAAGCGGGGGCCCAGGTGGTGGCGCCATCGGACATGATGGACGGTCGTGTTCAGGCGATTCGCGAGGCCCTGGAGCTGGCGGGGCATGTCAATGTGCGGATCATGGCCTATTCGGCCAAGTACGCCAGTGCCTACTACGGGCCTTTTCGCGACGCGGTGGGCTCGGCGCTGAACCTGGGCAAGGCCGACAAGGCCTCCTACCAGATGGACCCGGCCAATGCCCAGGAAGCCCTGCATGAAGTCGCTGCGGACCTGGCGGAAGGGGCGGATATGGTCATGGTCAAGCCGGGCATGCCTTATCTGGACATCCTTTGGCGGGTCAGGGATGAATTCAAGGTGCCGACCTTTGTCTATCAGGTCAGCGGCGAATACGCCATGCACATGGCGGCGATCCAGAATGGATGGTTGGGTGAAGGGGTTATTCTCGAGTCCCTGACCGCTTTCAAACGTGCGGGTGCCGATGGCATCCTGACTTACTTTGCCGTTCGTGCTGCTCAATTGTTACGAGAGCAAAAATAGCCCTCCCAGGAACACGCGATGAATACTGAAGGACTCTCAGAAGTTGCCGTAAAAGAAGCTCAGCCAGTGGTCGAGCAAGTGGTCGAGACCCCGCCCGAGCTGGAGCCGGTACCTGCGGCCGTCCAGGCCGAAACGCAACCGGCACCGACCATCGTCATTCCCAACCTGGACGACAGCAGCCTGTATATCCATCGCGAGCTGTCGCAACTGCAATTCAACATCCGCGTGCTGGAGCAGGCGCTGGATGAGTCCTACCCGTTGCTGGAACGCCTGAAGTTCCTGCTGATCTTCTCCAGTAACCTGGACGAGTTCTTCGAGATCCGGGTCGCCGGCCTGAAGAAACAGATCACTTTCGCCCGTGAGCAGGCCGGGGCCGATGGCTTGCAGCCGCACCAGGCGTTGGCTCGCATCAGCGACCTGGTACACGGTCAGGTCGACCGCCAATACGCGATCCTCAACGACATCCTGTTGCCGGAGCTGGAGAAGCACCAGATCCGCTTCATTCGTCGCCGTCACTGGACCGCCAAGCTCAAGACCTGGGTACGACGCTTTTTCCGTGACGAGATCGCCCCGATCATCACGCCCATCGGCCTGGACCCGACGCACCCGTTCCCGCTGCTGGTGAACAAGAGCCTGAACTTCATCGTCGAGCTGGAAGGTATCGATGCGTTCGGCCGTGACTCCGGCCTTGCGATCATCCCGGCTCCGCGCCTGCTGCCGCGGATCATCCGGGTGCCGGAGGAAGTCGGTGGCCCTGGCGACAACTATGTATTCCTGTCGTCGATGATCCATGCCCATGCCGATGACCTGTTCCAGGGCATGAAGGTAAAGGGCTGCTATCAGTTCCGCCTGACTCGAAACGCCGACCTGGCCGTGGACACCGAGGATGTCGAGGACCTGGCTCGTGCCCTGCGTGGCGAGCTGTTCTCCCGCCGCTATGGTGATGCGGTGCGCCTGGAAGTTGCCGACACTTGCCCCAAGCACCTGTCGGACTACCTGCTCAAGCAGTTCAACCTGCACGAGACCGAGCTGTACCAGGTCAATGGCCCGGTGAACCTCACGCGCCTGTTCAGCATCACCGGCCTGGACAGCCACCCGGAGCTCCAGCATCCGCCGTTCACCCCGCAGATTCCGAAGCTCTTGCAGAACAGCGAGAACATCTTCAGCGTCATCAGCAAGCAGGACATCCTGTTGCTGCACCCGTTCGAGTCCTTCACTCCGGTGGTCGACCTGCTGCGCCAGGCCGCCAAGGACCCCCATGTGCTGGCGGTGCGCCAGACGTTGTACCGCTCCGGGGCCAACTCGGAGATTGTCGACGCCCTGGTGGACGCGGCGCGCAACGGCAAGGAGGTCACCGCGGTGATCGAGCTGCGTGCGCGCTTCGACGAAGAGTCCAACCTGCAGATGGCCAGCCGCCTGCAAGCGGCCGGTGCAGTGGTGATCTACGGCGTGGTGGGCTTCAAGACCCACGCCAAGATGATGCTGATCCTGCGGCGCGAGCAGGGCGAGATCGTGCGCTATGCGCACCTGGGTACGGGTAACTACCACGCAGCCAATGCCCGCCTGTATACCGACTACAGCCTGCTGACCTCCGATGACGCCCTGTGCGAGGACGTCGGCAAGCTGTTCAGCCAGTTGATCGGCATGGGCAAGACCTTGCGCATGAAGAAGCTCTTGCATGCGCCGTTCACCCTGAAGAAGGGCATGCTCGACATGATTGCCCGGGAGACCCAGTTCGCCCTGGATGGCAAGCCGGCGCACATCATCGCCAAGTTCAACTCGCTGACCGATCCGAAGATCATTCGCGCGTTGTACAAGGCCAGCCAGTCTGGCGTGCGCATCGACCTGGTGGTGCGTGGCATGTGCTGCCTGCGTCCAGGGATCGCGGGGGTGTCGCACAACATCCATGTACGGTCGATCATCGGCCGCTTCCTGGAGCATACCCGGGTGTTCTACTTCCTCAATGGCGGCGAGGAGCAGATGTTCCTCTCCAGTGCCGACTGGATGGAGCGCAACCTCGACAAGCGAGTCGAGACCTGCTTCCCGGTGGAAGGCAAGAAGTTGATCCTGCGGGTCAAGAAGGAGCTAGAGAGCTATCTCACCGATAACACCCACAGTTGGAGCCTGCAGTCCGACGGTCGTTACATCCGTAACACGCCGACCGGCAACCAGAACCCGCGCAGCGCCCAGGCCACCTTGCTGGAGCGTCTCGGTAGCCCGGTGTTGCCGGTGCGCTAGGTTCAGCCGGCGCCCATGAAAAAGGCCAGCCCGAGTGATCGGGCTGGCCTTTTTTGTTTGACCGGCAGCGGGCTCAGCTGACGTTGAGCACGATGCCAACCCGGGTCAGCCACTCGGCCTCGAGGGCGAAGTCCGCCTGGGTCAGCTGGTTTTCATCCAGCCAGTTGGCCGGGAACTTCACGTCCAGCTGGTCGCCGCTGGCGCTGAGTTTCACCTGGGGCATCTGCTGGGTGCCACGGATGTGGTGGAACAGGATGGCAAAGCGCAGCAACACGCAAAGGCGGATCAGCTTGATGCCGTCGTCGCCGAACTCGGCGAACTTCTCCTTGGGAATGTTGCGCCGGTGCCCGCGTACCAGCAGGGCCAGCATTTGCTGGTCTTCGCGGGAGAAACCGGCCAGGTCCGAGTGCTCGATCAGGTAGGCGCCGTGCTTGTGGTAGTGGTAGTGGGCAATGTCCAGGCCGACTTCGTGCACCTTGGCGGCCCAACCCAGCAGTTCGCGCCAGATACCGTCCTCCAGGTCCCAGTCGGCCGCTACCTGGTCGAAGGAGCGCAGGGCCTTGCCTTCGACCCGCGAAGCCTGCTCCAGGTCCACGTGGTAGCGCTCCATCAGCGAGCCGAGGGTGCGCTCACGGACGTCTTCATGGTGATGGCGGCCCAGCAGGTCGTAGAGCACGCCTTCGCGCAGGGCGCCTTCGCAGTGATCCATGCGCTGCAATTCCAGGGCATCGAAGATCGCCTCGAGGATCGCCAGGCCAGCAGGGAAGATGGCCCGGCGGTCGGGCTTGATGCCTTCGAAGTCGATCTTCTCGGCATCGCCGAGCTTGAACAGCTTGCGCTTGAGCCAGGCCAGGCCTTCGGCATTGACCTCGCCGCTGCCTTGGCCGCCGGCCTTGAGGGCCAGGCCGATGGCGCGAATGGTGCCGGAGGAGCCGATGGCTTCGTCCCAGGTCAGGCGGTGCAGCGCGTGCTCGATGCTCATGATCTCCAGGCGAGCGGCGGTATAGGCCTGGGCGTAGCGGGCCGGGGTGATCTTGCCGTCGCGGAAATAGCGCTGGGTGAAGCTCACGCAGCCCATCTGCAGGCTTTCGCGCAGCAGGGGCTCGAAACGTTGGCCAATGATGAACTCGGTGCTGCCACCGCCGATATCGGCCACCAGGCGCTTGCCCGGGGTGTCGGCGAGGGTATGGGAAACCCCGAGGTAGATCAGGCGGGCTTCTTCGCGACCGGAGATGACTTCCACCGGGTGGCCGAGGATTTCCTCGGCGCGGCGAATGAACTCGCCACGGTTGCGAGCCTCGCGCAGGGCGTTGGTACCAACGATGCGCACAGTGCCCTGGGGCATGCCGTTGATCAGTTGGGCGAAGCGCTTGAGGCAATCAAGCCCGCGCTGCATGGATTCTTCGTTGAGCTGGCGTTCTTCATTGATGCCGGCGGCCAACTGAACCTTTTCACCCAATCGCTCGAGAATGCGGATTTCACCGTTCCGGGCCTTGGCCACGACCATGTGAAAGCTGTTGGAGCCTAGATCGATCGCGGCGATCAAGGACAGATTCTTGGCTTGGGATTGGGGCATGGCAGGGGGTCTCGGTCGATAACCTCGTCATCCTGCCACGATCAACGGCTCGCGCCAACGCGCAGTGGCCAATGCGTTGATTCATCGCATGAAACCTTGCGCCAGCGTGCATTTCCAGATGCGCCATGAGGGTCTTGAGGATGCAGTGCTACCGCTCATCCGGCCGTGTTGCGCATCCAGGGCTGCGGGGGAGCGCGTAGATCGAGCCCAAAGGCGTGTGTAGCGGCCTCGGTGACATTAATAGGATGCGCGGCGCGACGTTGTCCCGGCTTTGCAGGTATCTGTGGGATTCTCGCTTTGCGCCGGCCTGAGCTATACCCAAACTCATGGGGCACTATAGTTAGAGTCAATCATCTGCGGCTTCCTGAACGAGGGAAGGGCAGATATGATGGGCCACGTTTTTTTGCTTACAACCTGGAGAATTCCATGAGCAGCGATCTCATCAAACACGTCAGCGACGCCAGCTTCGAGGCCGATGTACTCAAGGCTGAAGGCGCTGTACTGGTCGACTACTGGGCTGAGTGGTGCGGCCCATGCAAAATGATCGCTCCGGTTCTGGACGAAATTGCCGAGACCTACAAGGGCAAGCTCACCGTTGCCAAACTGAACATCGACGAAAACCAGGAAACCCCGGCCAAGCATGGCGTGCGTGGTATCCCGACCCTGATGCTGTTCAAGAACGGCAACGTTGAAGCCACCAAGGTCGGTGCGCTGTCGAAGTCGCAACTGGCGGCATTCCTCGACGCCAACATCTGAACCTCGGTTTCAGCGTGATTGAAAAGGCCCCGCAAAATGCGGGGCTTTTTCGTAATTGAGGGCTAGACGCTCCGAAACTCAGGTGTTACATTCGGCCCCGCACTGGTTTCTCCAGTGCCCCCTGCAAGCCGTCGCCGACGCTCTCCTTTTCGAATAAGTACGCGATCCTGTCGCCTTCTCCGCGGCGCGGCCTCATTAAGCCAAAAGCTTAATTTCCCCCTCTATAAATGATTACGTCATTCCTATATGAACCTGACTGAACTCAAGCAAAAGCCGATTACCGAACTGCTCGAATTGGCCGAACAGATGGGCATAGAAAATATGGCCCGTTCGCGCAAGCAGGACGTGATTTTCTCCCTGCTGAAAAAGCACGCGAAAAGCGGTGAGGAAATCTCCGGTGATGGCGTGCTGGAGATCCTCCAGGACGGCTTCGGCTTCCTTCGCTCCTCCGACGCCTCCTACCTGGCCGGCCCGGACGATATCTACGTGTCGCCAAGCCAGATCCGTCGCTTCAACTTGCGCACCGGTGACACCATCGTTGGCAAGATCCGCCCTCCGAAGGAAGGCGAGCGTTACTTCGCGCTGCTCAAAGTCGATACCATCAACTACGACCGTCCCGAGAACGCCAAGAACAAGATCCTGTTCGAGAACTTGACCCCGCTGTTCCCCAACGATCGCCTGAAGATGGAAGCCGGCAACGGTTCCACCGAAGACCTCACCGGTCGCGTCATCGACCTGTGTGCCCCGATCGGCAAGGGCCAGCGTGGCCTGATCGTCGCTCCGCCGAAAGCGGGTAAAACGATCATGCTGCAGAACATCGCGGCCAACATCACCCGCAACAACCCCGAGTGCCACCTGATCGTCCTGCTGATCGACGAGCGCCCGGAAGAAGTGACCGAAATGCAGCGCACCGTGCGTGGCGAAGTGGTCGCTTCCACCTTCGACGAGCCGCCAACCCGCCACGTGCAAGTGGCCGAGATGGTGATCGAGAAGGCCAAGCGCCTGGTCGAGCACAAGAAGGACGTAGTGATCCTGCTGGACTCCATCACCCGTCTGGCTCGCGCCTACAACACCGTGATCCCGAGCTCCGGCAAGGTCCTGACCGGTGGTGTCGATGCCCACGCCCTGGAGAAGCCGAAGCGCTTCTTCGGCGCCGCGCGGAACATCGAGGAAGGCGGCTCGCTGACCATCATCGCCACCGCGCTGGTCGAAACCGGCTCGAAGATGGACGAAGTGATCTACGAAGAGTTCAAGGGTACCGGCAACATGGAGCTGCCCCTGGACCGTCGTATCGCCGAGAAGCGCGTATTCCCGGCCATCAACATCAACAAGTCCGGTACCCGCCGCGAAGAGCTGCTGACTGCCGACGACGAGCTGCAGCGCATGTGGATCCTGCGCAAGCTGCTGCATCCGATGGATGAGGTCGCCGCTATCGAGTTCCTGGTCGACAAGCTGAAGCAGACCAAGACCAACGATGAATTCTTCCTGTCGATGAAGCGCAAGTAACATCCACGGGTCGAGCAAAAGCCGGGGCAACCCGGCTTTTTGCTGTCTGCACTTTGGCCATTGCGACCTGAACGGCGCTACACTCTGCACCCCGACCGATACGGCCAACACGAGGCTCTTGCATGCAGTATCGCGATTTGCGCGACTTCATCCGCGGCCTGGAACAGCGCGGTGAACTCAAGCGCATCCAGGTTCCCATCTCTCCTGTCCTGGAAATGACCGAAGTCTGCGACCGCACCCTGCGCGCCAAGGGCCCGGCATTGCTGTTCGAAAAGCCCACGGGTTTCGATATCCCGGTACTGGGCAACCTGTTCGGCACCCCCGAGCGAGTGGCCATGGGCATGGGCGCCGAGTCCACCGACGAGCTGCGCGAGATCGGCAAGCTGCTGGCTTTCCTCAAGGAACCCGAGCCGCCCAAGGGGCTGAAGGACGCCTGGTCCAAGCTGCCGATCTTCAAGAAGGTCGTGTCGATGGCGCCGAAGGTGGTCAAGGACGCGGTGTGCCAGGAAGTGGTGGTCGAAGGCGACGACGTCGATCTTTCGCAGTTGCCGATCCAGCATTGCTGGCCAGGCGATGTGGCACCGCTGATCACCTGGGGCCTGACCGTGACCCGCGGCCCCAACAAGGATCGCCAGAACCTGGGGATCTATCGCCAGCAGGTCATCGGCCGCAACAAGGTCATCATGCGCTGGCTCAGCCACCGCGGTGGCGCACTGGATTACCGTGAGTGGTGCGAGAAGAACCCCGGCCAGCCGTTTCCGGTCGCCGTGGCCCTGGGCGCTGACCCGGCTACCATCCTCGGCGCCGTGACCCCAGTGCCCGACACCCTCTCCGAATACGCCTTCGCCGGCCTGTTGCGGGGCAATCGCACCGAGCTGGTGAAGTGCCGTGGCAATGACCTGCAGGTCCCGGCCACCGCCGAGATCATCCTCGAAGGCGTGATCCATCCGGGCGAGATGGCCCCGGAAGGCCCCTACGGCGACCACACCGGCTACTACAACGAAGTGGACAGCTTCCCGGTGTTCACCGTGGAGCGCATCACCCATCGCACCAAGCCGATCTACCACAGCACCTACACCGGTCGTCCGCCGGATGAGCCGGCGATCCTCGGCGTGGCGCTCAACGAAGTGTTCGTGCCGATCCTGCAGAAGCAATTCCCGGAGATCACCGACTTCTACCTGCCGCCCGAGGGCTGCTCGTACCGCATGGCGGTGGTGACCATGAAAAAGCAATACCCTGGCCACGCCAAGCGCGTAATGCTGGGCGTGTGGTCGTTCCTGCGACAGTTCATGTACACCAAGTTCGTTATCGTCACCGACGACGATATCAATGCCAGGGACTGGAACGATGTGATCTGGGCCATCACCACGCGCATGGACCCCAAGCGCGACACGGTGATGATCGACAACACCCCGATCGACTACCTCGACTTCGCCTCGCCGGTATCCGGCCTGGGTTCGAAAATGGGGCTCGACGCCACTCACAAGTGGCCCGGAGAAACCACCAGAGAGTGGGGCCGGGTCATCGTCAAGGATGAGGCGGTCACCCGCCGGATCGATGCCATCTGGAATCAGTTAGGAATAGATTGATGCGTGTAACCCTGCAGCCCTCCGGAGCAGTGCTCGAGACACTGCCCGGAGAGCGGATTCTCGATGCGGCGAGGCGCTTGGGCTATGACTGCCCGCAGAGCTGCCGCAACGGTAACTGCCATGTGTGTGCTGCCCTGCTGGTCGAGGGCAGCGTGCAGCAAGCCGGCGATGTACATGATCACGGCGAGTTCTACACTTGCATTGCAGAGCCGCTGGAAGACTGCATCGTGCTGTGGGATGGCGTCCTTGCGCTGGGAGAGTTGCCGGTGCGCAGCTTGTCGTGTCAGCTGATTGAGTGCCTGGAAGTCGGCGGCGATGTCTGGCGGATTCGGTTGCGGGCGCCGGCCGGCAAGCCCCCTCGCTATCACGCAGGCCAGTACCTGATGCTGGAGCGGGAAAATGGCGAGAAATCGGCTTTCTCCCTGGCTTCGGCGCCTCACGACGGGCGCGATCTGGAGCTGCATGTCCTGGCTCGTGAAAACAGTGCGCAAAGCTTGATCGAGCAACTGCAACGCAACCGCATGGCGCGGGTGGAGCTGCCGTTTGGCGACACCCATTTGTCGGAGCTGCCCGATGGGCCGCTGGTACTGATCGCCGCGGGCACCGGCATGGCCCAGATGCACAGCCTGATCGAGCATTGCCGGGCCAAGGGCTTCAAGCATCCGGTGCACCTGTACTGGGGAGTACGCCGCCCTGAAGATTTCTACCAGTTGGAACACTGGGAACAATGGCAGCAGTTGCCCAACCTCTATCTGCACAAAGTGGTCAGCGACCTGTGTGGCTGGGAAGGGCGTTGCGGCATGCTGCACGAGGCGGTTTGCGAGGACATCGCCGACCTCGCGTCGGTGCATGTCTACGCCAGCGGCTCGCCTGCGATGATCTATGCCACCCTGGATGCCCTGGTGAATGCAGGTATGGATGCCCACCAGATGCGTGCCGATGTATTTGCCTACGCCCCGCGTCCCTGAGTGCCACAAGGCGGCAACTGGCTTTATAACTCCTTATATAACTTATCGATATTTATGTAATTGAATGGATATCGGTAAGTTATATATCAGTCGTTAAAGTTAAGTCGTTCTAGTTACTTGTACTTGGCTTGTTTGAAAGTCATGTGTCTTGTCGTTACTGCCAGGCGTTCTACTAAGTAACTTCTTATACGCGGGGAGCCGAACGCTATTCGCCATGACAGCCCTTGAATCCGGTTATCTGAACCTGGCCTATCCTCCACGGCTCGATCTGGGGCCGCAGTTGACGCACGAGCAACTCCTAAGCTCCATGCAGTCCACCATGGCCCGGCACAAGGGTGGGCCGGTCTGGCTGTTCGCCTATGGTTCGTTGATCTGGCGCCCCGAGTGCTCGGCAGTCGAGCGCATCCGGGGGCGGGTGCATGGCTACCATCGTGGCCTTTACCTGTGGTCCCACGAGCACCGGGGCACGCCTGAGTTACCCGGCCTGGTGTTTGGCCTGGACCGTGGCGGCTCCTGCAGCGGATTCGCCTATCGCTTGCCCGAGGAGCGCCTGGAAGATTCCCTGTACGCCCTATGGCAACGGGAAATGCCGTTCCCTTCCTACCGACCCCATTGGCTCAATTGCCGCCTGGCCGATGGCAACCTGGTCCAGGCGCTGGGCTTCGTGTTGGAGCGACACCTGCCCAGCTACGCTGGCAACCTGCCGGATCATGTGCTCAACCAGGTGTTCGAGAGCGCTTGCGGGCGCTATGGCACCACTCGTGATTATGTCGAGCAGACGGTCCAGGCCCTGCGCAGCCACGCCATGCCGGATCGCAACCTGGAGGCGCGGCTCAAGCGCTGCCGGGCTGTAGGGGCCTGACAAGCCGGATCGCTCAGTTGCCATCTCCCGGCAGCAGATGCTCCTGCACCTTCTGGCTGCGGGACTCCATCAGTTGTCCCTTGTCATCGAAGCGCAGGACGATCAGCCAGTCGTAGACCGACCCCGGCCAGGACTGTTGTCCGGTGAGTTTTTCGCCGTCGCCGCCGAATGCCTTGATCAACTTGTAGATCTTGCCGTGGTGCCAGGCGATCAGGACCACCCGGGCCTGGTTGTCCTTGCCCAGGGATTTGGCCAGTTTGTCCACATCCTGGTCGTCGTAGGGTTGTTCGATGGGCAGGTTCAGGCGCTGGGAGAGAGGTGTCAGGGTCAGCCGTGGACGCGCGCTTTCCTTGCTGTCACGGGTGGCGATCAAGCGTTGTGGCAGCAACTGCTCGTCGGCAAGGCGCAGCGGATCGAAGTACTGTGCGTAGGCCTTGGCCCGTTCTTCGCCCCGGGGGCTCAGCCCGCTGCCCTGTTCGGGCTTTTCGGCGTGGCGCACGATCAGCACCGTCGTGTTCCTGAGCCCGGCGCTGTCGTGGGCGCAGGCCTGCAGGGCGCCGGCGAACAGCGGCAATGCCAAAAGTCCCATCACCAGTCTGTGCAATGTGCTCATCATCATTTGGCCTCTCCATGGGAAAGCCGCTGCGGATTCGCAGCGGCAGATCATCCGCATTGATTGAAGCCGATGAATCGTCGCAAGGCCAAGGGGCCGGAAAAGGCGCGCCGGCTTGGTTTCAGCGAACCTGTACTACCACCTTGCCCACAGCCTTGCGCTGGCCGAGATCGTCGATGGCCCGGGCCGCCTCGGCCAGGGGATAGACCTGGGACACCAGGGGCTTGAGCTTGCCTTCGGCGTGCCAGGCGAACAGTTGCTGGAAGTTCGCCGCATTGTCCTGGGGCTGGCGCTGGGCAAAGGAGCCCCAGAACACGCCCACTACCGCAGCGCCCTTGAGCAGGGCGAGGTTCACTGGTAGTTCGGGGATGCGCCCGCTGGCGAACCCCACCACCAGCAGGCGGCCGTTCCAGGCGATGGAGCGGATGGCCTGGTCGAACAGGTCGCCGCCCACCGGATCGTAGATCACATCGACGCCATTGCCGCCGGTCAGGCGCTTGATCTCGTCCTTGAGGCTGGCCTGGCTGTAGTTGATCAATTCGTCGGCACCGGCGGCCTTGGCCACCGCGAGTTTCTCGGCGCTGCTAGCGGCGGCGATCACCCGGGCCCCCATGGCCTTGCCGATCTCCACCGCTGCCAGGCCTACGCCACCCGAAGCGCCGAGCACCAGCAGGGTTTCGCCGGGCTGCAGGTTGCCCCGCTGCTTGAGGGCGTGCATCGAGGTGCCGTAGGTCATGCTGAAGGCCGCTGCGGTGTTGAAGTCCATGGCCTGTGGAATCGGCAGTACGTTGTAGCCCGGTACCGCCACCTGCTCGGCGAAACTGCCCCAGCCGGTCAGGGCCATCACCCGGTCGCCCACCTTGAGATGCCCGACTTTCTCGCCCACCGCGCTGACCACGCCGGCCGCCTCGCCACCTGGGGAGAAGGGAAATGGCGGTTTGAACTGGTACTTGCCCTCGATGATCAGGGTGTCCGGGAAGTTGACCCCAGCAGCATGTACATCCAGCAGGATCTCGTTCTTCTTCGGCTCTGGACTTGCAACCTCTTCCAGCACCAGCGTTTCGGCGGGGCCGAAGGCTTTGCACAGCACGGCTTTCATCAGGGCTATTCCTTTGGGAGTGGTGGCCGATAAGTGTAGGAGTGTGAATCAGGCGGTCAACGAGCATGCCCGGCCCTGATAGCCAGCTATAAGCTTGTGCTTGGGCTCAGGCGGACGGGCCTTTATGCTAGGCCGCAAACCGGATTAAGGAGCGAATTGTGAAAGCGTGGATCATGTTGCTGCTGGCCCTCTCCCTGCCTGTGGCAGCGATGGCCGAAGAGGCTAAAGAAGGCGAAGCACCGAAAGTCAGCTACATCAGCCTGAACCCACCCTTCGTGGGCAACTATGGCCTGGATGGCGGTCCCAAGCTCAAGGTCTACAAGGCCGACGTAGCCCTGCGGGTGACCGGCGACCCTGCGGCCCAGGCCGTCAAGGCCAATGAGCCATTGATTCGCAACCAACTGGTGGCGCTGTTCGCCCAGCAGACCACCGAGACCATGAACAACGTCGAGGCCAAGGAAAAACTGCGTCAGGAAGCCCTCAAGCAGGTGCAGCAGGTGATGAGCGACGAGACCGGCAAGCCGGTGGTCGAGGACCTGCTGTTCAACAACCTGATCATCCAGTAACACCCACCTCCCTTCGGCCAGCCACGGCGCCCTTGCGGGCCCGTGTGCCGGTCGGGTTCAGGACGCCAGGCTCTTGCGAAAGCGTGCCAGGGCGATGGCGAAGAACGCCAGGCCGATCCCGGCCAGGGCCAGCAGGTCGGGCCAGACCACGCTGACGCCCGCATCGCGAAACAGGATCGCCGCGCTCAGGCTGACGAAATGCGTCGAGGGTGAACCCTGCATCACCCATTGCAGCCATTGCGGCATGCTGTCCAGCGGTGTGCTGCCACCAGACAGCAACAGCATCGGAATGATCACCGGGATCGCCAGCAAGCCGAACTGCGGGGTCGAGCGGGCCAGGGTAGCGAGGAAGATGCCCAAGGCCGTGCTGGCGAACAGATAGAGTGCGGTCACCATCAGGAACAGCCCCAGGGAGCCCGCCAGCGGCACGCCCAGCAAGCCTTTGACAACCACTTCCAGCGATATCCAGGTGCACAGCACCACCACCAGCATGTTGCTCCAGACCTTCGCCAGCATGATTTCCAGCGCCGTGAGCGGCAGCACCAGCAAGTGGTCGAGGGTACCGTGCTCGCGTTCGCGCAGCAGGGCGGTGCCGGTGAGCACGATGGCCAGGATGGTGATGTTGTTGACGATCTGGATCACTGCCAGGAACCAGCCGCCCTCCAGGTTGGTATTGAATAGGGCGCGAGTGGTCAGCCGGGCCGGAGCCTTGCTTGCGACATCGCCCTGGTCGGCGTAGTTGAGCAATTCACGCTGGAAGATCCGGCCGATGTAGCCGGCCCCCATGAATGCCTGGCTCATGGCCGTGGCATCGACATTGACTTGCACCGCTGGCTGGCGGCCGGCCAGCAGGTCGCTCTGGAAGCTGGCTGGAACGTTGATCACGAAGGTGTACTGGCCCTGGTCCATCACGGTGTCCAGGCGGTCATAAGGCAGGGCGACCGGGGGCTGGAACTCCGGCGGTTGCAGTGACTGTGCCAGCAGGCGCGACAGCGCGCTATGGTCTTCGTCCACTACGGCCACGCTGGCGTTGTGTACACCGATGACCGAGCCGGCGGCGGGCAGGTAGATGGCCACGGTGAAGGCGTACATCAGGAACAACAGCAAGACGCTGTCGTGGCGCAGGCTGGTCAGTTCCTTGAGGCCCAGGCGCAGGATATGGGCAAGCCGGTTCATCAGACCTCCTGCTTTTTCAACATGACCAGGCTCAGCCCGGTGAAACCGAGGAAGAACCCCACCAGGGCCAGGCACTGGGGCCAGAGTTCGCGCACGTCCAGGGCCTTGGTGAAAGTGCCGACGGCAATGTCCAGGAAGTGCCCGGCCGGGAACAGCTGCCCCATGATCGCCGCCGAACCGTCCAGGGACGAGCGTGGCACGATCAGCCCCGAAAACTGGATGGTCGGCAGGCTGGTGATGATCATGGTGCCGAGGATTGCGGCGATCTGGGTACGGGTGAAGGCCGAGATCAACAGGCCCATGCTGGTGGTCGCCAGTACATAGAGCACGCCGCCCAGGGCCAGGGTCAGGCCGCTGCCCTTGAAGGGCACACCGAACAACCAGCGGTTCATGGCCACCAGCAGTCCCAGGTTGATCAGGCTGACGGCCAGGTAGGGCGCCTGCTTGCCCAGGAGGAACTCCAGGCGGGTCAGGGGCGTGGCATAGAAGTTGGTGATCGAGCCCAGCTCTTTCTCGCGAACGATGCCCAGGGCCGTGAGCATGGCCGGGATAAAGGCCAGGATCAGGGCCATGACGCCCGGACCGATGGCGTTCACGCTGACCACATCCTGGTTGTAGCGAAAGCGGGTCTCCAGCTTGGCTGCAGGCCTCGGGCCGCGGGGCAGGCTGCTTTGCTCCGCCAACCGCTCCAGGTTGGCCTGGTGCACCGCCTCCACATAGTTGCGGCTGGTTTCCGCGCGAAACGGCATGCCGCCATCCAGCCAGGCGGCGACGGCGGGTTGGCGCCCGGCATACAGGTCGCGGCCAAAGCCCGGGGGGATCTCCAGGGCCAGCTTGATTTCCGAGCGTTGCAGCCGTCGATGCAGCTCGCTGGAGTTGCGGATGCCGGGTTTTTCCTCGAAATAGCGTGAGCTGCGGAAGGCCTCCAGGTAGGCGCGGCTTTGTGGGGTCTGGTCCTGGTCGTAGACGGCGAAGGCCAGCTTCTCCACATCCAGGGAGATACCGTAGCCGAAGATCACCATCATGAAGAGCGCCCCGAGCAAGGCGAAGCCCAGGCGTACCCGGTCGCGCAGCAGTTCCTTGCCTTCACGGGTGGCCACTGCCAGCAGGCGAGCCAGGCTCAGGCCCGAGCGTACGGGAGCGATGGCAGTGGGCGCGGCGGGAGGCTCTGGCTGTGCTGGCGCCGGTGTATCCGCCGTGCCCTGGGCCTCTTCCAGGCAACGCACGAAGGCGGCCTCCAGGGTGTCGCCGGCAAACTGCTGCTGCAGTGCCGCCGGGGTGTCGCAGGCCAGTACTTTGCCTGCGTGCATCAGGGAAATACGGTCGCAGCGCTGGGCTTCGTTCATGAAGTGCGTGGACAGGAAGATGGTCACGCCCTGTTCCCTGGACAGCTCGATCAACAGCCGCCAGAAGTCGTCGCGAGCTGCCGGGTCGACCCCTGAGGTGGGCTCGTCGAGGATCAGCACCTCCGGGCGGTGCAGCACCGCCACCGCCAATGACAGGCGCTGGCGCAAGCCGAGTGGCAGGGCGCCTGACTGCTGTTCGGCGATTTCCCCCAGGTCGAAACGCTGGATCAGCTCCTCGATACGCGGGGCGCTCTGGTCTTTAGGCAGGTCGAACAGCCGGGCGTGCAGTTCCAGGTTCTGGCGCACGCTGAGCTCGCCGTACAACGAGAAGCTCTGGGACATGAAACCGACCCGCTTGCGGGTGGCCAGGTCCTTGGCATTCACCGGGTTGCCCAGCAGCTTGGCGCTGCCTTCGGTCGCCGGCATCAGGCCGGTGAGGACCTTCATGGTGGTGGTCTTGCCGCAGCCATTGGAGCCCAGGAAACCGAAGATTTCCCCGCGACCGATGGCGAAGCTGACCTTGTTCACGGCGGTGAAGTCGCCGAAGCGCAGGGTCAGTTCATGGGCCTCGATGGCGATGTCCTGGTTGTCGCTGGAGCGGGGCGGAATCACCAGCGGCTGGCTGTCGTGGCGGGCGTCGCCCTGGAAATGGGTAAAGGCGTCGTCGAGCTTGCCGCTGGCGGTCACTCCGGCCAGTTCCCGGCTCAGGCCTTGGGCAATCAACCGGCCCCGGTCGAGCATCAGGCAATGCTCGAACTGCTCGGCTTCCTCCATGTAGGCGGTGGCGACCAGGAGCGTCAGTTGTGGGCGTTGCCGGCGCACGTCCTCCACCAGTTCCCAGAAACGCCGGCGCGAAAGCGGATCGACCCCTGTGGTGGGCTCGTCGAGGATCAGCAGGTCCGGTTCATGGATCAGCGCACAGCACAGCCCAAGCTTCTGTTTCATCCCGCCCGACAACTTGCCGGCCGGGCGTTCGGCGAAACGCAGCAGATCGGTGGCCTGCAGCAGGCTGTGCATGCGCTGTTCGCATTCCTTGGCCGGCAGGCCGAACAGGGTGGCGAAGAAGCGGATGTTCTCGCTGATGGACAGCTCCGGGTACAGGTTGCCGCCCAGGCCCTGAGGCATGAAGGCAATGCGCGGATACAGGCTGCTGCGATGGCGGCGCTGGGTAATATCGCCACCGAGTACCTGGAGATCGCCCTGCTGGAGTTTCTTGACCCCGGCGATCAGCCCCAGCAGGCTGGATTTGCCGGCGCCGTCAGGCCCGATCAGGCCGCAGCGGGTACCTGCCGGGAGGCTGAAGGCGATGTCCACCAGCGCCTGCTGGGAACCGTAGCGATGGCCGATGCCCGTCGCGTGCAGCGCCAGGGCGCTCATTTCAGGTTGGCCGGCCAGTCCACGGGAGCCGTGCGCACATAGCCGGCGCCAGGCATGCCTGGCTTGGCTTGTGGTACCGCAGCAGGTTGGGTGAGGTGCACCTTGACCCGGAACACCAGCTTCTGGCGCTCATCCCGGGTTTCCACTTCTTTGGGAGTGAACTGCGACTTGGCCGCGACAAAGCTGATCTTCGCCGGCAATGGCTGGTTGGGCAGGGCGTCGAGCATGATCCGCGCTTCGTCGCCAACGGTCAGGCGACCGGTGACCGAAGCCGGCAGGTAGAGATTCATGTACTGGTCGTTGGGGTCGATCAGCAACAGTACCCGGCCACCGGCGCCCAGCACTTCGCCAGGTTCGGCCAGGCGCAGCTGGATGATGCCGTCGATGGGGGCCCGCAGGCTGCTGTCGTCGATTTCACTGGTGAGTTGGGCCACCTGGGCCTGGGCCGCGCCAATTGCCGCCTTGACCGCTGCGACCTGGGCCTGGGCCGCCAGCACGGCGGCGTTGCCGGTGCTCAGGCGGGCTTGCTGCTGGTCGATGATCTGCTGGCTGGCGAAGCCACGGCGGAACAATTCCTGTGAGCGCTTGAGCTCCTGGTTGGCCAGCAGCAGTTCGCTCTGGCGCAGTTGCACGTTAGCTTCGGCGGCACTGAGGTTTTCCCGGGCCCGGGCCACTTCGGCCTCGGCCTGGGCGCGCTGGGCCTCCAGGGTGCGAGTATCCATGCGCGCCAGCAACTGCCCCTGGAGCACCTTGTCACCTTCATGGACCCGGACCTCGGCCAGGCGCCCCGGAATCTTGCTGGCGATCTGTACTTCAGTGGCCTCGAGCCGGCCGTTACCCATGCTCAGGCCTTCGGGCAGGCGGTCCTGGAGGGATTTCCAGTAGCCGAAACCACCGGCGGCGAGCAACAGAATCAAGAGGGAAACAGCGAAGAGGCGGGAAGAACGATGGTTCGTCGACATGGGTTCTGCGTCCTGCGGCTATAGCGTCCTAGTCTGACGAACCCTGGGCCTGGGCGGCTTGATGCTCGTCAAATGTAAAGGGCGCTAGCCTAACCCCATTGTTCGCGGGCTGCATGGGGTGCCAGGCAAAAAACCGCCGATGCTGCCATGGCTTGCATGGCCGTGGCAGTGTCGCGGGTCAGCGCAGGGTGAGTACCGCGGCCCATTGCTCGGCAGTCACGGGCATGACCGACAGGCGGCTGCCTTTTTGCACCAGGGGCATGTCGGCGAGGGCCGCCTGTTGCTTGAGATAGTCCAGGCGCAGGACCCTGCCGAAGGTCTGTACATGGGCCACGTCGATAGCGCTCCAGGCATTCTTCTCGGCGCTGGACTTGGGATCGAAATAGACGCTTTCCGGCTCCAGGGCCGTCGGGTCCGGGTAGGCGCCCTTGACGATCCGACCGATCCCGGCAATGCCCGGTTCGGGACAACTTGAGTGATAGAAAAAGAACTCGTCGCCCTCGGCCATGGCGCGCAGGAAGTTGCGTGCCTGGTAGTTGCGCACGCCGTCCCAGCGGGCCTGGCCAAGGGCTTGCAAACCCTCGATGGAGAGCTCGTCCGGCTCGGATTTCATCAGCCAATAGGCCATGTTCTTGCCCTCCGACAAGGTGAGTGAACGGGTGATCTGGCAATTTTATGACAAACCGACGGTCGGTTGACGCCAGCATTTGCGTGTCGGTTCACGTTATCGCAAAATGCCGGGATTTTAAGCTTGACGCTGCTGTTCGGCCTGTCATGGACGCCGTTACCACCAGTGTGTGATTTGCCTGAGGGGGGGCAATCGATGAAACGCCAACCGGATTTGCTATGGATTTTGGTTATTTTGTTCGGTTTGGGCGTTGTGACCACCGGTTATGCGCAGAGCTTATGGGCCAGCAAGACCGATGCTCCCGTCGAGATCGCACAGCAGCAATCGCAACCTCTCAAGCGTTGAATCGCTACTGATCGGGTTCGGTGCCTACCTGGCCCCGTACCATCCCCGATCGGTCACCGTGCCGTGTAGCGGTACATCCCAACTGGCCTGATCCAGTTTCCCGACCTTTTGGCACTCGTGGGCCAGCCCCAGCAGCTTCGGCTTGCGCCAACTCTGGCGGCGCGCGAGATAGGCCAGGCTGCGGTCATAGAAGCCCCCGCCCATTCCCAGGCGCCCACCTTCTTCATCGAACCCCACCAGGGGCAGCAGTACCAGGTCCAGGGCCCAGACCTTGCGTTGCCGGGCGACATTGATTTTGGGTTCGAGGATACGAAAGCGATTGGGGCGCAGCTGCTCTCCTGGCCGAATGCGCTGGAAGACCATCTTGGTCCGTGGCCAGGCGCTGAGTACCGGCAGGTAGGTGGCCTTGCCCCGGCGCTGGGCGGCACGCAACAGTAGACGTGGATCGATCTCTCCGTCGGTGGGCAGGTACAGCGAGAGGTGCCGCGCGCGACGAAACACCGGGTCTTGCGCCAACTGTCGATACAAACCACGGGCGGCCTGGCGCTGCTGGGCAGGGGTCAGGGCACGGCGGGTTTTACGCAGCATGCGGCGAAGTTGCGGGCGGGAGAGCGGCGCAGGTTCGGTCATGGAGGCAGCTATTGGCAGTCGGGATGGCAGGACAGCCTACCCGGAAAAACCAATGCCAGCTTGGCTAACTGGCATTGATTGGCAATTCAGGCTCCCCAGGCGAACCGCTGTCGACTTAGCCCTTGAACCCGAGAGTTCAAGGCGGGAGATGCAGCAGGCTTTAAGGCTTTCCGTCTAGCGGACATGCACACCAGCCCAACGTGCAACTTCCAGGGTAGTGCAAATCGGCTCAGGGACATCGCCAACTGGCAAGCACCCCAGGGAGTGGCGGGAGTATACCGCAACCGCTGTCAGGAATCAGCTTTGCTTGTGTCCGAATCGGTGGCCAGGACCAGGTCGACACGCTCCAGCAGGTCGCGCACTTGCTCGCGGGTCGTCCCGCTGCTCTGGACGTCCGGGCGTTCCTGGCGGTGCAGCAGGTCGTGGGTAATGTTCAGGGCGGCCATCACGGCGATGCGGTCGGCCCCGATGACCTTGCCGCTGCTGCGGATCTCGCGCATCTTGCCGTCCAGGTAACGGGCGGCGCTCACCAGATTGCTACGTTCTTCCTGGGGGCAGATGATCGAATATTCTTTGTCGAGGATCTGCACGGTAACGCTATTGCTTGAACTCATGAGTCTTGCTCCAGGGCCTTGAGGCGCGAAATCATCGATTCGACCTTACGCCGGGCGATTTCGTTTTTTTCAATGAGGTGCGCGCGTTCCTCGCGCCAGGTTTTTTCCTGAGCTAATAAGAGTGCGTTTTGACTCTTTAGTTGCTCGACCCGGGTAATAAGCAGTTCGAGTCTGGCCATCAGTGCGTGCAGGTCGGTGTCTTCCATTGTGTCCCACTGAATTTGGTCTGATGAGTGGCAACTGGCTTGGCTGCCCCCGGACAACCTGGACGCTCCTGGCCGTCTGGTGCTGCCGGTCGGTGGACTGTCCCTTGCCCGAGGCCCTGTGGACCGTTGTAGCGGGGCGCAAAGCACAACGCGACGCTGGCAATGAACGGTGACACGCCCTACGATACAAGGCCTTCATTCTAGACATTGCGCCGCTTGGCGCCTAGCTGCCCATGCCCATTCAGAACTCCCCTTATAGTGCTTTCGCCACCCTGCTCAGCAGCAATGGCCATCCTGTTTCCCCTGCCGAACTGCACGGCCTGTTGCTAGGTCGTAGCTGTGCCGGCGCCGGGTTCGACGCCGACGGCTGGCTGGTGGATGCCACCGAGCTGCTCGAAGGCGAGCCTCAGGATAACGTACGTAATGCCTTGATCGGCCTGCAGGAAATGGTCAAAGGCGAGCTGACCAGCGACGACATGACCGTGGTCCTGCTGCTGCCCAGCGATGACGCGCCGCTGGCCGAACGCGCCGCTGCCCTGGGCCAATGGTGCCAGGGATTCCTCGCCGGTTTTGGCCTCAACTCCCGCGATAGCAGCGCCCTGAGCGCCGAAGCTACGGAAGTGTTGCAGGACCTTGCAGCCATCGCTCAGGTCCAGGACGCCCTGGAAGAATCCGACGACGGTGAAAACGACTACATGGAAGTGATGGAGTACCTGCGGGTCGCGCCGCTGTTGCTGTTCACCGAAACCAACAAGGCCGCCGTACCGGCCGCCAAGCCGTCTCTGCATTGATCTGACGGGAGCCGGCCTGCCCATGATTCATATCCCGAAAGCGGAATACAGTCGGCGCCGCAAGGCGCTCATGGCGCAGATGGAGCCCAATAGCATCGCGATCCTGCCGGCGGCGGCCGTGGCCATTCGCAACCGCGACGTGGAACACGTCTACCGCCAGGACAGCGACTTCCAGTACCTCAGCGGCTTCCCCGAGCCCCAGGCGGTGATCGTGCTGATGCCCGGTCGCGAGCATGGCGAATACGTGCTGTTCTGCCGTGAGCGCAACGCCGAGCGCGAGCTCTGGGATGGCCTGCGGGCCGGCCAGGAAGGCGCGATCCGCGACTATGGGGCGGACGATGCCTTTCCCATCACCGATATCGACGACATCCTTCCTGGTTTGATCGAGGGGCGCGACCGGGTCTATTCGGCCATGGGCAGCAACCCCGAGTTCGATCGCCACCTGATGGACTGGATCAACGTAATCCGTTCCAAGGCCCATCTCGGCGCCCAGCCACCGAACGAATTCGTTGCCCTGGATCATCTGCTGCACGACATGCGCCTGTATAAATCGGCGGCGGAAGTGAAGGTGATGCGCGAGGCCGCGCGGATTTCCGCCCAGGCGCATATCCGGGCGATGCAGGCCGGTCGGCCAGGGTTGCATGAGTACAGCCTGGAAGCCGAATTGGACTATGAGTTCCGCAAGGGCGGGGCGAAGATGCCGGCCTACGGTTCCATCGTCGCGGCGGGTCGTAACAGCTGCATCCTGCACTACCAGCAAAATGATGCGTTGCTCAAGGACGGTGACCTGGTGCTGATCGATGCCGGTTGTGAAATCGACTGCTATGCCAGCGATATCACCCGTACCTGGCCGGTCAATGGCCGGTTTTCCCCGGAGCAGAAGGCGATCTACGAACTGGTGCTGGCATCTCAGGAAGCCGCCTTCGCCGAGATCGCCCCGGAAAAACACTGGAACCAGGCCCATGAAGCGACGGTTCGGGTCATCACCAACGGTCTGGTGAAGCTGGGCCTGCTGGAAGGCAATGTTGACGAGCTGATCGCCAGCGAGGCCTACAAGGCGTTTTACATGCACCGTGCCGGGCACTGGCTGGGCATGGATGTACACGATGTCGGCGAGTACAAGGTCGGCGGCGAGTGGCGGGTACTGGAGGTCGGCATGGCGCTGACCGTGGAGCCGGGCATCTACATCTCCCCGGACAACCAGCAAGTAGCGAAGAAGTGGCGCGGCATTGGCGTGCGCATCGAGGACGACGTGGTAGTGACCAAGCAGGGCTGTGAAATTCTGACAGGAGGCGTGCCCAAGAGCGTCGCCGAGATCGAGGCGCTGATGGCCGCTGCCCAGGTCCGGGCATCATGAGCCGGGTCAACCTGGCCATCATCGGTGGCGGCCTGGTCGGTGCCAGCCTGGCTTTGGCCCTGCAGGCCGGGGCCAAGGCTCGTGGCTGGAAGATCGTGCTGATCGAGCCATTCGCTCCTGGCGACAGTTTCCAGCCCAGCTATGACGCACGCTCCTCGGCGTTGTCCTTCGGCGCCCGGCAGATCTACCAGCGCCTGGACCTGTGGCAGGCGATTTCCCGGCGCGCCGAGCCGATCAAGCAGATTCATGTGTCCGACCGTGGCCGTTTCTCCACTGCGCGCTTGTCGGCGATGGAAGAAGGCGTTCCGGCCCTGGGCTATGTAGTGGAAAACGCCTGGCTCGGCCAATGCCTGTGGCAGGGGCTGGACAAGGATGTGATCAGTTGGCGCTGTCCGGCCGAGGTGACTCGCCTGGAGCCGCTGGAAGGTGGCTACCGCCTGACCCTGAATGACGAAACCACCCTTGAGTGCGATCTTGCGGTGCTCGCCGATGGCGGTCGTTCCGGTTTGCGCGAGCAACTGGGTATCGGGGTCAGGAACCGACCCTATGACCAGAGCGCATTGATCGCCAACATCACGCCCAGCGAAGCCCATGGGGGCATGGCCTTCGAGCGCTTCACCGATGATGGCCCGATGGCCTTGCTGCCGCTGCCGGAAAACCGCTGTGCGCTGGTCTGGACCCGCCAGGGGATGGACGCCCAGCGCCTGGCCGCGCTGGACGAACGCAGCTTCCTCAGTGAGTTGCAGGGAGTATTCGGCTATCGCCTGGGCACCCTCAGGCAAGTGGGCGCCCGGCACCTGTACCCGTTGTCCCTGGTGGAGGCCGAGGAACAGGTGCGCCCGCACCTGGTGGTACTGGGCAATGCCGCCCATAGCCTGCACCCGATCGCCGGCCAGGGTTTCAACCTGTCGTTGCGTGACGCCCAGGCCCTGGCCGATGCCCTGCTCGGCAGCGAGCGTGCGCCGGGCGACTTTACGGTCCTGCAGGCCTATCGTGAGCGCCAGCGCCTGGACCAGAACCTGACCGTGGGATTCTCGGACCAGGTGACGCGACTGTTCGGCAGCAAGCTGCCACTGCTCTCGGTGGGGCGTAACCTGGGCTTGCTCGGCCTGGACCTGCTGCCGCCGGCCAAGCGCTGGTTCGCCCGCCAGGCCATGGGCCTGGGCGTTCGTCCGGATGCGTGAGTGGCTGGCCCGACGCGTCGGCAAGGCGCGCCTGTTGCGTTGGGTGTTGAACCTGTACCCACCCTATTTCGGGGCAGGAGTGCGGATTGGCCACATCGCCGCGGACTTTCGCGAGGTCCAGGTGTCCATGGGCCTGGGCTGGTACAACCGCAACTATGTCGGCACCCAGTTCGGCGGCAGCCTGTATTCGATGGTGGACCCGTTCTTCATGCTGATGCTGATGGAGAACCTGGGGCGCGACTACATCGTCTGGGACAAGGCCGCAGCCATTGATTTCATCGCGCCGGGCAAGGGCCCGGTGTTCGCCCGGTTCAACATCGACCAGGCCCTGATCGACCAGATCCGCCAGCACACCGCTGCCGGAGAAAAGTACCTGCCGCAGTTGCAGGTAGAGATTCACGATGGCTCCGGCACCCTGGTGGCGCGGGTCGACAAAACCCTTTATGTGCGGCTCAAGCCGCAAGCGAGATAGGCCTAAGGCATGGAAATGCGCGCAGATGTGCTGATTGTCGGAGCCGGCATGGTCGGCAGTGCCCTGGCCCTGGCGTTGCAGGGTAGCGGTCTGGAAGTGCTGTTGCTCGATGGCGGCTCCCTGAGCGTCAAGCCTTTCGACGAGCAGTCGCCATTCGAACCCCGGGTCAGTGCCCTGTCGGCGGCTAGCCAGCGGATTTTGCAGCGTCTCGGCGCCTGGGATGGCATCGCTGGCCGGCGCAGCAGCCCTTATCGCGATATGCAGGTCTGGGACGGCAGTGGTACTGGCCAGATCCACTTTTCGGCGGCCAGCGTGCATGCCGAAGTGCTGGGGCACATCGTTGAGAACCGGGTAGTCCAGGATGCCCTACTAGAGCGCTTGCATGAGTGTGATATCGGTCTGCTGGCCAATGCGCGGCTGGAGCAGATGCGCCGCTCCGGCGAAGACTGGCTGCTGACCCTGGCCGATGGCCGCACGCTGCGGGCGCCACTGGTGGTCGCTGCCGACGGTGCCAACTCGGCGGTGCGCCGCCTCACCGGTTGCGCCACCCGCGAATGGGATTACCTGCACCACGCCATCGTTACCAGCGTGCGCAGCAGCCAGCCTCACCAACTGACGGCCTGGCAACGCTTCACCGACACCGGCCCACTGGCCTTCCTGCCTCTGGTGCGGGATGGCCAGCACGACTGGTGCTCCATCGTCTGGTCCACCACGCCCGCCGAGGCCGAGCGCCTGATGGCGCTGGACGACGCAAGCTTCTGTGCCGAGCTGGAACGGGCCTTTGAGGGGCGCCTGGGCCAGGTGCTCGGCGCCGATCCACGGCTTTGCGTGCCGTTGCGCCAGCGCCATGCCAAGCGCTATGTGGCCGAGGGCCTGGCGCTGATCGGCGATGCGGCCCACACCATCCATCCGCTGGCGGGGCAGGGGGTCAACCTGGGGTTCCTCGACGCCGCGGTACTGGCCCAGGTGTTGCTGGAGGCTACCGGACGTGGCGAGCGCCTGGCCGAGGTCAAGGTGCTGAGCCGTTTCGAGCGCAAGCGCATGCCTCATAACCTGGCGCTGATGGCTGCCATGGAGGGTTTCGAGCGGCTGTTCCAGGCCGATCCGTTGCCGCTGCGCTGGCTGCGCAACACCGGCTTGAAGGTGGTCGACCAGATGCCCGAGGCCAAGGCCCTGTTCGTGCGCCAGGCACTGGGCCTGAGTGGCGACCTGCCGGAGCTGGCCCGGGCCGAGTGATCCGGGCCCCCGATGGTGCCTGCCGGGGCAGGCGCCGCTGCAAGGCGGGTCGCGTTTTTCCCGCGCAACATCTGGTTACTCCTCGGCTCCGGGTTCGGTTGAGCCAGCAAATGGTAGTCCTTATCATTTCGCCTCACTTTGCATACGAGAGACTGCTCCCATGTTGGCACCGAAGCGTCTACTGACCGCCCTGGCACTCACCCTCATCGCCGGCACTGCCCAGGCCGCCGACGAAGTGGTGGTCTACTCCTCCCGTATCGACGAGCTGATCAAGCCGGTGTTCGATGCCTACACCCAGAAGACCGGGGTGAAGATCAAGTTCATCACCGACAAGGAAGCGCCGCTGATGCAGCGCATCAAGGCCGAGGGTGAGAACGCCACCGCCGACCTGCTGCTGACCGTGGACGCCGGCAACCTCTGGCAGGCCGAACAGATGGGCATCCTGCAGCCCTTCACCTCCAAGGTCATCGACAGCAACATTCCCCTGCAATACCGCTCCTCCAACCACGCTTGGACCGGCCTGAGCCTGCGGGCGCGGACCCTGGCCTACTCCACCGAACGGGTCAAGCCGGGCGAGTTGACCACCTATGAAGCCCTGGCCGACAAGCAGTGGGAAGGCCGCCTGTGCCTGCGCACGGCGAAGAAGGTCTACAACCAGTCGCTGACCGCCACGCTGATCGAGACCCATGGCGCGGACAAGACCGAGGAGATCCTCAAGGGCTGGGTCAACAACCTGTCCACCGACGTGTTCTCCGACGACATCGCCGTGCTGGAAGCCATCAACGCTGGCCAGTGCGACGTGGGGATCGTCAACACCTACTACTACGGCCGCCTGCACAAGCAGAAGCCGAACCTGGCGGTGAAACTGTTCTGGCCGAACCAGGGCGATCGTGGGGTACACGTGAACCTGTCGGGGATCGGCCTGACCAAGCATGCACCGCATCCGGAGGCCGCCAAGGCGCTGGTGGAGTGGATGACCACCCCTGAAGCGCAGAAGATCTTCGCCGACGTCAACCAGGAGTTCCCGGCCAACCCAGCGGTGGCACCGTCTGCGGAAGTGGCCAGCTGGGGCAAGTTCGTCGCCGATACCCTGCCGGTGGAGATTGCCGGCAAGCGCCAGGCCGAGGCCATTCGCCTGATGGACCGCGCGGGCTGGAACTGAGCCTGCCGTTATACTGCGCCCCGCCTTTGCGGGGCGTTTTCTTTCGCGGCCCAGCCTTGAAGCCCTTCCCCTGACCTGAGAGTTTTCCGTGGCCCACCCTGCCCAACGTCGCTGGTATCCCCTGGTTTTTGCCGTCGCGGCCCTGGTGCTGTTGCCTCTGAGTGTGCTGCTGTTTTCCTGGCAGGCCGTCGACCAGCAGATCTGGTCCCACCTGTGGGAAACCCAGATGCCGCGTCTGCTCGGCAATACCCTGACCCTGGTGCTCGGGGTCGGCGTCGGGGTCACGTTGCTGGGAGTGAGCCTGGCCTGGCTCACCAGCCTCTGCGAGTTCCCGGGGCGACGCTGGCTGGACTGGGCGCTGATGCTGCCGTTTGCGATCCCGGCCTATGTGCTGGCCTTTGTCTTCGTTGGCCTGCTGGATTTTTCCGGGCCGGTGCAGACCCTGTTGCGGGAGTGGTTCGGTAGTGGCCTCAGGTTGCCGAGGGTGCGTTCCACCGGTGGGGTGATCCTGGTCCTGGTCCTGGTGTTCTATCCCTATGTCTACCTGCTGGCGCGCAACGCCTTCCTGGCCCAGGGCAAGGGCTTGATGGAGGCTGCGAGGGTGCTCGGGCAATCGCCCTGGCAAGCGTTCTGGCGCGTGGCGCTGCCCATGGCCCGACCGGCCATCGGCGCCGGGGTAGCTCTGGCCCTGATGGAGACCCTGGCGGATTTCGGCGCGGTGGCGGTCTTTAACTTCGACACCTTCACAACGGCGATCTACAAGACCTGGTATGGCTTCTTCAGCCTCTCCAGTGCCGCCCAACTGGCCAGCCTGTTGCTGCTGGCCGTGATGCTGGTGCTGTATGGCGAACGGCGCGCCCGGGGCGCCAGCCGCACGGGTAACGAACGGCCCCGGGGCAAGGCCTTGTATCCGCTGCGTGGCATCAAGGCCCTGGCGGCCACGGGTTGGTGCCTGCTGGTATTCGCCTGTGCCTTCGTGATCCCGCTGCTGCAATTGCTGGCCTGGTTCTGGCAGCGCGGTCGCTTCGACCTGGATGAGCGTTATGCCGGGTTGATCGTCCATACCCTGTACCTGGGGGGCATGGCCGCGCTGATTACCGTCAGCGTCGCGCTGATGCTGGCCTTTGCCCGGCGCCTGGCGCCAACCCGTGGCATCCGCAGTGGCGTGAGCCTGGCCAACCTCGGTTATGCGTTGCCGGGCTCGGTGCTGGCGGTATCGATCATGCTGGCTTTCAGTTACCTGGACCGTGAACTGGTGATCCCGCTTTCCAGTTGGCTGGGGGGCGCTGGCAAGCCTTTGCTGCTGGGCAGCCTTTGTGCATTGCTGCTGGCTTATCTGGTGCGCTTCATTGCCGTGGCCTATGGCCCGTTGGAAACCAGCCTGGAACGGATTCGCCCGTCGCTGCCTGAGGCCGCTCGCAGCTTGGGGGTCGGTGGTCCGCGACTGTTTTTCAAAGTGTATCTGCCGCTGCTGTTGCCCGGGACCTTGAGCGCCGCCCTGCTGGTGTTCGTCGACGTGCTCAAGGAAATGCCCGCTACGTTGCTCATGCGCCCGTTCGGCTGGGACACCCTGGCGGTACGGATCTTTGAAATGACCAGTGAAGGGGAATGGGCACGGGCTTCGCTGCCGGCCCTGACCCTGGTGCTGGTGGGGCTGTTGCCGGTGATCGGCCTGATCCGCCGCTCGGCCCATCGAATCGGTTAGGTGCCAGCCCTGCACCTTGCGGCTACAATGCGCGGCATTCGGTGCGGTCTGTTGTTTGGCCGGGACGCTGAAACCGGCTGTAGGCCTTGTTTTTCAAGGCTTTCACCTTTGCAGCGCCAGCCCGCACCCTCGCCACGCCCGGAAGGAGAAACCCATGGGACAGCGTACGCCTCTGTATGACCTGCATCTCGCCCTTGGCGCGAAAATGGTCGATTTTGGCGGTTGGGATATGCCCTTGCACTACGGCTCGCAAGTCGAGGAGCACCATCAGGTGCGACGTGACTGCGGGGTGTTCGATGTATCCCACATGACCGTGATCGATGTCGACGGCCCCCAGGCCAAGGCCTGGCTCCAGCATCTATTGGCCAATGACGTCGAACGCCTGCACAGCCCCGGCCAGGCGTTGTACAGCGCCATGCTCAATGAGCGGGGCGGCATCGTCGACGACATGATCGTCTACCGTCTCGACGACACCTATCGCCTGGTGGTCAATGCGGCCACCCGCGAGCAGGACCTGGCCTGGATGCAAGCGCAATTGGGGAGCTTCCAGGTACAGCTGCGCGAGTGCCCGGAACTGGCCATGCTGGCGATCCAGGGGCCTCAGGCCCGGCAGCGCATCGCCGAGCTGGTGAGCCAGTCGCGGGCCACCCTGATCCAGCAACTCAAGCCCTTCCAGGGGCGCACCGACGGTGACTGGTTCATCGCCCGTACTGGCTATACCGGTGAGGATGGGCTGGAAATCGTCCTGCCTGCCGAACAGGCCCCGGCATTTTTCAACGACCTGGTAGGCGCGGGCATCTCGCCCATTGGCCTGGGTGCCCGGGACACCTTGCGCCTGGAGGCCGGCATGAACCTCTATGGCCAGGATATCCACCAGGAGGTTTCGCCCCTGGCGGCGAACATGGCCTGGAGCATCGCCTGGGAACCGGCCTCGCGCCAATTCATCGGGCGTGCTGCCCTGGAGGCCGAACGAGCGGCCGGCGTGAAGCAGAAACTGGTGGGTCTGGTCCTGGAAGAGCGTGGGGTTCTACGGGCGCACCAGGTGGTTCGTATCGCTGATGTTGGCGAAGGAGAGATCACCAGTGGTAGTTTCTCCCCTACGCTGAGTAAGTCGATTGCCCTGGCGCGGCTGCCGATGGCCACCGGTGATCGAGCCGAAGTGGAAATCCGTGGCAAGTGGTACCCGGTGCGGGTAGTCAAGCCGACCTTCGTGCGCCATGGCAAAACCTTGATCTAACATTTTGCAGCGGGCGTTGCGCCGCTGATCATTTCTTCTTGAGGACATAGAACATGAGCGATATCCCTGCCCACCTGCGTTTTGCCGAAAGCCACGAATGGGCCCGCCTGGAAGCCGATGGCAGCGTGACCGTGGGTATTAGCGACCATGCCCAGGAGGCTCTGGGCGACGTGGTATTCGTCGAGCTGACCGAAGTCGGCAAGGTGTTCGGGGCAGGGGACCAGGCCGGAGTCGTGGAGTCGGTAAAGGCCGCTTCCGATATCTATGCCCCGGTGGCGGGTGAAGTAATCGAGGTCAACGAGGAGCTGAGCGCCAGCCCTGAACTGCTCAACAGCGAGCCGTACGACGCCTGGATCTTCAAGCTCAAGCCAGCCAACCCAGCCGACCTGGAAAAGCTGCTGGACGCCGCAGGCTACAAGGCTTCCATCGGCGAGTAAGCTGCATTGCGGCCGGCCTGGCATGCCAGGCCGGCCGCGGGTTCAACCTTGCAGGACTTCCTTCACCGCGGCTACCGCGCGCTCCACATCGCTCTTGTTCATCGCCGTGAACATTGGCAACGACACGATCAGGCGACCAACCCGTTCCGCTACCGGGAACATTCCTTCCTTGAAGCCGCGCTCGCGGTACAGGCTCAGCAAGTGAATCGGCGGATAGTGATAGCCGATGCCAATTCCCCGTTCCTGCATCTGCTCCATGAAGGTGGCACGTGCGGGCTTACCGTCCTTGCGCTCCGGCAGTACCAGCTGGAACAGGTGCCAATTGCTGTTGTTGAAGTCCGCTGGTGGCAGCTGGGCGCCGTAGCGTTCCTGGAAGTCGCTGCCGAAGCATTCGAAGTAGTGCCGGGCCAGTTCGCGACGATGGGCAGTGATCGCCTCGATATGGGCGAACTGTCCGAGGCCGATGGCGGCGGCAACGTCGGTCATGTTGAATTTGCCACCCAGTACATCCACGTCCAGGCCGTCCTGGCCACTGCGGGTTACCCCTTGCAGGCGGTACTTCTCGGCCAGGCGCACTTCTTCCGGTGTATTGAGCACCAGGCAGCCGCCTTCGGAGGAGGTGACGTTCTTGTTGGCCTGGAAGCTGAAGGACACGAAGTCGCCACCGGCGCCGATGCGCTGGCCGTTCCAGCTCGAGCCCAGGGCCTGGGCGGCATCCTCCACCACTCGCAGGCCATGCTTGCTGGCCAGGGCATACAGGCGGTCCATGTCTACCGGCAGGCCGGCCAGGTAGACCGGGATGATGGCCTTGGTGCGTGGGGTGATGGCAGCTTCGACCTGGGCCAGATCGATGTTGCGGGTCACCGGATCGATATCGGCGAACACCGCAGTGGCGCCCACTTCGAGGATCACGTTGGCGGTGGCCACCCAGGAGATGGGCGTGGTGATGACTTCATCGCCAGGGCCGATGCCGGCGATGCGCAAGGCGATCTCCATGGTGCAGGTGCCGGAGTTGAAGGTACGCACCGTACGCCCGCCGAAGAATTCCGAGAGCTGGGCTTCGAAGGCCTGGACCTTGGGCCCGCTGGTGATCCACCCCGAGCGCAACACATCGCCGACGGCGGCGATGGTGGACTCATCGATGGTGGGTTTGGAGAACGGCAGGAAAGGTAGTTGGCTCATGACGATGGGACACCCGATAAGCGGACGATAAGAGCATGGGTTGAGGCGCACCGGGCTTGGTGCGTTGACGCTGCGCATGATGGTCCCGATTGTCCCGGGATGCTAGAGCGTCGATGGGCAAAATCGACTGCTATGCTGCTTGGCACCCAGTCGCATCGACGCTGAGCGCCGTTTATCGGAGGAGCCTGCCATGTCCCGGTCGCCATCCCTGAGCCAGCTACGTGAGCCCAACGCATTTCTCAACCGGCACCTGGGGCCCGATGCCGAGGAGCAGCAAGCCATGCTTGCCAGCCTTGGGCTCGGCAGTCGGGTCGAGTTGATCGAGCAGACGGTGCCGCCGGCCATCCGCTTCAATCGGGCACTGGACTTGCCAGCGGCTCTCGACGAGGAAGCAGCCCTGGCCCGGCTCAGGGGTTATGCCGCGCAGAACCAGGTCTGGACCAGCCTGATCGGCATGGGGTACCACGGCACACTGACCCCGGGGGTGATCCTGCGTAACGTGCTGGAGAACCCAGGTTGGTACACCGCCTATACCCCTTACCAGCCAGAAATTGCCCAAGGCCGGCTGGAGGCCTTGTTGAACTTCCAGCAGATGACCATCGACCTCACAGGCCTGGACCTGGCCAATGCCTCGCTGCTGGACGAAGCTACCGCGGCGGCCGAGGCCATGGCCCTGGCCAGGCGCGTGGCCAAGTCCAGGAGCAACCGGTTCTTCGTCGATGAACACTGCCATCCGCAAACCATTTCCGTCGTGCGCACCCGTGCCGAGGCCTTCGGTTTCGAGCTGATCGTCGATACCGTGGACCGGCTGTCCGGGCATGAGGTCTTCGGCGCTCTGCTGCAGTACCCGGACACCCACGGCGAGATCCGCGACCTGCGCCCGTTGATCGAGCAACTGCACGCTCGGCAGGCCCTGGCTTGCGTCGCTGCCGACCCGCTGAGCCTGCTGGTGCTGACCCCGCCCGGCGAGCTGGGCGCAGATGTGGTGCTGGGCTCGTCCCAGCGTTTTGGCGTACCCATGGGCTACGGTGGGCCCCATGCCGCATTCTTCGCCTGTCGCGACGAGTACAAGCGGGCCATGCCCGGGCGCATCATCGGTGCCTCTCGCGACGCCCGGGGCCAGGTGGCCCTGCGCATGGCCCTGCAGACTCGCGAGCAGCATATCCGCCGCGAAAAAGCCAACTCCAACATCTGTACCGCCCAGGTCCTGCTGGCCAACATCGCCGGCTTCTATGCGGTCTACCATGGCCCGCAGGGCCTCAAGCGCATCGCCCAGCGCGTGCATCGATTGGCCTGCATCCTCGCCGCTGGGCTCGAACGCCACGGCATTGTCCGGGTCAACCGACATTTCTTCGACACCCTGACCCTGGAAGTAGGCGGTAGCCAGACCGCGATCATCGAGAGTGCCAGGGCGCAGCGGATCAACTTGCGGATTCTCGGGCGTGGCCGGCTGGGCCTGAGCCTGGACGAAACCTGCGACGAGAGCACCGTCGCTCGGTTGCTGGATATATTCCTGGGGGCCGATCACGGACTGGACGTAGCCGCGCTGGATGCCGAGGACCTGGAGTCCGGATTACCCGCCGAGTTGCTGCGTCGCACCCCGGTGTTGAGCCATCCGGTGTTCAGTGCCCATCACAGCGAGACCCGCATGCTGCGCTATCTCAAGCAGCTGGAGAACAAGGACCTGGCGCTCAACCAGTCGATGATCCCCCTGGGTTCCTGCACCATGAAGCTCAACGCCAGCAGCGAGATGATCCCCATCACCTGGCCGGAGTTCGCCCAGTTGCATCCTTTCGCGCCCCGGGAGCAGGCGACTGGCTACAAACTGATGATCGACGAGCTGGAACGCTGGTTGTGCGCGATCACCGGTTTCGATGCCATTTGCATGCAGCCCAACTCGGGTGCCCAGGGCGAGTACGCCGGGCTCCTGGCCATCCGCCGCTATCACGAGAGCCGTCAGCAAGGGCAACGCAATATCTGCCTGATCCCGTCCTCGGCCCATGGCACCAACCCGGCATCGGCGCAGATGGCCGGGATGCAGGTGGTGATCGTCGAATGCGACGAGGCAGGCAATGTCGACCTTGCGGACCTTGCGGCCAAAGCCCGGGAGGCTGGCGAACAACTGTCATGCCTGATGGCCACCTATCCTTCGACCCATGGCGTCTATGAAGAAGGCATTCGCCAGATCTGCGAAGTCATCCACCAGCATGGCGGCCAGGTGTACATGGATGGCGCCAACCTCAATGCCCAGGTGGGCCTGGCCCGGCCCGCGGACATTGGCGCCGACGTCTCCCACATGAACCTGCACAAGACGTTCTGCATTCCCCACGGCGGCGGTGGCCCGGGCATGGGGCCGATCGGCGTGCGTGCCCACCTGGCGCCCTTTGTCGCCAACCATCCGGTGGTGCCGATCGACGGCCCGCTGCCACAGAACGACGCGGTCAGTGCGGCGCCCTGGGGCAGTGCGAGCATCTTGCCCATCAGTTGGATGTACATCGCCATGATGGGGCCGCAGCTGGCCGACGCCAGCGAGGTGGCGATCCTGGCGGCCAACTACCTGGCCGTCCAGCTCAGTGGCGCCTTCCCGGTGCTCTACAGCGGGCGCAACGGTCGCGTGGCCCATGAATGCATCCTCGATTTACGACCACTCAAGGCCCTGACCGGCATTACCGAGGAAGACGTCGCCAAGCGCCTGATGGACTACGGCTTCCACGCCCCGACCATGTCGTTCCCGGTACCGGGAACATTGATGGTCGAACCCACCGAAAGCGAATCCAAGGCCGAGCTGGATCGTTTTGTCGAGGCCATGCTGAGTATCCGCGCCGAAATCGCCCAGGTGCAGGACGGCCATTGGCCGGCCGAGGACAATCCGCTCAAGGGCGCACCCCATACGTTGGCGGATATCACTGGGGTCTGGGCGCGTTCCTACAGCATCGAGCAAGCGGTGCTGCCCAGCGCCCATGCCCGGGCCCACAAGTACTGGCCCGCGGTGAACCGGGTGGACAATGTCTACGGTGATCGCAATCTGTTCTGTGCTTGCGTACCGCTGGAGGCTTATCGCTGATTCGCTGTTGGTGCGCGGATAAAAAAACGCCGACCCCAGGGTCGGCGTTTTTCCTATCGGCCATCTCTGGACCCGGTTTATTCCTGGGCGACGGCATTCTTCGCCAGGATGGCATTGGCCAGTTCCATGTCGGTGGCCTTGAGGCCGGGATTGTCGGCACGGACCTTCTGCATGGCGGCTTCGAGGTAGGGGCCACGGATACTGCCGTTGCTGGCGACGAAGCTGCCGGCATCGTCCTGGGCGGCGACGATCAACTTGTGGTCCTTGAAGGTCAGGTAGGTAGAGCCTGTGGTCGCACCGGAGGAGATGACGTTGCGCCAGAAGGTATCGGCCATTGCCGAACCTATGGGCAACGACAGCAGGGCAAGTGTGACGACAGCTATTTTCAGACGCATGATGGGTGACTCCGACTAGGGGGAATTACACCGTTTGATTCTAGATTCCCTGGCTGAGTTCCGTAGCCTGTCAGTCAAGGTTTTCGACCAGCAGGATGCTTCCTTCCTGGCCGATCACCCGGACCCGGGCGCCCACCGGCGCGTCTGCACCCTTGGCAATCCATACCCCGTCGGCAACCTTGATCCGCCCCCGGCCGTTGGCGATGGCCTGGTGCACGACGAAGGTCTTGCCGATCAGCTCCTGGCCCCGCAGGTTGAGGGTCGGCTGGTCGCTGGTTCGAATCACGCGGCGTTGACGGTACCACCAGTACAGGGCGGTCAGTACCGATACCAGGCCGAACAGCAAGACCTGCGCTTCCCCCGGCAGGCCCGGGAGCAGGAAGGCCAGCACCCCGACACAGGCTGCCGCCAGGCCGATCCACAGCAGGTAGCCGCCAGCGCCAAACACTTCGAGGATCAACAGGACGGTGCCCAGGGCCAGCCAGTCCCAGAACGACAGTGCTTGCAGGAATGTCGCCATGGAGCCTGCCTCAGGGTTTCTTGCCGTCGAACGTGGCCTTGACGATTTCGCCGATGCCACCCACCGCGCCGATCACCTGGCTGGCCTCCAGCGGCATCAGGACCACCTTGCTGTTGTTGGCCGAGGCCAGCTTGCCCAGGGCGTCGACGTATTTCTGGGCCACGAAATAGTTGATGGCCTGGACATTGCCATTGGCGATGGCCTCGGACACGACTTGGGTCGCCCTGGCTTCCGCTTCGGCCTGGCGCTCCCGGGCCTCGGATTCGAGAAACGCCGCCTGGCGCTCGCCTTCTGCTTCCAGGATCTGCGCCTGTTTCTTGCCTTCGGCGGTGAGAATGGCGGCGGCCCGCAGGCCTTCTGCCTCCAGGATTTGCGCGCGCTTGACCCGTTCGGCCTTCATCTGCCCGGACATGGCGGCCATCAGGTCGGCCGGTGGGCTGATGTCCTTGATCTCGATCCGGGTGATCTTGATGCCCCAGGGCGCGGTGGCCTCGTCCACGGTCTTCAGCAGTTTCTCGTTGATCGCATCGCGTTGGCTGAGCATCGCATCCAGCTCCATGGAGCCGAGCACGGTACGGATGTTGGTCTGCAGCAGGTTGCGCACGGCGTGCTCGAGGTTGTTGACCTCATAGGCGGCCTGGGCGGTATTGACCACCTGGAAGAAGCATACGGCGTCGATCTGCACCGTGGCGTTGTCGGCGGTGATGACTTCCTGGGGCGGGATATCCAGCACGTTCTCCATGACGTTGATCTTGCGCCCGATGCGGTCCATCACTGGAATGATGATGTTCAGCCCCGGCCTGAGGGTGTTGGTGTAGCGCCCGAAGCGCTCCACGGTCCACTGGTAGCCCTGGGGTACCACCTTGAATCCCATGAACACCAGGGCCACGGCCAGGGCGACGAAAAGTAGCAGCACGCTTGTGATCTGCATCAGGCTCACCTGTTCATCTATGGGTCAATGAGGTCTCGACCTTGGCTTCACAGTTGGAAACGCGTGACCGAGGTCTGCAGGGTGGCAACCGAACTCTCCATCTGTTCCACCGTGAGGATCAGGTCGCGCATGGCCTGGCTGTTGCGCCGGGCCACCTCGCTGATCATTTCCACTCGCTGGGCGACTTCGCCGCTGGCCTTGGACTGTTCGCCGATGGTGTGGGAGATCTCCTGGACCATCAGCGCCGAGCGCTGGGCTCCCTGGCGGATCTCGTTGATCGAGGTGCCCGCCTGCTGGGCCATGTTCACCCCGTCGTTCACCCGGCTGACTCCGGTCTGCATGCCGCTGACCGCCTGTTCGGTGGTTTCCCGGATGCGTTGGATCATGCCGGTGATCTCCTGGGTCGATTGCGCCGTACGGGCCGCCAGGTTGCGCACCTCGTCGGCGACCACGGCGAACCCGCGCCCGGCCTCGCCGGCCCTGGCAGCCTCGATGGCGGCGTTGAGCGCCAGCAGGTTGGTCTGTTCGGCGATGCTGTTGATCACCTGGATGATCGAGTGGATTTCTTCGGAGGACTGGCCCAGGGCGGTGATGCTTTCAGAGGACTGGTTGACCGCCTCGGCAATCTGGCTCATGCCGTCCACCACGCCGAGTATCACTTGGCCGCCGCTATCGGCCAGGGATTCGGACTGGGACGAAATGCTCTGGGCATTGCGCGCATGTTCGGCGACCTGGGCGATATTGCTGATCATCTGTTCCATGGCTGCTGCCATGTCGGTGGCGCCATCGGCCTGCTCGCTGGCCCCGTCGGCGATGTGCGACGAGGTGCCGCTGAGGCTGTGGGAGCGGCCGCGCAGTTCCTCGCTTTCATGGCGGATGGTGGTGATCATCTGCCGTAGGTTGTTCTGCATTTCGCCCAAAGCCTGTTGCAGTTGGCCGGCTTCGTCATGGCTGTCGACGCTGATGCTGCGGGTCAGGTCGCCCTGGGCAATGGCCCGGGCCGTGGCCACGGACTTCTCCAGGGGCTTGAGCACGCGGTTGAGCAGTTGCCGGGTCAGCAGGCACAAGGCCAGCGCGGCGCAAAGGCTACCGCCGATCAGCCACCCGGCGGCCTGGCGTACCGCCGTTTCGCTGCGGGCGCGGGTCTGGGCGCTGCTGGCTTCGATCTTGCTGCTCAGGGCCTCGTTGCGGGTTTCCACTTCAGTGAACCGCTGGGAAAACTCCGGCATCTGCAGGCGCGCGGCCTGGGGATCCTTGAGGGCCAGCCCGGCAATGTCCTGTGCGGCCCGGATGTAGTTCTCCAGCACCGGCTGCAGTTCACCGATGGCCTCGCGGATCTCCGACGCCAGTGGCAGCCGGGCATTCTCGGCCAGGGACTTGCGGAACCAGTCGCCGTGCTCGCGCAGGCTGTCGCGCACCTCATTGCCCGCCGCTTCATCACCAGGCTGGCTGCTCAGCGCTTGCAGCACATCGGCCCGCAGGGCGTCATGCATCATGTCGGCTTCCAGGTGGTTGCGCAGGGCGCTGGCATTGAGTTCGTTGTCGTGCAGGGCGCTGGCCAGGCGCGATTGGCCCCAGAGACCGATGCCGGCCACCAGGGCGATGGCCAGTAGGCTGATGGCGCCCGAGGTGATCATGTTCTGGCGGATGTTCATGCCCGGCTCCTTGCACGTTTTGGCTGTGCCTACAGCGTAGTCCAGCCCTAGAGGCGCGCTTTGGCGGCGCTATCGGGACTCGTTACAGGGCGTGACCCGCAGGGCTTCCTCCAGGCTGGTCAGCCCTTGTGTCACCTGGTACGAGGCGGCCAGGCGCAGGCTGCGCATACCGTCGGCAGCGGCCTGGCGGCGCAGTCCGGCCAAGTCGAGGTCAGGCTGGATCAGGGGCTTGAGGGCATCGTTCATGCGCAGGATTTCATAGACCCCGACCCGCCCTCGGTAGCCGGTGCCTCGGCACTCGACACAGCCAATGGCGCAGTAGGCGTGCAGGGGTACCGGCAGCCGCTCGGCAGGCGCCAGGCTCTGCCATTGGTCCGCGTTAAGATCCACAGGTTGCTTGCAATGGCCGCACAGGGTACGTACCAGGCGCTGGGCCATGACCCCGATCAGCGTGGCCTTGATCAAGTAATGCGGTACGCCCAGCTCCAGCAGGCGGCTGATGGCGCCCGGGGCGTCGTTGGTGTGCAGGGTGGACAGCACCAGGTGGCCGGTCAGCGCGGCCTGGATCGCGATCTCGGCGGTCTCCAGGTCGCGGATTTCGCCGATCATGATGATGTCCGGGTCCTGGCGCAGCAGGGCGCGGACGCCGCTGGAGAAGTCCAGGTCGATGTTGTGCTGCACCTGCATCTGGTTGAACGCCGGCTCGAGCATTTCGATCGGGTCCTCGATGGTGCAGAGATTGATTTCAGGTGTCGCCAGCTGCCTCAGGGTGGCGTAGAGGGTACTGGTCTTGCCCGACCCTGTGGGCCCGGTGACCAGGATGATGCCGTGGGCCTGGGTGGTCATGGCCTGCCAGCGCTCCATGTCCGCGCCGGAGAAGCCCAGCTGGTCGAAGTCCTTGAGCAGGACCTGGGGGTCGAAGATGCGCATCACCAGTTTCTCGCCGAAGGCCGTGGGCAGGGTCGACAGGCGCAGCTCGACGTCGTTGCCCGATGGCGTGCGGGCCTTGACCCGACCGTCCTGTGGGCGGCGTTTTTCCGCGACGTTCATGCGCCCAAGGCTCTTGAGGCGGCTGATGATGGCCAGGGTCACCTGGGTTGGAAACGCGTAGACGTGGTGCAGCATGCCGTCGATGCGAAAACGCAGGTTGCCCTGTTCGCGGCGAGGTTCGATATGGATGTCACTGGCTCGTTGCTCGAAGGCGTACTGGAACAGCCAGTCGACGATATGGACGGTGTGGGCGTCGTCGGTGTCCGCTGCCGGGTCGCTGCTTCCCAGCTTCAGCAACTGCTCGAAATCGCCCGGAGTACTGGCTCGCTGCTCGTTGCTGGCGCCACTGACCGATCGCGCAAGGCGATAGAACTCCTGGGTCAGGCGGCGGATCTGCGCCGGGTTGGCGATCACGTGTCTTATGGAGCGCTTGAGAACGTGGGCCAGGTCGGCTTTCCAGGCCGTGACGTACGGTTGGGCGCTGGCCACCGTCACGCTTTGGGCATCCACGGCCACTGCGAGGATTGCATGTCGCTGGGCAAAGGCGCAGGACATCAGGGGCGTGATGCTGGCCGCATCGATCTGCAGCGGGTCGAGGTGCAGGTAGGGCAGGCCAGCCTGGCGAGCGAGCCAGGCCGTGAGGCTGTCCAGGTCCAGGCTGTGGCCGGGGCGCTGCAGGTCCGGCAACTGGCGGGCGGCGATGGTTTCCAGCGGATGCGAGGCGATGTCGGTTGCCAAGTGGCGAGCTGTCATCGCCTGTTCGGCGGCGTCCTGGCTGATACGGCCCTGGGCCAGCAGGTCGCGCAGTAGTTCGGTCAGCTCCAGCCAACGGTCCTGGGGAATGTGCACGGCGGCCATGCTGGCCTCCTTGGGCTATGGACGAGGCGCGGTTGCCCAGCCACGAACAGCCAAGGATAGCCAGCCCAGGCCGGGAGCCTGTCGGCCAAGGGTTGCAGGGTTTTACCGGGGATCAGCCTGCGGCTTGCAGGCGCGATGGCTCAACCATTGCCAGTTCAACCGAGCTGACGCTGATCAGGTTGCGCAGCTTGTCCGCGATGACCCCGGCCCGATGCCAGCTCAAGCCATCGAGTTCCACTTCCACCTGCAGGGTCGACTCTTGCTGCTGCACCGAGACTCGCTGCGGAATCAGGAACTGCAAGGCGAAGTGGTTGAGTACCCGGCACAGGATGTCGGCTTCGATATCGGCCAGTAGCTGATATTGCACGCGGCAATGGGCTTGGTTGGGGCTCCAGGCATCGGGGCGCAACGATTGGCCAGGGGTATCGAGAAGGGGCATGGCGATCTCCAGGTGAGTGGAGAAATTTTTACATTCGATTCTGGGTATTTCTTATCTAAGATGAGTCTGTTTTTATATTTATTGAATTGAATAATTCGCATATATGCCTATTTGAGGATTAATCATGCATAGCGAGCTGGACGCTTATGATCGCCGGATTCTCGCGCTGTTGCAGGAAGATGCTTCGCTTTCCAGCGCACAAATCGCCGAGCAGGTGGGATTGTCCCAGTCGCCATGCTGGCGGCGGATCCAGCGTTTGAAGGACGAGGGGGTGATCCGGGGCCAGGTGACCTTGCTCGATCGCAAGAAGATCGGGCTGAACACGCAGATCTTTGCCGAGATCAAGCTCAATGCCCACGGCCGCTCCAACTTCACCGAGTTCACCGAGGCGATCCGTGGTTTCCCGGAAGTGCTGGAATGCTATGTGCTGATGGGGGCGGTGGATTTTCTATTGCGGGTGGTAGCGGCGGATATCGAGGCCTATGAACGCTTCTTCTTCGAGAAGCTGTCCATGGTGCCGGGAATCCAGGAGGTGAACTCGATCGTTGCCCTGTCGGAGATCAAGTCCACCACCAGCCTGCCGGTATTGCGCTGAGCGCCGTGGATCACATGCGCAGCAGGGTTTTCCACGCACGGTTCTGGAACACCGCGATGGCTTGCTGCTTGCGGGCGACCAGGGCGTCCTCGGTGATGGGCTCGTTGGCCAGTTGTGCCAGTTTGTTCAACTCGCCATAGAGACGATCCAGCTCGGGGATTTCCAGCACGCTGCGGGCATGGTGCAGCCAGGCCTGGATGCGCTCGATACGCGGCAGTTGCTCGGCCAGGTCTTCGGGCTGCTGCTGGTAGCGTGGCAGTTGCAGGGACGAGGCCTCATCGGCCAGCAGGCGCGGCAGCCAGCTGGAGAGTTGGGCGGCCCCTTGGCGATTGCCGCGGGTGTTGCGCTCGGCGGCCCAGGTACGGTCCAGCAGCCAACGTGAGGTGTTCAGCGAGAACAGGCCCCAGCGCACGTCCTGGAGTTCTTCGATGAATTGCTCTGGAGCGGCCTTGCGCACGTCTTCGTCATCCAGGCCGGCCTGCACCAGCGGGCGCCAGTCTTCCAGCAGGGCATCCAGGGCGCTGCGCAGTTCGGCGCTGGACTGGCGTGGCGCGGCCTGGCCCAGGCTGCTGACCAGGGCGCGCAATTCGGCGAGGCTGTCCACCCAATCCTGCAGCAGGCGCCAGTGGCCGTTGAAGCGGTACTGTTCGGCCAGGCGCTGGCTGCTGCCCAGTAGGTGCCAGGCGAGGGCGGCGAAGGCTTCGTCCAGCGACGTTTCGGCGCTCAGTTGTGGGGCTGGCAGGCTCAGGGAATAGCTGCCGGCATCGAACAAGCGGTAGCCGCGTTCGGCCTTGCTGATGTCGCAGGGCATCAGTGGCAGGGTGAGGGCCAGCTCCGCTGCCAGCTCCAGCAGGGCCGCCGGCTCGCCTTCGCGCAGTTCCAGCTCCAGTTCGCAGATTTCTTCCTTGTGCTTGCCGGCGATCACCTGGCCCAGGTCCAGGGCTGCCTCGATCACCACCTTGGCCTTGCCACGGCCCCAGGCGATTTCCGCGCGTTCGCGGACGAAATCGGTGGTGAACATCGGCTTGAGGGTTTTCTTGTCCAGTTCGGCCAGGGCCTCGGGCCAGCACTGGCCGTCGAGTTTCTTCAGGTCGAGCTTGGCCTTGGGCAGCTGCCAGTCGTATTCGTTGCGCTCGGACAGGCCGGCGACGCTTTGGCCACGGGTCTTGAGGGTCTGGATCACGACATCGCCATCGCGGCGCATGCGCAGGGCCACCTTGGCCTGGGCCAGGTCGCGGTCCGGGGTGTCGAAGTACTGGTTCATCAGTTCACGGCGTTCCCAGCCACTTTTGTTGCGTTTTTTCAGGAGCGGGTGCTCGCGCAGGGCCACGAGGGTCTCGCGACTGGCACGGAGTTTGATTTCGGTTTCTTTCTGCATGGCCGGACAATCCAGGATCGGGAGCGCAGCCGGGGGAAAATTGGCTGCCAAGGCCGTGCAGTGTACAGGACAAGGCGCCTGGAGGTGCCGCCGCGGTTCCTTCGACGGGGCAACAGCCCCTATGATGGGCCTTGTCTTGGGATTTCCGGAGCCAGCTCATGCCATTGCCGTCCATGAAGGAGCAGTTCGCCGCACTGATCGCCGCCCCCTCGGTGAGCTGTACCCAACCTGCACTGGACCAGTCCAACCGTCCGGTCATCGACCTGCTCGCTGGCTGGCTGGGCGATCTGGGCTTCACCTGCGATATCCAGCAGGTCAGCCCCGGCAAGTTCAACCTGCTGGCCAGCTTTGGCACGGGCCCTGGGGGCCTGGTGCTGTCCGGGCACAGTGACACGGTGCCATTCGACGCGGCGCTGTGGCAGACCGACCCACTGAAGCTGACCGAGGTCGATGGGCGTTGGGTCGGCCTTGGCAGTTGCGACATGAAGGGATTCTTCGCCCTGGCCATCGAGGCTGTAAGGCCGTTGCTCGAGCGGCCGTTCAAGCAGCCGCTGTTGATCCTGGCCACCTGCGACGAGGAAAGCTCCATGGCTGGAGCCCGGGCCCTGGCTGACGCCGGACGTCCCCTGGGGCGAGCGGCAGTGATTGGCGAACCGACCGGGCTCAAGCCGATCCGCTTGCACAAGGGCGTGATGATGGAGCGTATCGACATTCTCGGTCGTAGCGGCCATTCGTCGGACCCGAGCCTTGGCCGCAGCGCCCTGGAGGCCATGCACGATGCCATCGGCGAACTGCGTGGCCTGCGCCTGCAGTGGCAGCGTGAATTTCGTAATCCGCAATTTGGCGTGCCGCAGCCGACCCTGAACTTCGGCTGCATCCACGGTGGCGACAACCCCAACCGCATCTGTGGCCAGTGCTCTCTGGAGTTCGACCTGCGTCCCTTGCCGGGCATGGACCCTCAGGCCCTGCGCGAGGCGATCCGGCAGAGGCTCAGGCCAGTGGCCGAACGGCACGATGTGCAGATCGACTATGCCCCGTTGTTTCCTGCCGTACCGCCGTTCGAGCAGCCCGAGGATGCCGAATTGGTGCGAGTGGCGGAGCGCTTGACCGGACATCGTGCCGAAGCAGTGGCGTTTGGCACAGAAGCCCCTTATCTTCAGCGCCTTGGTTGCCAGACCCTGGTGCTGGGGCCCGGGGATATCGCCTGTGCCCACCAGCCGGGGGAGTACCTCGAAATGTCACGCTTGCAGCCTACCGTGCAGCTATTGCGTGAATTGATTGAACATTACTGCCTGACGCCGGCCCAATTTCAGTAAATTGCCGGTATTCCTGTCCGTACCCATGAGGAGAGTAAGCGTGTTGCCAAGCCTGTTCCGACGATAACCATCAGCCCGCAGTGCGTTTTCCGTTTCGTCCTTTCATAGGCTGCTTTTTATTTACAGGCTCAGGTTCATGCCCGAATACGTCAATTGGCTCCGCCACGCGTCTCCCTATATCAATGCTCACCGCGACTGCACCTTTGTAGTCATGCTCCCCGGCGACGGCGTTGAACATCCCAACTTTGGCAATATCGTCCACGACCTGGTGCTGCTCCACAGCCTGGGGGTGCGCCTGGTGCTGGTGCACGGTTCCCGCCCGCAGATCGAATCGCGCCTTGCCGCCCGTGGCCTGACGCCCCATTACCATCACGGCCTGCGGATCACCGATGCGGCGACCCTGGAATGCGTGATCGACGCCGTGGGCCAGTTGCGTATCGCCATCGAAGCGCGCCTGTCCATGGACATGGCGTCCTCGCCAATGCAGGGCTCGCGCTTGCGGGTGGCCAGCGGCAATTTGGTGACCGCTCGTCCGATCGGTGTGCTCGAAGGCGTCGACTACCACCACACCGGCGAGGTGCGCCGGGTCGATCGCAAGGGTATCAATCGCCTGCTGGACGAGCGTTCCATCGTCCTGCTCTCGCCCCTGGGGTACTCGCCTACCGGGGAAACCTTCAACCTGGCCTGTGAAGACGTGGCTACCCGTGCCGCCATCGACCTGGGCGCCGACAAGCTCCTGCTGTTCGGTGCAGACCCAGGGCTTTTGGACGAGGATGGCAAGTTGGTGCGTGAACTACGCCCGCAGCAGGTTCCTGCTCATTTGCAGCGCCTGGGCGCCAACTACCAGGCCGAGTTGCTGGATGCGGCGGCTGAGGCCTGCCGGGGTGGGGTAGGGCGCAGCCATATCGTCAGCTATGCCGAGGATGGTGCCTTGCTGACCGAGCTCTTTACCCGCGATGGCGGCGGCACCCTGGTTGCCCAGGAGCAGTTCGAGCGGGTGCGCGAAGCGGCGATCGAAGACGTTGGTGGGCTATTGGAGCTGATCAGCCCATTGGAAGAGCAGGGCATCCTGGTACGTCGCTCCCGCGAAGTGCTGGAGCGCGAGATCGAGCAGTTCAGCGTGGTCGAGCGCGAAGGCATGATCATCGCCTGCGCGGCGCTGTACCAGATCGCCGATTCCGATGCGGGCGAGCTGGCATGCCTGGCCGTCAATCCTGAGTACCGGCATGGCAAGCGTGGCGACGAGCTGCTGGAGCGGATCGAGACTCGTGCCCGGGCCCAGGGCCTCAAGACGCTGTTCGTCCTCACCACGCGGACGGCCCACTGGTTCCGTGAGCGTGGCTTCGTGCCCAGCAGTGTCGAGCGCCTGCCATCGGCCCGAGCCTCGCTGTACAACTACCAGCGCAATTCGAAGATCTTCGAAAAAGCCCTGTGAAATAGTGTCCGGAATGACAAGGCCGCGCTTCGGTTTGGAATCGAAGCGCGGCCTTGTGTATTTCAGAATAATTTCATTTCGATACTAAAACTGTAACAAATTGACGGGAGGATAGGCTCTTAGCCATGATTGCGTCGCTTTTTTGATCCCTTATGACGTTATTTATTGATCTGGCCGAGGGCCTGGAAGAAATAGCGGCGGGAAAATATTTTTCAGGAATAGGCTCGCAGGCGTCTACGCTGGAGCTTTTGGCTGGCGGATGGCGAGCTTTATTCCTGAAGGGTATGAGAAAGAATGGAATAATTCTTTTTGGGTTTATGAGGAATTCATTAACCTGCATGGACCAAATAACTGCGATTAGACATTGGTCGAAGACACAGATCGTTACGATTGACTTATCAGTCACGGTCTGGCGCTAATCGCGCATCTGCGGCACCCGGGCGTTTCGATCTGGGGCCAGGAACCACAAGAATTAGAAAACGAGAGGAGCGATACATGAACAAGTCCACCTTGGCCCTGGCTGTGGCCGTAGGGGTTTTGGCGCAGCAGGCAGGCGCCGCTGGTTTCATCGAAGACAGCAAGGCCACCCTGGGGCTGCGTAACTTCTACATCAACACCGATAACCGTGACGGTACTGGCCCGAACAAGAACGAAGAGTGGGGCCAAGGCTTCGATCTGCGTTTCACCTCGGGTTACACCCAGGGTACTGTCCAGTTCGGCGTTGATGCCATTGCGCTGTATGGCCTGCGCCTGGATTCCTCGCCGGCCAAGAGCGGCAACTCTGGCGGCACCGCTTCCGGCGGCACCATCTTCCCAAGCGACGGCAACAAGGCGGTCAATGACTTCGCCAGCCTGGGCCTGACCGGTAAGGTCAAGGTTTCCCAGACCGAGCTGAAGGTCGGTACCCTGCTGCCGAACAACCCGGTGATCAAGTACAACGACGGTCGCCTGCTGCCACAAACCTTCCAGGGCGGCCAGATCACCTCGAACGAAATCAAGGACCTGACCCTGACCGCAGGCCAGGTCGAGCGCGCCAAGGAAACTCTGAAAAAGACTTTCTGATTTGGCAAAATACCGCGACCCCACCCACCGAGTTTCCCGATGAAGCAGATGACCTTCGCCGACGCCGAGTACGCTGGCAAGCGCAAGCAAACCCGCAAGGAGTTGTTCCTGATCGAGATGGATCGGGTGGTGCCGTGGAAGGGCTTGATTGCTTTGATCGAGCCACATTATCCGAAAGGTGAAGGTGGCCGTCCGGCCTACCCGTTGATGGCGATGCTGCGTGTGCATCTGCTGCAGAACTGGTTCGGCTACAGCGATCCAGCGATGGAGGAAGCGCTGTACGAAACCACGATCCTGCGCCAGTTTGCCGGGCTGAACCTGGAGCGCATCCCCGACGAAACCACCATTCTCAACTTCCGCCGCTTGCTGGAGAAACACGAGCTGGCGGCCGGCATCCTCGCTGTCATCAATGGCTATCTGGGCGACCGCGGCCTGTCGCTGCGCCAGGGCACCATCGTCGATGCAACGCTGATCAATGCGCCCAGTTCGACCAAGAACAAGGACGGCAAGCGCGACCCGGAAATGCACCAGACCAAGAAGGGAAACCAGTATTATTTTGGCATGAAGGCCCACATCGGCGCCGATGACGAATCGGGTCTGGTGCACAGCGTAGTGGGCACGGCGGCCAATGTGGCGGATGTCACCCAGGTGGACAAATTGCTGCATGGCGACGAAAACGTGGTCTGCGCCGATGCAGGCTACACCGGTGTCGAAAAGCGGCCCGAGCATGAAGGACGTGAAGTTATCTGGCAGGTGGCGGCACGCCGCAGCACCTACAAAAAACTCGATAAGCGCAGCGTGCTGTACAAAGCCAAGCGCAAGATTGAAAAGGCCAAGGCTCAGGTGCGCGCCAAGGTCGAGCATCCGTTCCGGGTAATCAAGCGCCAGTTCGGTTACACCAAGGTGCGCTTTCGCGGCTTGGCCAAAAACACGGCGCAACTGGTGACACTGTTCGCTCTGTCGAACCTGTGGATGGCGCGCCGACATTTACTGACGAATGCAGGAGAGGTGCGCCTGTAATGCGGGAAATGGCCACCGGAGTGGGGTCCGGGTGGCGAAAACGTAAGAAATACTCGTCGAATTGATTGTTTTTTGATCATTTGGCGAGTTTAAAAGTTGCGCTAGGTGGTATGCCGGGGAAATACATGGCTACTTCAGACCATCCCCAAGGGCCGTAACTCGAGCAACAACGAAGGTCTGTCCATCGCGGGCGCCAACGCTGGCTCGAACTACCCGAAAGGCGAGTTCAGCAACAAGTTCTACTACGCCGGTGCCGACTACAAGATCACCAAGGATCTGACGGCTTCGTACTACTTCGGTGAGCTGAAGAACTTCTACAACCAGAACTTCCTCGGCCTGGTGCACAACTGGGCAATCGGCCCGGGCGTCCTGAAGAGCGACCTGCGCTACTACCGCAGCCGCGACGACGGTCGTAATGGCGACACCGCGGGCTACTACACCACGGGTTACTACGGCGACAAGGTCACCAAAGGCAAGGTCGACAACGACCTGTACAGCTACCTGGCCCTGTACTCGGTCGAAGGCCACACCTTCGGTGCCGGCTACCAGTACACCAAGGGCGATAGCGACTTCCCTTGGCTGAACCAGGGTGACGGCTCGTCCAACAGCACCATCACCGATATGCAGATCCAGAAGTTCGCCCGTGCTGGCGAGCGCACCTGGCAAGTTCGCTACGGTTATGACTTCGCCAAGGTCGGCGTGCCTGGCCTGACCGCCAACGCGGTCTACCTGCGTGGCAACAACATCGATACCTCCCTGGGCAGCAAGACCGAGTGGGAACGCGACCTGACCGTTGCCTACGTCATTCCGGAAGGCCCGCTGAAGAACCTGGGCTTCGCCTGGAAAAACGCCATGTGGCGTACCGACCTGGCGAACACCCGTTCCCAGGACGAAAACCGCCTGATCGTCAGCTACTCGATCCCGCTGCTGTAATCGGCAATAAAAAACTGCTCGTGTCAAGCCCTGAGCGCAAATCGCCCAGGGCTTGAAACTCTATATGGGACGCGAGGTTAGCTCTGTTTCGGGCAGTTTGGATTGACTGCTGCGTTGTGGGCTAGGTGCCACATAAGAGCGATGAGGAAGAAAGCCGGAGCGCGTTGCATCGGGGGACGTTTCCCAACAGCAGGCCGACTTGCCTTTCTCCTTTCTCTATAGTAGCCCAACTGCCCCCGGAACGACAAAGCGCAGCCTCAGGCTGCGCTTTGTCGTTGAAGTGGCGGCAAGGTCGTCAGGTCTGTTTCTGCGGAACGACCTTGGCGGTCGTTCCTTTCCTGAATCCACGATCCCCCGCCATGAATGCCTCCAGCATGTGCGGGATCAGCGTCGCCGCATCGACCGTTTCGCCGTAGGTCTGCGCATGTAGCGCGGCATAGCGGTCAAGGTCTGTCTTCAAGCCAGCGGGACATGCGAAGGTCAGCTTGACACTCTCGGTCTTCGGCAGCGGCCCCAGCCGCAGCTTCTTGGTCGTGCTCATCGCATCGCTCCCCGGTTGAAGAACAACGGTTGGTACGGCCGAAGCACGAGATCGCGGTTCACGATGATGCGAACCGGCAGGCCCGGCCGCTCGGTCAACGTCGGCTGGATGTTCATGTTGCGCCGGGTCATCTCCTGGCCTACCTGGTTCACGCTGTCCTGCAAACTGCCCTGTCCGGCGATGATGACGCGGTTGCCGTCCTGCCGGTTCTGCGGCGCGGCCAGCTCGGCGCCCACGCCCAGCAGCGTGGTCAGAGCCGCGCCGGCAAAAACGCGATCCCAATGCCAATCGACCCCATCCTCCAGGCCGGCATAGCCGGCCGGGTCGGTACCCGCCAGGTTGTCGAGCGTCAGCGAAGACGTGTCCGGCAGGATGATGCGGTTCCACACCACCTGCACGCGGCTCTGCCCGTAGCTCACCTGGCTGTTGTACTTGCCCATGAGGCGCGAACCCTGCGGGATCAGCAGGAACTTACCCGTGGCCGAGTCGTAGACAGGCTCCGTCACCGTGCCGATCACGTCGCCCGGCAGGTCGGACTTGATACCCGTCACCAGCGCGCCAGCGATCACCGTTCCGGCCATGACCTGGTACGGCGAAGCCGGCAGGGTCAGTTGGCCGGAATTGCGGGTTTCCGTAGAAGCGCCTTTCAGGAAAGCCTCTTTCTGGTCTTGTCGGTTCTGCACGGCGGTCGGGTCGGACGCGGATTGTTGAGTTTGTGCCGCCGTCGAGGCCGGCCCGGCGGCGAGCGGATCAAAGCCCGCCAAGGCCGATGCCGGGCCCGCCGCAGCGGCTTGCGCAGTCGCCGGTGCAGCGGTCTTGCCTGGATTGCCCGAGCGGAAGAACACCGTCGAGGCCGCAGCGGCATCGGCTTCCTTGCGCCGAGCATCCTCCGGGTCGTGGCCTGGCGGCGCATAGGCCGGTGTCACCGGCTGCTGTGACTTCACGATGGCCGGGCCGAGGTCGCCCGGCAGCGGTGGCCCCAGCTCCGGCACCTTCGCCGGCAGCTTGGAATAGTCGGAAGGCAGGCCGTCCAGCCCTTCGGACTTCGAGACGCGATCCACGTTGTACAGCTCGGTTTGCTCGCCCGCGCCGCGCCGATGCGGCTGCAACGACCAGATCGTGGCCCCAAGCACGGCGACCGACAGGCCGCCGGTGAGGATGGCTAGCGTGCGCCGATTCAACCGAGTCACCGGACGCGGCTGCGCGCGCAGCGCCATTGCCTCGGGCGCCACCTTGCCGGTCTGCGGCGCGGCATGGTCGGGAATGTCGTCCTGGCTCATGGTCAGTTCCTCCGCGTGCCATCCGTGCGCTCGATCCGCACCACGTCGCCCTTGTCCCCGCCCAGGCGCAGTTCGGCCGCGCCAAACAGCCGATCCACGATGTAGTACGGTGAGCGGAATCGGTAGTTGACGAGCTGGCCGTCGCCCTGCGCGCCGATCACGAACAGCGGCGGCAGCTCGCCTTGGGCAATGCCCGGCGGAAACTGGATGTAGACCTTCTCACCGTCATCGAAGGCACGCAGGGGCTTCCACGGCGGATTGCTGCCGCTGACCGCGTAGCGGAAACGGATCTTCTCCAGCGACAGGCCCGCATCGACCGGCGCAGCGGCGCTGGCCGCCTGCGCCTGGCGCTGCAGGGCCAGCATCTTGTCCTTGGGGTACTCCCAGGACACCGACGCCATCCACGTCTTCTCGGTCGAGGTCAGCTCCAGCAGGTAGGTGCGTCGGCTTGTGGTGATGACGAGATTCGTCTTCAGGCCCGAGCGGATCGGCTTGACCATCACGTTGACGCGCAACGCCTCACCGCTGCCGCTCGATGTGTCGCCCACGATCCAGCGCACCGTGTCGCCAGCGGCGACCGTCACCAGTTCCTCGCCGGGCTGGAGCGCGATCACCGTCACACGGCCCACGGCCGCATAGACCTGGTACAGCGCGCCATCAGTGAAGGGCCACACCTGAATCGCATTGACGTAGCCCTCGCGCGTGGGCGCGATGCGCGCCTCGGCATTGGCGCGGGCCACGCGCACGGTTTCATCGGCGGGTTCCACCGCAGACTTGGCATCCGGTACGGGCTTCATCTGCGCCGGCATCGGCAACACCTCGGGCACGGTCACGACCTCCACCGGCTTCGGCGCCTCGGGCAGCGGCTGGGCTTGCACCGGCTCGTCGAGCGAGATGACCGGCGGCGGCTTGCCCTGCGTGGCGCAGCCCGAGAACAAGACGCTGGATGCCAGCAAGATCAGCGGCAAGGCGGATTTACGGAAAATCGCATTCATGGTTTTGCTCCTTCGTTTCCTTCCAGTTCGCGGCTCCACGACAGTCCGTTGACGTAGATGCCTAAGGGGTTCTTACGCAGGCGCTGCTCGGTGCGCGGGGTCTGCTGCACGATGGAAATCACCGCGTTCCAGCGCTCGGTGCGATCCAGGGCGCCGTTGACGTAGCGCGTCTCCGTCCAGCGCACGTTGAAAGACGTGTCGCTGGCGCGGGTCACGCTGGTGATCTGCACCGTCACCGACTCCTTGCCGATGCGCGCGAACGGATCGTTCACGCGGGCGTAGTCGTTTAGCACCACGGCGCCCTTGTCGGTGGTGTAGTTGTAGGCATCGAGCCAGTTCTGCCGAACCACGATGGGGTCGATGGACAGCGAGCGCACCAGGCCGATGAAGCGGCCCAGGTGGTAGGCCACCTGCGCATCGCTGGGCCGGTACGGCGTGGCGGCTTCGCCCACGGTACGCACCTGCCCAGCCTGATCGACCTCGATCACATAGGGCGTCACGATGGACTGCGCCGAGCGCCAGACCAGGCCACCGGCCATCAGCAATGCGAGAGCGAGGCAGCCGAAGGCCATCAGGCGCCAGTTCTTCGCCTGCACGCGCGGCGAGCCGATGCGCTCGTCCCAGACCTGGCCTGCGGCTTGGTACGGCGTGGCGGGCTGCGACGTGTCGGCGTAGCGCACCTGGGGTCTTTTGAATCGCATGGTCTATCTCCTTATGAGTCGGAATCGCGCAGGCTGGGGCCTTGGCTGGAGCTGCCGCCATCGCCACCGCGCAGCGTGTGGGCGGCAGTCGTCGCGGCATGGGTCAGTTGCTGCCTGCGATGCAGGCGCTTGGCCCAGGCGGGCTGTTCGGCAGCGGTAGGCGCTGCCGAATCGGCTGCGCTCTGCGGGCCACTGGATGCAGGGGCGTCATCCGGCCGGAAGGCAGCGGCGACACGCTCCTTCATCGAGCGCGCGCCATCGGCCACCTTCTGCCCGGCGGCCTGCGCGCCGGTCTTGGCGACATTGCCCACGCCGGCGGCTGCGCCTTTGAAGCCACCGCCAGCGGACGCGGAGCCGGCCTGAAACGCCGACTTCGCGCTGCTGGCGGCCCCGACGGCGGCACGTGCACCGCTGCCGGCCAGCTTGGCCGCAGCCGGAGCCATGCGCGCGCCGGCTGCGACAGCACCGCCGACGCCCGTGGCCGCTGCACCCACGGCAACCGCAGCGCCGGCCGCGCCCAGCGCGGCACCGGCCATCGCGCCCGCGCCGAGCTGCGGGCCACCCGACACCAGCCCGGCCGCAATGCCTGGCCCGAAGATGCCCAGCGCCAGCAGGGTCAGCGAGGCCAGCATGACAACGACCGAATGGTCGATGGATGGCTCGGCCGGCTGCACCTGGAACTCGGCGAACAGGCCCGAGCCAATGCCCACGATGACGGCCAGCACCAGCACCTTGATGCCCGAGGACACCACGTTGCCCAGCACCTTTTCTGCCAGGAACGCGGTCTTGTTCCACAGCGCGAACGGCACCAGCACGAAGCCCGCGAGCGTGGTCAGCTTGAACTCGATCAGCGTGATGAAAAGCTGGATCGCCAGCACGAAGAAGCACAGCAGGACGATCAGCCAGGCGAGGAACATCACGACGATGGGCGTGATGTTCACGAACACCTCAGGAAATCCCGCCATGTCGCCGATCTGCTTGAGGATCGGCGCCCCGGCGTCGATGCCGACCTTGGCCAGCCTGCCCGGTTGCAGGAAGTTCTCCATGCTCAGGGTCGAGCCGCTGGCGGTCAGGCCCAGGCCCGCGAACGAACGGAACACGATGCCGGCCAGCCAGTTGAAGTTGCCGATGATGTAGGCGAAGGCGCCGACGTACAGCACCTTGCGGATCAGCTTGGCGATCACGTCCTCGCCCTGGCCGGTGGCATGTCCCATCGCCCAGAAGAGCCCGGCGATGGTCATGTCGATGACGATCAGCGTGGCAGTGAGAAAGGCCACCTCGCCATGCAGCAGGCCAAAGCCCGAGTCGATGTAGCGCGAGAACGTATCGAGAAAACGGTCGATGATGGTCACGTCGTTCATGGCGAGTCCTCCTGCCCTGGCCCGTTGCCATCGGCGGGCTCATCGAAGCTGGGCGGAATCGGCGGCAGGTCGGCGGGCGTCTGGTACTCGCCGGGGCCGGCCTTGCCGGAGAGAAAGCGGCGCAGGTCGGCTTGCGCCACCTGCGCGCAGAACGCGCCGCCGTGCTCGCCCGCACGGCATTGCGCGCGCAGCGTGTGCAGCCGGGACGGGTCAGCGGCCAGTGCATCCACCGCGGGCGGCCGGTCGCAGCCGGCCAACAGGGACGTGAGAGCGAACAGGACGGGCGCGTTCTTCATGGCCGTCCCCGTCAGCGGTTGTAGAAATGGACGGGCTGCGGCGTGTACGGCGTGCCTTCGCCCAGGAAGCGGCGCGTCACCTCGCGCCCGCGCTCCGTGGCCGCGGCCTGCCTCGCCAGCTCCAGCGAGGCGGCCCGGTCTTGCGTGATCTGGAGCCGCTGCGTCTGGATCGACTGCTTGGCCTGCAGGGCGAGCAACTGGTTCATGGCCTGCATCGCCTGCAACGCGCCCTCCGCCGACTGGCTCTTGCCCACGAGGTCGGCCAGCACGCTTTCGTCGTCGCTCAGGTTCTGCGACGCTTGGGCCTGCATCTGCATGGTGGTCTGCAGGCCGTTGAGCGTGTTCTTCCAGCGCTCCTGCGCATCGAGGTACATCTGATTGCCGCTCACCGTGGCGGCGTACTTCTCGGGGTACAGGCGCGAAAACTCGCGGTCGATGTTCGTCACGTCGTAGGCCAGGCCTTTGGCCTGCGCGATGAGGCGCTGGGTGGTCGCCAGGTTCGCGCGCAACTGGCCCACCACGCTGGACGGCAGGCTGGCCAAGTTGCGCGCCTGGTTGATGAGCATCTGCGCTTCGTTCTGGAGCTGGCGGATCTGGTTGTTGATCTGCTCCAGCGTGCGAACGGCGGTGAGCGTGTTCTGCACCAGATTGGTCGGGTCGAGCACGATGTCGCCGACGCCGAACAGCGCGTGCGCGGGCTGCGCGATGCCGAAGGCGAGCACGCAGGCGGCGGTCAACGCGGCGAGCTTGGGAGCATGGGTTTTCATGGGTGGTTCTCCTGCGGATGGGTGGGAACAAAGGCGGCGCCCGGCGGCGTGCCGGGGAAGTCACGCAGCAGCTCGGCCGCCCAATCGAGGCTGCGGTGGCGCAGCCATGCGGCTGCGAACGTGGAAGAAGCGGTGGAAGCCACGGTGAGCACCGCGTCGATGTCGCGCTGGTCTTGCGGCGTGGAAGCGCCCGCGAAGGCCAGCACCGCCGGCCCCAGGTCAAGGTCGAACAGGCGATTGCCGAGACGGGATTGGTAGTAGTAGTCGCGCTTGGGCTGCGCGGTGGCGACGATCTCGATCTGCCGGCTGTTGAGGCCGAAGCCTTCGTAGATCGTGCGAATCTGCGGTTCTGTCGCCTGCGGATTGGCCAGGAAGATGCGGCTGGCGCAGCTCTCAATGATGGCCGGCGCGATGCTCGAATCCTTGATGTCCGCGAGCGACTGCGTGGAGAAGATGACGCTGACGTTCTTCTTGCGCAGCGTCTTGAGCCACTGGCGAATGCGCGCGGCAAACGCGGGCTCGTCGAGGAACAGCCACGCCTCATCGAGGATCAGCAGCGTCGGCGCCCCGTCGAAGCGCTCATCGAAGCGGGCGAACAGATAGCGCAGCACCGCCTGCACCGCAGCCTTGCTGTGCATTAGCTCTTCCATCTCGAAGCCTTGCACGTCGGCCATGCCCAGTCGGTCGCGGTCGGCGTCCAGCAGCTTGCCGTGGGCACCGCCCAGCACATAGGGCGCGAGCGCCTGGCGCAGCGCGTTCGATTGCAGCAGCACCGACAGGCCGGTCATGGTGCGCTGTTCCACCGGCGCACCGGCAAGGCTGCCAAGTGCCGACCAGACCGCCGCCTTTTCTTCGGGGCCGACGGCGACACCTTCGTGCAGCAAGCGGCCCTCGATCCATTCGGCGGCCCAGGTTCGGTAGCCATCGCGGTCGATGCGCGCCAAGGGCTGGAAAGCGATCTCGCCATCCAGCCCGAGGTCGTAGTGCTCGCCGCCGAGGCCCAGGATCGTGGCGCGCATCGAGCGCCCCATGTCGAACGCGAAGATGCGCGAGCCGCGATAGCGGCGGAACTGCATCGCCAGGGTGGCGAGCAAGACCGACTTGCCCATGCCGGTCGGGCCGGCCACCAGCGTGTGGCCCACGTCGCCGATGTGCGTCACCAGCCGGAACGGTGTCGCGCCTTCGGTGCGCGTGACGATCAACGGCGGGCCGTCGAGGTGTTCGTTCTTCTCCGGCCCGGCCCACACGGCGGACACCGGCATCAGGTGCGCCAAATTCAGCGTCGAGACGATGGGCTGGCGCACGTTCGCGTAGGCATGCCCCGGAATCGAGGACAGCCACGCATCCACGGCGTTGAGCGTTTCGGGGATGGTGACGAAGCCGCGCCCCTGGATGACGCGCTCCACCATGCGCAGCTTTTCATCTGCCACGGCGGGATCGGCATCGAGCACCGTTACCGTGGCGGTGAGGTAGCCGAAGGCCACTTGATCGCTGCCCAGCTCCTGCAAGGCGGCGTTCGCGTCGGCGGCCTTGTTGCTGGCATCCGTGTCCACCAGCGGGCTTTCCTGCTGGAAGATCGTTTCGCGCAGCAGCGCGATGACGTTCTTGCGCTTGGCGAACCACTGGCGGCGCAGGCGGGCGAGTTCTTTTTCCGCCTCGGATTTGTCGAGGCAGAGAAAGCGCGTGCTCCAGCGGTACGCAAACCCCAGGCGGTTGAGGTCGTCCAGAATCCCCGGCCAGGTCGAGGTCGGGAAGCCCCGCACTGTCGCAATACGCAGGTGCTGGTCGCCCAGCATCGGCGCGAGGCCGCCGACCAGCGGGGCATCGGCCAGCAGCGCATCGAGGTGAAACGGCACTTCAGGTACGCCCACACGGTAGCGCCGCGTCGAGATAGCCGCGTGCAGGTAGGTCAGCGTCTGGCTGTCGTCCAGCCAGGCAATCTCCGGCATCACGCCATCAAGCAGGTCAAAGACGCGATCTGTTTCCGCGATGAAGGCGGTCAGTCGCTCGCGCCAGTCCACGCCTTCGGTGGGACGGTTCTCGTACAACATGCCCGCCGCGCGGGCGCGGGATTCCTCGGGCGGCAGGTACACCAGCGTCAGGTGGTAGCCGCTCTCGAAATGGTTGCCCGATTCCTCGAACGCTGCCCGGCGTTCCTCGTCCACTAGCCAAGACAACGGTTCGGGAAAGTCGGAATGTGGGTAGTCGGCCGCAGCGCGGCGCTCGGCCTCGATGAACAGCGCCCAGCCCGAGCCCATCCGGCGCAGCGCGTTGTTCAAGCGGGCCGACGTGGCGATCAGCTCGCCTTGCGTGGCGCTGTCGAGGTCAGGCCCGCGAAACCGCGCCGTGCGCTGGAAACTGCCGTCCTTGTTCAAGACGACGCCCGGCGCGATCAGCCCGGCCCAGGGCAGCCAGTCGGCCAGCAGCGCGGGCCGCTGGCGGTATTCGGCAAGGTTCAGCATGGCGGCGTCCCCTCACACGTCCAGCAGCGGGCGGTGCTTGATGTGCCGGGCAAACACGGCCATGAACTGCGGATCGACACGCGCACCCCAGACCGCCAGCGCGTGGCCGACGATCCAGAGCACCACGCCCGGAATCCACAGTTGCAGGCCCAGCCCGACGGCGGCGGCCAGCGTGCCGTTGGCAATCGCCACGGTGCGCGGTGCACCGCCCATCAAGATCGGCTCGGTCAGCGAGCGATGCAGCGGCACCTCGAACCCGGCCGCGAAGGTGTCAGACCCGCTCATACGACAGCTCCGCCGGAGAAGCTGAAGAAGGACAGGAAGAAGCTCGAAGCCGCGAAGGCGATGCTCAAGCCGAACACGATCTGGATCAGCTTGCGAAAACCGCCCGACGTGTCGCCAAAGGCGAGCGCCAGGCCCGTCGCGATGATGATGATGACCGCGACGATGCGCGCCACCGGCCCTTGAATCGACTCCAAAATCGACTGCAACGGGCCTTCCCAGGGCATCGAGGAGCCGGCGGCCTGCGCGGTGCCGGCCAGAAACAGCAGCAGCGCGGACAGCAGCAGCCCTTGCGCCGCAGGGCGACCCAGGCTGTGCAGCCGCGACCGTGTGGGCAGGCGCAAAGCCGGATTTGCAGAAAAACGGAAAGCAGGAACGATCATCTGCGTCATGGCAGTTCTCCAGGTTGGTCAGGGGACGGGGAAATCGCCGCAGCGGGTGCGGCATCGGGAAGTGGCAGCAGCTCGGGGAACGGCGTCTCCAGTGCGTCCGCCAGTTGGTAGCCCACGCCGTCGAAGCCGACGACGCGGGCGATGCTCTCGATGCGGCGCTTGCGCCCACGCCCAGCGATGTGGATCACCACGTTGACCGCCTCGGCGATCAGCGCACGCGGCGGGTTCACCGCCACTTCGAGAATCAGTTGCTCCAGGCGCAGCAGCGCGCCCAGTGCGGAGCCGGCGTGGATCGTGGCGATGCCGCCGGGGTGGCCCGTGCCCCATACCTTGATGAGATCCAGCGCCTCGGCGCCGCGCACCTCGCCAACGACCACGCGATCCGGGCGCAGGCGCATGGATGAGCGCACCAGCTCGGTCATGGACACCACGCCAGCGCGGGTGCGCAGCGGTACGTGGTCGCGGGCCGCGCATTGCAGTTCCACCGTGTCTTCGAGCACCAGCACGCGGTCGCCCGTGGCGGCTATCTCGGCGAGCAGAGCATTGGCAAGGGTCGTCTTGCCGCTGCTGGTGGCCCCGGCGATCAGGATGTTCTTGCGCTCGCGCACAGCGCGAACCAGAAAGCCCGCCTGTGCGGCCGTCATCATTCCCTCCACGACGTACCGCTCCAGCGGAATGACGCCGATGGCGCGCTTGCGCAGCGCGAAGGCCGGCCCCGGTGCAGCGGGCGGCAAGATGCCCTCGAAGCGTTCGCCGGTTTCGGGCAACTCGGCCGATAGCAGCGGCTGGCCGCGATGCACTTCCGCACCGACATGGGCCGCGACGAGGCGGATGATTCGCTCGCCATCGGCTTCGGGCATCTCCACGCCCATCGGGGCGCGACCCGAGGACAGGCGATCCACCCAGAGGGTGCGATCCGGGTTGAGCATGATTTCCACCACGTCCGGGTCTTCGAGCGCGGCGGCGATCAGCGGCCCCATTGCCGTGCGCAGCATCTGGATACGTCGGTCAAGCGCCGCAGTGGTCATGGATTGGGGAGTGGTGCTCATGACGCACGCTCCTGGGCCTGGGCGGCTGCCGCCGTGCCCCCCATTCGCATCGGGTCGGGATGCAGTTCCTCCACCACGTCACGCACGAGGCTGCGCCCGCGCAGCAGGTGGCGGCCGAGCTGTTCGACGAACTGCTCGAAGCGCGCCTTGCCCTGGGCGCGGGCCGCGTCTTGGTGGGCCTCGGGAACCGGCGTGCTGACCGTGAGGTAGTAGCGGATGAACAGCGCCAGCGTCTCGATGGCGATGTTCTGGTCACGCTCCATGCGCTCGGCTTGGCGCGACAGCCGATCCAGCCGCTTGGCGATGGCCGCTTCGCGCTGGTCGGCCGCGTCCGGCGACAGCCAAGACGCTAAGGCGGCAGCGACGATGCTGGACTTGGACACGCCTTTCTTGGCGGCCAGTTCATCGAGCCGCTGGGCGTGCTCGGGCTGGATAAAGAGGTTCAGGCGGTAGTGGCTCATAGCTCGATTCCGTCGTTGGGGTCGAGGGATGCCAGCCGGGCCGTGCGCTGCATGGCCGGATCAAGCTGGCGCGGAAGGGGAAGCGGCAGGTCGTCGTCGTCATCGAGCAGGCCGAGGTCGGCCGCGGGCGCGGCGCTCTCGGGGTCGTAGGCGACGGCCTCAGTTAGCTCTGGCTGGCGGCGCGGGCAGCCGTCGTCGGCCGTGCCCAGGTGTTCCAGGCCATCGGCGGATGACGTAGCCGGTGCGGCAGGCGTCGGCGGAATCGCCAGTCCGCTCCAGTCGTCGGGGCGTACCGGAGGAACATCGGCATAGCGCCCGGCAGCGAGCACAGGCGGTGACAGCACGCGCCGCTTGAAATTGCTGTCTGCGTAGTAGCGCAGCTTCTTGGCCTTGATCGGCGCGACGCTGGAGACCATCACCACGGCCTCGTCGGGCGGAAGCTGCATGACTTCGCCCGGCGTCAGCAGCGGGCGGGCCGTCTCCTGCCGCGACACCATCAGGTGGCCCAGCCACGGCGCGAGCCGATGACCAGCGTAGTTGCGCTGCGCGCGTAGCTCGGTAGCGGTGCCAAGCGTTTCGGAAATGCGCTTGGCGGTGCGTTCGTCGTTGGTGGCGAACGTCACGCGCACATGGCAGTTGTCCAGAATCGAATGGTTCTGCCCATACGCCTTGTCGATCTGGTTGAGCGACTGCGCGATGAGAAAACTGCGGATGCCGTAGCCCGCCATGAAGGCCAGTGCCGTCTCGAAGAAGTCGAGCCGGCCCAAGGCCGGGAATTCGTCGAGCATCAGCAGCAACTTGTGGCGGCGCTCGATGCCATCGCTGCCGTCGAGTGATTCGGTGAGCCGCCGGCCGATCTGGTTGAGGATCAGGCGGATGAGCGGTTTGGTGCGCGAAATGTCCGAAGGCGGCACCACGAGGTACAGCGATACGGGGTGCTCGACGGAAATGAGATCGGCGATGCGCCAGTCGCAGCGCGAGGTGACTTCGGCCACCGTCGGGTCGCGGTACAGGCCGAGGAACGACATGGCCGTGGACAAGACGCCCGAGCGCTCGTTGTCCGACTTGTTGAGCACTTCGCGCGCCGCAGAGGCAACCACCGGATGCGGGCCATCGCCCAGATGGGGCGTGGTCATCATCCGGTGCAAGGTCAGCTCGAATGGGCTGGCCGGATCGGAGAGGAAGTTGGCGACGCCGCGCAGCGTCTTGTCCTCGCCCGCGTAGAGCACATGCAAGATGGCCCCGACCAGCAGCGCGTGCGAAGTCTTCTCCCAATGGTTGCGCCGCTCCAGCGCGCCTTCGGGATCGACCAGAATGTCCGCGATGTTCTGCACGTCGCGCACTTCATGCGCGCCGCGTCGCACCTCCAGCAGCGGGTTGTAGGCCGCCGACTTCGCATCCGTGGGGTTGAACAACAGGCAATGCGAGAAGCGCGAGCGCCAGCCGGCGGTGATCTGCCAGTTCTCGCCCTTGATGTCGTGGATGACGGCGGACGCGGGCCAGGAAAGCAGTGTCGGCACCACCAGGCCAACGCCTTTGCCGCTGCGCGTGGGCGCAAAGGTCAAGACGTGTTCTGGGCCTTCATGGCGCAGGTACTGCCGGTTATGCTGGCCGAGGAACACGCCGGCTGGCTGCGTTAGACCCGCCTTGCGAATGTCCTCCGCGTTCGCCCAGCGGGCCGAGCCGTAGGTGGTGACGAGGCGTGATTGGCGCGAGCGCCAGATCGACATGCCGATGGCAACCAGCACGGCGACAAGGCCGCTGCCGCCGGCAATCGCGCCGCCAATGTCGAAGACACGCGGTGCGTAGGCGTCGAAGAAGAACCACCACTCGAACAGCCGCCACGGGTGATAGACCGGCGTGCCCAGGAAGTCGAACCAGGGCGAGCCAAGGCGTACTTGATAGCCAAGGGCTGCTGCCGTCCATTGTGTGGCTGCCCACACGCCGGCGATCACGATGCCGAATACGACGGCAATCTGACCGAACAGCACGTTCGTCCCTTGCATGACCTTGTCTCCAATCACGGCACACGGAGGTGCCGCAGCACTGAGGATCAAGGCGCGTGCGCAGGTCGGTCAAAGGCCGTTCTGGCGGCAATTCAGGCTGAAAAGGCCAGATTTCTTGCAAGGGCGAAGACAATAAAAACGCCGCGAACGCGAGCGCGTTGCGGCGTGATGAGGTAACGGCGCGAATTCTGTCGCGGCGTAGCGACTGCGAGGGGCGCTACTTGGATTTCTGCTCGGGTCGATCACCGAAGAAGCGCCGATTGGCGGCTTCGGCCGCGCGCACGCAGAGTTCGTCGCCGACCTTCGCGCGATCCTCCTTGCATTGGCGCTGGAGTTCCTTGATGCGCTCAGGATGGGCCACAAGGTAGTCCACAGTTTCCGAAGGTTGGGATTGACCGCATGCCGCCAATGCGGCGGCGATCATCAGCAGCGGTAGCAATTTGTTCATGGCTCCAGTCCTTTCATCGCAGTTCTGGAAATCTTAGGCAGTGCCAATGTCATCTGTTGAATCGAGGCAAGCAACTCGTTCAATGAAGCGAGTCAACATCTCGCATGGCTCCATGTCGCGGCGAAGTAGATAGGTTGTCAACATCGGTGGTTGTCCCGCTAACGGCCGACCTATGACGCCAGGCTCGCGGCTGCCTGTGATGTGCGCCGTGCCGGCCAACCCCAATGCAATTCCAGCAGAAACGAGTGTCATCATCAGATCGAAGCTGGCGACGTGCTGGACGATCAACGGCTCTTGTTCATGTTTGCGCAGGATACGTTCGACCTGCCGTGCATGGCCCTCGCATACGGCTGGATCGCCCAGAACCAGCGGATGGCGCAATACTTCCTCCAACGGAACGCGCTTATAGGCCAGCACCGGATGGCGTGCCGGCACCGCCAGCATCAATTCATCTTCCCAGGCGGGAGCAACCAAGATGCCATCACCCACGTCATCTGCCATCGAAAATCCAGCATCGTATAGGTCATCGTGAAGACCCTTGATCTGCTGGGCTAGTGGCACTTCAAACAGCCGTATCTCTACTTCGGGATCTTCTTCACGGCATCGTGCCAGCAAGGCCGGCAAGCGCGAAGGCGTCACACCATCGGACAAGGCGATGCGCAACTGACCGTGAAAGCCGTTGGCAGCGGATTTGACGCTATCGCGCGCTTGCTCCAATGCAGCGAAGATGCGCGGCACGTGCTCCAAGAGTAGTCGGCCAGCGCGGGTCAATTGCGTGCTGCGGGTGGTGCGAACGAAAAGGCGTGCGCTAAGTTCTTCCTCTAGTTCCTTGATGGTACGGGATAGCGGCGACTGGTCAATGTGCAGTCGTTCGGCGGCACGAGCGAAGTGGAGTTCCTCCGCAACCGCAAGAAAGCATCGTAGATGACGTAGCTCCATGTTCGTGGATCGAGCTACAGCAGCGACTTGCGCTCGTTGCGAACCCGAATGGCTTTCATTAGTCCCGCGAGCCAGCAGGCGGGACACCCGCGCATAAGATAGATGGCCAAACCAAATAGCCCTGCCGCAGGCCAAAAGTTAGGGGTTAAAACGATGGCGCCCGCAATGGATGTCACGGCCAATGCGCCACGAACCAATTGCGCTTTAACAGAAGTGCTGCAATACATGATGCGCTCCTATCACCTGGGAACGGTGCGACGGGAAGAACTGAGAGATGCTGAGGACGCCCCCCTTGGGCGGCCGCACTACTCCCTCCTGCCAATAAGAGGGGCGCAACCGCCAAAACGGTTCGCCGCATGTGCAAAAAAGCTGGCCCTGCCAAAAGCGGGGACAGATTCCGCAGTGCGGCCTCGCAGATTTTTTTCGCTCGGATGCGAACCATCTTGACGACTCCCCGCCTCTTAGGAAGAGGCCGTCACTCTTGGCGACCGTGTTCGCCCGCGCGAGTCATCGCCTTGGGCGGTTCTCCCCTTATTCAGGATTACGCCCATGAAACTACGTATGACCGCCGCCTTTCTCGCTCTTGCCACGTTCGCCAGCATCGCCAGCGCCGGGGAGATCAAACCGTTCAGCCAAGCCGAGTTCGACCGTCTGACGCAGGCTGGCCAGCCCGTGGTAGTGGACGTCAGCGCGACGTGGTGCCCGACCTGCAAGGCGCAGAAGCCGATCTTGGAAACCCTAATGAAGCAGCCCGCCTACAAGGACGTGACCTTGCTGACCGTGGACTTCGACAGCGAAAAGAGCACCGTCCGGGCCTTCAAGGTCAGCATGCAAAGTACGCTGGTAGGCTTCAAAGGCACCCAGGAAGTGGCCCGCTCCGTGGGCGACACCACCGAGGCCGGCATCGAGGGCCTGATTCAGAAGACCACGCGCTGATGACGCTCGGCCTCGGTTCCTACGGCCTCGGACTGCTCGCGGGGGTGCTTTCCACGCTGTCGCCTTGCGTCCTGCCCATCGTACCGATCCTGATTGGCTCGGCGGTCAACGCCCATCGGCACGCGCCGTTGGCCCTGGCGGGCGGCCTCGCTCTGTCCTATGCCATTGTCGGCACGGCGCTGGCCTGGGCAGGCGCCTCGCTCGGCATCGACACAACGATCTTCCGGGGCGTGGGCGCGGCCGTCCTGGGACTGTTAGGCGTGGTGCTCATGTCCAGCGCCCTCCAGCAGCTGTTTGCGTCGCTGACGGCCGGCATCGGCAATGCCGGGAACGACCTGCTTGCGCGTGTCCAACTGGACGGGCTGACGGGGCAGTTCGTGGTGGGCCTAGTGCTGGGGCTGGTCTGGAGTCCCTGCGTGGGGCCGACGCTTGGCGCGGCCATCGTTCTGGCCAGCCAGGGTACGAACCTGGCGCAAGCAGGCTCGATGATGGCGGTGTTCGGTATCGGCGCGGCATTGCCCCTGGTTGCACTGGCCTATGTGTCGCGCAGCGCGATCGGCCGCACGCGATCCAAGCTCCTGCACGCCGGCAAGGCCGGGAAAGTCCTGTTGGGCGCGATCATGCTTGCCCTGGCCGCCCTGATCCTGACAGGCGCCGACAAGCCGATGGAAGCATGGCTTGTGGAACATTCACCGGCCTGGCTCACACAACTGACGACGAGGTTCTGAGCCATGCCGCGCCCGAATTTCACCTTCGTTTCGACAGGGTGACGCCGTGGGAAACATCTTGGACAGCATCGCGCGCCGCTGTGGAGAAGGACTGAGCCGCTACCTCAGTCGGCCCCACCATGTGCATAGCGTGGCCCCGCCGACCGATCCAGACCTTCTCATGGCGTGCCTGCAGCCCGGCGACGTGCTGCTGGTCGAAGGTCAGAGCCGGGTCAGCGTGGCCATCAAGTACCTGACCCAATCCACCTGGTCGCACGCGGCACTGTTTGTCGGCACGGCCGGCAGGCCGACCGATGCCGAAGGGCGGCCCCGTTGCTTTCTTGAAGCCGATCTACGCGAAGGCGTGCGTCTGGTCAGCGTGGCCGAGTTCGCCGATCTGCATACCCGAGTGTGCCGGCCCGTGGGCCTGACCGCTGCCGAGATTGACACCCTGGTCGGCACGGCGGTGGCTCGGCTGGGCCATCAGTACGACTTGAAGAACGTGATCGACCTGGCCCGATATCTGTTGCCCACGCCGCCGGTGCCGGTGCGTTGGCGCCGTCGCATGCTCGGCCTGGGCAGCGGCGACCCCACCCGCGCCATCTGCTCGACGCTGATCGCCCAAGCTTTCCAGTCGATTCGCTATCCGATCCTGCCGCTGATCGAGACCGTGCCGTCGCAGGACCCGATGTGCCCCGGCTGTGTGGCCGAGATTCTTCATGTGCGGCACCACAGCCTGTTCGCCCCGCGCGACTTCGACGTCTCGCCCAACTTCGCCATCATCAAACCCAATCTGGAAGCCGGAATATTTCCACTTAGGAGCACTCCATGAACGCCAAGCTGACACTGCCTCTTCTTACCGAAGACACCGCCCCTGAAAGGAGCCGCGAGTTCCTGAGTAACACGCGCAGGAAGCAGGGATTTGTTCCCAACATGTATGGAGAAATGGCCCACGCCCCTGGCGCGCTCTCGACCTACCTCCATGGGTATGACTGGTTCCGCAAGGAATCCGGCTTCACGCCGGCCGAGCAGGAAGTCGTGCTGCTGGTCATCAGTCGGGAAAACGGCTGCCACTACTGCGTGGCCGCTCACAGCATGATCGCCGAGAAGGTATCGAAGGTGCCGCCGCAGGCGCTCCAGGCAATCCGTGAGGGCACGCCGATGGATGACCCGAAGCTGCACGCCCTTACCGCCTTCGTCAAGGACATGGTGCAGACGCGGGGCAATCCGTCGCAGGCGAGTTTGCAGACCTTCACCGACGCGGGCTACAGCGAGCAGCAGGCTCTACAGGTGGTGCTCGCCATCGCCGTCAAGACGATCTCGAACTACACCAATCACCTGTTCGACACACCCGTGGACGCGGCCTTTGCGTCCTACGCTCTGCCGATAGGGACGAAATAAGTACGGCGCCCCACCTTGGAGTCAACCATCACTTGCCCGAGGTGGGCCTTCAAGAAAATGGATGTCGTGGATGGAAGGCATGAGATTGTTTGGTATACGGCGATCGTCGCTGCCGTGGGGATTCTTTGGGGAGTTGCTGACGGCGCTCTACATGGGTGTCATCGCGTGGATCGCGGCGGCCACGCATGTTCACTACATTCTTTTTCCCGAACTAGGCGCCCTGGCCCATGACATCATCAAGCGACCGCACGGCACCTGGGCCAAAGCGCCGGGGATGCTGGTTCTCACACCGCTTCTTACCGGGCTGGTAGGCACGATCTTCGCCCGAAGCATGGGCAGCGGGATCGTGCCGATCCTGCTGGCGACCGCAGCCGCGATGCTCATCATCCGCATATTGAAGTCATCGATTGCCCCGGCCATTTCGGCGGGCGTGCTGCCAATCTCACTCAACATCACAAGCTGGTACTACCCGGCATCGTTGCTGGTCGGCCTGATATTGCTCGCCGCGATCTCCCTTGTCTGGCCTCGCTTCGTCCCGCTACCGCCGGTGCGAACCGCCTCCGATGTGGCCGATGACGTTACCGAGGAAACTCCAAGCACCTACTCGTGGCTCCCGTTCTTTCTGGTGTTTCTGGTAGGCACGGCGATTCTGGCCGAAGCCACGGGTTGGCGGTTGATCCTGTTCCCGCCGCTTATCGTGATCGGCTTTGAAATGTTTGCCCATGCGGACGTTTGCCCTTGGGTCAAGAAGCCGCTGCTGCTGCCGGTCGCGTGTACCCTGAGCGCATTGATCGGGGTTGCACTGGTCACGACGTTCGGGGGCGCCCCGCTGGCGGTGATCTCCAGCGCGGCATGCGGCATCCTAATCTTGCGATTATTCGATCTGCACGTGCCGCCGGCGCTCGCCGTGGGCCTGCTGCCGTTTATCATCCCAGCCGTCGATTACCGATTCGCGGCCTCCGTGGGCATTGGCACCTTAACTCTGACCATGCTGTTCCTCGTATGGGGCAGGCTGAGAAGGATGCGCCTTTCACCGTCCTGAGGGGGCGCAACCTTCTTAGCTTTTGCTATCCAGCGCAGCACGATAGCTGCTTCACGTCCTTGCTGAAGGTCTGCGCGGCGAGCTTCAGGCCCTCGACCATCGTCAGATACGGGAACAACTGGTCGGCCAGTTCCTGCACCGTCATGCGCGCGCGGATCGCCAGCGCCGCTGCCTGGATCAACTCGCCCGCTTCTGGGGCCACCGCCTGCACGCCGATCAAACGGTGGCTGCCTTCCTCGATCACCAGCTTGATGAAGCCGCGCGTATCGAAGTTGGCGAGCGCGCGCGGCACGTTGTCGAGGGTGAGCGTGCGGCTGTCGGTCTCGATGCCGGCGTGGTGCGCCTCCTGCTCGCTCAAGCCCACGGTAGAGACCTGTGGGTCGGTGAACACCACCGCTGGCATGGCGGTCAGGTCCAGCGACGCGTCGCCGCCGGTCATGTTGATCGCGGCGCGGGTACCAGCCGCCGCCGCGACGTAGACGAACTGCGGCTGGTCGGTGCAGTCGCCGCCGGCGTAGATGTCCGGGGCGCTGGTGCGCATGCTGAGGTCGATCTCGATGGCCCCTTGCTTGTTCACCGCCACCCGGGCGGCTTCGAGGTTGAGGCTGCGCGTATTAGGTGTGCGGCCCGTCGCCACCAGCAGCCGGTCGGCACACAGTTCGCCATGGTTGGTGGTCAACACAAACTCGCCGTCCACGTGCGCGACCTGGCTGGCTTGCGTATGTTCCAGCACCTCGATGCCCTCCAAGCGAAACGCCACCGTCACGGCTTCGCCGATGGCCGGGTCTTCGCGAAAGAACAGCGTGCTGCGCGCCAGGATCGTGACCTTGGCCCCAAGCCGGGCGAAGGCTTGCGCCAGCTCAACAGCCACTACCGATGAGCCGATCACGGCTAGGCGTGCGGGAATCGTGTCGCTCACCAGCGCCTCGGTTGAAGTCCAGTAGGGCGTGTCCTTGAGGCCTGGGATCGGCGGCACCGCCGCGCTCGCGCCGGTGGCGATCAGGCAGCGGTCGAACGAAACCACGCGCTCGCCGCCCTCGTTCAGCCGCACGGTGAGGTTGCGGCCGTCCTTGAAACGGGCTTCGCCCGCTAGCCGCATGATGGCTGGGTTGCCGTCCAGGATGCTTTCGTACTTGGCATGGCGCAACTCATCGACGCGCGCCTGCTGCTGGGCCAGCAGCCGTTCGCGCAGGATCAGCGGCGGGTTCGCCTGGATGCCGCCATCGAACGGGCTTTCGCGGCGCAGGTGGGCGATGTGGGCGGCGCGGATCATGATCTTCGAGGGCACGCAGCCGACATTGACGCAGGTGCCGCCGATGGTGCCGCGCTCGATTAGCGTCACCCGTGCGCCGCGTTCGACGGCCTTCAGCGCCGCCGCCATCGCGGCCCCACCGCTGCCGATGACGACAATATGCAGGCCGCCGTCGTGGCTGGCCTTGTCGCCGCCGTCGACCCAATCGCGCATGCGGTCGAGCAGTCCGCCTTTGGGAAGCGCGTTCGACGCATCGGCCAGCGCCGCGCGGTAGCCGAGTCCGGCGACAGCCGCGATCAGGGCATCGGGTGAAGTGCCGGCCGCGATGGCGAGCTGGGCGCTGCCCTTGGTGTAGGACACTTCGGCCGATTGCACGCCAGGCACGTTTTCCAGTGCTTCCTTGACGTGGACCGCGCAGGAGTCGCAGGTCATGCCGGTGATCTTCAACTGTGTCATGAAGTCATTCCTTTCAATTCGTTGTGGCGCAAGCCAGTCAGCCGTGTTTCGCGGGCAGTTCGCAGCCGTCAGGACCGCAGCGGCGGTTGGCCTGAGATACCAAATCCCAGACCGAAACGACGGCCATCAAGGCGATCCCCGTATAGACCAGGGGCCGCATCCAAGCGGTGCCAAGCAGCCAGACCGCGCCCACGATAACGATGGCGGGACCGACCATACCCAGCAGACTCCGGTGCCATTGCCGGTGGCGTAGCCAACCGAGCGCGTTGGCCGCAAGCGCCAATGCAGCAAACAATGGCAACAGCCTGGAAATGAACAAGCCTTCGTATTGCTGGAGAAAACCCAGCCCGATGGCCGCGCCTAGGCTGGCGAGTGCGGGAAAGCACATTGCGCAGCCCATCGCGGAGACGAGGGTGCCCAATGCCCCGGCTTTGTCGGCGATACGCGCAATCGGTTTCATGGCATCGCTCCCGGTTTAGCGCTTGACGCTGGACGGATAGCCCGCGTCTTCGGTGGCTTTGGTCAGCTTCTGGACGCTGGCCTTGGCATCATCAAAGGTGACGACCGCTTCGCGCTTCTCGAAGGTCACATCGACTTGGCTGACGCCCTCGACCTTGGAGAGCGCCTTCTTGACGGTGATCGGGCAAGCGGCGCAGGTCATGCCGGGCACGGCCAGCGTGACGGTCTGGGTAGCGGCCCACACTGGAACGGTGACGGCAACGAGCGCAAGGGAGGCAAGCAGTTTTTTCATGGTGAACTCCCGATCAATAGAAGAAAGGCAACACGTAGGGAAATCCGAGCGCGACCAGAACGAGCGCTGCCACGATCCAGAAAATCAGCTTGTAGGTGGTGCGAACCTGCGGGATCGCACACACCTCGCCCGGCTTGCAGGCAGTTGCCGGCCGGTAGATGTGTCGCCAGGCGAAGAACAACGCCACCAGCGCCGCGCCGATGAAGATCGGGCGATACGGTTCCAGTGCGGTCAAGTTGCCGATCCAGGCACCGCTGAAGCCCAGAGCGACCAGAACCAGTGGCCCCAGGCAGCAGGTCGAAGCGAGGATGGCGGCCAGCCCGCCGGCGGCGAGGGCGCCGCGCCCGTCTTGCGATTCCGACATCAGGTTCTCCTTTCGAGGATTTGCTCGTTGGAGTAACGTTACTTCCGTAGTCAACTACGGAGTCAAGCGGAATGGAAAACACCTTGGAAAGCCTGACCATCGGCGCCTTCGCCAAGGCAGCCGGGGTCAACGTGGAGACGATCCGCTTCTATCAGCACAAAGGGCTGCTGCCGACGCCGAACCGGCCCTACGGCAGCATTCGACGCTACTGCAGCGCCGACGTGGCGCGGGTGAAGTTCGTGAAGGCGGCGCAGCGGCTGGGATTCAGCCTCGATGAAATCGGGGAGTTGCTGAAGCTGGAGGACGGCACCCATTGCAGTGAAGCAGCCGACCTTGCCGCACTGCGGCTGGCCGATGTTCGCACCCGCCTGAACGACCTTATGCGGATGGAACAGGCGCTGTCAAAATTGGTGAACGAATGCTGTGCGCATGAGGGCCATGTGTCCTGCCCGTTGATTGACGCGCTGCATGGCGGTTGAACTGGCATATGGACGGCTGCTGACACTACGGCGTGATCGCAGCGTTCGTCAGTACCGCCCTCGATTGCCGATTCGCAGGCTCTGTGGACATTGGCGCCTTGTCTCTGAACATGCTGCCCCCAGTATGGCGCAGGCGGAGCAAAACAGGCGCTTCACTGCCCTGACGGTGAGGCCAAGACGGACGAGCGCGCTCACTTCCGAATCGCCTCCTGCGTCATGCCGCCCAGCGCCTTGGAGATGTTTTCCACGACGGGGCCGCAGTTGTCGGCGCCATGGCGCGATGCGAGATACTTCGGATCGTTGTAGCCAAGCCACACTTGCCCAGTCGCGTCCTGCCAGGCCAAGGCCTTGAGCGGAAGGTCGATACCGGCAGTCTGCGCGCATTCCATCAAGGGGGTGCCGCCCTGGGGATTGCCGAACACCAGAAGCTCGGTCGACCGCAAGTCCTTGCCGACCTTCTTCGCGCCCTGCGCGTGATCGAGGCGCAGGAAGATATAGATGCCCCGAGACTTGGCGGCCGTCTCGAAACGGTCAATCGTTTCCTTGACACTGTACGGGCTTTGTACCGCAATCAGCCCATCGGCAGCTCCGGCCCCCGAAGCAAAGAAACCTGCCATCACGAGGGATATGGCGCGCAATGCAAGCATGCTGACCTCCTTGTCAGGCCGAAGCCTCGCAATGCTCCAAGAAGCCGCGAATCCCATGGTCGAGTGAAAGCCGGCCCGGCCCGATAGCGATCAGGGCAATCGCCATCGTCGCCCAGGGCAAATGAAAGTTCGCCCACCCGTCCGGCACGATGAGCTGGATCACCGCCGTCATGCCGAGCAAGCCCAGGGCACTCATGCGCGTGCCAAGTCCGAGAATCAGCAGGATCGGAAAGATGATCTCGGCCGATCCACTGGCGAAGGCGAGTACGTCCGGCGCAGGCAGGTCATAGACCTTCCCCAGGATGTGCAGCTTGAATTCATCTTCAAACAGAAAACTCGCCGCTGGCGACAGCGACAGGAGACCGTCCCATTTGGTGAGGCCCGACTTGAAGAAGGGCAAGGCCAGCGCCACCCGAAGGAACAGCGGCGCGGCCATGCCGGCGATCTTTGCCAGCCAGTGCAATGCACAGTTCGCCGCGCCAAGTATTCCGGGCCAACCTTTCGGCACTTGGAAGTTACTCATGATCGTTCTCCCCGGCTTCCAACGCGAAGCCGACAAAGGCGCCCATCTGGATCAATTCCCGCAAGTTCTCCGACAGGTCAAAATCGCCGTCGGTGGCGAGGGCCGTTTCCATGGCCTGCGATAGCGTCAGGCCCTGGCCGAGCGCGGCTACGAAGTCATGGCTCGCGGGAAGTATCTTGCGCACGTCCACCTCGGCGTCGGGGCGTAGCACCATCGTGTCCTGCGCTTCGGAGAGGTCAACGGGTGCTGGCGTGCCATCCGAGGTGTTCATCCTCCAGATGGTGAAGGCTGGGAATGGCGAACGCACCAGGCGCACGGAAGGGTGGAGCCGAAACCGCAGCATGGAAGCTTGGTCAGGCGGTACTCCTGCAAGCACGCTGGGCGCCAAGGGTTCTGCCTCGTGCGCGTGGTACGCCTCGGTCGCGGCGCGCTCGATGCGGGCCACGTCGGCGAGATAGGGTAAGGGTTCCGCGGGTGGAAAGGACGCGATGAAGTCCGGGAACTCGGCGCCGTAGTGCAGCAGCACCGGCGAGCTGGGCGGCGTGGCGGCCGCGAAGACGCGGGCCATCGCCGCGAAGAATTCGTCGCCCACCAGCTTGACGACGCAGGGAAAGCCCGCGCGCAGCGCGTCCGTCAGGCCAACGAACACATTGTTCCGATAGACGGCAAAGCGCCGTGCGCTCGGCTCGCCGTCGGGGCCGACCAGCCCCTCGGGCACCGCGCGTTCCGGGTCGAGCAGCGCCGAGGCGAATTCCTCCAGGCGTTCAGCCAAGCGTGCCATGGCGTCGCTCCTGTACGTTGGACATGCCCATCAGCACATCGGCCATCACGGCCTCTGTTTGCAGCTCGGGCCATGCGGGAATGTTGGAATCCCACTCGATCAGCGTAGGGACTGGCCCGATGCATTGGATGACCTGCCTAAAGAGGTTCCACACCCGCTCATCCACTCTTTGGTCGTGTGAGTCGATCAGCAAAGGGCGTCCCTTCTCGTCCGTCTGAAGGGAGTGGCCGGCCAAGTGGATTTGCTGCACATGGTCGAGGGGGAAATCGTTGATGTAGGCGCGCGCGTCCCATTGCTGATTCGTGCTCGCCACGTGGACGTTGTTCACGTCCAGCAGCAGACCGCACCCGGTTCTCCGGGTGATCTCCCTGATGAAATCCGTCTCGCGCCATGTGCTCTCCTTGAACCAGATGTAGGTCGCGGGGTTCTCCAGCAGCATTTGCCGGGCCATAGCTGTTTGCACCTGGTCGATGTGCTCGCAGATGCGGTTCAGCGTGTCGTCGGTGTACGGCACCGGCAACAGATCATCGAGGTAGCTGGTGCCATGTGAAGACCATGCCAGGTGTTCGGAAAGCAGGCCGGGTTCGTACCGCTCGTTCAGCGCCTTGAGACGCAGCAAATGCGCTTGGTCGAGTGGCCTGTCGGCACCGATGGACAGGCCCACGCCGTGCAACGACAGGGGATAGTGTTCTCGGATGGCCGTCAGGTAGCGATGGGGCGGGCCGCCAGCGCCCATGTAGTTTTCCGCATGAACTTCAAAGAAGCCCATATCCGGCCGCGTTTCGATGATGGTTCGGTAGTGGTCGGCCTTAAGGCCTACGCCGGCTCGCGCAGGGATTCCCCGCCCGGCGGCGTGCGCAGTTTGGTGAATGCCCATGTTGATCCTCGTTGTCACAAGCTGGCGGGCGGGGCGACAGGCCACCGCCCACCAAGGTGAATGCTCGCGTCAGGACTTGGCGCTGAGACTGCCGTGCCCGTTGGGCGTCGAGATCGTGGTGCAGGTGCCCTTGGCGACCAGCTTCCAGGCGTTCCCCTGGTAGTCGGCGGTGCTGGTACCCGCGCAACTTGTGCCGGCGCCGGCGAAGCAGTCGTTCTGCCCCTTCAGGGCAACGCCATAGCACTTGTCGAACTTGCCGGTCTTCATCATCTCCATGCTCTTGGCTTGGTTCTCCTGCATCTTCTTCTGCATGTCGGCCTGGCTCATGCCCTGCGAAAAGGCGGGGGCGGCGAAGGCTGCGACAAACGCCGTGGCGACGGCGGCGGACAACATACGGTTTGACATTGTGATCTCCTGATAGGAAAGAAGCAGCCGAGTGAGCTGCGGGTAATCGGCCAGCAATCGCCAGCCTCATTTCCTAAGAGGCGACCGCCGTGCAAAACGGTTCGGTAGAAAGCAAAAAAACCTCAATCACTGGCCTGGGCCTAGCAATTGAGGGTTATCCATGACAATGCGCAAGAAATTGCCGCCTCGCTTGGCGAGGCGGCCCGGACGAGGACTCAGCTTGGCTATTTCGTCGGTGTGCGGTGTCCGTGCCCCGAGGATGGTTCTGAACTGAGCATGTATTCGCGCACTAGCTCGCGGGCACGATGGAGCCGACTCTTGATCGCGCCGGGCTGCTCACCCAACTGAGCAGCGATCTCGGCAATGGTCAATTCCTCGAAGTCGCGCAGAAGTACCACTTCGAGGTAATGGGCAGGCAACGACTCCAGGGCATTGGCAAGATCGATTCTCAATTCATCGTCGGGACGATGAAGCAGCAGCTCCTCGGCTACTTCATCAGGCAGTGGCTCGTGCTTGAACATCATCCGCGCGAGCTTGCGGCATTCGTGCTTGATGACCGTGAACAGCCACGATGAAAAGGCCGCAGCCGCTTTTAGCCCGCTGACCTTGCGAGAAATGATGAGTAGTGATTCTTGAACCGCATCATCAACGTCGCTCGCATGGCAGTGCTTGTACGCATAGCGGCGTGCATCGGCTTGGCACACTGCCAGCAGACGGGAAAGGGCGGCCGCGTCTCCAGTCTGTGCCGCCATGATTAAATTGTTGCGGTCGCCAACAGGGGTGCCCATGCTGATCTCCTGTGCTGACTCGATGATTGGTTAATTCAGCGAGCCTTTATTTGTATTTCGCTCCGATTCTCGGGTCTTCGGCTACGATTCCTAATTTTCTGATAAACACCTGTCGCAAGCAAAGCGGGAGCTGCTACAACGCAAACCGGGCAGACAAAGCCTGCTAAAACGCTGGTGGCTGTCACATAGCTACCCAGTCCAAGGCCCAACCCGACGTAGAGCGTACTGTTATCCGGCGGAATCTCGCGTTCCGCCGTAGCCTCTGTGTCCTTCATCATTTTCGTATCCTCAATATGGCAATTTCTGCTCATTAAGGAAGGTCTGCTTTAAGCACTTTGCGATGTGCTAATGCCGACCATGCGAGTCATTTTTCCGGTTCAGTCAGCTCGGCGGCCGGTTTTCCGTCACTTTCGGCCGGCCCGCAGGCCTTTTGGCGAATTGCAGGCGCACTCATGCCTGCACCGCCATCAATTTGTGCCGCACCATCCACAGATTGGACAGTGCAAACAGCGTGTGCAACTGCGCAGTGTTCTTCTTCAACCCGCGGTAGCGCACCTTGACGTGCCCGAACTGGCGCTTGATCACCCGGAACGGATGCTCAACCTTGGCCCGGATGCCGGCCTTGAGCTTCTCGATCTTGTTGATCAAGGCATCGATCACGTTGTCCTTGTCCAGCGCCCGGCGTTTGCCCGGGCGCATGGCGATGTTCCAGCGCACGCCGTCTTGCGCATCGGGCCGCTTGGCAGCCCCCTGGTAGCCGGCGTCGCCCCAGGCTTCGGTTTCTTCACCGTGCAGCAGGCTGTTGGCTTCGATCACGTCGTTGACGCTGCCTGTAGTGCCGCGCACCGTGTGCACCAGGCCCGAGTCGGCATCCACCCCAATGTGGGCCTTCATGCCGAAATACCATTGGTTCCCTTTTTTGCTCTGCTTCATCTCAGGGTCGCGTTCGCCCGACGCATTCTTGGTCGAGCTGGGGGCCGCAATCAGCGTGGCGTCCACCACGGTGCCAGCGCGCAGCAGCAGACCCTTGGCGCCCAGCAGTTCATTGACCAGCGCCAGAATCTGCGGGGCCAGCTTGTGGTCCTCCAGCAGTCGGCGAAACCGCAGAATCGTCGTCTCGTCGGGCACTGCTGTGTCCCAGTTCAGCCCTGCAAACTCCCGGAACAACGGCATGTCGTGCAGCGCCTCTTCCATCGCCGGGTCGCTCAGCGTGAACCATTGCTGCATGAAGTGCACGCGCAGCATGGTCTCCACGGCAAATGGCGGGCGTCCGCGTTTGCCCTCGGGCGCGTAGGGCGTGATCAGCGCGACCAACGCCGCCCACGGCACCACGCGCTCCATCTCGCCAAGAAACTCCCGCTTGCGCGTGCGCTTCATCGTCAGGTTCAGACCCAGATCGGCTTGTTTCATGACTGGAATTTTCTCAGACCATCAGCTTCGGATTAGCACATCGGGGCACGATTTATGCAGATGTTCCTTAAGAAGTTGCAGTCCGAACAGCGCACGAATTGGCATTGAGCCGACCATAGGTGTAGCCCAGCACTGCGCCCCAAATGAGGTGCATCATCAGGGTCATCATCGGCGCCATCATCCCCAGGTTCATCCCGAACAGGCCTGCGTCGGCCATTGGCATCGGACCGATCATCATCATGAGCCAAGCTAGCAAGGAAAACGACATTCCCTTGAGCAGCGCACTGCGCCCTGGCAGCCTGCCATACAGCAGTTGGAACAGGATGCCCCACACGACGGTGCCAATCATGAAGTGCGCCACCCATCCGACCATGGGCGAAGCCGGCATACCCATTTTTGCGTGCGCCATCTCCGTGAGCATGGCGATTGGATTCAATTCGGGCATCAAGCCCATGGCGCCCTTCATCAGCATCAGCAGCGACAGCGCTACAGTGGCGACAAATCCAGCCACCATCGAACGAACGTAACAAGACATGGTTACAAGCTCCTCAAGGTTGGGGATCGTTGATCCCGGATTGGATGGAGGCACCGACTGCTCCCATTTTTCCTATAAGAGGCGCCGAACTGGAAAAACGATTCGGTTGATCCGCTAAATTGTTGGGCCGAGTTGCCGTCCCCACCTCCAGGACACCTGCCCGCCGCGCACCGTTGCGGCGATTTGCTGCCCCAAGCGCTGCTCGATCACCGGCCGCCACGGCACGAGGCTAAATCCCATGCCGTCATCCAGCATCGCGTAGCGCCCGCTGGCAAGCATGACGCTGCGCCGGTAGATGCCGGCCACGCGCTGCCCGTCGGCCACGGGTCGATGCTCCAGGCCGGTGTCGGCGGCAATGTCCTTGGCGGACTGCGCCAGTTCCCGGTTGCGCAGCGTGCCCAGCAGGTTGCGCGCCAGGATCACGCGCTGCCCGCGCCGCTCGGCCAGCCCCTGTTCGGCCAGGAAGTCGGCGCGCTGCTGCATCGCCTGCTTGGCCTCACCGCCAAAGCCCAGGTCGCCCAGGCCGGAGCCGCCGCCGATCAACTGCTGGTCGAGCCAGGTGGCCCCGATCACGCGGGCCTGCCGCTCGATGGGCAGGTGCGATTTCAGCTCCACGGCTACGCCGCCCAGGCGTTGCGCGTCGTAGCGGCGGCCCTGCTCGGGCAGGTCGCCCGGCACCTTCCATAGCCCCTCGGCCACCCGCTCCACGATGCCCGCCCGGCGCAGGGCTTCCAGCCTGCGGACGTGGGCCGCCACGACCTCCTGCGGGTCGCGGCCGGGCACGGCCTGGCCCTGCGCGATGGCGAGGTGATGGTCGGTGCGGTACAGGCCATCGCTCGCCAGCGCGGCGATGTTCTTGTCGGCCGCGCGCACGTCGGCCGATCCCTTGACCTCCACCACGGCGCCGGTCGGGTAATTCGCCAGCTCGTCGTGGGCGTTGAGCGCGACGTAGTGCGCCTTGCCGTCCACGCCGTCGATGACCAGATAGCCCCGATCACGCAGTTCGTCGGCCAGTCCTTTCGCGGCCACGCGCCCGAGGATGCTGCGGCCACTTCCATCCGCGTCCTGCCCTGGCTCGAACACCGCCAGCTCGCGCGGCTCGCCGCGCATGGCCCGCTGCATGGTGCGGATGATGTCGCCGCGCTCGCCCAGGGCGCGCAGGGTCTTTTCCGCATCGGCATGCACGGCCCAGGTGCCGGGCTGCGTCTCGTCGGCCAGGCCCAGGCGCTGCAAGCGTTGCAGGCGGCCGATCAGCAGCAGGCGCTGGCGTTGCAGGCGGGGTTCGTTGAGCCGTTCGACATGCACCAGGCCATCGTCGCCGGCCTCGCGCTTCAAGGTGCGATCCAGGCTCGTCCACCGCTCTTGCTCTACCTCGTGCTGCAAGGTCTGCTGGATCTCCAGCTCGGTGCGCGGCCCCAGCCATTCGGTCGCCAGTTCGGCGGCGCGATGGCGGAAGCCATCGGCAATGTAGTCGCCCGCGATGATGAGGTCTTTGCCCGTGTCGTCGCGCCCGCGCACGACGATGTGCGTGTGCGGGTTGTCGGTGTTCCAGTGGTTGACCGCCACCCAATCGAGGTCCGTGCCCAGGTCGGCCTCCATGCGGCCCATGAGATGTCGCGTGTAGGTACGCAGGTCTTCCAGCTCCGCGCCATCCTCGGGCGAGAGGATGAAGCGGAAATGGTGCCGGTCGTCGGCGCAGCGTTCCTTGAAGGCGTCGAGGTCGGCCACGTCGGTCTGCGGCCCGTAGGCTTGGCCCGGCTCGCCGTCGCGGCCCACGCCGTCGCGCTCGATGTAGTGCAGGTGCTTGGCGAGCGACTGCGGGCTGGCCCGCTGGTGATTCACCAACAGCGTCTTGATGGTCACGCGCCGAGACATGGGCGTCAGCTTCGCCCCGGCGAAGCGCGCCGCTGTGTAGCCGCGCCCCAGTCGCGAGCCGGGCCGCTGGCCCGTGCCACCCGTCGCGCCAGGACGGCGCATCGTGGACTTGCCGCTGCTGGCCTTGCCTGCCTGCTTGAGCACCTTGGAAACGAAGCTCTGGCCTTGGCCCTTGCCCCGGTTCTTCGGGGCGCTGGGGCGCACGCGGAAATCGTCATCGCGGCGGTCAGTCATGGTCGTTCTCCCTGCAAGCTCTGGCGTGTCTGATCGTGCGAAGCACGCGGACATGCCCGTATTGGCGCGGGCCTCGCGCCACAAGCGGCACGGCGGCAAAGCCGCGCCGTGCTGCGCCAACCCCACGTGCAGACTGGCTTTCGACGCGGCCCGGTGCCGCGTCCTTTTGTCTTGCCTTCCGCCTTTGCCCCTCGCTGGCGCTCCGGGCAGCGGCGGCCCGGCGGCGCTGCTGCGCGAGCAGCCAGCACGCCGGCGAACGCGGCGACGGCCACAGGCCGGGCGCGTTCGAGGCAAGACGCCTGCACACGGGAAGGCAGCGCGAAGTGCGGCGCCCGATACGCAGGATCGGCGCTCGCACGACATGCGCGACGGCACGAAGAAAGCCACCGGATCGACATGCCCGATGGCACGATGAGATGCACGGCGACGTGCATCTCATCGGCAGCCATCATGGACGCTTCTCCAGCCAGACCGGGTGCGCGATGCCGATCACGGCGGACGTGCGCACCGGCCCGAAATACCGGCCATCGAACGATGCCGGATTGGTCACGCTCAACAGGAGCAACTCGCCCGGTTCGAGGCGGCGGCACTGCTGCCAGGATGGCAGCGGCCGGCCCCAGCGGTCGGCGCGCAGCACGGCGGCCGAAGGCACGCCGTCGATGCGGACGATGCCGCCAGCGATGCACACCTCCTGCGGCGCGATCGCGCCCACGCGCTTGAGCAGCGGCACGCCCGCCGGCAGGTAGCGGCGTTGCGCGGCCAGCGCTGCGGCATCTGGCGGCAGCGAGGCCAAGACGATGCTGCCCACGGACAAGGGACGTGGCAGCGAGCCGGGCCGATGGTTCAGCGGATCGACGCGATACCAACCCATGGGAACGCTGTCGGACGGGTTGTAGATCAGGCGCGGCAGCGGATGCACGAAGGACGCCCAGGCCAGCGCAGCGAGGCCGCAGGCGGACAAGCCCGCCAGGACGAGGCGCGCGCGAGAACGCGGCGCAGTGCCGATGGTGGAAGCGGCGGTCATGGCAGCGCCCTCCCGGCTAGCCAGGCGGCGTGCCGCTCGGCGCTGTAGTCCGGCAGCGGCAAGCGCGCAGCGAGCCGATTGCCCAGCGTGCGCCAGTACGCGGGGGAGGCGTCTGCGGGCGCGATGCCCAGCGCCTCGACGCCGTCGATGCGTTCCAGCACGGCGCGCACGTTGGCGTCGCCTTCGGCGTGTAGCAGCAGGCGCGCGCCCGGCTGCACGCCGGGGATGCGCTGCGCGCCGGCCAGCGGCGTGCAAGTCTGCATCACCATGAGTTGCCAGCGGATCGTGCCGTAGGCGTTGGCCTGCCAGCGGATGCGGCAAAGCATCGCGCCGGGCAGGAACAACGCGCATCGCCGCCAGTGGTCGAGGCGAAGGATGCGCGACGGCTCGCCGAAGCGCAGATAGAGGTCGAAACGCTGGTCGATGTAGGCGAGCGCCACGCGCGTCATCGGCGCACTGGCAGGCTGGCCGATAGGCGCAGCCAGTGCAGCCGTGGCCGCGACAGCGGCAGGCGAAACGGATGCGGTCATGGTGTGTTCTCCCTGCGGTTCTCGGGAAACTCTCGCTCTAGCAGGCCGCGCAGCAGGTCGGCCACGGTCACGCCTTGCGTGAAGGCCGATACCTTGATGCGCGCCCGCATGGCGGGCGTGATGTCGAGAGTGAGGCGAGCCGTGTAGAGGTCGCCCTTGCCCAACGCATCGGCGTCGCCCTGGCGAATCCACGCTTCAGCGTGCGGATTCGCAGGCGGACGCGCGCCGATGCCGACGCGCTTTGCCGTGCGTTTGCTGTTGGGTGGCGGCTTCGCTGTCATGTCGTCCACCGCAGCAATTCGTCCACTAGGGCGGTGATTTCGCGGGCGGCGGCGCTGCCCGGCGCCGTCTCGCGTGAAAGGCGGCCAGCGGCCACGCTGTCGGCGAACACGATGCGCTGATGCACTTCCGCGCGCAGCGCAGGAAGCGGCTGGTCGGCGAGCGCCTGGCGCGCTTCGCGCCCGATCACGGTGGTGCTGACGCGCCGGTTGATGACGAAGGCCGCGCGCAGCGCAGGCCGGAACACTTGGGCCTCACGGATCAGTGCGACCATCTCGGCACTGGCCCACAGGTCGTAGGGGCTGGGCTGCACCGGGATCAGCACGCGCTCGGCCGCGAGTAGCGCGGAGCGCGCGAGGGCGGCGATGCGCGGCGGGCCGTCGATGACGACGTGATCGGCCCGCCTGGCGAGTTCTGGCGCTTCCTGATGCAGCGTTTCGCGTGCGAGGCCCACGGCGCTGAACAGCCGAGGCAAGCCTTGCTGGCTGCGTCGTTGCGTCCAGTCCAGTGAAGAACCCTGCGGGTCGGCGTCCAGCAGCACGACATGCTGGCCGCGCATCGCCAGCTCGCCGGCGATATGGGTGGCGAGCGTGGTCTTGCCCACGCCGCCTTTCTGGTTGAGCAGCGCGACGATCATGGCCTGGCCCTCCATGCTGGAAGAGCAGGCTTTGTCTGCTGCGTTTGTGGCCGCGCAGCGGTTGTCCACCGCGACGGCGTTTCCCTACTACAAGTTAGAGAATTTAAGTTAGGTAAGTTAAGGGAGGTCGAAACCCGCGCCGTTATTGGCTTTGCGGACGATCCGTACTCCTGATAGCACGATAGTCGTACTCCCGATAGCACGATACCCCGTACTCCTGATAGCACGAGCCCGTCCACCGCTTTTCCCGAAGTTATCCCCGTGCCGTGAACGGCACGGGCCGAAACATCAGCAACTCGACTCCATCGCCCGGCATCCGCTCGATGCTCAGGACATAGCCGGGCAGCGACTGCCGCGCGACGAGCGCGCGCAGGTCGTAGGCAAAGTCCGAGAAGCGCGTGACGCTGCCCGATTTCCGGTACAGGTGCCGGAAATCGAATTGCCAGCCGCCTTCCTGCCGCCCGCCGTGCTTGCGCACCAGGCGGTACAGCCACCGTTCGATGCCGCCCGTCAGCCGGAAATACGCCGGGTCGATGGTCAGCACCAGAGCGGCATCCATCACCCCACCAAAGAACCAATCCGGCAGGATCAGCTCCAGCCCCAAGGGCGTGCCCTTGGCATCGGCCAGTTCCTTCCACTCGTTGATCCACGAAAACCGATGCAGGCGTCGCCCGGTTGTCTCGCGGATCGACGTGGCCACGGTCGTGGATTGCAGCCGATCCAACGCGGCTTTGAGGCGCTGGTAGTCGCGCAGCGACGTACCGCGCCCGATGAAGCGCAGGATCTCGTAGGGCGTGGCCTGCATCAGCCGCGACGGGCGTAAGCCTGCGTCGCGCGCCTCCACGATCTGCGAAGCAGCCCAGATCAGCACGTCCGCGTCCCAGATCGTGGCGATGCCGTGCTCCTGTGTGCCTTCCACGCGGATCGTGACGTTGCCCGCCCGGAAGTCGATGGGCGCCGTGCGCCGCGACTTCGCCAGCGAGAAGAACGGAAAGGCCATCAAGTCCTGGCTGTCGCGCGGCGCCATGTCGCCCGGCAAGGCACGGAACAGGTCGAGCTGTTCGCGTTCTTGCGAGGGCCGCTGCCGGGACGGCAGCGCGGGGCTGGGCATGGCGGTGGCCTGGCGCGTGCCAGCGATCAGCGCGCACGGCTGTCCGCCGAGTGCTGTTCGGCGTACTCAGGATCGGAAGTCGTCTCGAAGCTGCGGTCGGCGGCCCAGGCGTCGAGGTCGGCCACGGCGTACATGACGCGCCGGCCGAACTTGCGAAAGCGCGGGCCACCGCCGATCACGCGCTGCTTCTCCAGCGTGCGCGGCGACAGGCGCAGGTACTCGGCGGCTTCGTCGTTGGTGAGGTAACGCTGCGGTTGTGCGGCAGCGGTCGGGACAGTGGCGGCAGGCCGCAAGGGAGCGGGACGCATGGTGTGAACCTCCATAGCTTTCAAAGCTCCGGCCACACAGCGCAACCGGATGGAGGCAGTCTCAGAAAACGAAGCTCCGCTGCTCAGGGACGTTTTGCGTCCCCATCAAAACGTCCCTTCTCAAGCGGCGGCAGTTGTGCTAGCCGGCGATAACCGCCGCGCATCAGTGCATCGCCGCGCCGCACCAGGCGGCGCACGCGGGCGCGCAGGTCGCCGTCGGCGTGCCAGTCCGCCGCCACGGCATCGGCACCGAACAGCCCTTCGGCCACGTCGCGCAAGGACGCACCCGCCAGGGTCGCGTCGAGCGCCTGCAGGGTGTGCAACTCCAGCATCGCGGCCGGTGTAGGCCGGGGCCTGGCCGCGGCCAGCGTCGCGCTGCGCGTAGGCGCAGGTGCGGCAGCGCCGCCGCCACCTCCGCGATTGGCATAGGCGACCGCCATGCCATCTTCCAGGCCGGGCGCCAGCGCGAAGCGCGCGCAATGGCCGGGGTTGTGCGCGATCAGCGCCAGCCCTTTACCGTCGTGCAGCAGTTGCTTGTGACCGGGGATGTGCCAGAACGCGAAGGCCGCCGCATCGGGCGGCGGATCGGCATCGGGATGGAGTTGCACCACGGCATCGTGGCCGGGCAGCCAGGCCGGATGCGCGTCGCGCGCATCCAGGGCCGGGTCTTCCAGCAGACGCAAGCCCCAGCGAAGCGCCGCCTGTTGCGCCGCTTGCGGTCGGCGCTGGTGGCGCTGCCAGTCGAGCCGGTAATCGGGGTGGCGGCGCAGGTACTCCCAGGCCAGTGCGAGCGTGTCCAGGCACAAGATGTAGAGGTACGCGGCGGTCGGATACCAATGCGCGATATGGTGAGGATTGACCATGACTCAAGCTCCCGTCGAACAGCAGGAACGTCGTCACGGGCGTTCAAGAACGGAGCCACCGCATCCACATCAAAACATCATCCGAACCTGTTTAAGCTGTACATCAAGTGTCAAGACCGATTGGCTCCGGGGTATTGCGCAATGCGTCCGAATACGACGGCCGCGCAGTCCAAAAAAGTCACGCGGCACAAATCAAGGTGCCGTAACTCGCGCCAAAGATCGTGGCCGTTTCCGTCTCAAAGGCCCTGTTTTGGTGCAAGAGTGCGAATTGAGACCGGACAAATCCGAATTCCGACGGAAATAGTCTCAATACGTCCGGCTGCGCCGGAACGCGATTGGCTTAATCGACAATGCCGCCGTTCTCCTGGGCCAGCCGGACATATTCCGACAGGGGCCGCGCCGCCTGGAAATACCGATCCCGCATCACAGGCTGCTTGCGCGGCCCGACGATGGATGCCAGATCGGACAGCTTCACGGTGCCCAGCTCAGGCATCCCCAGGCCCAGGTCGATCAGGCCGTAGGCCGTATCGCCGTCGGCCGGGTCGAGCGAAGCGAGCAGCCAGGTGAGGTGTGCGTCCGGTGTGAACAGGCGCACCACGGGCAGCGGGTCGCCGGCCTGACCGTCAGCACGTGCCTGGCCGTGGGTCAGCAGGCGTTGGCGCTCGTCCTCGGTGATGAGTGAGTTCATGGCGATCTATTCCCAATTCACAAATCCGCCCAAGCGTGAAAACGCAAAGCCGCATCGGCGGATTTGGGAAAAAGCACGATTGTGATTCCGTGGCTATGCGCCTTTGTGGAAATCCGCAGAGGCACAAATGCGGATTCCCGTAAAAACGCAAAACAGTGAGGTTTCACTGAAAGAGTTAAAGATAACGTGGTTTTAATTGTGCTGCGACTTGACGCTTCTGTCTATGCAGAAGCGACCCATTCAGCGCGGCCGACCGGCCGGCGCCACCACCTACGATGCCGAGTTGGCGCAAGCCTTCGGCGCGGCGGTGCGCGCGTTGCGGACGGAGCGCGGCATTGCGCAGGAATCGCTGGCGCACCTGGCTGGCGTCGAGCGCTCGCACATGGGCAAGGTCGAGCGCGGCGAGCACATGCCCACGCTGGCGATCATCTTCAAGATCGCCGGCGCGCTCGAATGCAGCACGGCAGTGCTGATGAGCGAGGCTGAAAGCCAGCTCGCAGCGGCGGCCCATCCGTAGGCTCCGGCTGCATCGAGGGGCGCCAAGCTGTGCGCGGCGGGGATAGCTCGTAGGGCTTTCCCTCGGAGGCGGGGTCTCCTCGTTTTCAGTGCAATAAGTGACGGTACGCAAAGCTAGCACTGGCGCGGGGGTGGTCTGGGTAGACCGTTGATTTCATTGACTTTCCTGTTCGCTTTGTAAACGGGTATGGTGGCCTCCCACTTTTGAGGTTCACGATGCAGGGTTGGCACACAACGTTTTTGGGGATGCGTGGGCTCCCCCGCGATATCAGCGACTTCGAGATGAAGGCATTTTTCACCTTCGATGGTGCCGAGCGCGACGCAATCAATGCACGCCGAGGTGATTCCCACAAGCTTGGTCTGGCGCTCCATATTGGTTTCCTGCGCATGAGTGGGCGTTTGCTCGGTGCCTTTCGGGTAATTCCAGTAGCCTTGTGGCGCCACCTTGGCAACGAGCTTGGCATTGCAGCACCAGAAGTCGCCTCGCTGAGAGCCATGTATGAACGCGGGCGCACGCTATTCGATCACCAACAAGTAGCCTGCACGGTCCTTGGATTCCAGTGGATGAGCGAGCACCAGCGCCGCTCACTGGTACGTGAACTGCGCGACGAAGTGGCGCGCTGCGCCGACCGCGATCAGCTACTCGTGCGGGCGCGTCAATGGCTGTACAAGAACAAGCTGGTGATCGTGCACGAGCGGGCAATTCGGACACTGATTGCGGCGGCACTTGCCCAGCTTGAAGTTGAAACAGGCACCGCCATCGCCGCCAGCGTTGATCCAGCAACACTTGATCGCTGGCGAGCCTCAGTTTCAGAGCTGCGCCCAGATGGACAAACCCAGCAGAGTTGGCTATGGGCTGCACCGGCGAAACACTCAACCCGCCAAATCAGCGAGGTACTGGAGCGCATCGACCTGCTTTACACGCTGGACGTTCATAAGCACCTGGCAGACATCCCCGATCTCATCTTGCGCCGCTACGCGCGCCGACTTGTCTCCAGGCCGCCCTCAGCCGGAGCCAAGATCAAAGAGCCAGCGCGCACCGTGGAGGTCGCATGCTTTCTTCGGTATTGCCTGTTCACCACCACAGACCAGTTGATCCTTATGGTGCAGCGCCGGATCGCCGATCTGTGGCGTCAGGCTGCCGCCGATGTCCCCGCTACCGTCAATTGGGCCGCAATGTACAAAACGCTGCTCGGCGAACTTGTTGCCTTGAGCGCGCAAGGTGCGGTGCCAGATGCTGAGTTGCGTGCCCGTCTTGAAGCCTTGATCACCGAAACCCAGAAACGCAAACCACCGAGCAGGGCCTCCCTGGTCCGCGAGGGATTGATTGATGGAATTCGCCCCGTGCGGTCGTTGCTCGTCGCCATTGCAAAGCTGCCCTGGCAGGCCACCGGCGAGCATCCTGCCATCGAGTACCTTGCCAAGCTGCAAGCTTTATATCTCAAAGGATCCAGAAAGCTGCCAGTTGAAGTGGTGGCACCAAGTCTGGGAATGATCTGGCAGGTTTCGATCTCCAGCCCAGACCGGGAACGGGCGTTTCAGGCGTTGGAGGTGGCCACCCTGTTTGCCCTGCGCCGCGCGGTGCGCAATGGCTCGGTCTGGATTGAGCACAGCCTGAGCTTTCGGGGTCGTGCGCGCTTGTTCTTCACGGACGAGCGTTGGCAGGCAGAGTCCAAGAAACACTATGCCCGTCTATCGTTACCCAGCAAGGCTGCCACTTTCTTGAAGCCTTTGCTGGCCAGAGTAACTGCCGGTGTCGATGCGGTGGCCGCTGCAGCCCGCAGTGGCGTACTGCGCGTGGATGATGAACTCCATTTGTCGCCATTGCCCGCAGAGGACGAAGACCCAGAAGTGACCAAGCTGCGCGCGGCTTTGGATCACCGCATCGGTGAGGTTCAATTGCCGGAAGTGATTCTGGCCGTTGACGCCCAGGTGCGCTTTAGCTGGATCATGCTCGGACGTGAGCCGCGCTCTACCGACGAGCTGCTGATGGTCTATGCCGGCATCATGGCCCACGGCACCAGTCTGACTGCGGTCGAATGCGCGCGCATGATTCCGCAATTGTCTGCCACCAGCATTCGCCAGGCCATGCGCTGGGCGCGGGACGAACGGCGTCTGAGCCAGGCCTGCCAGGCTGTGCTGGAATTCATGCAGCGACACCCGATTGCCGCCACCTGGGGGCGGTCCGATTTGGCATCTTCTGACATGATGACCATGGAGACCACCAAACGGGTGTGGCAAGCCCGGCTTGATCCTCGGCGCAACACACCTTCCATTGGAATCTACTCCCATGTAAAAGACCGGTGGGGCATCTTCCATGCGCAGCCCTTTGTGCTCAATGAGCGCCAGGCGGGCGTGGCCATTGAAGGTGTCATCCGCCAAGAAAAGCTGGAGACCAGCCAGCTTGCTGTGGATACCCATGGCTACACCGACTTTGCCATGTCACATGCCCGTTTGCTTGGTTTTGATCTTTGCCCGCGGTTGAAGGAACTCAAACAGCGCCACCTCTTTGTGCCACGCGGCACCAAAGTGCCCGCAGAAATCGCTGCGGTGTGCGAAGCCAATGTCGACGTCGCTTTGATCGAAAAGCATTGGGATAGTCTGGTGCACCTGGCAGCCTCGGTCATGAGCGGACATGCCAGTGCGGTGGCAGCTCTTGCGCGGTTCGGTTCTGCCGCCCAGGGCGATCCAATCTATGAGGCTGGCGTGCAATTGGGGCGGTTGCTGCGTACGGCGTTTTTGGCTGACTACTTTGTCAAGGACGCTTTCAGGAACGAGTTGCGCCGGGTGCTCAATCGGGGCGAGGCTGTTAACGCCCTCAAGCGCGCCATTTATACCGGCCGGATCAGCCCGGCGCAGGCCAAACGTGTCGATGAAATGCAGGCTGTGGCCGATGCGTTGAGCCTGATGGCCAACATCGTGATGGCGTGGAATACCTCACAGATGCAGGCGGTCCTGGATCGCTGGTCGAACCGCCGCCAGGTCATTCCACCGGAACTGATCGGGAAGATTGCGCCCACCAGGCTGGAGAGCATCAACTTGCGGGGTGTGTTTCGCTTCCCGGTTGACCGCTATGCTGACCAAATCCTGCCTTCGCGGCCAAATGCATCGATAACTGGCACCAATGGATGAAACCGACCACGGTTTGACGCCACGAATCGCAGATTTGAAAGTGAACAGGAAAGTCAATGAAATCAACGATCTACCAACACCACCTCCGCGCCAGTGCTAGCTTTTCGTACCGTCACTTATTGCACTGAAAACGAGGAGACCCCGAGGCAAGCGAAGTGCGCAGCGCCGCAGGCGCGAAGGCGTGAGGGATTGGAGCCGGATGGCCGTGACGGCAAAGACGGCACGGGGCGTAGCCCGTAAAAGTCCGGCGGCGGGTCGCGCCGACACGCCATGCCCTGATTGCAACGGCAAGCACCGCGTCCCCGCATAGAAGTGCAGCCCACACTATGGGCCACCGCCTGCCACCAGGTTCGGTACGAACCAACACAACAGCGCAGCGCCCCGCCATGTGGCGGGGCGCTGCGGGCGGCGGTCACGCCGCCTGGGGCTTGCTGCGCGACCAGATCAAGTCGTGCGTGCCGTCTTCGCCTTCGATCAGGCGGGCGTAGACCGTGGCCGGGAACGATGGATCGTCGAGGGTCACGGAGATGTACTCCCGCCCGGCCTCGCTGGTCTTCTTCCACGCTGCGCCGATGTCGTGGCTGGCGGCCTGCAGGCGGAAGTCGGGGGCCTTCTCGTTGTCGCCCTTGTCGTTGGGCACCAGCTTGACCTTGACGTTGAGCGTCAGGGTGCGAAGCGTGCCGGTGAAGCCGTCTTTGTCTGCGGTGAAGGTGCCGATGTTGGCCATAGTGAAATCTCCGTTCGGTGGAACAAGGTTCGCGCCCATCGCGTCCTTGTTGTGATCCGGCCGGCGGGGGACGGGCTGGCTGCACCGCTTGCGGTCGAAACGCAGTGGAGAGCCGGGAGGCGAAAAGAATTTGTCCCGCGAGGAATGCACCGAACGCAGTGACAAAGCAGGGGAAATTGTTTTCGCCGGACGGTTGCAGCCATGAAGCCCGAGGCGCAGCCGCGCCACCGCCAGGATTCACAACAACACAAGGACGCCTTGGGCCGAACCGCACCGCAAGGAGATGTGGCCGGCTCGGCATCCCCGCATGAAGACTGCTCCGGCTCGCCCACTGACGCAGGCCAGGTCAACCACCCGATGACAGGCAAGAACGCCTCCGCCGCAACTTGCGGCGCCGGTCTAGTGGCGTGGCATAGAAACTCCATAGCGATGCTGGGCGGGTTGTCCGTGAACAGTCCTTCATGGACGTGATGGGCAAGAACCGCCAGCGTTGAGGACGGCACGCATTTGCACAACCCGCCGCAGCAAACGCCAGCGTGTTCGCCAGCGCCCCGTCCATCGTGGCGGAGCGCTGGCCGGGCCGATCCGGCGAAGCCGGTTCGGCGGCATCGAGGGGCGCCAAGCTGTGCGCGGCGGGGATAGCCCGCAGGGCTTTCCCCTGGAGGCAAGCGGAGCGCGCAGGTGTGGGCCGGGCGGATGCTCGGCTGCTTTAACGCCGCCACCTGAGCCACCGCGAGGGCGGCGGCGTTCTGATTCGGCAGTTGGCCTTGAACACCGGGCGCGGCCACTGCCGCGCCCGGATTTTGCTTTCACCGCGCCCAGGACGGAACGGCATGGGCGCGGTGCTGATCGGGTTATTCCTTCGTCTCGATGAGCCACCATACGGCACGCGGCAAGGCGCGGCCCGTGATGGGGTGAATGTCGGTCAGGTCGGCGCGGGCTGACCAGCCCGAGGGCGGGCGGTAGCCGCGCACGTCGCCATCGCCGTGCCAGCGGCGGGCGCGTACCGTGCCGGGGGCGTAGATCGCCGCCATGCGTGGGCGGCTGGTGGTGGTACGTGTCATGGGGTGTTCTCCTTCCAGCAAGCGCCCCGGTCGAGACCGGGGCGCTTGCTGTCGGCGCGGGTCAAGCGGCTAGCGCCACGGCGGTTTCATTCGCCATTGCCTCGGCATCCTCCGGGGCGTTGTCCTGGGCCTGCGGCGCCGCCGGCGTGGTTTCCTGCGTGCCTTCGGCCTTGAAGATGGCAGGCATCCAGCCAGTGCCATCGGCCAGCCGCTCCGCTTCGCTGGCAATGTCGGCCTTCTTCAGCTTCGCCAGCCGGGTGACGTGCGACGGGGCGAACTGCTCCACGGCTTCCAGAATCGCGGCCTTCGGCACATGCCGGAAATAACCCTCATTGGTGGGCTTCCACCATGCGGCCATGTCCAGCCCCACGGCCTGCGCCAGTTCCTCGCCCGGCTGCTGCCGCATGGTGCGGGGTGTCACCACGTCCACCGTGACGGCCACGCATACCGCCAGCAGTCGCACCAGTTCGTCTTGCGAATTCGCCAGCAACGCGGCGAACAGTTCGGCGCTGTCCTGCGGCAAGGCTTCGCCCGCCACCTGTTGCAGTTCGCGCAGCGCCACGGCAGCGGGCGATTCCGGCCAGTCCGGTGCCATGCCTTCCAGCCGGTCTTGCACTTTCAGGCTCACGCCCAGCGGCAGGTCGTGGCCGTAGTGGCTGCCGTGCAAAACGGTCTGCACCATGCCATGCACCAGCGCGGCCAGCGCCACTTGCGGATGCTGCGCCACTTCGATTTGTAGCGCGGCGGTGCGGTGGGCACTCAACCGCTGCGCCAGTCGGTCGGACATGGCGGCGGTCTTGGGCTGGTCGTCGTCCTCGCCTTCGTCGCCGTTCTCGGCATCCTCACCGCTGAAACCTTGGCGCAGGCGTTCCAGCGTGCGCAGGGCCTTGGCCTCGGCTTCGCGCATCAGGCCGTGATGGATCACGGCCTGCCCGTTGCGGTCGATGGTGACGATGGCACCGGCTGCGGCCTTCACGGTCGGGCTGTAGTCCTGCAAACCATCTTCCAACGCCTGCAACTGCTCGCCCACGGCTTCGCCTTCCTCTTGCAGCGCGTCGGCCTTGTCCTCGTCCTCGGCTTCCAGCGCACCATCGAGGGCTTCGCCAATGGCCTGCACCTTGGCTTGCAGCTTTTCGATGCGCTGCGCTTCGCGCTTGGTCGGTTCGCGCCGCTCCCTCGGCGCACGCTGGAAAGCGTGCAGGTCGGCATGGGTCACGCCCGGCGTGGCATCCACCCATGCCCAGCCTTCGGCCTTCACCTCGGCGGCGATGCCCGCCAGCCGGTCTTGCGCCAGCCTGTCCAGCAGCGCGGCATCGGTCAGATACACGCCCGCGTCACCTTCCGCGAACAGGTCACGGCGCACGCCACCGCCTGCGGCCTCGTAGGTTTCCAGCCCGACGAACCGCACCAGCGGATGCCGGTAGGCGTCGATTTCCCTTTCGGTGAGGCGGTCGCGCAGCGCGGACGGCTGGCGCTGCCACGTTGGCGCATCGTAGAAGGCGGCTTCCTGCGCGGTGTGGTCATCGGTGATGGCAAGGGCCATCAACTGGTCAAGGCTCACGGCATCGGCGCGGTAGTCGGCCATGAGGCGCGGCGAGACGTTCGCAAGCTTCAAGCGGCGCTGCACCACCAGCGGCGTGACGGAAAAATCCGCTGCGATGTCCTCGATGGGTCGGCCTTCGGCCACCAGCGCGGCGAAGGCTTCAAACTGGTCTGCCGGGTGCATGGCTTCACGCTGCACGTTCTCGGTGAGACTGGCAGTGCGGGCCGTGCCATCGGCCACTTGCAAGCAAGGCACCTCCCAATCCTTGGCGATGCGGTGCTTTTTCGCCAGCAGCTTCAGCGCAGCAAGGCGACGACCACCGGCGACCACCTCGTAATGCTCGCCATCGGCGGATGCGATCACGATCAGGTTTTGCAGCAGGCCCACGCGCTGGATGCTTGCAGCCAGTTCGGGGATGGACATGCGCGGGGTCTTGCGCACGTTGCGGCCCGTGGGGCGCAGCACCAGCCGCGACAGCGGAACCAGAATCAGGTTCTTGGTCGGGTCGGCGGCTTCCAGCGGGATAGCGGCGGCGGCATTGACGGCGCGGGCTTCGGTGGTGGTGATGGCGTTCATGGTGGTTCTCCAATCGAGTGAAACAAGGAATGGAGGGGAAACCGCCCCTCCTGCGGGGGACGGGTCAGGCTTTCAACTGGCGCAGGCCATCGGCCAGCATCCACAAGGCGCGATTGAGGCGCACATCGGAATCAATGCCCTGTATCGGACGGGTCTGCTGGCGGCGTCCGTTGGCGCTGCGACCATGCAATCCGCCTTTGGTCAGGTTCTCTTGGGTGCGGTTGAACACGCTCCACAAGTCGGGGCGGCGGTCTTCAAACCGGCGCGGCATCAGAATCTGGCTTTCGGTGATGGGCGCGGGCTTGTTCGGGTCGTCGTACTTGAGGGTCAGCGCGGCGCGGGCGAACACTTCGGCTTCGCCTTCATCGAGCGTGATAGCGCGCATGGCGTCGCGGGAATCGCGCACAAGGTCGAAACCGCGCAGCACCTCGAAAGCGCCTTCGATGACTTGGCCCGCCACGTCGCCTTTATGGGGGACGCGCACATCGGCCACGGTGTCGCCGCACACAAGGCCATTGCTGCAAACAAATCGGAACTGGCCCGCCAGCATCTGATAGCTGCTGGTGCCATCGTGCGAGTTCAGCAGGATGATTTCATTGGCTTCCGCGCCGTTGATCTGGCTGGCGTGGCGCAGGCGCAGCATGTGTTTCGTGTGCTCGCGCTTGCCTTCATCGCGCACGCGGGTTTGCGTCACCATGAAAGGCTGAAACCCTTCTTTGCGAAGCTCGGTCAAAACCGCCGCCGTAGGGATATAGGCGTATCGCTGCGAACGACTTTCATACGGGGCATCCGCAAAGATGGACGGCGCTACACGGTGAATCTGGTCATCGGACAGCGGGTAGTCGCTGCGCAGTGCGGGGGAATGGGAAGCGAAACGGGTTGCAAGCATGTCGTTCTCCTGACTTGGCTGTTGAAGAAAGCGCACACCGGATTCCTAGATTCGGAGCCCAGCCTTTCGGCTGTTCGGTGCGGTCGGCACGAGGAACCCGGTTGGCCCTGTTGCCACCGTCTTTCCTGAGTTCATCGCCCGCGACGGTCAGGAGCGCGCGGACGGGGGCCGTCAAGGAAAAAAGCGCAGGGTTGGTGCGGCCCGCAGGCGAAGCCGAGGACACGGCCCTGCGCGCCTTGATGGCACACGGGAGCGGGCTACAGTCGCGGACAAGGTGATGGAGTCAGGGAAGACGGCTGGACATGGCAACGGGCACCTTCCACGCCGACCGCACGGCAAGCGCAAGCGCGCAGGCCCGAAGCTGGAAGCTGGGCCGGAGGCGTCAGCCGAGCGGAGCGAGGGAACGATGGAAGCCCGACAGGGGCGAGACGCCGCAGGCGGCTCGATGCGCAGCACGACAGCGCGACCGGCCATCTCCCAGGTGGCCGGGGACGCCCAGACTTCAAAACCGAATGGACAACAGGGTCAGGACGAGCACGCGCAGGGCATCGTGGATCTGCTGTGGATGCTGTCTGGCCGATCCGGCGCAGCCGGGTCGGCGATGTTCAGGGGCGCCAAGTCTGCGCGGCGGGGATAGCCCGCAGGGCTTTCCCCTGGAGGCAAGCGAAGCGCGTAGCGCGCCGCAAGGGGCGCGAAGGCATCAGGCCGAGTCGTCAGGACGCAGGCTGGATTGCGCAACCGGCACCCACGGCGAAGTCGAGTTCAGCAGATAGCGCGCTCCGCGCGCATAGTGACCACAAAGCCCGCTGGGCTGGTAGAAACCGGTGACGCGGCGACGGAACTGCACGCCGAACTGGTTGGTGTAGATCACCGCGTCGCCGATCTTGAAGCGCAGCGGCTGGCCGTTCTCCGGCGCGAAGGGCTTGAGCGCATCGTGCTGCGCCGTGATTTCGATGATGTAGTCGTGATGGCTGCTCATGGCATTGATCTCCTGAAATGATCGAGAAAGCGCAAGGAGCGCCTTGAGGCGCTCCAAGGGCGAGGTCAGACGACGATCCGCCCCGCCAGCCGCGCATCGCGCACGTAGGCGCTCAACCGCTTTTCGCCACGGAAAGACAGGTCGCGCTCGATCGGCAGGCCCAGCCCGCCGCGCACGCTCGCCAGCTCGTTCAAGCTGACCCAGCCGAGTTCCGGCATCCCCAGCCCCAGGTCACAAAGACCGAAAGCGTGGTCATGGTCGTCGGGGTCAATCTCGGTCAGCAGCCAGGTCGCGCCGCCGTCCGGCGTGAACAGCTTGACCACCGGGGCTGGGTCGAAGTCCGGGTTCTCCAGCGATGTGCTGCCGTTGGCCAGCAGCACGACGCGCTGCTCGGCAGTGATAAGTACGTTGTTCATGGTGAACTCCTGAAAGGTTGCCGGGCGGAATTGCCCGACCCTTCCGGGGCACGGCGCAGCGCAAGCAGTCAGGGGTCGTAGACGGCCGCCAGGACGCAAGCGCCATTGGCGCGCAGCCCTTGACGGCGAGAACGCCGTGGCACGATGAGGGGAACAGCAAGACCGCCTCCCTCACAACCTCCACGCACCTCCGGCTTTGGGGCAAGTGCGTAGCACGCGCAGGCCCGCGAGGGCCGGAGTTGCGCCAGCAGGCGCAGCAAAAAGGGGGCCGAAGCCCCCTCGGTCAGATCAAGCCACGTTCGGCGAAGGACGTAGTGAGGCTGCCCGCCACGATGATGTGATCCAACGTGCGAACGTCCACCAGCGCCAGCGCGCTCTTGAGTTGCAACGTCAATGCCCTGTCGGCCGCACTTGGCTCTGGATTGCCGCTCGGGTGGTTGTGCGAAACGATGACCGCTGCCGCGTTGAGCCGCAGCGCTTCCTTCACCACTTCGCGCGGATACACCGATGCGCTGTCGATGGTGCCGTGGAACATCTCGGCATACTCGATAAGGCGATGCTGCGAATCGAGGAACAGCACCGCGAACACCTCATGCTCGAAGCCGGCCAGTTTGGCGCGCAGGTACTCCTTGACTTCCGACGGTGAACTGAATGAGGCACCGCGCTGCATCTTGTGCTCGATGGCCTGGCGCGCGGCCTCCAGAATCTGGTCGGCCGTCGCCGGCAGGTAATGACCTTGGGAGTCGCGCACCATCAGCGCGGCATCGAACGAGGAAAAGGACAGTTGCGACATGATCGTGCTCCGGTTGCTCGGGCGGAATTGCCCGGAACCGTGTCCAGCACGGCGCAGCGCAAGCAGTCAGGGGTCGCAGACGGCCGCCAGGACGCAAGCGCGCAACAGCGCGCGCCGCCCTTGACGGCGAGAACGCCGTGATACGGTGAAGGGAACAGCAAGACCGCCTACACCCCGCCCACTGCACACCCTCGGCTTTTGGGGCAAGCGGAGCGCGCAGGCCCGTCAGGGCCGAAGGCGTCAGCCGAGCAAAGCGAGGGAACGATGGAAGCCCGCAAGGGGCGAGACTCGCGCAGCGAGGCTCGATGCGCAGCACGACAGCGCGACGGCGGAACGCCGGGATGCCCGACTGCTTGGGACAGGACTACTCGGTGTCCGTCTTGCGCTGCTCGATCTGCAACTGCGCCCGCTCTGCTGCCTGTTGCAGCCGTTCCACCAGCACGCCCCTCGGCGGCAAGGCAGTCAGGTACTCGGCGACGTGGATGCCTGACTTGTCCAGCTCCAGCAATTCGATCTGCTCGCGCTTCTTGCCGGTGCAAAGGATGATGCCCAGCGGCGAGGCTTCCTCCGGCTCGCGTTCGTGCTTGTCCAGCCAGCGAAGGTAAAGCTCCATCTGCCCCTTGTAGGCCGCCTTGAACTCGCCGACCTTCAACTCCACCGCCACCAGCCGCCGCAACTTGCGGTTGTAGAACAGCAGGTCGAGGTGGAAATCCTCGTCGTCAATCGGGATGCGCTTTTGCCGGGCGACGAAGGAGAAACCGGCCCCCAGCTCCAGCAGGAAGGATTCCATTTCGCGGATGATGGCCGCTTCCAAGTCGCTTTCCTGCCAGGTGTCACGCAGCCCGAGAAAGTCGAGAATGTAGGGATCGCGCATGACCAGCGCCGGCGTCATGCGCTGCGCATCGCGCATCGTCGCCAGCTCCTGCGCGATCGTCTCGCCCGGCTTCTGCGACAGCGCCGTGCGCTCGTACAGCATCGAGTCGATGCGCTCGCGCAGCGTCCGCACGCTCCAGCGTTCGGCGCTCGCCATCTGCACGTAGTATTGCCGTTGGAGCGGGTCTTTCAGCGGCAGCAGCGCCAGGAAATGCGACCAGCTCAATTGTCGTGACAGCGTCACGACAATTGGCTCGTCCGGGTAGGTGGCGGCGAACTGCACCATGCGGCGCAGGTTCTTGTCCGCGAAGCTGCGCCCGTAGTCGCGCACAAGCTGCGCCGCCAGGGTCGGCAGGATTTCCTCGCCGTACCCGGCCCGCTGGCCGGCCAGCACCTCCGTATGGATGCGCTGGCCGATACGCCAGAACAGCAGGGTCAGTTCGGCATTGACCGCCAAGACGGCGCGCTGCCGCGCCGCCTCAATCAATGCCCGAATGTCGCCCAGCAGCGCCGAAGGCGCTGCGGAGGACGCCACGGATACTTTGCGCCGGTTCATGCTGCTACTCCCTCGGCCTGCCGCGCACCCGTGATCGCCTGACGACGGCTCGCCACCAGCTCGGCCGCCTCGCGTACCGGCTTGTCCTCGGTGTGGACGTAGTGCATGAACATCGCCACGGTCTTGTGCCCGGTCAGCTTCATGCCTACCTTGGTCGGCACGCCCGAATTGGCAATGTCGGTCGTCGAACGATGGCGGATGCCGTGCGTGCCGACGTGCGGCACGCCGGCGGCCTTAAGCGCCCGGCACCATCCGCCATAGTGCTCGCCAAAGGTCAGGTGCTTGTCCGGGTCGTTGGGCGATGGCAGGACATACGGGCAGCCTTCCCGACGTGGCGCCGTCGAGAGCAGCCGATAGGCTTCCGCGCTCATGGGCTTGGACATGCCGCCCGTCTTGCTGTCGGGCCACACCACTCGCCGGTTCTCGAAGTCCAGCCAGCTCCATTCGAGCGGACAGATTTCGGAGCGACGCGCGGCGAACTCGAATTGCAGGCGGATTGCCAAGGGGATGACGTAGTTCTCCAGACCTTCCGCTTCCAGCTTGTCCAGGTGGCGGAAGATCAACGCCAGTTCGTCATCAATGATGAGCCGGGTTTCCTTCCCAGGTGGGTACATCGGGACGTGACGGCACGGGTTCGTGCCGTCGGGACGGTAGCCCCACACTTCGGCCAGGTTGAACATCTTGCGCAACACGCCGAAAGCCTTGTTCGCTTCGGTCGGCTTGTAGGCCAGCTTTTGCATCAGGCCGGCAATGTCGGGCCGCTTCACGTCCTGCACCTTCTTGCGGCCCAACAGTGGAATGATGCAGCGGTCGATGACGCCCTGATAGCCCTCCTGCGTGCTGGGCTTGTTGCGCTTCTTGGAGTATTCCTCCATGAACTTTTTGCACAGCTCCGTGACGGTGGGCGCCTTGCGCGCATCGGCCTTGGCGCCGCCAGGATCGCCGCCCCGGCGAACCTCGGCCAACCAGTCCTGAGCCATGACGCGGGCCTGTTCAACGGTCAGTTCCCCGAACAGGCCCAGGGCGGGCTTGCGTCGCTCGCCCGCGTTCGTGCGGTACTGGAGCATGAACACGCGGCGGCCCGCCGGGGTAATCTTGCACAGGAAGCCAGGCACCACGGTATCCCGTAGTTCGACGGCCTGCGGCTGGGGTTGCGCCGCCTCCACGGCGGTCTTGGTGAGCTTGATCTTGGCCATGATGACTCCTCGGAAAGACCCGTTTCCAAGAGCCACATGGGAGCCATGAGAGCGGAAGCCGGGTCAGGTTTCAGAAAGCACCGGCATATGATGGACGCGCGTAAGTTATTGATAAACCTTCTGTATCGGGTTCTAGCGCAGTCCAGCAAAGTTCGGTGCTGGAGTCATCGTGAAATAAAAAACCTCGCCCGGCGCAATGTCGGGCGAGGCTTCGTTCCAAGTCAGGCCCACCCCCGTGAGCCCTTCCTGAATTCCCCTCTTTCTTGCAGCTACTCAAGGCCTTCTCGAACCTTGTGTACCAGGGTGTTCCTGGCGTGCCTGCGAGTCCAGTGAAGAGATTTTTAATATTCCTTTACGGTCTTAATAAATCGATATTTATTCTTTTTAAATAAACTGCGCCCGAGGCAGAGTAGCGTCATCACGCACTCACAGGAGCAGCACCCATGAGCCTCAGACTGGGCGACATCGCCCCCGACTTCGAACAGGATTCCAGTGCCGGCAAGATTCGTTTCCACGAGTGGCTGGGTGATAGCTGGGGCGTGCTGTTTTCCCATCCGGCGGACTTCACCCCGGTATGCACCACCGAGCTGGGTTTTACCGCCAAGCTCAAGGATGAATTCGCCCAGCGCGGGGTCAAGGCCATCGCCCTGTCGGTGGACCCGGTGGATTCCCATCACCGCTGGATCGAGGACATCAACGAGACCCAGGACACCCGGGTCAACTTCCCGATCCTGGCCGACGCCGACCGCAAGGTCTCGGACCTCTATGACCTGATCCATCCCAATGCCAGCGACACCCTGACCGTGCGCTCGCTGTTCATCATCGACCCGAACAAGAAAATCCGCCTGACCATCACCTACCCAGCCAGCACTGGGCGCAATTTCCACGAGATCCTGCGGGTGATCGACTCGCTGCAACTCACCGACAACTACAAGGTGGCCACCCCGGCCAACTGGCAGGACGGTGACGAAGTGGTGATCGTGCCGTCCCTGAAGGACGAGGAAGAGATCAAGCGGCGTTTTCCCAAAGGCTATCGCGCAGTGAAGCCCTACCTGCGGCTGACTCCACAACCCAACCGTTGAGGCGCATGACAGATCCATAAAGCAGGGGTTTTCAGGCCGTTTCGACGGCCTTTTTTTTCGCCTGGTAAATGCACCTTCTTATATTCTTTTGTGGAATAAACAAATGAATAAATAAGATTTATAGATATAAAAATAGACTGTTAAGGTCTGCTCATCCGGTGAGATCGCATCCCGCGAATCACCTTATTCGTTCAAGGAATCCCCTGCATGCTGGTGGTCTCTCTCGGTGGCAGTCCCAGCCAGCGTTCCCGTTCCGGAGTGCTGCTGGAGTTGGCCAAGCGCTGGTTGCAGCAGCAAGGTGTGGAAGTGGTCAGTTACCAGGTGCGGGACTTCCCGGCCGAGGACCTGCTTCACGCCCGCTTCGACAGCCCCAAGGTCATCGACCTGCTGCGCCAGATCGAACAGGCCGACGGCCTGCTGATCGCCACTCCGGTCTACAAGGCTTCGTTCTCCGGAGCCCTGAAGACATTGCTGGACCTGCTGCCCGAGGGCGCGTTGAGGCACAAGGTGGTGCTGCCCATGGCCACCGGTGGCAGCATCGCCCACATGCTCGTGGTGGACTACGCCTTGAAGCCTGTGCTTTCGGCGCTCAAGGCCCAGGAAATGCTCCAGGGCATCTTTGCCGAGGATAGCCAGATCGCCTACGGCGAAGGCAGCGTCCAGCCGCAGTTGGCCCAAGCCCTGGAGCTGCGTTTGCAGGAAGCCCTGGAGCAGTTCCACAGCGCCCTGGCACGCCGTCCCAAGCCGCTGGACCCGAATCTGTTGAATGAACGCCTGCTCAGTGCTCGCTGGAGCATTTGAGCCACGTCATTGATCTGAACTACTGGCCTTACTCGCCCGCCAACGGGCAAGCAGGTGCAGCCAAAACCCCACAGCAAAAAGGAGAGCGCCATGCGCCCTGTCATTTTGCGTCGCGGGCTGGTCGCTCTGTTTGCTGCGGCTGTGTCCTTCGGCGCCATTGTCCAAGCCCAGGCCGAGACCCTGCGTATCGGCTATCAGAAGTACGGCACCCTGGTGCTGCTCAAGGCCAAGGGCTCCCTGGAGAAGCGCCTGGCGCAGCAGGGCGTCGATGTACAGTGGACTGAGTTTCCCGGTGGCCCGCAGCTGTTGGAGGGGCTGAACGTCGGCTCCATCGACTTCGGTGTGACCGGCGAGACGCCACCGGTGTTCGCCCAGGCTGCCGGCGCCGACCTGCTCTATGTGGCCTATGAGCCACCGGCTCCCCTGAGTGAAGCGATCCTGGTGCCCAAGGACTCGCCGATCCGCTCGGTGCAGGAGCTCAAGGGCAAGAAGGTGGTGCTCAACAAAGGCTCCAACGTCCATTACTTGCTGGTCCGCGCCCTGGAAGATGCCGGCCTGAAGTACAGCGATATCCAGACCGTGTTCCTGCCGCCGGCCGATGCCCGCGCCGCTTTCGAGCGTGGCAGCGTCGATGCCTGGGTGATCTGGGACCCTTACCAGGCCGCCGCCGAGCAGCAGTTGCAAGCGCGAACCCTGCGTGACGGCAGCGGCATCGTCGACAACCACCAGTTCTACCTGGCCACCAAGCCCTATGCGCAGCAGCACCCTGAGGTGATCAAGACCCTGGTGGAAGAAGTGCGGGCGGTGGGCGAGTGGTCCAGGGCCAACCCGCAGGAGGTCACCGATCAGGTGGCGCCGCTGCTGGGGCTGTCTCCCGAGATCACCCTGACCTCGGTCAAGCGCCAGGGCTATGGCGCAGGCTTCCTGACCCCGGAAGTGATCGCCGCCCAGCAGAAAATCGCCGACAGCTTCTACCAGCTCAAGCTGATTCCCAAGCCCTTGAACATCAAAGACGTGATCTGGACGCCCGGCGCCGCCGTGGCCAAAGCGCCGTAACCCGACCCCTTAGGAGACCACTCCATGAGCCTCAACATCTTCTGGTTCCTGCCCACCCACGGCGACGGCCATTACCTTGGCACCGCCGAAGGCGCCCGCGCCGTCGATCATGGTTACCTGCAGCAGATCGCCCAGGCCGCCGACCGCCTGGGTTTCGGTGGCGTGCTGATCCCTACCGGGCGTTCCTGCGAGGACTCCTGGCTGGTGGCAGCCTCGCTGATTCCGGTGACCCAGCGTCTGAAATTCCTTGTCGCGCTGCGTCCCGGGATCATTTCCCCGACCGTGGCAGCGCGTCAGGCGGCAACTCTGGATCGCTTGTCCGGTGGCCGGGCTCTGTTCAACCTGGTAACCGGGGGCGACCCTGACGAGCTGGCGGGCGATGGCCTGTTCCTCGACCATGAGGAGCGGTACCAGGCTTCGGTGGAGTTCACCCGCATCTGGCGCCGGGTGCTGGAAGGCGAGACCGTCGACTACGACGGCCAGCACATCAGCGTGAAGGGCGCCAAGCTGCTCTATCCGCCGCTGCAGCAACCGCGTCCGCCGCTGTACTTCGGCGGATCGTCGGAAGCGGCGCAGGACCTGGCCGCCGAGCAGGTGGAGATGGTGCTGACCTGGGGCGAACCACCGGCCGCAGTGGCCGAGAAGATCCAGCAAGTGCGGGATAAGGCCGCCAAGCTTGGGCGCACCGTGCGCTTCGGTATCCGGTTGCACGTGATCGTGCGCGAAACCAACGAAGAGGCCTGGAAAGCCGCGGACAAACTCATCTCCCACCTGGATGACGAGACCATCGCCCGGGCCCAGGCATCCCTGGCGCGCTTCGACTCCGTGGGCCAGCAGCGCATGGCGGCCTTGCACGGCGGTCGTCGCGACAAGCTGGAAGTCAGCCCCAATCTCTGGGCTGGAGTCGGCCTGGTGCGTGGCGGGGCTGGCACCGCCCTCGTGGGCGACGGGCCGACCGTGGCGGCGCGGATGCAGGAGTACGCGGACCTTGGGATCGACACCTTCATCTTCTCCGGTTATCCCCATCTGGAGGAGTCCTACCGGGTGGCCGAGTTGCTGTTCCCGCACCTGGACATCGAGCGGCCCAAGCTGCCGGAGGCTGCCGGTTATGTGAGTCCGTTCGGCGAGATGGTAGCCAACGACATCATTCCCAAAGCCGCATCCCAGAGCTGAGGTGCGGCCATGAACGGACAACGCATAGTGCATCGGCTGGCGCCGTGGGGGCTGCCGTTGCTGTTACTGGCGGCCTGGCAGTTGTCGGTGTCGGCGGGTTGGCTGTCGACCCGTATCCTGCCGGCCCCCAGCGCGGTGATAGAGGCTGGGGTCAGCCTGATACGCAGTGGCGATATCTGGACCCACCTGGCCATCAGTGGCTGGCGTGCCGGGCTGGGCTTCCTGATCGGTGGCAGCATCGGCCTGGTGCTGGGCTTCATTACCGGCCTGTCGAAATGGGGCGAGCGCTTGCTGGACAGCTCGGTGCAGATGATTCGCAACGTGCCGCACCTGGCGCTGATCCCGCTGGTGATCCTGTGGTTCGGTATCGATGAGTCGGCGAAGATCTTCCTGGTGGCCCTGGGTACTTTGTTCCCGATCTACCTCAACACCTACCACGGCATTCGCAACGTCGACCCGGCGCTGGTGGAAATGTCCCGCAGCTACGGCCTGACAGGCTTCGCGTTGTTTCGCCAGGTCATCCTGCCGGGAGCCTTGCCATCGATCCTGGTGGGGGTGCGCTTCGCCCTGGGCTTCATGTGGCTGACCCTGATCGTTGCCGAAACCATCTCTGCCAGTTCCGGCATTGGCTACCTGGCAATGAATGCCCGGGAGTTCCTGCAGACCGACGTGGTGGTCCTGGCGATTGTCATGTACGCCGTGCTGGGCAAGCTCGCAGACCTTGCGGCACGTGGCCTGGAGCGAGTCTGGCTGCGTTGGCACCCGGCTTATCAGGTCGTCAAGGGAGGTGCGCAATGACTGCCCAGCAACCACCACGGCTGCTGCGGGGCATCCCGCTGGCAGTACGCAAACTGCAGAAGACCTTTGGCTCGCGACAGGTGCTGCGGGAAGTCGACTTGCATATTCCCGCTGGCCAGTTCGTTGCGGTGGTGGGGCGCAGTGGCTGTGGCAAGAGCACCTTGCTGCGCTTGCTGGCGGGTCTTGACCAGCCTAGCGGCGGCCAGTTGCTGGCCGGTGCTGCACCGCTGGTCGAGGCGCGCGAGGACACTCGCTTGATGTTCCAGGAGGCGCGCCTGCTGCCCTGGAAGAAAGTCATCGACAACGTTGGGTTGGGGCTCAAGGGCAACTGGCGGCCCCAGGCCCTGGAGGCCCTGGAGGCGGTAGGCCTGGCGGATCGGGCCAATGAATGGCCGGCGGCCTTGTCCGGTGGGCAGAAGCAGCGCGTGGCCCTGGCCCGGGCGCTGATCCATCAACCACGGCTGTTGTTGCTGGACGAGCCCTTGGGGGCCCTGGATGCCCTGACCCGAATCGAGATGCAGCAGTTGATCGAACGCCTGTGGCAGCAGCACGGCTTCACCGTGCTGCTGGTGACCCACGATGTCAGCGAGGCGGTAGCGATTGCCGATCGGGTGCTGTTGATCGAGGACGGCGAGGTTGGCCTCGACTTGCATGTCGAGCTGCCGCGGCCGCGGGTACGCGGCTCCCATCGCCTGGCGGCGCTGGAGACCGAGGTGCTCAATCGCGTGTTGTCGCTGCCCGGGTCGCCGCCCGAGCCGGAACCTGTTTCACCCCTGCCCACGCAATTGCGTTGGGCGCTGTAGAGCAGCAGCAAGCAAGAGCGTTGTGCTTGGGCTTGCCGCTGGCCGCTTGAAACGTGCAGCTCTGTTTTTCGACCCCAGGAGAAATACCATGACCATCAAAGCCATCAATGTTCGCAACCAGTTCAAGGGCACCATCAAGGAAATCGTCGAGGGTGATGTGTTGTCGGAAATCGACGTGCAGACAGCCTCGGGGATCGTCACTTCGGTGATCACTACCCGCTCGGTCAAGGAGCTGGAGCTGTCCATTGGCAGTGAAGTGATTGCCTTCGTGAAGTCCACGGAGGTGTCGATCGCCAAGTTGTGAACACCGTCGTATCAAGGCCCCGGAGGGAGCGAGCCCTGCGGGGCTTTTTCATGGGCGCTGTAAATAACGGTCAGATTTGATACTTTCCCTGCTTTCGCAAGGCCTGAACAGTACAGACATGACAACAAAGCAGGGTCCAAACGCAGGGTACTTGGAGTTCGACCGCGACCATTGGGCCGCTCTCCGGGCCGGGGAGCCCATGAGCCTGTCGCCGTCGGAGATGGAGACGCTGACCAGCCCGACCCAGCCCATGGAGTCAGAAGAGGTCAGGCAGATCCTGTTGCCGCTGTCGCGCCTGTTGCATCTGCATGCCACGCAGGTCCAGGCGCTCAAGGCGCCACAGGATGGGGGCAAGGTGCCTTATGTCATCGGGGTGTCGGGCAGTGTCGCAGTGGGCAAGAGCAGCTTCGCCAGGGTCCTGGCCGCGTTGCTGGCCTACTGGCCGGGCAAGCCCAACGTGCAGTTGGTGACCACCGATTCGTTCCTCTTGCCCCTGGCGAGCCTGCAGGAAAAGAACATCCTGCATCGCAAGGGGTTTCCCGAGTCCTACGACGAGCCGCTATTCCTGGAGTTTCTCCAGGCGGTGTGCCGGCGGGGCGAGGCCGCGCAGATCCCCATCTATTCCCATGTCCGCTACGACATCCTGGCTGACGAGGCGCAGTCGGTGGAGGCGCCGGACATCATCATCCTCGAAGGCCTGAATGTGTTGCAGGGTGAGCGGGGGCAGGGCCTGCATGCCCTGGATTTCATCGACTTCTCGATCTATGTCGACGCCGCACCGGAGGCCATCAAGACCTGGTACCTGGAGCGCTTCGTCTATTTGAAGAACACGGCCTTCCAGTCGGACGACTCCTACTTCAACAAGTTCAAGGGGCTGTCCGACCCAGAGGCGCTGGCCATGGCCTCCGATACCTGGGACCGGGTGAACCTGAAGAATCTTGTGGAGAACATCCTGCCCACCCGGGAGCGGGCCAACCTGGTGATCCACAAGACTTTGGATCACCGCATCGACAGGTTGTCGCTGCGCCAGGCTTGAACGTTCAGAGCGGGGTGGGGCGCTTGGGCAGGTACGGCGGCAGGTACAGGCCCAGGTAGGCATCGAATACCCGCATGCCTTCCTCTGCCATGCGGGCGGTGATTTGCCCGTGTTGCTGCACCGACCGGGCATACACCCGGTCCCCCAGCTCCATGGCCAGGGCGAATACGTCCACGTCCTGTGGCAGTGCCGGTAGGGTGAAGTGCCGGTTGAACAGCTTGTGCATCAGGTCGCCCAGTTCGAGATCGTGCTGGCGGTCGGCTTGGGTGACTTCGGTCAATCCATGTTGCGCCAGGATCAACTGCCGGGCTGCGGCATCGTCTGCGTAGATGGCGAGCATACGTTGCTCCACCAGGCGTGACAGGTCCCGCCAGCCGTCGAGCCTTTCATGCTCGATCGGGGCTTGCAGGCACGCGCGGAATGCGGCGTGGACATCCGCGGTAAGGGCTTCGAGCAGGGCCGGTACGCTGGCGAAGAAGTGATAAACCGACGACGGCGGGATCTGCGCGCGCTCGGCCACGCTGTAGATCGACAGGCTGGCCACGCCTTCGCTGGCCAGCAGGGTGCGAGCCGCGTCAAGTATCGAGTCGATCCGGGCCTGGCTGCGTGCACGGGGCTTGCGAAGAGGGGCGGTGCGCGTCATCGGGGTCTCCTGTTGGACAGCCGGCATTGTACGCCAGAGGATTGGGCTCCCTGTAGCGGCAACCGAGCGCCGTAGTTGCGGATCACGGGCATAAAAAACGCCGCGGGCCATGGGCTGCGCGGCGTTCTTTGCTGCAGGCCGTTCAGACGGTGTGCAGGTACCAGTTGTACTCGAGGTCGGAGATGGAGTGCTCGAACTCCTCCAGCTCGCTTTCCTTGCAGGCAACGAAGATATCGATGTACTTCGGATCGATGTACTTGTTGAGGATCTCGCTGTCGTCCAGCTCGCGCAGGGCATCGCGCAGGTTGTTCGGCAGGCTCTGTTCCACCTGCTCGTAGGCGTTACCCTCGATTGGCGTGCTTGGCTCGACCTTGTTGGTCAGGCCGTGATGCACGCCCGCCAGCACCGAAGCCATCAGCAGGTAGGGGTTGGCATCGGCGCCGGCCACACGGTGCTCGATACGTACCGCATCCGGTGCGCCCGTCGGTACGCGCAGCGCTACGGTACGGTTGTCCAGGCCCCAGCTCGGAGCGTTGGGGACGTAGAACTGGGCACCGAAACGGCGGTACGAGTTGACGTTCGGGCACAGGAAGGCCATCGACGCGGGTAGGGTCTCGAGCACACCGCCGATCGCGTGACGCAGCGCGGCGTTCTGCTCGGGATCCTCACTGGTGAAGATGTTCTTGCCATCCTTGTCCAGCACCGAGATATGGACGTGCAGGCCGTTGCCCGCCTGGCCCGGATAAGGCTTGGCCATGAAGGTGGTGTCCATCTCATGGTCGTAGGCGATGTTCTTGATCAGGCGCTTGAGCAGCACCGCGTAATCGCAGGCCTTGAGCGGGTCGGCGACGTGGTGCAGGTTCACTTCGAACTGGGCCGGGGCGCTTTCCTTGACGATGGCGTCGGCCGGGATGCCTTGTTCCTTGGCACCTTCGAGGATGTCCTGCAGGCAGTCGACGTATTCGTCGAGGTCGTCGATCAGGTAGACCTGGGTGGATTGCGGGCGCTTGCCGGAGATCGGCGAGCGTGGCGGTTGTGGGCGACCGTTCACGTTCTCCTGGTCGATCAGGTAGAACTCCAGCTCGAACGCCGCGCAGATGGTCAGGCCCAGTTCGTCGAACTTGCTCACCACCTGGCGCAGGACCTCACGGGGGTCGGCGAAGAACGGATCGCCTTCCAACTCGTGCATGGTCATCAACAGTTGTGCAGTGGGGCGCTTCTGCCAGGGTTCGTTGGAGAGCGTATCGGGGATTGGATAGCAGATGCGGTCAGCGTCACCGATATCCAGGCCCAGGCCGGTGCTTTCCACCGTGGAGCCATTGATATCCAGAGCAAAGAGGGAAGCCGGGAGGTTGATACCTTTCTCGTAAACCTTGTGGAGGCTGGTGCGTTCGATGCGCTTGCCGCGCACCACACCATTCATATCCGCAATCAGAAGGTCGACGTACAGAACCTCAGGATGTTCCTTAAGGAACGCGTTCGCTTCGTTCAGCTGAACGGCACGCGGGGGTACCGACATGATGCAACACCTTTGTTGTTAAAAATATCAATCATTGATCTTTTCTGGTTTCAGTCAACCCGAACGGCATGCCGAAGTCAAGTAAGGGCTTTTTTGCCCTAATAAAGGGCTGGCAGGGTGTTTTTGCAGTAAAACAGGGCGCTTTTGCGAGTTCGGGCACCCTGGCTACCCTTGGTTTGAACAGGCTGTGTTGTATCTTTTACAGGGGTGTTGTGTAAAAAAATGAACAAGGCTAAGCTCGGGCCAAACCCATAACATCAATAATACCGGGGTGTTTCATGTCTCGCCTGCCGTTAATCGGCGTCACCGCCTGCTCTAGGCAGATCGGTTCGCACGCTTATCACATCAGTGGCGACGAGTATGTCCAGGCAGTAGCCACCGCAGCCCAGGGCCTGCCGGTGATCCTCGCGTCCATGGCGCAGCTGCTTGCCCCGTCCGATATTCTGGACGGTCTGGACGGTATCCTCTTTACCGGCTCCCCTTCCAATATCGAACCTTTCCACTATCAGGGCCAGGCCAGCGAGCCTGGAACTGCTCATGATTCTGCACGGGATGCCGCCACCCTGCCGCTGCTCGATGCCGCCGTCGAGGCGGGCGTCCCGGTTCTGGGAATTTGCCGCGGCTTCCAGGAGATGAATGTCGCTCTGGGCGGCAGCCTGCACCAGAGCGTGCACCAGGTGCCGCCGTTCATGGACCACCGGCATGCCGAGGTGCCCGGCCAACCCCTGGACGCCTGGTATGCGCCGGCCCACGAGCTGTTCATCGAGGCCGATGGAGTACTGGCGGGGCTGGGGCTACCGGAAACAATCCAAGTCAACTCGATCCATGCCCAGGGCATCGAGCGCCTGGCCCCGGGGTTGAAGGTCGAGGCCCGGGCTCCGGATGGGCTGATCGAGGCTGTTTCCGTCGAGGCGAGCAAGGCTTTTGCTTTGGGGGTGCAATGGCACCCCGAATGGCAGGTAAGCTGCAATCCTCACTACCTGGCCATCTTCCGGGCTTTTGGTGATGCCTGCCGCAAGCGGGCAAAACAGCGCGACGCCGAAGCGTCATACAACGCCTGACTTAATAGAGAGTCAGGAAACTCAGCCTAGAGGCATTTATGAGTAACAACCTCGACCAGCTCACCGATTGGTTGAAAGACCACAAGATCACAGAAGTCGAATGCATGATCGGCGATCTGACCGGCATCACCCGGGGCAAGATCTCGCCGACCAACAAGTTCATCGCCGAAAAAGGCATGCGCCTGCCCGAGAGCGTGCTACTGCAGACCGTCACCGGCGACTATGTCGAAGACGACATCTATTACGAGCTGCTGGACCCGGCGGACATCGACATGATCTGTCGTCCCGACCATAACGCGGTCTATCTCGTACCCTGGGCCATAGAGCCCACGGCCCAGGTGATCCACGATACCTACGACAAGCAGGGCAACCCCATCGAGCTGTCGCCGCGCAACGTGCTCAAGAAGGTCCTGAAACTCTATGCCGACCATGGCTGGCAGCCGATCGTGGCGCCGGAAATGGAGTTCTACCTGACCAAGCGCAGCGAGGACCCCGACTATCCGTTGCAGCCGCCGGTGGGCCGTTCCGGCCGTCCGGAAACCGGGCGCCAGTCTTTCTCCATCGAAGCGGCCAACGAATTCGACCCGCTGTTCGAGGATGTCTACGACTGGTGCGAACTGCAGGAGCTGGACCTCGATACCCTGATCCACGAAGACGGCACGGCGCAGATGGAAATCAACTTCCGTCACGGCGACGCCCTGTCCCTGGCCGACCAGATCCTGGTGTTCAAGCGCACCATGCGCGAAGCGGCGCTCAAGCACGATGTGGCGGCCACCTTCATGGCCAAGCCCATGACCGGCGAGCCGGGCAGTGCCATGCACCTGCACCAGAGCATCATCGACATCAACACGGGCAAGAACGTCTTCTCCAATGAAGACGGGACCATGAGCCAGCTGTTCCTCAATCACATTGGCGGCTTGCAGAAATTCATCCCCGAGCTGCTGCCGCTGTTCGCCCCCAACGTCAACTCGTTCCGCCGTTTCCTGCCCGACACCTCGGCGCCGGTGAACGTCGAGTGGGGCGAGGAGAACCGTACCGTGGGCCTGCGGGTGCCGGATGCCGGGCCGCAGAACCGCCGGGTGGAAAACCGCCTGCCGGGTGCCGACGCCAATCCCTACCTGGCGATCGCCGCCAGCCTGCTGTGCGGCTTCATCGGCATGGTCGAGGGGCACAACCCGAGCGCGCCAGTGGTGGGCCGTGGCTACGAGCGCCGCAACCTGCGCCTGCCGCTGACCATCGAGGACGCACTGGAACGGATGGAAAACAGCAAGACCATCGAGAAGTACCTGGGCCACAAATTCATCACCGGCTACGTCGCGGTCAAACGGGCCGAGCATGAAAACTTCAAGCGCGTGATCAGTTCCTGGGAGAGGGAATTCCTGTTGTTCGCCGTCTGATACGCCGGGCGCCGCTGTCCGGCGGTGGCGCCTTCACTGACACTAAGGAGACATTGATGACTCATAAAAACCCGCAAACCCGCGAGTGGCAAACCCTCAGCAGTGATCACCACCTGGCACCCTTCAGCGACTTCAATCAACTGAAGGAGAAGGGGCCGCGAATCATCACCCATGCCAAGGGCGTGTACCTGTGGGACAGTGAAGGCAACCAGATTCTCGACGGCATGGCCGGGCTGTGGTGCGTGGCCGTGGGCTACGGTCGTGACGAACTGGCCGAGGTGGCCAGCAAGCAGATGCGCGAACTGCCGTACTACAACCTGTTCTTCCAGACTGCCCACCCACCGGCGCTGGAACTGGCCAAGGCGATCATCGACGTGGCCCCCAAGGGCATGAGTCATGTGTTCTTCACCGGCTCCGGCTCCGAGGGCAACGACACCGTGCTGCGCATGGTGCGCCATTACTGGGCGCTCAAGGGCAAGCCGCAGAAGCAGACCATCATCGGCCGCATCAACGGCTACCACGGTTCCACGGTAGCTGGCGCCAGCCTGGGCGGCATGAGCGGCATGCACGAGCAGGGCGGCCTGCCGATTCCCGGCATCGTGCATATCCCGCAGCCATATTGGTTCGGCGAAGGCGGCGACATGACGCCGGATGAGTTCGGCGTGTGGGCTGCCGAGCAACTGGAGAAGAAAATCCTCGAAGTCGGCGAAGACAACGTTGCCGCCTTCATTGCCGAGCCGATCCAGGGCGCTGGCGGTGTGATCATCCCGCCGGAAACCTACTGGCCGAAGATCAAGGAAATCCTCGCCAAGTACGAGATCCTGTTCGTCGCCGACGAAGTGATCTGCGGCTTCGGTCGCACCGGCGAATGGTTCGGCGCCGACTACTATGACCTGGCGCCTGACCTCATGACCATCGCCAAGGGCCTGACCTCCGGTTACATCCCCATGGGCGGTGTGATCGTACGTGACACCGTGGCCAAGGTGCTCAGCGAGGGCGGTGACTTCAACCACGGCTTCACCTATTCCGGCCACCCGGTGGCAGCAGCGGTGGGCCTGGAAAACATCCGCATCCTGCGCGAAGAGAAAATCGTCGAGAAGGTACATAGCCAGACGGCACCGTATTTGCAGAAGCGTCTGCGTGAGCTCAGCGACCACCCGCTGGTGGGCGAAGTTCGTGGCCTGGGGATGTTGGGGGCGATCGAACTGGTCAAGGACAAGGCCACCCGGGCGCGCTACGAGGGCCGGGGCGTGGGCATGATTTGCCGGCAGTTCTGCTTCGACAACGGCCTGATCATGCGCGCCGTGGGCGACACCATGATCATTGCCCCGTCGCTGGTGATCAGCGAGGCGGAAATCGACGAGTTGGTGGCCAAGGCGCGTAAGTGCCTGGACCTGACCTTGAGTGTCCTGCAGGGCTGAGTGCTAGGCTTTGGGCGCGGTGCTTGCGGGCACCGTGTCCAGGGCAGATTAAAGGCCGACTTTTCTTGAAAGCCGGCCTTGGATCTTGCCAGACTACCCGCCGTTTTTAGTGGCCCGGAACCTGGTCCTGGCTCCTGATCACCGAGAATGTGGTTAAAAAGAATAATTGGAGCATTACGCATGAAGGCATTAGGTAAGAAGTTAGCTGGCAAGACCCTCCTCGCCATGTCCCTGATGGGCGTGATGGCGGCGGCAGCACAGGCGGACGATAAAGTGCTGCACGTATACAACTGGTCCGACTACATTGCTCCAGACACCATCAAGAAGTTTGAAGCCGAGTCGGGTATCAAGGTTGTCTATGACGTTTTCGACAGCAATGAAACCCTGGAAGCCAAGTTGCTCGCCGGCAAGTCCGGTTACGACGTGGTAGTGCCTTCCAACAACTTCCTGGCCAAGCAGATCAAGGCCGGTGTCTACCAGGACCTGGACAAGTCCAAGTTGCCGAACTGGAAGAACCTCAACGAGTCGCTGCTCAAGGCGGTATCGGTGAGTGACCCGGGCAACAAGCATGCCTTCCCTTACATGTGGGGTTCGATCGGCATCGGCTTCAACGCCGAGAAGGTCAAGGCTGCGCTGGGTGCCGATGCTCCCACCAACTCCTGGGACCTGTTGTTCAAGCCGGAAAACGCCGAGAAGTTGAAGTCCTGCGGTATCAGCTTCCTCGATTCGCCGACCGAGATGATCCCGGTGGCGCTGCACTACCTGGGCTATCCGACCGACAGCCAGGACAAGAAGCAACTGGACGAGGCTGAGAAGCTGTTCCTCAAGATCCGTCCTTCGATCGGCTACTTCCACTCCTCCAAATACATCTCGGACCTGGCCAACGGCAATATCTGCGTAGCCGTGGGTTACTCGGGTGACATCTACCAGGCCAAGGCCCGCGCTGCGGAAGCCGGTGACAAGGTCAAGGTCAGCTATAACATTCCCAAGGAAGGTGCTGGCAGCTTCTACGACATGGTGGCCATTCCCAAGGACGCAGAGAACGTCGAGGGTGCCTACAAGTTCATGACGTTCCTGCAGAAGCCGGAAATCATGGCCGAGATCACCAACGCCGTGCGCTTCCCCAACGGTAACGCGGCTGCAACCCCACTGGTCGATAAAGACATCACCAGCGATCCAGGCGTTTACCCACCGGCTGAAGTCCAGGCCAAGCTGTATGCGATCGCCGACCTGCCGGCCGCAACCCAGCGCATCCTGACTCGCAGCTGGACCAAGATCAAATCCGGCAAGTAAGCCGATTTTCAGCAAGACCTGTTGCCGTTGTCGTGACGACGACGGCAACAGGGAACAAATAAATGACAGAAAGTTTTGCTGGATTGGTTTATCGAGGGTAAGTTGCGCGCCGGTTTTGTTGCTGGGCAGCTTGGGGGCTGTCAGGTAGCTCGGAGCAACTTGGGCCCAACTATTTAAGAGGACCTCCACTTGCCTATTTCTTTATTTCGCAAAGCCATGCTGGTCGCCGCCAGTCTGACGCTGGTGGCAGGCGTTCAGGCGGCACCGACGGTGCATATTTATAACTGGTCCGACTACATCGGTCAGAGCACCCTGTCTGAGTTTGAAAAGACCACGGGTATCAAGCCGCTGTATGACGTATTCGATTCCAATGAAACCCTGGAAGGCAAATTGCTGGCCGGTCGTACCGGTTATGACGTGGTAGTGCCGTCCAACCACTTCCTGGGCAAGCAGATCAAGGCCGGGGCGTTCCAGAAGCTCGACAAGAGCCTGTTGTCCAACTATGCCAACCTCGACCCGAAGTTGCTCAAGCGTCTTGAGGCCAACGACCCGGGTAACCAATACGCGGTGCCCTATCTGTGGGGCACCAACGGCATCGGCTACAACGTCGAGAAAGTGAAGGCCGCCCTAGGTGTGGACAAGATCGACTCCTGGAGCGCCCTGTTCGAGCCGGAGAACATCAAGAAGCTCAGCGGCTGCGGCGTGGCCTTCCTCGATTCCGCCGACGAAATGATGCCCACGGTGCTCAACTACCTGGGGCTGGACGCCAACAGCACCAACCCTCAGGACTACAAGAAGGCCGAGGCCAAGCTCCTGGCGGTACGTCCCTACGTGACCTACTTCCACTCGTCCAAGTACATCTCTGACCTGGCCAACGGCAATATCTGCGTGGCGGTCGGCTTCTCCGGCGACGTGTTCCAGGCCCGGGCCCGGGCTGCCGATGCCGGCAAGGGCGTGAACATCGCCTACGCCATTCCCAAGGAAGGCGGCGCCCTGTGGTTCGACATGCTGGCCATCCCCAAGGATTCGACCAACGTCAAGGAGGCCCATGCCTTCATCAACTATTTGCTGCAACCTGAGGTGATCGCCCAGGTCAGTGACTACGTCGGTTATGCCAACCCCAACCCCGGGTCGGACAAGCTGATGGACCAGTCCATTCGCACCGATGAAGCGGTTTATCCACCGCAGGCCGTGCTCGACAAGACTTACGTGTCCATAGAGTTGCCAGCCAGTATCCAACGCTTGATGAACCGCAGCTGGACCAAGGTCAAGACGGGTAAATAGTTCTACAGGCTCAAACTATCCGGGACCCGTCCACCAGGGGCGGGCTGAAAATTTTGTTGGGAGTTTCGCAAATGGCAGTTGCCTCCGGCGCCTATAAGAAAGCCCTCGAGGGCGACCAGACACCCAAGCAGGTGTTGGTCAAGATCGACCGGGTCACGAAAAAGTTCGACGAGACGGTGGCCGTGGACGATGTGTCCCTGGAAATCAAGAAGGGCGAGATCTTTGCCCTGCTGGGTGGTTCCGGTTCGGGCAAGTCCACCCTGCTGCGCATGCTGGCCGGCTTCGAGCGGCCTACCGAGGGGCGGATCTTCCTCGATGGCGTGGACATCACCGACATGCCGCCCTACGAGCGGCCGATCAACATGATGTTCCAGTCCTATGCGCTGTTCCCGCACATGACCGTGGCGCAGAACATCGCCTTCGGCCTCAAGCAGGACAAGATCCCGACGGCGGAGGTCGATGCCCGGGTGGCGGAGATGCTCAAGCTGGTGCAGATGAGCCAGTACGCCAAGCGCAAGCCGCACCAGCTCTCCGGCGGCCAGCGCCAGCGCGTGGCCCTGGCCCGTTCCCTAGCCAAGCGGCCGAAGCTGCTGCTGCTCGACGAGCCCATGGGCGCCCTGGACAAGAAGCTGCGCTCGCAGATGCAGCTGGAGCTGGTGGAGATCATCGAGCGCGTAGGCGTGACCTGCGTGATGGTGACCCACGACCAGGAAGAGGCCATGACCATGGCCGAGCGCATCGCCATCATGCACCTGGGCTGGATCGCCCAGATCGGCAGCCCGATCGATATCTACGAGACCCCGGTCAGCCGCCTGGTCTGCGAGTTCATCGGCAACGTCAACATCTTCGAGGGTGAAGTGGTGGACGATGCCGAAGGCCATGCCTTGATCACTTGCAAGGACGTGGACCGCAACATCTACGTCGGCCATGGCATCAGCACCTCGGTCCAGGACAAGTCGGTGACCTACGCCATCCGCCCGGAAAAACTCCTGGTGACCGCCGAGATGCCGACCTGCGAATACAACTGGTCCAGCGGCAAGGTCCACGACATCGCCTACCTGGGCGGCCACTCGGTGTTCTACGTCGAACTGCCGAGCGGCAAGCTGGTGCAATCCTTCGTCGCCAACGCCGAGCGCCGCGGGGCGCGGCCGACCTGGGGTGACCAGGTCTACGTGTGGTGGGAAGACGACAGCGGCGTGGTACTGCGCTCATGAACATGCGAAAGCTCAAGCGCCGACTCGACCGAATAATTCCCGGAGGCCGCCAGTTGGTCATCGGGATTCCGTTCATCTGGCTGTTCCTGTTCTTCATGCTGCCGTTCTTCATCGTCCTGAAGATCAGCTTCGCCGAAGCGGACGTGGCCATCCCGCCGTACACCGAGATCTACAGCTACGTCGACCAGAAGCTGCAGATCCTACTGAACCTGGGCAACTACGCGATGCTCGGGGACGACGAGCTGTACATCGCCGCCTACCTCGGCTCGCTGAAGATGGCATTCATCAGCACCATCCTCTGCCTGCTGATCGGCTACCCGATGGCCTATGCCATCGCCAGTGCCCGCAAGGAAATGCAGACCGTGCTGGTGCTGCTGATCATGATGCCGACCTGGACCGCGATCCTGATCCGCGTCTATGCCTGGATGGGCATCCTGAGCAACAACGGCCTGCTCAACGGTTTCCTGATGTCCATGGGCTGGATCAGCGAGCCGCTGCAGATTCTCAACACCAACACCGCGGTGTACATCGGCGTGGTCTATTCCTACCTGCCGTTCATGGTGCTGCCGCTGTACGCCAACCTGGTCAAGCATGACCCGAGCCTGCTGGAAGCCGCTGCCGACCTGGGGTCGGGGACCTTCAACAGCTTCTGGAGGATCACCGTACCGCTGTCCAAGAACGGCATCATCGCCGGCTGCATGCTGGTGTTCATCCCGGTGGTGGGTGAGTTCGTGATTCCTGAATTGCTCGGTGGTCCGGAGACCCTGATGATCGGCAAGGTGTTGTGGCAGGAGTTCTTCAACAACCGTGACTGGCCGGTGGCCTCGGCCCTGGCGGTAGTGATGCTGGCGATCCTGATCGTGCCGATCATCCTGTTCAACCGTAGCCAGGCCAAAGAAATGGAGGCCAAGGAATGAAGCGCTTCAGTTTCTCCAACCTGATGCTGGTCCTGGGCCTGCTGTTCATCTACCTGCCGATGCTGATCCTGGTGATCTACTCGTTCAACGCCTCGCGGCTGGTGACGGTGTGGGGCGGTTGGTCGGTCAGCTGGTATGTCGGCCTGCTGGACAACACCCAGTTGATGGGCTCGGTGCTGCGCTCCCTGGAGATCGCCTGCTACACCGCCGTGGCGGCGGTGGCCCTGGGCACCCTGGCGGCGTTCGTCATGACCCGGATCAGCCGCTTCAAGGGGCGCACCCTGTTCGGCGGCCTGGTAACCGCCCCGCTGGTGATGCCCGAGGTGATTACCGGTCTGTCGCTGTTGCTGCTGTTCGTGGCCATGGCGCAGATGATCGGTTGGCCCCAGGAGCGGGGGATCGTCACCATCTGGATCGCCCATACCACCTTCTGTGCGGCCTATGTGGCGGTGGTGGTGTCGGCGCGCCTGCGTGAGCTGGACCTGTCCATCGAAGAAGCGGCCATGGACCTGGGCGCGCGGCCCTTCAAGGTGTTCTTCCTGATTACCATCCCGATGATCGCCCCGTCCCTGGCGGCGGGCGGCATGATGTCCTTCGCCCTGTCGCTGGACGACCTGGTGCTGGCCAGCTTCGTGTCCGGCCCGGGCTCCACCACCTTGCCGATGGAAGTCTTCTCGGCAGTGCGCCTGGGGGTCAAGCCGGAGATCAACGCCGTGGCCAGCCTGATCCTGCTGGCGGTATCGCTGGTGACCTTCCTGGTCTGGTTCTTCAGCCGGCGTGCCGAAGAGGCCCGCAAGCGGGCGATCCAGCAAGCCATCGAAGAGAGCGCCGCCGATTCCTGGAAACAGCCGGACGTGCGCCGGCCCAAGGCGCCGCAAGCCGCTTGAGCCTGTTGCAATAGCACAACGCCCCTTTCCAGGGGCGTTGTGGTTTCTGGCCTCGTATCCTGGTTCAGGAAACCCAGGGCGAGCGGCGAATCACTTCGACGAAGTTCGTCGGCTGGAACCCAGGCTGCTGGTCGGCCAGGACATCGGTCTTGACGTTGCCGAAGGTGGTCTGCGGCCGATGGCGCAGGCCGTCGGCGAATGCGCAGATGATGCACTCCTTGAAACCTTCGCCCCGGGGATGGGCATGCACCACCGCCTCGCGCTGGGCGCTGGGGAAGGCCGCGTAGTCGATGCCCAGGACGTCCATCTCGACCCCGGCTGTGACCAGGGCCACGGTGGGGCGCAGGTGCTGGGGGATGCCTGGAGTGGTATGCAGGGCGATGGACAGCCAGACTTGCTCGATATCGTCGTCGCTCAGCCCGTAGGGCTTGAGGAAGTCCCGGGCGGCATTGGCGCCGTCGACTTCGAAGCGCTGGTCGTCGCTGCGGTGGCCGGGCACCAGGCCCAGGTCGTGGAACATCGCGCCGACGTACAGCAGCTGTGGGTCGTATTGCAACTGGCGGCGTTCGCCGCTCAGGGCGCCGAACAGGAACACCCTACGCGAGTGGTGGTACAGCAAGTCGGATTCGATATCGCGAATGTAGTCGGTGGTGGCCCGGGCCAGGGCGCTGTCGGGAATCTTGATCCCGGCGATGGTGGAGCTCATGGGGCGGTCCTCGTGGCGGGCGCCGTGCTGGCGCTGGAGCCCAGAGTCTGTGCCTGGCCAGGCATGGGGACAATCGATCCGGGGCTGCGATCCGGGCCAACCTGGGGGCATTTACGGCCATGGGCTGTCGCCTCGGGGGCCTGGTTGCGACAATCCAGCGTCGGGCTTGCCTGCCCGGCCCATAGAAGAAGGTGCGTGCCATGGCCAGATCCGTTGCCATCCTGGTGTTTCCCGGTGTCCAGGCCCTCGATGTGACGGGCCCCATGGACGTATTTTGCGAGGCCAATCGGTTCTTGCCGGTCGAAGACCATTACCGCCTGGAGGTAATCGGGCTCCAGGCCGGCGCGCAGGTTTGCTCCAACGGCCTGGTGCTGCAGGCCCGGCGCTCCTTCGAAGAGGCTGTGGAAGCCTTCGACCTGTTGCTGGTGGCGGGTGGGCCGCAAGTCCCCGGCAGCGACTTCGGCCCGGCCTTCGACGCCTGGCTGCGCGGGGCTTGTGCCCGGGCTGCGGGCTTCGGTTCGATCTGCAACGGCGCGTTCATCCTGGCTCGGGCAGGCCTGCTGGAGGGACGCACGGTGACCACCCACTGGAGCGATGCGCCGGCGCTCGCGGCCTTGTATCCCTCGACCCGGGTCGAGGTCGATCGCCTGTATGTCGAGGACGACAGGCTGTTCACCTCGGCGGGGGTCACCGCCGGCATCGACCTGTCGTTGTATCTGCTGGCCAAGGACTGGGGCGCCGAGGTGGCCTTGAACGTGGCCAAGCGCCTGGTGGTGTTCACTCAGCGCGCGGGAGGCCAGTCGCAGTTCAGCCCGTTCCTGCTGCCCCAGGCTACAGCCACCTCCGTCGTGGCCCAGGTCCAGCAACATGTGCTGGATCACCTGCAGGACAACCTGAGTATCGGCGAGCTGGCGCGTGCGGCGCGCATGAGTCCACGCAACTTTTCCCGGGTCTTTGTTCGTGAGGCTGGAATAACCCCGGCACAGTTCGTCGAGCGGGCGCGGGTAGATGCCGCTCGGGCGCTGCTGGAGCGCTCGTCGGCGCCGCTCAAGACCCTGGCCTATCGCTGCGGGTTTCGCGATGCCCAGCACCTGCTCCGTGTGTTCAAGCGCCGCCTGGGGCTGACCCCGCAGCAGTTCCGGGCGAACTTCGCCCCGCCGTCCTGGTAGCCAGCGGCGGCTACCAGGGCGCCTGGTTCAGGGGCGGCGGGCCGGCAGCAGTTTCAGGGTACTGCGGGTGTTGGCAGTGACTTCCTCTTCGCTGAAGTGCGCCTGCTGGTAAACCCCTTCGATGTAGGCCTCGGCCTGGTCGTCATAGTGCTTGTCGAACAGCACCCCGCTCTGGCCGACCGGGTTGATGGTCAGGCTATGGGCCGGATCGGCGAAGTCGATGATGCGCCGGGTCGAAGGGCCGTAGACCACCGACCAGGGGGCCGGGCCGATCTTGCTGGTGAGGTTGTTAGGCACCTCATGGCTGCCGGGGGCCTCAAGGGGGCCGACGTTGAACACGCGGTCCAGGGGTTTTTGCATGCCCAGCGGATGAACATGGGTCAGGGTGTGGGCAGTGCCCCAGCGCCATTGCGCCGGGTTCGGCCCCAGCGTGCGCTTGAGGTGGTCGAGGCTGGCGCGCCAGGCCACTTTCACCGTGTCGGCCCGGGTTTCACGCTGGGCGGTGGCACGGTTGTCCCACCAGGGTGTATCGGGGTCTGCCGCCAGGCGCGGCAGGGCGGCATCCACAACGCGGGCCTGGATCAGCGCATCGAAAAAAGCATCGCCGAGCTTTTCATGGAAGGTGGCGTTGGCCAGTTCGAACAGGAACTGGTTGAACAGGGTGGCGTTGGTGGATTCCAGCGGATAGTCGCCTTGCCATTGCGCCAGTTGCTCCACCAGCTTGAGTTCCTCTGGGGCGCTGACCACTTCACGCAGTACTGGCAGCAGAGGTGCCAACAGGCGCGGGCCGTAGGCGGTGGTGGTGCCCAGTTGCAGCTTCTGGGTGTTCTCCAGGTCCCATTTCACGCTCTTGTCGCTGAGTTGGCGATCCAGTTGCTGGCCGCGGTCGGGGAGGTTGTAGTAGCCGGGGATCTCCATGCCGGTGGGCGAGACTGGCTGGAAGTTGGCCGAGACGATGTAACCCCGGGCCGGGTTCTCTTCCTGGGGATTGGCGCTGAAGGGGTAGAAGCCATCCTTGTCCGCCATGGCGGTGCTGCCGTCGAGGATGAAGGCCGGCTTGGCACCGGCCGGGCGCTTGGGCAGCAGCGCCGAAGCCCACCAGCCGATATCGCCCTTGGCATTGGCCCAGACGATATTCAGTCCGGGTGCGTGGACCTTGGCCGCCGCGGCGCGGACCTTGGCCAGGGTGTCGGCGCGGTTGAGCTGGTAGAAGCCATCGAGTATCGGGTTGGGGGTCTCCAGGAAACCCCACCACATGGCCACCGGGGCCTTGCCCACGGTGCTGCCGAGCATGTCGTTGATGATCGGGCCGTGGGGCGACTGGCGCAGGGTCAAGGTCACCGGTGCCTGGCCCTTGACGGCGATCTGCTGCTGGCTGCTGGCCAGGTCGACCCACTGCTCGTGATACCAGACCTGGTTGGGGTTGTCCGGGTTGAGCTTCTCGGCGATCAGGTCGAGATCGTCGTTCTGGAACATGGTCAGGCTCCAGCCGAAGTCCAGGTTGTGGCCCAGGAAGGCAAAGGGCACCAGGGCCTGGTGGTGGCCGTAGAGCTCGAAGCCCGGTGCCGACAGCTGCGCTTCGTACCACACCGACGGCAGGGAGTAGCGGATATGCGGGTCGCCGGCCAGCAGCGGGCGGCCGCTTTTGGTCCGGCTGCCGGCCACGGCCCAGGCATTGCTGCCTTCGAATTGCGGCAACCCGGCCTCCACCAGGGCTTGCTGGCTCAGGTGGGCGATGCGGCCCAGGTCCTGCCAATCAATGGTGGCCAGGGGCAGGGACGGTTGTGGCTTGCCTTTGGCCAGCACGCCCTTGGGTTGCCAGTCCAGGTCGAAGATCTTCAGGTAGTCGTTGCCCAGTTCGTCGCGGATGTAGGTCAGCACGGGCTCGGAGCGAAAGGCCATGGCGAAGCTGTAGGCCATGAACCCGGCGACGCTGACAGTGTCTTCGGCGGTAAAGGGCCGCTTGCGGATGCCCAGGACGTCGAACTCCATGGGTTGGGCGTGGCTTTCCTGATACTGGTTGATACCGTCCAGATAGGCTTCCAGGGCCTTCCAGGCCGGGGACTGGCGGTCCAGCGCGGCTACGTAGCTATCGGCTCGCTCGCGGATGCGCAGGCTGCGGAACAGTTTGTCGGTATCGAGCAGCTTGGGCCCGAGGATCTCGGCCAGCTCGCCACGGGACAGGCGTCGCAGCATTTCCATCTGGAACAGACGGTCCTGGGCATGCACGTAGCCCAGCGCGCGATACAGGTCGGTTTCGTTCTCCGCGCGGATGTGCGGTACGCCGCGCTCGTCGTAGCGCACCGTGACCGAGCCTTGCAGGCCGCTGATCTCCACCTGGCCCTGGCGCACCGGCTGCTTGCTGTACAGATACCCGCCGATGCCCGCCAGCAGGGCGAGGACCAACACGGCGACGACGGTCAGGCTGCGTTTCATGCGAGCTCCTTGCTGTTGTTGTGTTCAGTGCCGTCTTGCTCGGGCAGCAGACATGTAGCACATCTGGACAGCAGTGCGCAGGAGGCAGTCCTCGATTAGTCGTGAATGCCTTGGTCGTTGCCGCTGGCCCAGGGGCAGTAGCAGCCCACCGCCAGGGTATGGGTGGCGCTGACCCCGCGCTCTTCCTGCAGGGCCTGGAGAATGGGTTCGATGAAGCTGTTGCTGGAGTTGCAGGTCAGGCCTTCGCTGTAGGGGCCGAAGTAGGCCAGCTGGCCGTTGCGGTCCCAGATCGCCACGGCCGGGCTGGCGGGGATCTGTTCGGCTCCGGGCAGGTTGTGCAGGGGCTTGAGCCGGTCCAGGTTGCCTGGTAACCGATCATGGCTGCCTGGCTTTTGCACGGTGTAGAACTCCACGCCCCGGGGGCCATAGGTTTCGATCAGCTCGGCCAGGTGCTGCTGGTTGCCGACGTTGCAGGGGCAGGCCGGGTCCCAGAAGTGCACCAGGCGAATCGCTCCCGGGCCGGCCAGTTCCTCTGGCAACTGCAGGGCATCGCCGGAGAACATCGCCGTATGCTCGCTGAAGGCGCGCAGGTAGCGGCCCTGGAACCAGTCGTAGGCGCTCCACAGGACGGCGGCGCAAATCAGGACGAGCAGGCTGGCAAGCAGGGTCGTGCGGTAGGGCTGGCGCATGGGGATCGGTCCTCGAAGGTCGCGTAGCTTGCCATGCTTGCCGCGACAGATGAATATCGCAGGCCCACAAAGCCCGTTTTGCCCGGTACCCCGTTTTGGAAACATCCATGCCTACGACCTTCGACCCCGACCTCCTGCGCGCCAGCCTGCAATCACTGGCCGATGGGCAGCCCCTGTCGGATCAGGGCCAGGCCTACCAGCGTTTCTACGGCCTGGACTTCGCTGGGCGTGCGCGAGTGCCCCGCAGCCGCTTGGGGCGCTTCCAGGTGGAGGGTTATGAGGTGGTCTGCCAGGTCTGGTGGCCAGCGCAGCCGCGGGCGACGATGTTCCTGTTCCATGGCTTCTACGACCACATGGGCCTATACCGGCATGTGATCGAGTGGGCGCTGCAACGGGATTTCGTGGTGATTTCCTGTGACTTGCCCGGCCATGGCCTGTCCAGTGGCGAACGGGCCAGCATCGACGACTTCGCGGTGTACCAGCAAGTGCTGCAGGGGTTGTTCGAGCAAGCGCGGGCCCTGGAGCTGCCCACGCCCTGGCACCTGTTCGGGCAAAGCACCGGCGGGGCTATCGTCATGGATCACTTGCTCAACCAGGGTGCGCAAAGCCCGGCCCAGGGCCAGGTGTTTCTGCTATCGCCGCTGGTCAGGCCCCGGGCGTGGGGCTGGTCGCTGCTCAGCTACTACCTGCTGCGGCCTTTCGTCACCGGCATCGCCCGGCGGTTCAGCGAGAACTCCAACGACCAGGACTTCCTCGCGTTCCTCCAGGCCGACCCCTTGCAGCCCCAGCGCCTGCCGACGGCCTGGGTCGGTGCGCTGGCGCGCTGGATCAAGCGGTTGGAGGCAGCCCCGCGCAGCAACAGGCAGCCGGTGATCGTGCAGGGGCAAGCGGACATGACCGTGGATTGGCAGCACAACCTGCAGGTGATCCGCAGCAAGTTCAATGCGCCCGAGGTGCTGATGCTGCCGGAAGCGCGGCATCACTTGGCTAATGAAGTGCCGCTGTACCGCGACCAGTATTTCGCGTTCCTGGCGCGGCACGTTTGAGCCGCAGGAGCGTGCCTGCCTTGCAGCCGGTGGCCACTGAGGCGCTGGCCTAGGCTGCCAGGTTTCAAGGTCGCTGGTTGGGTAGGCGATCGCCTGGCAAGGTTCTGCGGCCCTTTGCGCCGCCTCGCAGGCTCGGCAGCGGCTACAGGTGAGTGGCCGGATCAGGGCGCGAGGCTGGAGGTGTTCTGGCCTACCGCCAGGCCCGCGCGGATCGCGGCCAGGGCCGCTTGGTAATAGGCCTTGCCTTCGGCGGATTCGGCAAAAGTGGCGAACTCTTCCAGCTCGGTATCGGACAGGTCCCGGTAGACGTACAGCAGGGTATTGTTCAAGTCGGCACCAATCTGTTGCATCAGGCGCTGGCGCTGGCCGTTGAGCATGCCCTGGGCCTGGCCGTTGCCCAGCAGGCCGGGAATCATCTGGCTCAGGCTGTCGGCCGCGACCCCGGCGATGGCCAGGGTGACTTCCGCGCCGGCCTCGCGCGCGGGCAAGGCCTGGGCCAAGTGGCCGATGATCAATTGACGGTTGTCGCTGGCCTGCATCTTCGGCAGGCCCTGGGCGTTCTTGGCCAACTGGTCGCGGCGGGTAGCCAGCAGTTCTGCGGCGACGATCTTGCGGCCCAGGGGGGATTGGAAAAAATTCAGGGCGGGAGCCGGGTCGGCCAAGTGCTGGCGTAGTTGCTCCTCGGCCCGGTTGTCCACGGCCTGGGGGGCGAAGCGCTGGTTGCTGTTGTCCACCAGGGCCTGGTAGACCGCTGGCGGCAGGCTGTTCTGATAGCGCTGCTGGGCGGCGTTGAGGGCATCGCTGAAGTGCGCGCGTTGCTGCGCCCAACCGGCGACCTTGTACAACTGGTCGTGGCTGTCTGCCCAGGCGGGCATGGTGCAGAGGATCAACAGTGAGAAAAGCAAACGGCGCATAAGGACTCCTGTCAGCAGGCGACTATTCTCCGGGGCAAGAGGGTGGTTGTCGAGAATTCGTATCAGATGAAGTCATGGTTCCAGGCACGTTGGAAAAAAAGCTGAATCTGCCGCCCTGCGGCTCTGTCAGATTTATCTGCGGCTGGATACTATGCGCGCCATGCACATACCCTCTGATCATCCGCTGTTGTTGAGCATCGTCGACGACCTGGCCGCCCGTGGCTGGTCGCAGCAGGATATTTTCCTGCCTGAGGCTCTGACCCTCGACCTGGCTGCCGAGTGCCGTAAACGTGCCGCCGAGGGCGAACTGGCTCCAGCGGCGGTTGGGCGCGGCCCTGCCCAGGAAATCCGCGAGGGCATCCGCGGCGACCATATCCAGTGGCTCGAGCCCGGCCAGGCCGAGGCCAGCGACGCCTACCTGGCGCTCATGGACAGCCTGCGCGAAGCCTTGAACCGCGGCCTGTTCCTCGGCCTGGAGGATTTCGAGTGTCATTTCGCGATGTATCCACCAGGGGCCTTCTACAAGCGCCATGTGGACCGCTTTCGCGACGATGACCGGCGCATGGTGTCGGCGGTGATCTACCTCAACTCGCAATGGCTGCCCGAGCATGGCGGGCAACTGCGCATGTACCTGGGGGAGCGCGGCGAGCACGATGTCGATCCGATCGGCGGCCGGCTAGTGGTATTCCTCTCCGGCGAAATGCCCCATGAAGTCCTGCCCGCGACCCGGGAACGCCTGTCCTTGACCGGCTGGTTCCGGCGCCGTGGCAACGAGCCGTTCTGACCATGCACAAGATCCTGGTCAGCCGCTGCCTGCTGGGCCACCGCGTACGCTACGACGGTGGTGCCAGCGGCCCCTTCGATCAATTGGCGGCCTGGCAGCAGGAAGGGCGCGTGGTGGCGCTGTGCCCGGAAGTGGCTGGTGGCTTGCCGACACCACGGGCCGCGGCGGAAATCCCGGGTGGCCAGGGCGTCGATGTGCTGCAGGGGCGGGCACCGGTGATGACCACGGAAGGTGAAGATGTCAGCGCCGAGTTCCTCTCCGGGGCCCGGCAGGCTTTGGCCCTGGTGGAAAAACACGGCATCCGTATTGCCGTGCTCAAGGCCAACAGCCCGTCTTGCGGCAACCTGTTGACCTATGACGGCACCTTCAGTGGGGTCAAGGTCCCGGGAGAGGGCGTCACCGCCGCCTTGCTCAAGCAACATGGCGTGCAGGTCTTCAGCGAGTTGCAACTGCTCGAGGTCGCCAGGGCCCTCGCCGCATTGTCCTCGTAACCGCTGTCGAGTTTCAGTGAGGCTGCGATAAGGCCCGCCGCGCCTCGCTTGGCGTACTCCCGCCAAACCCTTGGCGTCCCTGCGGTGCAATCCTTCGAGCCCTTCGCGGCCTGCGCCAGTGGCTACAGCTCAGGTTTATTGCTCGGTCTCGCCCTTGGGCGGTTTGCTGGCGTCGATGCCGAACCATTTTTCCGACAGGGTCATCAGCCGGCCATCGGCCTTGATCCGCTGCAGGGCGCCGTTCAGGCTGGCGCGAAAGGCCGGATTACCCTTCTGGAAGGGAATGGCCAGGCTCAGGGTAGGCCCCACCTTGGCGCCTTCCTTCACTGGCAGGCGGCTGTCACGAATGGCGTAGGGGATCAGCAGGCGATCGCTGATGGCGGCATCGATCTGCTTGTCCGCTACATCCTTGATCGGCTGCTGGGCGTCGGCATAGCTGCGCAGGTTGATCCCTTCCACGGTCCGTGCCTGGTCGACGAACTGGCTGCCCTGGGCCACACCGAGGGCCCGGCCGCGCAGGGATTGCAGGTTGAAGAGTGGGCGTTGTTCTTCCTTGCGCACGATCAGTTGGGCGTTGGAGTAGCTATAGGGTTCGCTGAAGTCGAAACGATCCTTGAGTTCCGGGGTCACTGCTATGTGGTTGATGGCGACGTCGAAGCGACCGCTCTCGACACCAGGCAGCAGCTCGGCGGCCTCGGTCACGACGAAGTCGGCGCGTACGTCCAGTTCGCTGGCCAGCAACTGCCCCAGTTCGACCTCGAAGCCGGTGAGCCTGCCTTCGTCCTTGAAGTTGAAGGGGGGTGTATCGGCTTCCAGGGCAATGCGCAGTTCACCACGGTCGTTGATGTCGTCAATCAGTTCGGCTTGGGCGCAGAGGCTTACCAGAGGTAGCAAAAGTATCAGGCCAGGCAAACGCATGGTCACTCCTTGAAGTCATATGAGCGATGCGCCATTCAGGCTCGCTTTGCTAAGGTGTTGAGTGCCTTCGACAACGAATCGCCACGAAGTTGTCATAACCGTAAAAGATTTGCGGAAAACTGGAGAAAAAAATGAATAAATTCATGTCTTGCGCGGCACTGGCCGGCCTGTTGCTGGGGGCCTCATTGCAGGTCGGCGCCGCTGAAATTCCTCGTACTCAGGCACCCGCCGGTGCCAAGGTGTTCATCGTATCTCCAGCTGACGGGGATACCGTGGACAAGACCTTCAAGGTCAAGTTCGGCGTCGAGGGCATTGCCCTGGCGCCGGCTGGCGACCAGGCCGCCAATACCGGCCACCATCACCTGCTGATCGATGTCGACCAACTGCCGGCCGAGAACATGCCGATCCCGATGGACGCCAAGCACCTGCATTTCGGCAAGGCCCAGACCGAGACCGAAGTGACCCTGGCCCCGGGCAAGCACACCCTGCAACTGGAGCTGGGAGACAAGAACCACGTACCGTTCGACCCGGTGATCGTCTCCAAGAAAATCACAGTGACAGTGAAATAAACGTAAATGCCGCGCAAAAAAAGGGAGCCCATCAAGGCTCCCTTTTTTGTACGGCTAGCTACAAGGCTGCAGCTACAAACCAGGGCGGGCCCTTGCTTGCCGCTTGAAACTTGCCGTTTGCAGCTGCTCTTAGAACAGCACCCGGCAACGGATGGTGCCGTTGATGTGCTGCAGTTTCTCTTGAGCGAGGTCCGAGTATTCGGCGTCGACGTCGATCACCACGTAGCCGACCTTCTCGTTGGTCTGCAGGAACTGGCCGGAGATGTTGATGCCGTTTTCGGCGAAGACCTTGTTGATCTCGCTCATCACGCCCGGAATGTTCTCGTGGATGTGCAGCAGACGGTGCTTGCCAGGGTGGGCAGGCAGGGCCACTTCGGGGAAGTTGACCGAGGACACCGAGGTACCGTTGTCGCTGTACTTGACCAGCTTCTCGGCCACTTCCAGGCCAATGTTGGCCTGGGCTTCGGCAGTGGAACCGCCGATGTGCGGGGTCAGGATCACGTTGTCCAGGCCGCGCAGCGGGCTTTCGAACTCTTCGTCATTGGAGCGTGGCTCGACCGGGAACACGTCGATGGCTGCGCCGATCAGGTGCTTGTCCTTGATCGCGTCCGCCAGGGCGTCCAGCTCGACCACGGTACCGCGAGCAGCGTTGATCAGGATGCCGCCCTTCTTGATGGCACGGATTTCCTTCTCGCCGATCATCCACTGGGTGGCTGCGGTTTCCGGTACGTGCAGGGTCACGATGTCGGACATGCCCAGCAGCTCGTGCAGGTTGCCCACCTGGGTGGCGTTGCCCAGCGGCAGCTTGGTCACGGTGTCGTAGAAGAACACCTGCATGCCCAGGCCCTCGGCCAGGACCGACAGCTGGGTGCCAATGGAGCCATAACCGACGATACCCAGCTTCTTGCCGCGGATTTCGAAGGAATTGGCTGCGCTCTTGATCCAGCCGCCACGGTGGCAGGATGCATTTTTCTCGGGGATGCCGCGTAGCAGCAGGATGGCCTCGGCCAGTACCAGCTCGGCTACCGAGCGGGTGTTGGAGTAAGGCGCGTTGAACACTGCGATGCCGCGCTCGCGAGCAGCAGCCAGGTCAACCTGGTTGGTGCCGATGCAGAAGCACCCTACTGCGACCAGTTTCTTCGCGTGGTCGAAGATCTCTTCGGTCAGTTGGGTACGGGAGCGAATACCGATGAAGTGTGCATCGGCGATCTTTTCCTTGAGCTGGGCTTCCGGCAGAGAACTGGTGAGGTACTCGATGCTGGTGTAGCCGGCGGCCTTGAGGACGTCGACAGCGGATTGGTGGACGCCTTCGAGGAGAAGGAACTTGATCTTGCTCTTATCGAGAGAAGTCTTGCTCATCTGCGTAAACCTGTGTCCCGGAGAAAAATGGCAGGGAATTGGACAGCTTGAGCTGACCTGGACGGCGCGAAGCCGACACCGCAGAAGGCCCTTGGGCACTCTTCTGCGGGGGCGGTATGCTAGCATACGCGCCCCGCTAAACACTCATTCCTGCGACGTGAAGCGTTCTCAGGATGACCATGAATTGTTCGAGAGTTCTGTCGATGACCAATCCTGCCCTGATTGATGAGCTGAAGACCCTGGTTGAGCCCGGCAAGGTGCTGACCGACGCCGACTCGCTGAATGCCTACGGCAAGGATTGGACCAAGCACTTCGCCCCCGCACCCACGGCCATCGTGTTCCCCAAGACCATCGAACAGGTCCAGGCCATCGTCCGCTGGGCCAACCAGCACAAGGTGGCGCTGGTGCCTTCGGGCGGTCGTACCGGATTGTCGGCCGCTGCCGTGGCGGCCAGCGGCGAAGTGGTGGTGTCCTTCGACTACATGAACCAGATTCTCGAACTGAACCTGACCGATCGCACCGCAGTGTGCCAGCCGGGCGTGGTCACCGAGCAACTGCAGAACCTGGCGGAAGAAAACGGCCTGTACTACCCGGTGGACTTCGCTTCGGCAGGTTCCAGCCAAATTGGCGGCAATATTGGCACCAATGCCGGCGGGATCAAGGTCATTCGCTACGGAATGACCCGTAACTGGGTGGCTGGCATGAAGGTGGTCACCGGTAACGGCGACCTGCTTGAACTGAACAAGGACCTGATCAAGAACGCCACCGGCTACGACCTGCGCCAGTTGTTCATCGGCGCCGAGGGCACCCTGGGTTTCGTGGTCGAGGCCACCATGCGCCTGGATCGCGCGCCGAAGAACCTCACCGCCATGGTCCTGGGCACGCCTGACTTCGACTCGATCATGCCGGTGCTGCATGCGTTCCAGGGCAAGGTCGACCTGACGGCTTTCGAGTTCTTCTCCGACAAGGCGCTGGCCAAGGTCCTGGCCCGTGGCGACGTACCGGCGCCATTCGAATCCGACTGCCCGTTCTACGCCCTGCTGGAATTCGAAGCCACCACCGAAGAGGTGGCCAACCACGCCCTGGAGACTTTCGAGCATTGCGTCGAGCAGGGCTGGGTCCTGGATGGCGTGATGAGCCAGAGCGAAACCCAGCTGCAGAATCTGTGGAAGCTGCGCGAGTACATCTCCGAGACCATCTCCCACTGGACCCCGTACAAGAACGACATCTCGGTCACGGTGTCGAAAGTGCCGGCATTCCTCCAGGAAATCGACGCCATCGTCGGCAAGCACTACCCGGACTTCGAGATCGTCTGGTTCGGCCATATCGGCGACGGCAACCTGCACCTGAACATCCTCAAGCCGGACAACCTGAGCAAGGACGAGTTCTTCGCCAAGTGCGCCACGGTCAACAAATGGGTGTTCGAAACCGTCGAGAAGCACAATGGCTCGATCTCCGCGGAACATGGCGTAGGCATGACCAAGCGCGATTACCTGACCTATAGCCGCTCGCCGGTGGAGATCGAGTACATGAAGGCGGTCAAGGCGGTATTCGATCCGAACGGCATCATGAATCCGGGCAAGATCTTCGCTGCCTGAATCCAGGCAGCGTCCAGAGCACGCGTACGAGCAGGAGTCGGTAATGAGCTATCAGCACCAGTATGTCGACGGTACCCGGATTCATTTCCCGGTGGGCAAGGTGGTATGCATCGGTCGCAACTACGCCGAGCACGCCAAGGAGCTGGACAACCCGGTTCCCACCGAGCCCTTGTTGTTTATCAAGCCCGGTAGCTGCGTCGTTCCCCTGGAGGGCGGTTTCGCCATTCCTACCGAGCGTGGCTCGGTGCATTACGAGGCCGAGATTGCCGTGTTGATCGGTAAGCCGCTGTCCACCAAGCCCAGCCGTGAAGAGGTGCTGGATGCCATTTCCGGCTTCGCCCCGGCCCTGGACCTGACCCTGCGGGACAAGCAGGCCGAACTGAAAGCCAAGGGCCTGCCCTGGGAAATCGCCAAGTCGTTCGATGGCGCGGCGGTGATCGCGCCCTTTGTAGTGGGCAGCACCTTTGCCGACCTGGGCGATATTGGCATTCGCCTGACCATCAATGGCGAGGTGCGCCAGGATGGCAACAGCAGCATCATGCTCAATCCCATTGTCCCCATGATCCAGTACATGGCTGGCTGCTTCTCCCTGCAAGCTGGCGATGTGATTCTCACCGGCACACCGGTGGGTGTGGGTCCGCTGAACGTGGGGGATGAGCTGGTACTGGAGTTGCCAGGCGCCAGTCGCTTTACCAGTAGCGTCCGTTGATCGGAAACTTTCTGCGAGGCGGCCCTGAATATCTGGACGCCTCGTAAAAACGCCAGGGCATTAACCGTTTTTTCACATTCTCTCTGGATAATCACCGGGTCTACCGTTCGCGGATGTGAAATCTGCGTGCTATTACCTATGGCCGAGCTTCTGGAATCTGTGAAATGGATGCCCAACCGCTGACCAAGCCTTTTACTCTGCGCCGCCTGCGCATGCGTTGGTATTCCTGGCTGCTGTTGGCCGGGGTGATCAGCTATGGCGTCGCCAGCATCATGCACTGGGATGACCGTGGTGCGCTTTGGGTCCAGGAAGGCTTCGTCAGTCCTGCCGAGCGCAACGCCAGTATCTGGCTGCCTGCCTATCGCGCGGTGATCGATGCGAAGGTCCTGCCGGGCATGGAGCGTGATGAAGCTTCCGATCTTTCCTACAGCCCGCAGACCAAGACCCTGTTTTCGGTGATGGGCAAACACCCGTTCCTGGTGGAGTTGACCCTGCAGGGCGATGTCCTGCGCAAGATTCCCCTGGTGGGCTGGAGCAACCCGGAAGGGGTGGCAGTCATGGAAAACGGCCTGCTGGCGATTGTCGATGAGCGTGAGCATTCGCTGGTGGTCGTCAAGGTCGATGGCAATACCAGGGAGCTGAACATCGCGGACTTCCCGAAGTATGACCTGGGCCCCTCGGCAGACCAGAACAAGGCTTTCGAGGCTGTGGCCTGGGACCCGCGCAAGCAGCAACTGCTGTTGGGAGAGGAGCGTCCGCCGGCGTTGTTCACCTGGAGCAGCGACGGTACCGTGCTCAAGGGCGACAAGCAGAAGCTGCCTAGCGATGAGCTCGACCTGCGCAATCTATCGGCGTTGGGGATCGACCCGCGCACCGGTCATACCCTGGTGCTGTCTGCCGACTCCCACCTGTTGCTGGAATTGGACGAGCAAGGCGAACAAGTCAGCTTCATGACCCTGCTCGGTGGTTTCAACGGCCTGGAACACACCATTCCGCGGGCCGAAGGCGTAGCCATGGACGAAGCTGGCAACCTGTATATGGTCAGTGAGCCCAATCTGTTCTACCGCTTCGAGAAGCGCTGAGTCCTGGCCCGGTTTCCCGGGCCTTCCCGCGGATTAAGCTTGAATTCAGTCGGCTGTGATATTTCATCGGCCTGTCCTGATTTCGAGCCTGTCTGCCATGTACCCTCTGAGTCGTCTTCATTCCCTCTCTCTATTGCTCTGCCTGGTGGCCGTGCTGTTTGTCGCGTTCGCGCATAACCAGCGGTTGTGGCAGCGCGCCTGGTTCGACTGGCAGGCCTACTGGCAGGCGGGTGATCCTCGCTCGCTGAGCCTGGGCGATTACCGAGTGGTGCGTGAGGCGCAGCCCATCGAGGGCCTGGACGATGTCTCGGCGCTGACCTACGACCCGCTGCGCAATAGCCTGTTCACCGTTACCAACAAGAACGCCGAGCTGATCGAGCTGTCCCTGGAGGGGCAGGTTCTCCGGCGGATCGCCCTGGCCGGCTTCACGGATCCGGAGGCGGTGGAGTTCATCAGTGCCGATACTTACGTCATCAGCGATGAGCGCCAGCAGCGGTTGGTGAAGATTCACCTGCAAGAGGACACGACGCAGGTGGATGCGGCGCTGTCCGAGCAGGTGACCCTAGGCATGCACCTGGGAGGCAACAAGGGGTTCGAAGGCCTGGCCTACGATGCCTCGGGCAAGCGGCTGTTCGTCGCCAAGGAGCGCGATCCGATGCTGATCTATGAGGTGCGGGGCTTTCCCGACAGCGACCCGTACGCGCCTCGTGGCATGCATGTGGTGAATGATCCCAAACGCGACGCGGGGTTGTTCGTGCGTGATCTCTCCAGCTTGCAGTACGACGCGGGCAGCGGGCATCTGCTGGCCTTGTCGGATGAATCGCGGCTGATCGTAGAGCTGGATACCGAGGGGCGTCCGTTGAGTACCCTGGCATTGGGTAGGGGGCGCCAAGGCTTGAGCAAGGCGGTGCCCCAGGCAGAAGGAATGGCCATGGACACGGCGGGCACGCTGTACCTGGTCAGCGAGCCGAACCTGTTCTACGTCTTCAGGAAGCCTGGGGAATAAGCCATGTGCTGCCAGTGCGGGCGCCCGGTGAGCGCCTGCGCTGGCTCGGGGCATCAGGCCTTGAGGGTCTTCACGCCTTCAGCGGTGCCCAGCAGCAGCACATCGGCGGGGCGTGCGGCGAACAGGCCGTTGGTGACCACGCCGACGATGGCATTGATCTGGCTTTCCAGTTCCACCGGGTTGCTGATCTGCATGTTATGCACGTCGAGGATGATGTTGCCGTTGTCGGTGATCACGCCTTCGCGGTACACCGGGTCGCCGCCGAGCTTCACCAGCTCGCGTGCCACGTGGCTGCGGGCCATCGGGATCACTTCCACTGGCAGCGGGAAAGCGCCCAGCACCGGGACCAGCTTGCTGGCATCGGCGATGCAGATGAAGGTCTTGGCCACGGCCGCGACGATCTTTTCCCGGGTCAGGGCCGCGCCGCCGCCCTTGATCAGGTTCAGGTGTGCATCGCTTTCGTCGGCGCCGTCGATGTAGAACTCCAGCTCGCTGACGGTGTTGAGCTCGTACACCGGGATGCCATGGCCCTTGAGGCGCGCGGCGGTGGCTTCGGAGCTGGCCACGGCGCCGTCGAAGGCGCCCTTGTGCTGGGCCAGGGCGTCGATGAAGCAGTTGGCGGTGGAGCCGGTGCCGACCCCGACGATGCTCTTGTCGTCGAGTTTCGGCAGGATGAGGTCGACGGCGGCCTGGGCGACGGCCTGTTTGAGTTGATCCTGGGTCATGCGGGCTCCGAAGCGGGCAGGGGGCACAAAGCCCGGCATTATAGGCGCCGGCGCCGGCCAGGTCATTGCCCGTCTGGCCACTCGTTTGCCTGGATTGGCGACAGGTCCCGGAGACAGGCCAAAACCTCTGTATTCGTGTGGTCGCCCGGGCAAACGCTGGGTTAGACTCCTTGGCCCTGCCCAACCCGCTCAGTGATGCTTTCCGATGCTCGAACAGTACGTAAAGAAGATCCTCACCTCGCGCGTTTATGACGTTGCCGTAGAAACCCCGTTGCAGTCCGCTCGCCAGCTCTCCGAGCGGCTGGGCAACCAGGTCTGGCTCAAGCGCGAAGACTTGCAGCCGGTGTTCTCGTTCAAGATTCGCGGCGCCTACAACAAGCTGACCCAGCTCACCGATGTCGAACGCGCCCGTGGCGTGGTCACCGCCTCGGCGGGCAACCATGCCCAGGGCCTGGCCTTGGCCGCCAAGGTGCTGGGGGTCAAGGCCACTATCGTGATGCCCAAGACCACTCCCGAGATCAAGGTCGAAGGCGTGCGCTCCCGTGGCGGCAAGGTGGTGCTGCACGGCGATACGTTCCCCGAAGCGCTGGCCTATTCGCTGAAACTGGTGGACGAGAAGGGTTACGTCTACATCCATCCCTACGACGATCCCCACACCATTGCCGGGCAGGGCACGGTGGCCATGGAGATCCTGCGCCAGCATCCCGGCCCGCTGGATGCGATCTTCGTGCCGGTCGGCGGCGGCGGGCTGATCGCCGGCATCGCAGCCTATGTGAAGTACCTGCGTCCCGAGACGCGGGTGATCGGCGTCGAGCCGGACGACTCCAACTGCCTGCAAATGGCCATGGCCGCCGGCGAGCGGGTGGTGTTGCCAACCGTGGGCATCTTCGCCGACGGCGTGGCCGTGGCGCAGATCGGCCAGCACACCTTCGATATCTGCAAGGACCACGTCGACGAGGTCATCACGGTCAGCACCGACGAGATCTGTGCGGCAATCAAGGATATCTACGACGATACCCGCTCGATCACCGAACCTGCCGGTGCCCTCGGGGTGGCGGGGATCAAGAAGTACGTCGAGCAGCGTGGCATCACCGGGCAGACCCTGGTGGCCATCGATTCCGGTGCCAACGTCAACTTCGACCGCCTGCGCCACGTGGCCGAGCGCGCCGAGCTGGGTGAGGGCCGCGAAGCCATCATCGCCGTGACCATTCCCGAGCAGCCTGGCAGCTTCAAGGCCTTCTGCGAGGCGGTGGGCAAACGCCAGATCACCGAATTCAACTACCGCTACAACACCGGCAGCGAGGCGCACATTTTCGTCGGCGTGCAGACCCACCCGGAAAACGACCCGCGCAGTGCCCTGATCGCCAACCTGACCGACCAGGGTTTCCCGGTGATCGACCTGACCGATAACGAACTGGCCAAGTTGCACATTCGCTACATGGTCGGTGGGCGTGCGGAGAAGGTCAGCGATGAACTGGTGCTGCGCTTCGAGTTCCCGGAGCGCCCGGGCGCCTTGTTCAACTTCCTCAACAAGCTGGGCGGGCGCTGGAACATTTCCATGTTCCACTACCGTAACCACGGTGCGGCGGACGGGCGAGTGGTCGCTGGCCTGCAGGTGCCGGCCGAGGAGCGCCACCTGGTTCCTGCGGCCCTGGAGCAGATCGGTTATCCGTATTGGGACGAAAGCGACAACCCGGCCTACCAGCTGTTCCTCGGCTGAGCGGCTACGCTGAATCGAGGCCTTAAGGACACGAGAATATGGAAACGCTGAGCACGCTGAAGACGCTTCATGTATCGGCCACGGTATTGCTGCTGGGCAGCGCGCTGGGCTTGGCTATCTGGGTCTGGCGCCTGCGCCGCCAGGGTGACGCGGGGGTCTACAGCCGGGTACTGCACCGCCCGGGCCTGTTCGGCTGGTTGCTACTGGCCCTGGGCCTGGTGACCCTGCCGGTCACCGGTTGGTGGCTGGTGCACCTGGTGGGTTGGCCGCTGGGGCAGACCTGGGTCCTGGGCTCCAGCGTGCTCTACACCCTGGGGGCGCTGGCCTGGCTATGGCTGATGGTGCGGCTCAATCGCCTGCGCGTGGCCAAGGCTGCCAGTGGCCTGGCTTTTACCCTGGTCCTGGCGGTCTTCAGCGCCCTGTGTTTCGTCACCATTGCCGGCCTCATGGGGGCCAAGCCGGTCTGATCCGGTCTTAAGGATTGCCATGAAGGTTGTTCTGGTGGGGGCCACAGGGTTTGTCGGCCGTCATCTGCTGGCGGCGTTGCACGCCGCCGGTCATCAATTGATCGCTACCAGCCGCCAGCCACAACCTCGGGGTTTGCCCGGGGTGCAGTGGTTGCAGCTGGATCTTGACCGTCTCGGTCGTGAGCCCGGTTCGTTCGAACTGCCAGCGGATACCGACCTGCTGATCAATGCCGCCGGTTTGCTGAGCAACGACCCCCAGGCCTTGAGCCTGACCCAGGACCTGGGTACGCGCGCGCTGTTCGACCTGGCGGCGGCTCGTGGCACGCGAGTCCTGCAGATTTCCGCGTTGGGCGCCGGCAGCCAGCCCCGGGTGCCGTTCCTGGCAAGCAAGGCCGTGGCGGACGACTATCTGCTGGGCCTGGGCATTTCAGCCGTGGTGCTGCGTCCTTCATTGGTGCTGGGGGCGGGTGGTGCCAGTAGCGGTTGGCTGGCACGACTCTCGCCCTGGCCGCTGATCCCGCTGCTGTCCTCCAGGGCACAGATGCAGCCCCTGCATGTGGATGACTTGAGCGCCGCGGTGCTGGCGCTGCTGCGGCAGTGGCCGGCAGAGTCCATGGTCCTACCGCTGGTTGGCCCGGAGCGGATGACCATGGGGCAATTGCTCGATCGCCTGCGAGCGGCCCAGGGCTGGGCGCCGGCCCGTTATATCCAGTTGCCGGGGCCGCTCCTGGGCCTGGCCGCGCTGCTGGGCGAGCGCCTGGGTTGGCGGGCGCTGAGCCGGCAAAGCCTGAGCATGGCCCGGCAGGACAACCTGGCGGACCCCGAGGTGCTGGCATCGGTCTGTGGTTATCACGCCGCTCCCCTGGCGACGCGCCTGCAGGGCTGGCCCCAGGCCGGGCAAACCACCCAGTGGGTGCTGCGGCCGCTGCTATTGGCGGTGATGGTGCTGATCTGGCTCGGGACGGCAGTGGTGTGCATCGGGCCCGGCTACGATTGGGGCCTGCGGATCATGGCCGAGGCTGGGGTGCAAGGCGCCTGGGCGGTGCTGGCGGTGATCGGTGGTTCGCTCTGCGACGCGGTGCTGGGCGTCGGCCTGCTGCTGCGGCGCTGGCGCCGGCGGGCCTTGCAGGCGCAATTGCTGCTGATGCTTGGCTACACGCTGATCATCAGCCTGATCCTGCCGCATTTCTGGTTTGACCCTTATGCCGCCGTCGCCAAGAACCTGGTGCTGATGGTGGCGACCCTTTGGCTGTTGTGGACCGAACCTCGTCGATGAGCGCTTACCTGCTGCTGAAAACCCTGCATATCCTGTCTTCCACCGTACTATTCGGCCTGGGTGCCGGCTCGGCCTACTACGCCTTGCGGGCTTGGCGCAGCGGTCAGGTGCAGGTGATCGCCGTGACCTTCAGGCACCTGGTGTTCGCCGACTGGGCCTTCACCGCGACCACCGCGGTGTTCCAGCCGCTGAGCGGGCTGGGCCTGATCCACCTGGCAGGATGGTCGATCCAGCAGTCCTGGCTGATGTGGAGCCTGGGGCTGTATGTCTTGGCGGGGGTGTGCTGGCTGCCGGTGGTCTGGTTGCAGATCCGGGTGCACAAGATGGCCGAGCAGGCCTTGCGCGATGGGACGCCGATGCCGATGCGCGCCACTCTCTATATGCGCTGGTGGTTCGCCCTGGGCTGGCCGGCGTTCCTGGCCTTCATGGCGATCTTCTACCTGATGGTGGCCAAGCCGGCCTGAGGCCCAGAGCGGCCCCGGGCCGCACTGCGGCCCGGGGCGCCGCTTCAATCGCGCAGGCTGATCACCTGCCAGCCGCGTTTCTGGGCTTCGGCGCGCAGGTTGGGGTCAGGGTCGACGGCCACCGGAGTGGTCACCTGCTCCAGCAGCGGCAGGTCATTCATCGAATCGCTGTAGAAATAGCTGTCTTGCAGGTCGTGGCCGGTTTCTTCCATCCAGCGCAGCAGGCGGGTCACCTTGCCCTCGCGAAAGCACGGTACGTCGGTGCTGCGGCCGGTGTAGCGACCGTCCTGCATCTCGCACTCGGTAGCGATCAGGGTTTCCACGCCCAGGCGCTCGGCGATCGGGGCGGTGACGAAGCGGTTGGTGGCGGTGATGATCACCAGCTTGTCGCCAGCCTCGCGGTGCCGGGCCAGCAGGGCCTGGGCCTTGGGCAGCAGGATCGGCTCGATGCAGTCGCGCATGTAGTCGCGATGCCATTGTTCCAGCACGTCCATGTCGGTGCGGCCGAGGACTTCCAGGCAGAAATTCAGGTACGCGGCGTTGTCGAGCTTGCCGGCCAGGTAGTCCTGGTAGAACTCGTCGTTGCGGGCCTTGTAGGCCACGGGGTCGAGGAAGCCCTTCTCGCACAGGTAGTCGCCCCAGGCATGGTCGCTATCGCCACCCAGGAGTGTGTTGTCCAAGTCGAATAAAGCCAGGCGCATTGCAGTTACTCACTGAAAAGTCTTGGAAAAGGCCCCCAGAATACGGTCTTTTCACAAGAGTGCACATAAGCTTGGCAGCCTCGTTGCTGCATTCCCAAGCTTTATGGAACAATGCGGCGACATGCGTTTGCGAGGTTGTAGCCGTGATCGACCCCGATGGTTTTCGCCCCAATGTCGGGATCATTCTGACGAATGATGCCGGCCAGGTGCTATGGGCTCGCCGTATCAATCAAGATGCCTGGCAGTTTCCCCAAGGCGGCATCAACCCCGACGAGACGCCGGAAGACGCTCTTTATCGCGAGTTGAACGAAGAAGTGGGCCTGGAGCGCGAAGATGTGCAAATTCTCGCCTGCACCCGCGGCTGGTTGCGCTATCGTTTGCCGCAGCGCCTGGTAAGGACCCACAGCCAACCGCTGTGCATCGGCCAAAAGCAGAAATGGTTTCTCTTGCGCCTGATCTCCAACGAGCAGCGGGTGCGGATGGATTTGACCGGTAAACCGGAATTCGATGGCTGGCGCTGGGTCAGTTATTGGTACCCGTTGGGCCAGGTGGTGACATTCAAGCGCGAAGTGTATCGCCGCGCTCTCAAAGAGCTTGCCCCGCGCCTTCTAGTGCGCGACTGACGACGGAGTTCGACCCCGAGCCATGCTCAATACGCTGCGCAAGATCGTCCAGGAAGTTAACTCCGCCAAGGATCTCAAGACGGCGTTGGGGATCATCGTCTTGCGCGTCAAAGAGGCCATGGGCAGCCAGGTCTGCTCCGTCTACCTGCTGGACCCGGAAACCAACCGTTTCGTGCTGATGGCTACCGAAGGCTTGAACAAGCGTTCCATCGGCAAGGTCAGCATGGCTCCCAACGAAGGCCTGGTGGGCCTGGTAGGCACCCGGGAAGAACCCCTCAACCTGGAAAACGCCGCCGATCACCCCCGCTACCGCTACTTCGCCGAGACCGGCGAGGAGCGCTATGCCTCCTTCCTCGGGGCGCCGATCATCCACCACCGGCGGGTGGTCGGGGTCCTGGTGATCCAGCAGAAGGAACGCCGCCAGTTCGATGAAGGCGAAGAAGCCTTCCTGGTGACCATGAGTGCCCAGCTGGCCGGGGTTATCGCCCATGCCGAGGCCACCGGCTCGATCCGCGGCCTGGGACGCCAGGGCAAGGGTATCCAGGAAGCCAAGTTCGTTGGCGTGCCGGGTTCTCCCGGCGCCGCCGTGGGCAGCGCGGTGGTGATGCTGCCGCCGGCCGACCTGGACGTGGTGCCGGACAAGCACATCACCGATATCGACGCCGAGCTGGCGTTGTTCAGGAGCGCCCTGGAAGGGGTGCGCGCCGACATGCGGGCGTTGTCGGAAAAGCTCGCGACCCAGTTGCGTCCCGAGGAGCGGGCGCTGTTCGACGTCTACCTGATGATGCTCGACGATGCCTCCCTGGGCAGCGAAGTGAAGGCCGTGATCAAGACCGGCCAATGGGCCCAGGGTGCGTTGCGCCAGGTGGTCAGCGATCACGTCAACCGTTTCGAACTGATGGACGATGCCTACCTGCGCGAGCGCGCCTCGGACGTCAAGGACCTGGGCCGGCGGCTCCTGGCCTACCTCCAGGAAGAGCGCCAGCAGACCCTGGTCTACCCCGACAACACCATCCTGGTCAGCGAGGAGCTGACCCCAGCCATGCTCGGCGAAGTGCCCGAGGGCAAGCTGGTGGGTTTGGTCTCGGTACTGGGCTCGGGCAACTCCCACGTGGCGATCCTGGCCCGGGCCATGGGTATCCCGACGGTGATGGGCCTGGTCGACCTGCCGTACTCCAAGGTCGATGGCATCCAGATGATCGTCGATGGCTACCATGGCGAGGTCTACACCAACCCCAGCGACGTGCTGCGCAAGCAGTTCGCCGATGTGGTGGAAGAGGAACGGCAACTGGCCCAGGGCCTGGATGCGCTGCGCGACCAGCCTTGCGTGACCCCCGATGGCCACCGCATGCCGCTGTGGGTCAACACCGGCCTGCTGGCGGACGTGGCCCGGGCGCAGAAGCGTGGTGCCGAGGGCGTGGGGCTGTACCGCACCGAAGTGCCGTTCATGATCAACCAGCGCTTCCCCAGCGAAAAGGAACAGCTGGCGATCTACCGTGAACAACTGGCGGCTTTCCATCCGCAGCCGGTCACCATGCGTAGCCTGGACATCGGTGGCGACAAGTCGCTGTCCTACTTCCCGATCAAGGAAGACAACCCGTTCCTGGGCTGGCGCGGTATCCGCGTGACCCTCGACCACCCGGAGATCTTCCTGGTGCAGGCCCGGGCCATGCTCAAGGCCAGCGAGGGTCTGAACAACCTGCGCATCCTGTTGCCAATGATCTCCGGCATCCACGAGCTGGAAGAAGCGCTGCACCTGATCCACCGGGCCTGGGGCGAGGTGCGCGACGAAGGCACCGACGTGCCGATGCCGCCGGTGGGGGTGATGATCGAGATTCCTGCGGCGGTGTACCAGACCAAGGAACTGGCGCGCCAGGTGGACTTCCTGTCGGTGGGTTCCAACGACCTGACCCAGTACCTGCTGGCGGTGGACCGCAACAACCCGCGGGTGGCCGACCTCTACGACTACCTGCATCCGGCGGTGTTGCAAGCCCTGCAGACCGTGGTCCGCGACGCCCACGCCGAAGGCAAGCCGGTGAGTATCTGTGGCGAGATGGCCGGCGACCCGGCCGCTGCAGTGCTGCTGATGGCCATGGGCTTTGACAGCCTGTCGATGAACGCCACCAACCTGCCGAAGGTGAAGTGGATGCTGCGCCAGATTAGCATGACCAAGGCCAAGGAATTGCTGGACGAGATGATGACCATCGACAACCCGCAAGTTATCCACAGCTCGCTGCAGCTGGCGCTGAAGAAGCTCGGCCTGGCGCGGATGATCAACCCCGCGTCGAACAAGACCCTCTAGTCCGCGTGCCGGTCCTCCTTGAGACCGGCCGCCGACGGCGCCTCAAATCCTCAGTTCGATCTCTCCCAGATGCCCGCCATAGGGGCCAAAGCTGCGCTCGACCAGATGCCGTGAGCCGTCGGCGTGGACGATCAGCGCGGTACTGGCGCGAGTGCCATAACTGGGACTGGCAATGAAGATACTCGACAGCAGGCTCTCGGTGGCCAGGCCCACGCCAGTGTCTGGCAAGTCGGCGAAAGGCGCGGTCTGCGGGTCGCCCAACAGTGCCAGCAAGGCCTCGGGCCGGGGATCGTCCAACACCTCACGCAGCGCGGCCTTGGCCTTGAGCAGCTTGGGCCAGGGGGTGTCCAGGCCGGCATTGGACAGGCCATAGACGCCGGCCTCCAGCTGGCGTGGCTCCGGGTCATGGGCGTTGTAGTGCCAGAGCTGGTCCGCGGTACCCAGCAGCAGGTTGAAACCGGCGTATTCCAGAGAGCGGCCCACTACGTCACGCAGGTACTCGTCCAGGTCGATGGTGCCGGCCAGGAAGCGTGCCACCAGTTCCCCGCGGGAGCGACGTGCCGGCGGCTGGTGCGGGTTGCGGATATTGGTCAGGGCCGCGAAGCGCCCATCGGCGCCGACCCCGAGCCAGGTGCCGCCGGCCTCCAGGTCGCGTCCGGCGTGGATCTGTGGCGACTCCGGCCATTGCGCCAGGGGCAGGCTGGGCCGGGCATAGAACTCGTCACGGTTGGCCGCGACGATCAGCGGTTGGGTGTGTCCCGGTCGCCAGGCAAAGACAATCAAGCACATGAAGGTGGCCCCCTGTGTGTTTTTGCCCACTTTACGCACAGAGCCGATGGGTATCCATCGTCATCCGGTGGAGTCCTGGGCCGCGCATCCGTTACCATGCCGAACTCATTTTTGGATGCTCCCATGGAATTTCTGCTCTATCTGCTCTTGGGCGCCTGTGCGGGCGTACTGGCCGGGCTGTTCGGCGTAGGCGGCGGAATCATCATCGTTCCGGTGCTGGTGTTCAGTTTCACCCTGCAAGGCTTCGATGCCTCGGTGCTGACCCACCTGGCAGTGGGCACCTCCCTGGCCAGCATCATCTTCACGTCCATCAATTCAGTGCGCGAACACCATCGCCGGGGCGCAGTGCGCTGGCCGATATTCGCCTGGATGACCCTGGGCATCCTCATGGGGGCCGGGTTCGGGGCGTTGACGGCCGAGGCCATTTCCGGCCCGCACCTGCAGAAGATCATCGGTGTGTTCGCCCTGGTGATCGCCGTGCAGATGGCCCTGGAACTCAAGCCCAAGGCCAGCCGCGAGGTGCCCGGCAAGCTTGGCCTGACCGCTGCCGGTGGGGTGATCGGCTGGGCCTCGGCGATCTTTGGCATCGGTGGTGGCTCGCTGACGGTGCCATTCCTCACCTGGCGCAGCGTGCCGATGCAGCAGGCCGTGGCCACTTCCTCGGCCTGCGGTTTGCCCATCGCCCTGGCCAGTGCGTTAAGTTTCATGATTCTGGGCTGGCATGATCCCCTGTTGCCGGCTCATAGTCTGGGCTTCATCTATCTGCCGGCGCTGTTGGGCATCGCCCTGACCAGCATGGTGTTCGCCCGTATCGGTGCGCGCCTGGCCCACAAACTGTCACCGCGACTGTTGAAGCGAATGTTCGCCGCGCTGCTGTTCTGCGTGGGGACCAGCTTCCTGTTCTGAGTCGTGACGCAATCCTGGCTTAATCCTGGCGTGACAGTTTCGCCCGGAACCGAAGTCCCAACCCTTACGAGGAGTCGTAATGCTGCCTTACCCGCAGATTGATCCGGTGGCCGTGGCCATCGGCCCGCTGAAAATCCACTGGTACGGCCTGATGTACCTGATCGGCATCGGCGGTGCCTGGTTGCTGGCGTCGCGCCGGCTGAACCGCTTCGATCCGACCTGGACCAAGGAAAAACTCTCGGACCTGGTGTTCTGGTTGTCCATGGGCGTGATCGTCGGCGGGCGCCTGGGCTACGTGCTGTTCTACGACCTCAGCGCCTACCTGGCCAACCCGACCCTGATTTTCGAGGTGTGGAAGGGTGGCATGTCGTTCCACGGCGGTTTCATCGGGGTGATGCTGGCGGCCTGGTGGTTTGGCAAGCGCAACAACAAGACCTTCTTCGAACTGATGGACTTCGTCGCCCCCATGGTGCCGATCGGCCTGGGCGCCGGGCGCATCGGCAACTTCATCAACGCCGAGCTGTGGGGCAAGGCCACCGACCTGCCCTGGGCCATGGTGTTCCCGCCGTTCAGCGATCCGGCGCAGTTGCCGCGCCATCCGTCGCAGCTGTACCAGTTCGCCCTGGAAGGTGTGGCGTTGTTCCTGATCCTCTGGCTGTTCTCGCGCAAGCCGCGCCCGACCATGGCGGTCTCGGGGATGTTCGCGCTGTTCTACGGAATATTCCGTTTCATCGTCGAATTCGTGCGGGTGCCGGATGCCCAGCTGGGCTACCTGGCGTGGAACTGGCTGACCATGGGTCAGATTCTGTGCGTTCCGATGATCCTCGGTGGCCTCGGATTGATCTGGCTGGCTTATCATCGCGCTCCGGCCAAGAGTGCCGCGCAATAAATTCGAATCCCGGGGCGCAGGTCCCGGGTTCAGGGATGCAGGTAATTCATGAAGCAATATCTTGATCTGGTGGCCCACGTCATCAACAACGGCACCAAGCAGGCCAACCGCACCGGTGTGAACACCATCAGCTTCCCCGGGGCGATGCTGCGCTACGACCTCAAGGAAGGCTTCCCGGCCATCACCACGCGCAAGATGGCGTTCAAGTCGGCCATTGGCGAAATGGTCGGCTTCCTGCGCGGTATGAACAACGCCGCCGAGTTCCGTGCCCTGGGCTGCAAGGTCTGGGACCAGAACGCCAACGAAAACGCCCAGTGGCTGGCCAACCCGTTCCGCCAGGGCGAGGACGACCTGGGCGAGATCTACGGCGTGCAATGGCGCAAATGGCCGGCCTACAAGCAGATCAAGGTCGCCAACCAGGCCGCCATCGAGTTGGCGCTGAGCCAGGGCTACCGGCAGATCGCCGCGGGCGAAGAAGAGGGCGAAGCCTACGTGGTGCTGTACAAGGCCATCGACCAGGTGCGCCAGTGCGTCGATACCATCATCAACGACCCGGGCAGCCGGCGCATCCTGTTCCACGGCTGGAACTGCGCCCAGCTGGATGAAATGGCCCTGCCGCCGTGCCACCTGCTGTATCAGTTCCATCCGAATGTCGAGACCCGGGAAATCTCCCTGACCCTCTACATCCGTTCCAACGACCTGGGCCTGGGCACACCGTTCAACCTCACCGAGGGCGCGGCGCTGCTGAGCCTGATCGGTCGCCTGACCGGCTACACCCCACGTTGGTTCACCTATTTCATCGGTGATGCCCACGTCTACGAGAACCACCTGGACATGCTCAACGAGCAGCTCAAGCGCGAGCCGTTCCCGATGCCCAAGCTGGTGATCTCCGACCGGGTGCCGGAGTTCGCCAAGACCGGCGTGTACCAGCCTGAGTGGCTGGAGCTGATCGAGCCGGGCGACTTCTCCCTGGAAGGCTACGAACACCATGCGCCAATGACCGCGCCCATGGCGGTCTAGCCCCCCTGTCCTGAACCAATCGGGGGCCTTGCGATCCATATCGCACGGCCCCCGGTCGATTCTGTCGTTGCCGTTATCGAGCTTGCCCGGGACGTGTCCCGGGCATTGCTGTGTCGGCGGGCAACTAAGCTCTTATGAGCTGCACTCCTCTTATTTTTCTGAACACGAGCCCCTGAATGGAAGAACTCAATCGCAGCCTGTTCCTGGCCATCAATGCCAGTGCCGACGCCTCGATGCTCATGCGTGAACTGGCGGTTTTCCTGGCGCAATGGGTGGTGCTGAGCGTGCCGCTGTTGCTGTTGCTGTTCTGGGTGTTCGGCGAGCGACGCCAGCGAATGGTGGTGCTATTGGCCACCTTGAGCATCATCCTGGCCCTGGCCAGCAACTTGCTGATTCGCGGCCTGTGGTTCCATCCGCGGCCCTTCATGCTGGAGTTGGGGCAGAACTTCCTGGCTCATGCACCCGGCGCGTCCTTCCCCAGCGACCACGCCAGCGGCATGTTCGCCATGGGGTTTGCCCTGTTGCTGGCTTCCCTGCGCAAGACCGCCCTGGTGATGCTGGCCCTGGCATTGCTGGTGAGTTGGGCACGGGTCTACCTGGGGGTGCACTTCCCGTTCGACATCCTCGGCGGTTGCCTGGTGGGGCTGGGGAGTGCCTGGCTGGTGCGCCGCGGGATCGCCTGGCATCAGCTGGACCAGCGTTTGCTGGCGTTGCTGGAAGGGGTCTACCTGCGGTTGCTGCCTGGGCGCCACGGCTCCTGAGAGCGTGGCGCCCGGTCTCACGGCTCAATGGCCGTGGCTGCGGCCGACGTGGGACGGCTCGGCCTCGCTGGGGGCCACCGAACCGCTGACTTCCAGGCGCTGGAGAATGCCGCAGTGCTCAAGGTCCGGCGCCTCGCTGCAGCGCTGGCGCAGGTCCACCAGTTGCTCTTGCAGGGCCAGCAAGCCGTCGATCCGCGCCTTGACGTGATGGATGTGCTCGTCGATCAGGGCGTTGACGCTGGCGCACTGGTCCTGGGGGCTGTCCCGCAGATTCAGCAGGCTGCGGATCTCTTCCAGGGTCATGTCCAGGCTGCGGCAGTTGCGGATGAAGGTCAGGCGCTCGCTGTGAGCCTGGGTATAGAGGCGGTAGTTGCCTTCGCTGCGAGCCGGTTCCGGTAGCAGTCCTTCGCGTTCGTAGTAGCGGATGGTCTCGACCTGACAGTCGGTGAGTTTCGCCAGTTCGCCAATTTTCATCGCCATCGTCTCCGAATAGGTGCTTGACCCTATAGTGGCTACAGGGTGTTCACTTGGCAACAAGCACCTTCATACGGACGCGACCCCATGAGCGATTCCCTGCACAATCCGCGCAAGCCCGCCCAGCATGCCCATGCTGGCCACGATCACGATCACGATCACGATCACGATCACGATCACGATCACGATCACAGCCATGCCCACGCTGCCGTGGGCAAGCTGCAGCCGCTCAAGTCCCACGATCACGCCAGTCATGGCGGTTCCTGCTGTGGCTCCGCGGCTGCTGCGCCAGCCCGGGTGGTCCTGGGCGAGGCATCGGCTGCCGGGGCGCGGTTGAGCAGCTTTCGCATCGAGGCCATGGATTGCCCCACCGAACAGACCCTGATCCAGAACAAGCTGGGCAAGCTGGCCGGCATCCAGGCCCTGGAGTTCAACCTGATCAACCGGGTGCTGGGCGTGACCCACGACCTGCCGAACATTGCGCCGATCGTCGAGGCCATCAAGTCCCTCGGGATGCATGCCGAACCCCTGGAGGCAGGGAGCGATAGCCAGCCTGCCAGTGCGCAGCCGGTGAAGAAACCCTGGTGGCCGCTGGCGCTGTCCGGCGTCGGCGCGCTGGCTGCCGAAGTCATTCACTTCACCAGTGCCGGGCCGGATTGGCTGGTAGCGCTGGTGGCCCTGGTCTCGATCCTCAGCGGCGGGCTGGGCACCTACAAGAAGGGCTGGATCGCCCTGAAGAACCGCAACCTCAACATCAATGCGCTGATGAGCATCGCCGTGACCGGCGCCGTGCTGATCGGCCAGTGGCCAGAGGCGGCCATGGTGATGTTCCTGTTCACCGTGGCCGAGTTGATCGAGGCTCGCTCCCTGGACCGCGCGCGCAATGCCATCAGTGGCCTGATGCAGATGACCCCGGAGCAGGTCACGGTGCAACAAGCCGACGGTAGCTGGAGCGAACAGGAGGCGAAAAGCGTCGAGCTTGGTGCGTTGGTGAGGGTGCGCCCGGGTGAGCGCATCGGCCTGGATGGCGAGGTGACCAGTGGCAGTTCCACCATCGACCAGGCACCGATCACCGGTGAAAGCCTGCCGGTGGAAAAGACCGTGGGCGACAAGGTGTTCGCCGGCACCATCAACCAGGCCGGCGCCCTGGAATACCGGGTCACCGCTGCGGCCAACAACTCGACCCTGGCGCGGATCATCCACGCCGTGGAACAGGCCCAGGGAGCACGGGCGCCGACCCAGCGCTTCGTCGACAGTTTCTCGAAAATCTACACCCCGGCGGTGTTCGCCTTCGCCTTGGCGGTGGCGCTGATTCCCCCGCTGTTCATGGGTGGCCTGTGGTTCGACTGGATCTACCGCGCCCTGGTGCTGCTGGTGGTGGCCTGCCCGTGCGCCCTGGTGATCTCGACCCCGGTGAGCATCGTCAGCGGCCTGGCTGCCGCAGCGCGCAAGGGCATCCTGGTCAAGGGCGGGGTCTATCTGGAAGGTGGCTACAAGCTGGATTACCTGGCCCTGGACAAGACCGGCACCATTACCCATGGCAAGCCGGTGCAGACCGACTTCCTGCCCCTGGACCCGCTGGCCAACGACAGCGCCCCGGCCCTGGCCGCCAGCCTGGCTGGCCGTTCAGATCACCCGGTGTCCCTGGCCATCGCCCAGGCGGCTGTGGATCAACAGCTGGCCATGCACCCTGTGGATAACTTCGCGGCCCTGGCTGGCCGTGGCGTGCGCGGTGAAATCGACGGCCAGTTGTACCACCTGGGCAACCACCGCCTGGTGGAGGAGCTGGGCCTGTGCTCGCCAGCCCTGGAAGAAAAGCTCTTCGCCCTGGAGAAGCAAGGCAAGACCGTGGTCCTGCTGCTGGACAACAAGGGGCCGCTGGCGCTGTTCGCGGTGGCCGATACGGTCAAGGAGTCCAGCCGCGAAGCGATCCAGCAACTGCACGAGCTGGGCATCAAGACCCTGATGCTCACCGGCGACAACCCCCACACCGCCAAGGCCATCGCCGCTCAGGTAGGCATCGACCAGGCCCGGGGCGACCTGTTGCCCACCGACAAGCTGCAAGCCATCGAGGACCTGTATGCCCAGGGTCACCGGGTGGGCATGGTGGGCGACGGCATCAACGATGCCCCGGCCCTGGCCCGGGCGGAGATCGGCTTCGCCATGGCGGCCGCCGGCACCGATACCGCCATCGAGACTGCGGATGTCGCGCTGATGGACGACGATCTGCGCAAGATCCCGGCCTTCATCCGCCTGTCGCGCCAGACCTCGGCAGTGCTCAAGCAAAATATCGCCCTGGCCCTGGTGATCAAGGCGATCTTTCTTGGGGTAACCTTTGCCGGATTGGCCACCATGTGGATGGCCGTGTTCGCCGACATGGGGGTCAGCCTGTTGGTGGTGTTCAACGGCCTGCGCCTGCTGCGCAAATAGGACACCGTAGCTGCAAGCAACTGAGGGGGAATCAGAGTGATGAACTCACGCACACCGGCTTCAGCTTGCGGCTTGCCGCTGAAAGCTTGCAGCCGCGGTAAGCCGTCATGCTGAGTGCCGAGCTGAAGGCTTTCTACATGGTCGCCCGGCTGGGCAGCATCACCCAGGCGGCGAAGAAGCTCGGCCTCAGCCAGCCCACGGTGACCACCCAGATCCGCAACCTGGAAAGCCAGTACTCGGTGGAGCTGTTCTACCGCGGTGGCCGGCGCCTGAGCCTGAGCGACGAGGGCGCGCGCTTGCTGCCGATGGTCAAGGAGCTGTTGCAGAAGGAGGCCGATATCGAGTTCTTCCTGCGTAACAGCGGGCAGGTCCAGGGCACGTTGCGGATCGCCGCCACCGCGCCGTACTACATCCTCGACCTGGTGAAGACCTTCCGCCAGCACTTGCCCCAAGTGGAGGTATCGGTGGAAATCGGCAACTCCCAGCAGGTGCTGGAGGCCCTGGAGGAATACCGGGTCGATGTGGCAGCCTCTTCCCAATTGCTGGAGGACTCGCGCCTGGTGCGCCGGGTGCTGGGCAGCGACCCGCTGGTGCTGGCGGTGCATCGCAATCACCCCCTGGCGGCCCTGGAGCATGTGCCGCTCAGTGCCCTGGCTGGCCATACCCTGCTGATGCGCGAGCCGGGTTCCACCACCCGCAGCCTCACTGAGGCGCTACTCAAGAGCGCCAACGTCAGCTTTGGCCCGTTGCTGGAGATTGGCAGCCGTGAATCGATCCGCGAGGCGGTATTGCGCAATATCGGCATCAGCATCATCGCCCGCCAGGAGGTTCCCCACGATCCGCAACTGCGGGTGCTGACCATCGAACATGCGCCGCAGATCGTTGAATACCTGTACTGCCTCAAGGAGCGCAAGAACGCCCGCCTGCCGGCAGCCTTCCTCGGCCTGGCCCAGGAAATGGCCCCGGCTTTACCCTGAACTCCAGGGTATATCCAAAGTTAATTTGTCCTATTGCAGTTAGTTGCATCAATAGTCGGCGGTTTTATGTGTCCAGGGCATCGGACTACATGCTTTTAATTAGTCGCTATGGACTGTAAAGATCGACTAATAGTGAATTCTCATAATTCTCGGATACTAATCGCGTTTTATATCTGGCCGTCCGTCCGCTTGGGCCAGATATATAAGAACCATGCACTAACGTTGCGCGTGGGGGTCACTGAACGCAACGAGGATGGAATCATGAAGAAGGACGAAACAGGTACGGCAAAAAAACCAGGGCGGTTGTCGGAGTCGCTCAAGAAGCTGGCGGACGACGGGCATACGGTGAAAATCGTCGGCTCGATCAAGAACGGCAAGCTGGAGATCGACCCTGAGTCCCTGGCCGAGCTGAACAGGACGCACCCGCAGGCCAACTTGTCTTTCGTGGCGGTTAACGCTCCGTTCAGAACGCACTAGCCGACATATCCGAAGCATGACTATTGAAACTCTGCACACTGGAGTGGCTGGGGTATGTCGGAGATATTCGCTGCCCCAGTTCTTTCGACTGTTCATCGCGCAGAGTTCGGTAGTTGCTGCTGGTTGATCTTTCCAGGTCCGGGTTGCCTGTAGCAACACCGTGCAACTCCTGGCTCTTGCTTCACTTCCACGCAGGAGAGTGCGTCATGAGCGACATTGCCCATTCCACCCTTCAGGCACTGCGCCAACAGAATGTGCCGTTGCTGTTTCATTACGACGACCTGCTCTGTAATGCCTGCCAGAAAAGTCCGCCGTTGTTCGGTGAAACCACTTATGCCGATATCTACCATGAATCCGCGTGCGATCCGCAATGGCTGGCGATCTCCCTGATCACCAATGCCGAGCGTGAAGGGGATGGCGCCACTCGCTTGTGGAGCCTTGCGGCCAGTACGCCCGATGCCGGGCTAGCCGCGCAGATACGCCAGCACGCCATCGATGAGTCCCACCATGCACGGGCCTATGTACAGATGCTGGACATCGCTTTTCCCGGGGCGGTGGACCGCAAGCTCCACGCCCAGTTGCTGACGCTGTCTCCCGGCTATTCCCGGCAACAAGCGCCGGTGGCGGTGCCCGGCTCGGCCTTTGCCCACCCCATTACCCTGGACGACCTGATCCAGATGAACATCGCCGAGATCCGCACTCGCGTGCATCACTTGATGCAGCGGCCGATCCTGCTGCAGTTCTGCCCGGTGGACAGCAGGCCCCGGTTGGCGCGGATCCTCGATCGCCTGCTGCTCGATGAAACCCGACATGTGGCCTACACCGCACGGCTCATCGAAGGATTCTGCACCCAGGGCGAGGCGGCACAGGCCAAAGCGTTGATGCTCGAGCGCATGGATGACTTCGATGCCATTACCCGCCATGAACTTGAGCTGCGGGTCTTCGAATGAGCGGTTCAACTCCAGGATGAAGGACATGCGCCCTCCAGCGACGGTATCCCTGGCGACGGTCAGGCACTGGTGCCTGTGCAATGGCCTGGACAGGCAGGGCCTGCGTGCGATCTACCGGGAAGCCCACCTCATCTGCATGGCGCGCCTGTTGCACTACGTGTTTCTCGAGCATTTATGCGATGAGCGGATAACCCGCGTGGCAGGCGAGGGCGGCCTGCGCTTGTGCCTGGGGCTGGGGCCAACGTTGCAGATGCAGTTGGTGGGCGATGCTCCACAGGTGTATTTCGAGTTGCTCGCCAACCCCAGGCTGGACGACGCAGGCCAGTGCCGCGAGCTGGCCTGGTCCGGGCCCTTCTTGCGTGCCCTGGGCCAGGTGCTTGCAGGAACGCCCTATGGCAGGCACTTGCCGGCGTTGGCGCACGACTACCGCAACAGCTTCTGCAACCTGATCCTCAACCTGGCGCTGGGTCGGCGTGCCGGGCAACCCGGGTGTGCCATCGAGCCGGTGTGCCGGGGCCATGGCTATTATCCGTTTCCGGCGCTGCGGATCGGCCCCTGCATCCAGGACGTGGTCGATGTCTCGAACCTTTCGCCAGAGCCGGTCCCGCTGTTCCTGGTGAATGCCGCTGGTTTCAGGTTCCACTCCAGCGACTATGCGGACCCGCAGTCTTGCGCGCAGCATTGGGGCGGGCCGGATATCGCCGGCCAGGAGGGCCTGCTGCCTGTCCATCCCTGGCAACTGCGACTGTCTCCGGTCGTCCGCGAGTTGCTGCGCAGGGACCTGGTATCCCTCGCGCCGACCCAACTGCAAGTGGTGCCCCTGGCTTCCCAGCGCACTTGCCGGGTGCTGGCGACAGGGTACGACGTCAAGCTGGCGCTGGATGCCACCCTGACCGGGGAGCGTCGCTTGTTGTACCGCCTCAATAGCTACAACGCGCCCTTCGTTTCCAGCATCGTCCGTGAGGTCCATGGGCGCAGCGAGATTGCCAGCATCGGCTTCCAATACGACGTCGCCTCCCTGTGCTGGGACGATGCCCTGGTCAGCGAACACCTGAGCGCCATCGTCAGGGGGCCTTGTCTGGCAGGAGATGGCGAGGTGGTGGTGCCGGCCCTGAACCTCTGGAGCCCGACCGGACAGGCCGCGACCCTGCTGAAGCTGGACAGCCACAGCGACCGCCTCGATAGCTTCCAGCGCTACGCCGAGGTGCTGATGAGCGGCCCGTTGCAGCTTTGCGTGCAATGGGGCATCTGCCTCGAACCGCATATGCAGAACAGCTACATCGTTCTGCGCGGTGGCAAGCCGGTGCGGCTGTTACTGCGTGACCTGGACAACACGATCATGGACCCGGCCCTGGTGCGCCCCATCTGCCAGGAACTGCGTGTACCGCTGGCGCCCGATACCTGGACCCACATGCCGGATGTCCTGATTGGCCAGGGGCGGCTGGTCCACGCGATGCTGCATGGGCACCTGTACCTGGTCATGCATTGGCTGATCAAGCACAGGGGCATGGCGCTGGCCGAGCTGGAGCCGTGCCTGGAACAGCACTGGCAAGGATTGGCTGCCCGATTGCGCAGTACCTCGGGCCAGGGCGAACTGCAGCGGCTACGGGCCATGGTGGGCTCCACCAAGCACTCCCTGAGCATGCGCCTGGAGCAATCCTCGAACATGAAGTTCTGAGACCGGGGCCGAGCACCAACCCAAATCTGCCAATACCGCTATCGGCAACTTTTATCTGATTGCCATAAGACCTACGCATTCGTTCCCTAGGATGGCCTGCATCTGCCAGATGAGGTCCGTCCATGAACAACTCCCCCGCAACCGCCCTGAGCAACCCTGGCGCGCCGATGAAGGTGCGCGGCATCCAGAAGCGCTTCGGCGCCTTCACTGCCTTGGATAACGTGTCCCTGGACGTGGCCGCTGGTGAGCTGGTGTGCCTGCTGGGGCCGTCGGGCTGCGGCAAGACCACCTTGTTGCGTTGCATCGCCGGCCTGGAGCGCCAGGATGCGGGCGAGTTGTACCTGGGCCAGCGTGACGTCTCGAACCTGGCGCCGCAGGCCCGGGACTACGGCATCCTGTTCCAGTCCTACGCGCTGTTCCCCAACCTCACGGTGGAGGCCAACATTGCCTATGGCTTGGCTGGCAGTGGCCGTGACGAAGCCCGCAAGCGCGTGGCGCAGATGCTCGAACTGGTGGGCCTGACCGGCAGCGAGAAGAAATACCCCGGCCAGTTGTCCGGCGGCCAGCAGCAGCGGGTGGCCTTGGCCCGCGCCCTGGCCCCTTCGCCGTCGCTGTTGTTGCTGGACGAGCCGATGTCGGCCCTCGACGCCCGCGTGCGCGAGCACCTGTGCACCGAGCTGCGCCAGCTGCAGCGACGCTTGGGCATCACCACCCTGATGGTGACCCACAACCAGGACGAGGCCATGTTGATGGCCGACCGCATCGCCGTGATGAACAACGGCAAGGTCGAGCAGTACGCCACGCCCCAGGAAATCTACGATCGTCCGGCCACGCCGTTCGTCGCCGAGTTCGTCGGCCAGGGCAACTGGCTGCCCTTCAGCCGCAGCAGCGACAGCCATGCCCAGGTCGGCGGGATGAACCTGCGCCTGGCCGACGACTCGGCCAAGGCCGCCTCGGGACGCCTGTTCTGCCGTCCGGAGGCCATCAGCGTGAACCCGCCGGTGCATGAGGAAAACCTGTTCCCGGCCAAGGTCCGCGAGATCACCTTCCTCGGCAACCGCTGCCGCATGAGTTTCGAACTCAACCAGTTGCCGGGGCATCCGCTGCTGGCGGAGCTGGCACCGGAGGCCATGCCGCGCCTGGGAGCCCAGGACATCTGGGTGGCCCTGCCACCGCGCAGCCTGCAGGTGTTTGCCTGAGATGGCCGTCGAAATGTCCCTGCCGCTACCCGCCAAACGGGCGCGCCAGGTTTCCCGGGCCGAGATTGGCGATCGAGTGTTCGTCATCGGTGGCAAGGTTTTGCTGCTGGTGTTGCTGGGGGTAGCGGTGCTGCTGCCGCTGCTGGCGATCTTCTGGCGCGGTTTCAGTGCCGAGGCCGGGCAGGGCGGTGGCTGGCTGGCCGCCCGCGAGCTGGTGACCAGCGCCAACTTCCACTGGCTGCTGGGCAACAGCCTGAAAGTCTCCCTGAGCGTGGCCGCCATCGTCGTGCCCCTGGCCTACCTGTTCGCCTACGCCCTGCAACGTACCTTGATCCCCGGCAAGGGCATCTGGCGCGGCCTGTCGCTGCTGCCCTTGATGGCGCCGTCGATGCTGCCGGGCATCGCCCTGGTCTACCTGTTCGGCAACCAGGGCCTGCTGCGCGGGCTGTTTGCCGACAACATCTACGGTTTCTGGGGCATCGTCCTGGGCGAGGTGATCTACACCTTTCCCCATGCCCTGATGATCCTGCTGTCGGCGCTGTCCCTGGCCGATGCGCGGCTGTTCGATGCCGCCTCGAGCATGGGCGCGAGCCCGGCCAAGGCGTTTCGCAGCATCACCTGGCCGGCTACGCGGCAAGCGGTGTTCGCCGCGTTCTGCCTGGTGTTCACCCTGACCATCACCGATTTCGGGGTGCCGGTGGTGGTGGGCGGGGACTACCAGGTGCTGGCCCTGGAGGCCTACAAGGCCGTGGTCGGGCAGCAACAGTTCGGCCGTGGTGCGCTGATCGGCATGGTGCTGCTGGTGCCGGCCCTGTTGAGCTTCGGCGTCGATGCCTGGTTGCGCCGGCGCCATGGCGACTCCATGAGCGGCCGGGCCCAGGTGTTCAAACCGACCCCCTCGCGGCTGCGTGATGGCTGCTACCTGGTCATCGTGCTGCTGATCTGCGCGGCGCTGCTGCTGGTGTTCGGCATGGCGGTGTACTCATCGCTGGTGAAGTTCTGGCCCTACAACCTGTCGTTGTCGCTGAACCACTACCAGTTCGACGAAACCGCCGGCGGCGGCTGGCTGGCCTATCGCAACAGCCTGACCATGGCCCTGTGCACGGCGCTGATCGGCAGTGTGGTGATCTTCACCGGGGCCTACCTGATGGAGAAAACCAGCGGCCAGCGCGGCTTGAACCTGGCCCTGCGCATGCTCAGCTTCGTGCCCATGGCGGTACCCGGGCTGGTGCTGGGCCTGGGCTACGTCTTCTTCTTCAATCTCAACGGCAATCCGCTGCATGTGTTCTACGGCAGCATGGCGCTGCTGGTGGTGTGCACCATCGCCCACTACCTGACCACCGCGCAGATGACTGCCACCACCGCCCTGCGCCAACTGGACGCGGAGTTCGAGGCGGCGGCGCTGTCCCTCAAGGCGCCGCTGTACCGCCACTACCTGCGGGTCACGGTGCCGATCTGCCTGCCGGCGCTGCTGGACATCGTGCGCTACCTGTTCGTTTCGGCCATGACCACAGTCTCGGCGGCAATCTTCCTCTACAGCCCCGACACCATCCTGGCCGCCGTCGCCGTGCTGAACATGGACGACGCCGGCAACGTCGGCGGCGCCGCGGCGATGTCGACCCTGATCCTGTTCACCTCGATCGGCGTGTCGCTGCTCCTGGCCGGTGCTTCGCGCGGCCTGCTGCGTCGCTCCCAGGCCTGGCGCCAGACGGCGCCCGGTCATTGAATTCACCCAACCACCCACTGATCCGCACTCACCAAGGAACCGCACCATGTTCAAGCCTTTGGCTCTTGCCGCTTCTGTCCTCTGCGCTGTCAGCCTGAACGCCTTTGCTGCGAAGACCGAACTGACGGTCTACACCGCCCTCGAAGCTGAACAATTGAAGACCTACAAGCAGGCCTTCGAACAAGCCAACCCGGATATCGAGATCAAGTGGGTGCGTGACTCAACCGGGATCATCACCGCCAAGCTGCTGGCGGAAAAGGACCGTCCACAGGCTGATGCCGTCTGGGGGCTGGCGGCATCCAGCCTGGCGATCCTGAATCAGCAGAAGATGCTGCAGAACTATGCGCCCAAGGATCTGGACAAGATTGGCGGCAACTACCGCGATGCCGCCAATCCACCGGCCTGGGTCGGCATGGACGTGTGGGCCGCCACCATCTGTTTCAACACTGTGGAAGCCAAGAAACAAGGCTTGAGCAAGCCGGTGAGCTGGCAAGACCTGACCAAGCCTGAGTACAAGGGCAAGATCGTCATGCCCAACCCGGCCTCCTCGGGTACCGGTTTCCTCGATGTCAGTGCCTGGTTGCAGACCTTCGGCGAGAGGCAGGGCTGGAAATACATGGATGACCTGCACCAGAACATTGGCCAGTACGTCCACTCCGGCTCCAAGCCGTGCAAGCTGGCCGCCGCCGGCGAGTTCCCCATCGGCATTTCCTTCGAGTACCCGGCCGTGCAGCTCAAGCGCAAAGGGGCACCGCTGGACATCGTGCTGCCCAAGGAAGGCCTGGGCTGGGAAATCGAGGCGACTGCGGTGATCAAGGGTACCGCCCACGAGGAAGCGGCCAAGAAACTTGCCGACTTCTCTGCCAGCCCAGCGGCCATGGAGCTGTACAAGGAAAACTTTGCCGTATTGGCCCAGCCGGGTATCGCCAGGCCGCAGACCGAACTGCCAGCGGACTACGAGCAGCGTTTGATCAAGAACGACTTCACTTGGGCCTCGAAGAACCGCGACGAGATCCTCGCCGAGTGGCGCAAGCGTTATGACGGCAAGTCGGAGAAGGTCGCCGCGCAATAACGACAGGTACTTGCCGTGGCGGGGGAGCTTGCTCCCTCGCCATAACCAACGAGACATGAACATGACCAACCACAGCGATCTGCTGATCGTCGGCGCCGGCATCCTGGGCCTGTCCCACGCCTATGCGGCGGCCAAGCGCGGTTTGCGGGTGCACGTATTCGAGCGCAGCGCGACGCCCCAGGGGGCGTCGGTGCGCAACTTCGGCCAGGCCCTGGTGACCGGCCAGCCGCCGGGCACCATGCTGGATCTGGCCAGGGCCAGCCGTGAGATCTGGGCCGACTGGCAGCAACTGGCCGGGCTGCAGCTCAAGCGCAATGGTTCCTACCTGTTCGCCCGTACGGAGGCCGAGGAGCAACTGCTGGAAGCCTTTTGCGCCGGGCGCGCGCGGGAGCATGGCTATCGGGTCGAACTGTTGCAGGGGGCGGCGCTCAACGATTTGTACGGCGGCCAGTTCCGTCATCACCGCGCTGCCTTGCACGGTCTGGACGACCAGCAGCTGTATTCGCGCGAAGCACTGCCGATGCTGATCGACTACCTGCGCCGGGATTTGGGCGTGCAGTTCCACTTTTCGACCCTGGTGCGCGATATCGAGCCAGGCCTGCTGCGCAGCACCGCCGGGACCTTCCAGGCACCGCGCATCCTGCTGTGCTCGGGGCATGACTACCAGACCCTGCTGGCCGAACAGATCGCCGCCCTGCAGCCGCAGATCTGCCGCCTGCAAATGTTGCGCGCCCGGCCCCAGGTCAACCTGAACCTTCAGCATGCCCTGCTCACCGGCCTGAGTTGCGTGCACTACGGCGCCTTCGCTGACCTGCCCGAGGCGGAGGCGGTACAGGCGCAGATCCTGCGCGAGGCTGCGCATCTGCATGAGCACGGTATCCACCTGCTGATCAGCCCGACGCCTTATGGCGAGCTGATCATCGGCGACTCCCACGATTACGGCAGCGATCCGTCGCCTTTCAACAGCGAACAGGTGGACAGCTGGCTGCTGGAGCTGGCCGAACAGACCCTGGGCTGCAAGGTCCAGGTGGTGGAGCGTTGGCAGGGTGTCTATGGCGCCCGTGGGCCGGGGCCGTTTTCATTCCTGCAAGCGATGCCCGGGGTGCATGCGGCGTTGATGCACACCGGCGTCGGCATGAGCGTCGGCCCGGCGCTGGCCGAGCGCAACATCGCCCAGTTGCTGGAGGAAGCCTGATGGACCGCGAACGGGCGATCGCCGAGGTCTTCGGCCTGTACGAGCGTTTTGGCGACCATGACTACATCGGCGAGCCAATCTCACAGATCGAGCATATGTCCCAGGCCGCGCAGCTGGCCTTGGCCGAAGGGCACGACGATGAAGTGGTACTGGCGGCGTTCTTCCACGATATCGGGCATATCTGCCAGCAAGATGCCGAGAACATGGGCGGTTTTGGCGTGGTCAGCCATGAACGGCTGGGGGCCGACTACCTGCGCCGGGCCGGTTTCAGCGAGCGTATGGCGAAACTGGTGGAGTACCACGTGCAGGCCAAGCGCTACCTGACCTTCAAGGAGCCGGGGTATTTCCAGCGCCTGAGCGAGGCCAGTCGTCGCACCCTGGAGTACCAGGGCGGGGTGATGACGGCCGAGGAAGCCACGGCATTCGAGCAGGACCCGCTGTGTGCGCTGAGCCTGTGCCTGCGCCAGTGGGACGAACAGGCCAAGCAGCAGTGGGTGCCGGTGATGGACCTGCAGATCCTCAAGGACAAGGCCGCAGCCCTGCTGCAACCCCTGTAGCCGCTGTCGAGCCTGCGACAAGGCCGCCAGGCCTTCAGCGATCTTGCAGCCGCCGTGGCCCTGCGGGCCATGCGCAGCCTGCGGCAGCGGCTACACGCAGGATTACAGGTCCTGGGCCAGGATTTCGATCTGCTCCTGGCGTTCGGCCTGCTCCAGGCGCTTGCCGGGGTTGAGGGACGACCACTGCGGGTGGGCCCGGGCTTTGTCCAGGGCTTGCGGCAGCTTGCCCTCGCGCCAGCTTTTATCCTCGAGGGTGGCCAGTTGGATGCTCTCCAGCGCTGCGTGCCCGCGCAGGTCCAGGGCCTGCACCAGCTGTTTCTGACGCAGGGCCAGCAGGCGTAGCACGCTATCGTCCACGGTCAGTTCGCGCTGGCCCTTGAGCTTGCCCAGCAGGCGGTTGCCGTAGCTGCGGGCGGTTTGCAGGGCGCCGCCGGCGATGGCCCCGGCGATGGCCGCCGCGCCCAGGGTCAGGCCACCCACCAGCAGGTCCACTCCGGCCCCGGCCGCCGCGCCAGCGGCGACCCCACTCCCGACCCGGACACCCAGCTGCTTGAGGGTTTCAGGATTGAACAAGTCATCGCCCCAGCGCCCGTCCAGCAATGGCAGGTCGCTGGCGCAGGCATCCTGGGGACGGAAGGCGTACAGCTTGAGCAAGGCCTCGACGCAGCGCTGCTCGCGCTGGCGTACGTCCTGGCGCAGGGTGGCGACGGCCTGGCGCTCCTGCTCGGCGTCGCTGGCCACGCTGCGCCGGCATGCCGCGCAATCCACCAGCAGCTCGGCGATCAGCCGTGCTGCGCTGTGGCGGCGTGCCAGGCGCTGGGCCTGCTGGTCGTCGATCAACCGCTGCAGCGCCGGGCGGGCCTGTTCGAGCAGCAGCCCGAGGCTTTCGTACAAGCGCCGTTCGCCGTCTTCCGGCGGGGCCACGCTGTCAAACCGCACCAAGGCGTGCAGCCCCAGGCGGGCCAGGGCTTCGCGCCAGTCAGCTTCGCGCTGGGTGGCGCTGCTGACGAAGTTCAGCACCGGCAACAGCGGTTTGCCGCAACCGGCCAGCACTTCCAGTTCGTCGCGGTACTTGGCCAGGACCGGTTCCCGGGCATCGATCACATAGAGCCCGGCATCCGAGGCCAGCAGCTGGCGCAGGACCTTGGCTTCCTGCTCGAAGCGCTGGCGCGCCTCGCTGCCATCGAGAAAGCGGGCCAGGCGCGCCGGGCCATCCAGGCGCTCGCCGGGCCGCTCCAAGCGTTCCAGGTAGTCCAGCAGGGCGATGGCGTCTTCCAGGCCCGGGGTGTCATAGAGCTCCAGCAGCGGCTGGCCATCCACCGACAGCCGCGCGCCTTCCACATGGCGAGTGGTGCTGGGGCGATGGGATACCTCGCCAAACTCCACATCCCGGGTCAGGGTGCGCAGCAGCGAGGTCTTGCCGACGTTGGTGTGGCCGACCACCGCCAGTGTCAGCGGCCGGGTGCGGGTATCAGTCATGGCCGGTCTCCAGCCAGTTGAAGGGCGCGCAGTCGGCGAACGGCAGTTGCAGTCGCTCCAGGGCGGCGTGCCAGTCGCCCAGGCGATCGGCGTCCAGGGCCTGGCCGGCTGGGGCCTGCAGCAACCAGATGCGGGTGGCGCCGGCATTGCGGGCCAGTTCGGCGATCAACCCCAGGCTACCGCGGTCGGGGGAGCGCCGAGGGTCGCAGGCGATCAGCAGGCGGGCAGGGGGGAAGCGGCTCATCTGCTCCAGCAGGCGGTGGCGCGATTCGCGGTTGTCGAGGATCCCGGCGTCCTTGACCGCTTCGGGCAACTGCGGCGGCCAGCTGCGTTGGTCGTCCAATTCGATGGCCACCAGCAAGGCACCGCTGCTGTCCAGGCTGCTGCTGCCGCCGGCGATCTGATGCAGGTGTTCTGGCGCCAGGTCGTTGACCCCCAGGCGTTCGCTGCTGGGCATCAGGCGCTCGCGCAGCTGGGCGTAGCCGGGCAGCTTGAGGTCCAGTTGCAGGCGGGCCCGGCCGTGGACCCAGCGCCAGCGGCAAAGCAGCATCAGCACCAGGCGCGGCAGCACGCCGTAGATCACCAGCGACGCCACCAGCCACACCGCCCAGGACTGGCGCACCAGTTCGGTGTTGTAGACGTCCCGGGTACTGGCCTGGATCATTTCCACGGTCGGTACGCCGAAGCCCAGGGCCCGTGGGCCGGCACTCAGGAAGTTGGTGATCGAGACGAAGGCGTCGGCCCCCAGCAGGGTGCTCTCCCAGACGAAGTCGTAGCGATGGGTAATCAGTTGCGCCAGCAGCATGCTCATGGCGCTGAGCAGGGCCAGCAGCCACAGGCCGTGGACCAGGGTGCCCAGGGCCCAGCGGTTGAGCTTGTGGCGTTGCAGCAGGAGCAGCAACGCCGGCGGCAACTGGGCGGCCTTGGCATCGCGCGAGCATTTTTCACTGAGCCACAGCCACAGGCGGCCCAGCCCGGAATCGTGGCCGCCGAACAGCAGCAACCCGGCCAGCCAGCCCAGCAGCAGGAGCAGGTTGATCCCCAGCAGGCTGCCCAGGGCCCAGAACACATTCACCGGCTCCCGGGTGTTGCCCAGGGCGCTGAAAGCCAGACCGGCTCCGCTGAGGACCGCCAGCACCGCCAGGACCAGGAAGGCCAGGCGTGCCCCTTGCCACCAGTGCAGCAGCGCGCTGTCCAAGCCGTCGCGCCGGGCCAGCCACAGGGCCCGGGCCTGGATCCGGCTGGCCAGGTCGCCACCCTGTTGCCGGGCCACGCGGTTGGCTTCCTGGTCATCCAGGGGGCCGGCGTGTTCCTCGCGCAGGCGCACGGTTTCGGTCAGCCACAGTCGTTGCAGGGGAGTCATTGCAGTCACGCGTCATTCCATCGCTCAAGAGTGCGCTGAGCATAACTGCTGCAGCGTTGGTCGGGTTAGATCGCCGGGATTCGCCGTGGGGCGGGAACAGATCCCCGGCCCTCTGGTATGCTCGCCGGCATGAAAAAATCACTCCCTCTGAGCCTGATCGCGGCACTCGCTGAAAACCGCGTGATCGGCATCGACAACAGCATGCCCTGGCACCTGCCGGGGGATTTCAAATACTTCAAGGCCACGACCCTGGGCAAGCCGATCATCATGGGGCGCAAGACCTGGGACTCCCTTGGCCGGCCGTTGCCCGGGCGATTGAACATCGTGGTCAGTCGTCAGACCGATCTGGCGCTCGAAGGTGCCGAGGTGTACCCGTCGCTGGAAGCTGCGGTGGCGCGTGCCGAGCAATGGGCCCTGGAACAGGGCGCCAGCGAGCTGATGCTGATTGGTGGCGCGCAGCTTTACACCCAGGGCCTGGAACAGGCGGATCGCCTGTACCTGACGCGAGTGGCCTTGAGCCCGCAAGGGGATGCGTGGTTCCCAGAGTTCGATGAACAGCGCTGGAAGCTGGTGTCCGACCTGCCCAGCCCGGCGGAAGGCGACAAGCCGGCCTACAGCTTCGAAGTCTGGGAACGAGCCTGAGTTGTAGCCGCTGCCGAGCCTGCGAGGCCGCGTAAAGGTCCGCAGGACCTTCAGCGATTTCGATGTCCCCGTGGCCCTGCGGGCCATGCGCAGCCTGCGGCAGCGGCTACACGGAGCCGTCAGGCGTGGGCCAGGTCTTCGTGCTCGTCGGCGTCCAGCAGGGCCTTGTCGGTCTGTCCCATCGCCTGGCTGGTGATGGCGCCGGCGGTCATCGAGCCGCTGACGTTCAGCGCGGTACGTCCCATGTCGATCAGCGGCTCCACCGAGATCAGCAGGGCCACCAGGGATACCGGCAGGCCCATGGCCGGCAGTACGATCAGCGCGGCGAAGGTCGCGCCGCCGCCGACGCCGGCCACACCGGCCGAACTCAAGGTCACGATGGCCACCAGGGTGGCGATCCACAGCGGGTCCAGCGGATTGATGCCTACAGTCGGGGCGACCATCACCGCCAGCATGGCCGGATACAGGCCGGCGCAGCCGTTCTGGCCGATGGTGGCGCCGAACGAAGCAGCGAAGCTGGCGATGGACTGCGGGATGCCCAGGCGCCGGGTCTGCGCCTCGATGCTCAAGGGAATGCTCGCGGCGCTGGAGCGGCTGGTGAAGGCGAAGGTCAGCACCGGCCAGACCTTGCGGAAGAAGCGCAGCGGGTTGATCCCGGCCAGGGCGACCAGCAGGCCGTGGACCACGAACATCAGGCCCAGGCCGATATACGACACCACCACGAAGCTGCCCAGCTTGATGATGTCCTGCAGGTTGGAGCCCGCCACCACCTTGGTCATCAAGGCCAGCACGCCGTAGGGCGTGAGCTTCATCACCAGGCGCACCAGGCGCATCACCCAGGCTTGCAGGGTGTCGATGGCATTGAGCACCTTCTGGCCTTTATCGGCGTCGTCCTTGAACAGTTGCAATGCTGCAACGCCCAGGAACGCCGCGAAGATCACCACGCTGATGATCGAGGTCGGCTTGGCCCGGGCCAGGTCGGCGAAGGGGTTCTGCGGGATGAACGACAGCAGCAATTGCGGCACGTTGAGGTCGGCGACCTTGCCGGCGTAGTCGCTCTGGATCACTTGCAGGCGAGCCAGTTCCTGGGTGCCGGCCACCAGCCCTTCGGCGCTCAGGCCGAACAGGTTGGTCAGGCCGATGCCGATCAGGGCCGCGATGGCCGTGGTGAACAGCAGGGTGCCGATGGTCAGGAAGCTGATCTTGCCCAGGGACGAGGCATTGTGCAGGCGGGCCACGGCGCTGAGGATCGAGGCGAACACCAGCGGGATCACGATCATTTGCAGCAATTGCACGTAGCCGTTGCCCACCAGGTCGAACCAGCCGATGGAGGCCTTGAGGACCGGGTTGCCGGCACCGTAGATGCTGTGCAGGGCGATACCGAACACCACGCCCAGCACCAGTGCCAGCAGGACCTTCTTGGCCAGGCTCCAGGTGGTGTGGCGGGTTTGTGCCAGGCCCAGCAGCAGGGCCAGGAACACCAGCAGGTTGAGGATCAGCGGCAGATTCATTGGGGCTCCGGTAAACATGTGCCAATCGCGGCTCGGGGCGATTGCGAACCGGCAAGCCTAACAGCTTGAAATCTATTGAATTAATAACGATATCGCATGGCGACCGTCGTTTTTGGAATAAGCCGGTGACGCTATAGCACATGGGGTTGGCGCTCATGGGACACGAAAAGTCGCGCACAGACGAGAACTGTCACAAGGATTTGTTAGCGTCGATGACTTTCACCCAGGGAGAAATCGCCGATGAAATTCGCACCCAAACTGCTCGCCGCCGCCCTTTGCCTGGGCCTCGCCGGCCAGGTTTTCGCCACCGAGTTGAAACACTGGCCGCAAGAACAGGCCAAGCAGTTGGAGGCGATGATCGCAGCCAACGCCAACAAGGGTAACTACGCGGTGTTCGACATGGACAACACCAGTTACCGCTACGACCTGGAAGAGTCCTTGCTGCCCTACCTGGAAAACAAGGGCCTGATCACCCGCGACACCCTCGACCCGTCGCTGAAGCTGATCCCGTTCAAGGACACCGCCGAGCACAAGGAGAGCCTGTTCAGCTACTACTACCGGCTCTGCGAGATCGACGACATGGTCTGCTACCCCTGGGTCGCCCAGGTATTTGCAGGTTTCACCCTCAAGGAACTCAAGGGCCATGTGGACGAATTGATGGCCTCCGGCAAGCCGGTATCGAGCACCTACTACGACGGCGATGTGGTCAAGACCATCGAGGTCAACCCGCCCAAGGTCTTCACTGGCCAGGCCGAGCTGTACAACAAGCTGATGGAGAACGGCATCGAGGTCTACGTGATGACCGCCGCTTCCGAGGAGCTGGTGCGCATGGTCGCCGCGGACCCCAAGTACGGCTACAACGTCAAGCCGCAGAACGTCATCGGCGTCACTACCCTGCTCAAGGACCGCAAGACCGGCGCCCTGACCACCGCCCGCAAGCAGATCGCCGAGGGCAAGTATGACGAGAAGGCCAACCTGGGCCTGGAACTGACGCCCTACCTGTGGACTCCGGCTACCTGGATGGCCGGCAAGCACGCGGCGATCATGACCTACATCGATGAATGGAAGAAGCCGGTGCTGGTAGGCGGCGATACCCCCACCAGCGATGGCTACATGCTGTTCCACGATGTGGACGTGGCCAAGGGCGGCATCCACCTGTGGGTCAATCGCAAGGACAAGTACATGACCCAGCTCAACGGCATGATCGCCAAGCATGCCGCTGCACAGGCCAAGGAAGGGCTGGCGGTGACTGCCGACAAGAACTGGGTAATCGTCAAGCCCGAAGATATCCAGTAAGGCGCTGTGCGCCGGGGAGAAAGGTTTTCACCGGCGCTTTCTCCCGCGGCCCATCCGCACTGCCGCCAGGGCCGCAGAGCCCTGGAAGGGCGAGTGTTTCAACTTGTGACAGGCAAAGCCCCTCTGCCATAATCGCGCCCGTTTGTACTCTCCCGCCTGCTCTCCCTGTGCCGGGTTCGCCCCCGTCTGCACGTAATGGACTACGTTGTGAGCTATCTCTCGATCGAATTCGGCCTCTGCTTCATCCTGTTCTTCATGCTGTACTGGAGCCTGGGCTTCAGTCTGCGCTTGCAGAACGTCCTGCTGCTGGCCGCCAGCTACGCCATCCTGGCCAGCTTCAGCCTGAACTTCCTCTATATCCTGCTGGGCTATACCGCCCTGGTGTACCTGCTGGGCCTGCTCAGCCAGCGTTACCCTGGACGCGGCTGGGTCAACGGATTGATGTTGTTGCTGGTGCTGGGAGCCTTCTACCTGTTCAAGTACCAGGATTTCTTCACCAGTAGCGTGCAGGGCGTCTTCGCTCAGTTCGGCGTGGAAGTATCCCTGCCGTTGCTGGAGGTGCTGCTGCCCGTGGGGTTGTCGTTCTATGCCTTCCACTCGGTCAGCTACCTGGTGTCGATCAACCGGCGCGAGCTGACGCCTGGCTCGCCCTTCGACCTGGCGCTGTACCTGGCCTTTTTCCCCAGCCTGGTAGCCGGCCCGGTCAATCGGGCGGTGCCAATGCTGGGGCAGATCAATCCGCCACAGCTGCGCCAGGTGCTGGAGCCGCAACGGGCGCTGGGCCTGATCGCGGTGGCGGTGGTCAAGCTGTTCTTCCTCAGCTCGTGGTTGGCCAACGAATGGGTCGACCCGGTATTCGAAAGCCCCGTGGCCTATTCCGCCGAGCAGATCCTGCGGGCGGTCTATGGTTACTCGTTCCTGATCTATTTCAACTTCAGCGGCTATACCGACCTGGTGACCGGTATCGCCCTGCTGCTGGGGTTCCGCCTGCCTGAGAACTTCAACTACCCCTATGCGGCGCGCAACCTCAAGGAATTCTGGGGGCGTTGGCACATCAGTCTGTCGACCTTCATCCGCGACTATGTGTACATCCCGCTGGGAGGTAACCGTGGCCCGGTCTGGCGCGGCAACCTGAACATGCTGCTGGCCATGCTGATCTCCGGCCTGTGGCATGGCGCCAGTGCCAACTTCATTATCTGGGGGGCACTGCATGGCGTCGGCCTGGCGCTGTACAAACTGTGCAGCCCATTGCTGGCGCGGGGTCCGGCCTGGGTCCGGTCCGACCTGCTGGCTCGCCTGCTGACCTTCCACTATGTGGCGCTGGCCTGGATCTTCTTCCGCTGCGCGACCCTGCCCGATGCCCTGGACATGCTTGGTGGCCTGGGCGGCCTGTCCCTGGCGGGGTTGGCCGGCAGTGCCTTGTCGCTGGTGGGCTGCCTGCTGTTCGTGGCCTTCTACCCGCGGATCGTAGCGCTGCTGCGCCGCCTGTTCGATGCGGCCACCCGCTTGCCATGGCTGCTGTATCCAGTGCCGTTGGGGCTGTTTATCTGCGTGGTCATTTTCGCCTCACCGTCGGGCGTGCCGGGGTTCATCTATGCCAGTTTCTAACCGTTCGTCCCTGTCGAAAGGCTTTGGCAGTGCGGCCAAGGTGCTCTATGCCCTGGTGGTGACCAGCGTGCTGCTGGTGTGGTTCAACCAGCAGTCGATCCGTCTTTACTGCCAGCAGAAATACCATGAAGCCTGTGAGATTCCAGGCTTGTCACAGAATCCGCAGTGGCGCTTTGGCGCGCAGCTCAACCAGGCCCTGGAAAACGCCCGGGTGGCCTTCGTCGACAGTTTTGCCGTGCAGGGCGAGGTGAACCTGGTAGCCCAGGCCCAGGCCGCTGTGGAGGTAGAGCCCGAGCCAGTCGCGCCAGTCGTCACGCCGCCTGCTCCGGCGCACCAGGCTCCGGTGGCCAGCGCTCACCCGAGTCCGCCGCAACTGGCCGTCGCGGCTGCGCAGCCGGTGGTCGCGGCGCCTGCGGCCAGGCATATGGCCGAGCCCGGGCAACCGGTGACGGCGCCGCTAATGGCCAGCCTCGGCAGCGGCGACGAAGTGTTCTTCGTCGGGGACTCGTTGATGCAAGGCGTGGCGCCCCACATGGCCAACACCTTGCGCAAGCGCTACAACGTCAAGAGCCTGAACCTGAGCAAGCAGAGTACCGGCCTTGCCTACCCGAGCTTTTTCAACTGGCCCAAGACCGTCGAGAACACCCTGGCCGGCAATCCCAATATCCGCCTGATGGTGATTTTCCTGGGGCCCAACGACCCCTGGGACATGCCTGTGGTCAAGGGCAAGCCATTCCTGCGTTTCAAGACGCCGGACTGGGAACAGACCTATCGCCAGCGCATCGATTCGATCCTCGACACCGCCCAGGCGCATAATGTGCAGGTGATTTGGGTCGGTCCGCCGAACATGGAGAAAGCCAAGCTGTCTACGGCAATGGCTTACCTGAGCGATCTGTACAAGAGCCAGATCGAGCAGTACCACCAGCACTTCGTTTCGGCCAACGAGATTCTCGGCTACCGCAACGACGAGTTTTCCTACTACCGCACCACCGCCGATGGCCAGAAGGTCAAGACCCGGGTCGATGACGGTATTCACTTCACACCCACTGGGCAGAAGCTGATCGCTGAGCGTGTGATCTCGATGATCAATTTTCCCAGTCAACAATTAACGGAGCATTGATATGGGGCGACTGCAAGGTATTGCGCTGTTGCTGGGCATCACCTTGCTGAGCAGTTGCAGCCCGACCACCGAGGTCCAGGCCACTCCTGCCTCGGCACTGGCCAAGTCTGGCCCGAGCCAGAAGAAGGTCGTGACCGCCGGCAGTGACCCGAACCTGGCACTGCTGGCGCGCAAGTTCAGTACTTCCAACCGCACGCCGATCAGCATCGTGCAACTGGGCGACTCGCATACCGCGGCCGACCTGTTCAGCGGTGAGATGCGACGCCTGCTGCAGGCACAATATGGTGATGGCGGCATTGGCTTCGTAGCGGCCACGCCGGTACCCGGGACCCGCTACGAGCGCGTGATCTTGAGCGCCGCCAAGCGCCAGTGGTCGCTGGTGTCGGCGCGCAACCAGCAGAGCACGCAGTTTCCCCTGGGTGGCTACCTGTCGCTGCCGATGACCCCGGGTGCCCGGGTGCACATCGCCGAGCGCGAGGCGAGCAACCAGCAATACCGCATCTCTGCGCTGTACCAGGCGGCCAGCAACAATACCCTGACCGCCCGGGACAACCTCAACAAGAGCAGCCGCATGCTGGCTGCCACTGGCGGGCAATGGCGCATGAGCCCTCCGTTCAACAACCTGACCCTGCCCCTGGACCTGAATGTGGCCAACAGCCAGGGCCTGGCCCTGGGTGGCTGGAACATCCTCGGACAGAAGAGCGCCGGGGTGATCTATTCCGCCCTGGGTATCAACGGCGCGCGCCTGGATGTGCTGGACAAGTGGCAGCCCGGCTGGCTGGAGGCCCTCAAGGCCCTGCGCCCGGACATGGTGGTGCTGGCCTATGGCACCAACGAGGCCTTCGATGACGATATCGATCTGCAGTTGTATCGCAGCCAGTTGCAGGAGAAGGTCGCGCTGTTGCGCAAGAACCTGCCCAAGACGGTGATCCTGCTGGTCGGCCCGCCGGACTCCATCAAGCGCCGCAATGCCGGTAGCTGTGCAGCCTCGCAACCTCAGCCACTGCGCCAGATCATCCAGATTCAGAAGGACGTGGCGAAAAACAGCCGCACGCTGTTCTGGGACTGGCAGGCGTTCATGGGCGGCGATTGCTCCATCAGTCGTTGGCAGGCCAGCGACCTGGCACGCAACGACCTGGTCCACCTGACCGCCGACGGCTATCGCAAGAGCGCCGACGGGTTGTATCGCTTCCTGCGCGCGCAGCTGGGCGAGCGCATGCCCTGAGCCTGCACTGGCGCAAGGTAAAAAAATGCCCCGCACATGGCGGGGCATTTTCATTTGCCGGTGGCGATCACAGGCTGTCGAGCAGGGCCTTGTTGCGGACCGCACCCTTGTCGGCGCTGGTGGCCAGCAGGGCATAGGCCTTCAGGGCGGTGGTCACCTTGCGTGGGCGAACTTCCGCAGGTTTCCAGCCTTTCTTGTCCTGTTCGACACGGCGGGCAGCCAGCTCCTCGTCGCTGACCAGCAGGTTGATCGAGCGGTTGGGGATGTCGATCAGCACCTTGTCGCCGTCCTGTACCAGGCCGATGGCGCCGCCAGCGGCAGCTTCCGGCGAAGCATGGCCGATGGACAGGCCCGAGGTGCCGCCCGAGAAGCGGCCGTCGGTGAGCAGGGCGCAGGCTTTGCCCAGGCCCTTGGACTTCAGGTAGGAGGTCGGATACAGCATCTCCTGCATGCCTGGGCCGCCCTTGGGACCTTCGTAGCGGATGATCACGATATCGCCTTCCTTCACCTCGTCGGCGAGGATGCCGCGTACCGCGCTGTCCTGGCTTTCGAAGATCTTGGCATTGCCTTCGAACACGTGGATCGACTCGTCGACGCCGGCGGTCTTCACTACGCAGCCGTCCAGGGCGATGTTGCCGTACAGCACGGCCAGGCCGCCTTCTTTCGAGTAAGCGTGTTCGAAACTGCGGATGCAGCCGTTTTCACGGTCGTCGTCCAGGGTTTCCCAACGGGTCGACTGGCTGAACGCCGTCTGGGTCGGGATGCCGGCAGGGCCTGCCTTGAAGAAGTGGTGCACCGCTTCATCGGTGGTCTGGGTGATGTCCCACTTGGCGATGGCTTCCTCCATGCTGCGGCTGTGCACGGTCGGCAGGTCGGTGTGCAGCAGGCCGCCACGGGCCAGCGAACCGAGGATGCTGAAGATGCCACCGGCACGGTGCACGTCTTCCATGTGGTACTTCTGGATGTTCGGCGCGACCTTGCACAGTTGCGGCACGCTGCGCGAGAGACGGTCGATGTCGCGCAGGTCGAAATCGATCTCGGCTTCCTGGGCGGCAGCCAGCAAGTGCAGGATGGTGTTGGTCGAACCGCCCATGGCGATGTCGAGCATCATCGCGTTTTCGAATGCCTTGAAGTTGGCGATGTTGCGCGGCAGCACGGATTCGTCGTTCTCACCGTAGTAACGCTGGCACAGCTCGACGATGGTGCGTCCGGCCTGCAGGAACAGCTGTTCGCGGTCGCTGTGGGTGGCCAGGGTCGAACCGTTGCCTGGCAGGGCGAGGCCGAGGGCCTCGGTCAGGCAGTTCATGGAGTTGGCGGTGAACATGCCGGAGCACGAACCGCAGGTCGGGCAGGCGCTGCGCTCGTACTCCGCGACCTTCTCGTCAGAAGCGCTGGAGTCGGCGGCGATGACCATGGCGTCCACCAGGTCCAGGCCGTGGGAGGCGAGCTTGGTCTTGCCGGCTTCCATCGGCCCGCCGGACACGAAGATCACCGGGATGTTCAGGCGCAGGGCGGCCATCAGCATGCCGGGGGTGATCTTGTCGCAGTTGGAGATGCAGACGATGGCATCGGCGCAGTGGGCGTTGACCATGTACTCCACGGAGTCGGCGATGATCTCGCGGCTGGGCAGCGAGTACAGCATGCCGTCATGGCCCATGGCGATGCCGTCGTCCACGGCGATGGTATTGAATTCCTTGGCCACGCCACCGGCGCGTTCGATCTCGCGGGCGACCAGCTGGCCCAGGTCCTTCAGGTGCACGTGCCCCGGGACGAACTGGGTGAAGGAGTTGGCAATGGCGATGATCGGCTTCTTGAAGTCGGCATCTTTCATCCCCGTGGCGCGCCACAGGGCGCGGGCGCCGGCCATGTTGCGGCCGTGGGTGGACGTTTTCGAGCGGTAATCAGGCATGGAGCACTCCGGGCGGCTAATCAGGTGACAAATGGGGAGTGAGCTTCTATTGACCTCGGGAACACTCAGAAATGGCCGTGTGTCCGAAGCTGCCGATGACACCGCGGGATCGCCGCGAGACTCAGCCTGAGCTCATAAACCCGCCGGGGGATGACTGGCGATGAATCTGGCGATTCTACACCGCTGGCGTCAGGAAGGAATGCCGAGGCCACGGTGCGATATCGATTGCTCCCTAGGTCACCTGGGCCGAAGGATTGCTTTAGACTCGCGTTCCTTCGATCTGCCTCCAATGGAACTGGAATGCCCGCCCCCTTTCGATCCGTGAAGTTGTACCTGGCTGTTGGCGTGTTGCAGGGGGGCGTGCTGATGTGGCTGCTTCTCCATAGCGGCTGGACCTTTAGCGCCATGGCGGTGCTGGCCGCTGTCCTGTTGGCGGGCGGCACGACGCTGCAGCTTCAGGGCGAGCAATGGCGCCGGTTGCGCAGCGGGGTCGCCGTGCTGCTGGTGGGCCTGGTTGCGGCGGCACTGGCGCTCGCATGCCTGGCACTGCCTTCGACCATGCTGGTGGTCTATGGCGTCGGTGCTGCCTTGCTGCTGATCGCGCTCCTGGGCGCCACCCTGGCGCAGGGCGGGCCCCGGTTGGGACGCCGGCTGCTCGATAACGGCCTGTGGCTGCTACTGGCGCTGCCGTGGCCCTGGCTGGTCCAAAGGCTGTTCAAGGCGTGGCTTGCCTATCGGCACCTGGACCCTTTCAAGGATGGGCTCCTGTCACTGGCCTTCTTCACCGGCCCGCCCCTGGCGTTCTCGGTTGCGCTGTTTCTCGGCTACTCGTGGCGGGCCAGGGGATTCAGGCGCAGGCCCGCTGATTGTGCCGATTGACCAGGCTGTTCAGGGTCAGGGCGCTTGCACTCAATACCAGGAAGCACAAGCCCAGGGCCATGATCAGGTTGCTGGCGCTCAGATTGATGAACGCACTGATCAGGCCGCCACAGGTAAAGATGATCATGTTGCCGGCCGAAGCCGAGGTCCCCGCGTTCTGCGGGAACAGGCCCATGGCCCGGGACGTGGCGACCGGCCGGGTGATGGTTGTGCCGGCGGTGCAGACGATCATTGGCAGGAGCACCGTGATCGCACTCATGCTCGATTGCAGCAGAAACAGCATCAGTAGGCCGGACAGGGCGATCAGCAACAGTCCGGTGATGATCTGGGTGCTGGCCTGCATGTGCCGATTCATCACTCCCGCGGCAAAACCGCCCAGCACATAGGCCGCGCCGTACATCAACAGCGCCAGGGCGTATTGGTAGGGCGAGAGCTGCAACTGCTCCATGAAGATGATCGGCGAGATGACGATGAACGAGAAATGGCAGGCGAAGGCCAGGGCCGAGATCAGCCAGTAACCCACGAATCGCGGCTCCGAGCAGACCAGCCAGTAGGCGGCGAGAATGTTCCTGTGCCGGGATGACGCGGTGCCCGAAGTGTTCTCCAGCAGCAGGCAGGCTTTGAGGATCACCAGCAGGCCGATGGCGATGAAGACCTCGAAGCTGCCTTGCCAGCCCAGTTGCTCCTGCAACCAGGTGCCCAAGAGTGGCGAGAAGGAAATGAAGATCCCGCTGGCGGTGACCAGGGCGATGCGCAGGCGCTCCTGCTCCTTGCCCACGAACAGGTCCTGCACCAGCGCCTGGGACAGGACAAAACAGCCGCAGCCAATGGCCTGGATCACCCTGAAGAACAGGAACCACGGATATTCACTGGCCATGATGCAACCAGCGGCGCCGGCGATCGCCACGCTCATGCCCGCCAGCAGCAGCTTCTTGCGGCCCAGGGAGTCGGACAGCGGCCCGACCACCAAAAGGGAAAAGGACAGGCCGATGGCGAACAGGCTGACGGACAGCGCGATATCGGCGCTCGACGTCTGGAAGCGTTCGGCCAGGGCAGGGAAGGAGGGCAGGATGACGTCCAGGGGGAAGACGCCTAGCAGCGTCATGGTCATCAGCAGGATGATGGCCGGGGTCTTTTGCGCAGGTTTGGCAGCGTGGTCCATGGGGCGGCGAACTCGATCCTTGAGGTGGTTCCGAGGATCGAGTCGCGGCCCTGCAAAGTCAAACGCTATCGGCTGGCCGTTTCCCGGGGCAAGGGCCGGCCGGCGGCCTTAGCTGTTGGGCAGCAGGCGGCAGGTGATGCTCTTGATGTAGCGAGTCTCCGGGATGGCCGGATGCACCGGGTGGTCCGGGCCCTGGCCGCCACGCTCCAGGAACTGGATATTGCGGTCCAGGTGGCGGGCGCTGGTGAGCAGGATGTTCTGCAGGTCGTCCTCGGGCAGGTGCATCGAGCACGAGGCGCTGACCAGGATGCCGTCCTTGGTCAGCAGGCGCATGGCCTGTTCATTGAGGCGACGGTAGGCGCCTTCACCGTTCTTCAGGTCCTTCTTGCGCTTGATGAAGGCGGGAGGGTCGGCAACGATCACGTCGAAACGCTCTTCGGCGGCCTTGAGCTCCTTGAGGGCCTCGAACACATCGCCTTCGATGCAGGTGAGCTTGTCGGCGATGCCGTTCAGCGCGGCGTTGCGTTCCACGCCGTCCAGGGCGAAGCCCGAGGCATCGACGCAGAACACTTCACTGGCGCCGAATGCGCCAGCCTGCACGCCCCAGCCACCGATGTAGCTGAACAGGTCCAGCACGCGCTTGCCCTTGGCGTAGGGCGCCAGGCGCGCGCGGTTCATGCGGTGGTCGTAGAACCAGCCGGTCTTCTGGCCTTCCATCACCGGGGCTTCGAACTTCACGCCGTTCTCTTCCAGGGTGACCCACTCCGGCACCACGCCGAACACCGTGTCGACGTAGCGCTCCAGGCCCTCGGCATCACGGGCGGCGGAATCGTTCTTGAACAGGATGCCGCTGGGCTTGAGCACCTGGACCAGGGCGGCGATCACGTCGTCCTTGTGACGCTCCATGGTGGCCGAGGCCAGTTGCACCACGAGAATGTCGCCGAAGCGATCCACCACCAGGCCCGGCAGCAGGTCGGAATCGCCGTACACCAGGCGGTAGAAGGGTTTGTCGAACAGCCGCTCGCGCAGGGACAGGGCCACGTTCAGGCGATGGACCAGCAGCGACTTGTCCAGGGCCAACCGTACATCGCGCGACAGCAGGCGGGCGCAGATCAGGTTGTTGGGGCTCATGGCCACGATGCCCAGGGGCTTGCCACCGGCGGCTTCCAGCAGCGCCTGGTCGCCTGCCTTGAAGCCATGCAGAGGAGTGGCGGCTACATCGATCTCGTTGCTGTAGACCCACAGGTGGCCGGCGCGCAGGCGGCGATCGGCGTTGGCTTTGAGGCGCAGGCTTGGCAGGGACATGACGTCGCTCCGGAAAAAAGGGCGCGATTATACCCCTTCGGACGCATTCGGTGAGGGCCATTGGACCTGCGGCTAAATGTGCAAGGTAAAGTTCCTGCGGGTTTGCCCATCATTGCCGAGATAGGGGGTAGAATCGCCGCCTGACCCAGAGTGTGTACTTATGTCCCAAGAGCTATCAGCCGAACAGATTCAACAGGCCCTGCAAGGCATCAGCGTGCCGCCCCAGCCGCAGATCATGGTGGATCTGCAGATGGAGCAGTACATGCCCGATCCCGATCTGGAGGTGATCGCCAAGCTGATATCCCAGGACCCGGGGCTGTCCGGCGCGCTGCTGAAGATCGTCAATTCGCCGTACTACGGCCTGAGCAACAAGATCGCATCGATCCAGCGCGCGGTTAACCTCTTGGGCAGCCGCTCGATCATCAACCTGATCAACGCGCAGTCGATCAAGGGCGAGATGAGCGATGAAACCATCGTCACCCTCAACCGTTTCTGGGACACCGCCCAGGACGTGGCCATGACCTGCCTGACCCTGGCCAAGCGCACCGGCGCCCAGGCCGTGGACGAGGCCTATGCGCTGGGCCTGTTCCACGATTGCGGCGTGCCACTGATGCTCAAGCGCTTCCCCGACTACATGACGGTACTGGAAGAAGCCTACGGCAGCGCCGGCCCCGAGCGTCGGGTGGTGGATACCGAGAACCGTGCCTTCAACACCAATCATGCGGTGGTGGGCTACTACACAGCCAAGTCCTGGCGCCTGCCGGAACACGTGACCAACGCCATTGCCAACCATCACAACGCCCTGGCGATCTTCAGCGATGAGTCCTCGCGCAACAGCCAGCTGAAGAACCTGCTGGCGATCCTGAAGATGGCCGAGCACATCTGCGCTTCGCACCGGGTCCTGGGCAACCAGGTCGAAGACCACGAGTGGAACAGCATCGGCCACCTGATTCTCGATTATGTCGGCCTGTCGGATTACGACTTCGAGAACCTCAAGGAAACCGTGCGCGAACTGGGCGCCCACTGATGCCGGAATTACCGGAGGTAGAGACCACCCGCCGCGGGATCGCGCCGCACCTGGAGGGCCAGAAGGTCAGCCGGGTGATCGTGCGTGACCGGCGCCTGCGCTGGCCGATCCCTGAGGACCTGGACGTGCGCCTGTCCGGACAGCGTATCGTCCAGGTGGACCGACGGGCCAAGTACCTGCTGATCAATGCCGAGGTCGGGACCCTGATCAGCCACTTGGGCATGTCGGGCAACCTGCGTCTGGTGGAAGTCGGCCTGCCGGCGGCCAAGCATGAACACGTGGATATCGAGTTGGAGTCGGGCCTGGCGCTGCGCTACACCGATCCGCGGCGCTTTGGCGCCATGCTCTGGAGCCTCGATCCGTTGAACCACGAGCTGCTGGCGCGGCTGGGCCCGGAGCCACTGACCGACCTGTTCGACGGCGAACGCCTGTTCCAGCTGTCCCGTGGGCGCTCCATGGCAGTCAAGCCGTTCATCATGGACAACGCCGTGGTGGTGGGGGTGGGCAACATCTACGCCACCGAGGCGCTGTTCGCCGCAGGCATCGACCCACGTCGCGAGGCCAAGGGCATTTCCCGGGCGCGCTACTTGAAGCTGGCGATCGAGATCAAGCGGATCCTGGCGGCGGCGATCTTGCAGGGTGGTACCACCTTGCGCGACTTCATCGGCGGCGATGGCCAGCCCGGCTACTTCCAGCAGGAACTGTTCGTCTACGGGCGGGGCGGGGAGCACTGCAAGGTCTGCGGTACGGGATTGCGGGAAATCAAGCTGGGCCAGCGCGCCAGCGTCTACTGCCCACGCTGCCAGAGCTGATTCCTGCTTCACCTGGCAATATCCATCCAGTCGTGTATTGGCAAACACCGGGGCCGCCATGGCCCCAAACAGATCAGGCCTTGCCGGTGATCTTGCGGTATTTGGCCATCAGCTCTTCTTCGGTTTCCGGACGGGCCTCGTCCAGGGGAATGCAATCCACCGGGCACACTTGCTGGCACTGCGGTTCGTCATAGTGGCCGACGCACTGGGTGCACAGGTTCGGATCGATGACGTAGATTTCTTCGCCTTGGGAGATGGCCGCGTTAGGGCACTCGGGTTCGCAGACGTCGCAGTTGATGCAATCGTCGGTGATGATCAGGGACATGGGGTACTCCGGCCTGGGCGGCAGGCCCGGGCATGTAAAAACGAATGCGCGCAATTGTGCCGTATTGGCGCCCACAGTGCACGCGGGCGCGATGGCTGACAGCGAGCCGTGGCCCCTGGCGGGGCCCGGGGCGCTACTTCTTGAAGCGCAGGGTCAAGGCTTCGGCGACGGCCGGATGGACGAACTTGCTGATGTCACCGCCCAGGGCTGCGATTTCACGGACCAGCGTCGAGGAAATGAACGAATAGCGCTCGGACGGCGTGAGGAACAGGCTCTCCACGTCCGGGGCCAGTTGCCGGTTCATGTTGGCCAGCTGGAACTCATATTCGAAGTCCGAAACCGCCCGCAGGCCGCGCAGGAAGACATTGGCGTTCTGCTCCTTGGCGAAATGCGCCAGTAGCGTCGAGAAGCCGACGACTTCGACGTTGGGCAGATGCTTGGTCACCTCTCGCGCCAGCTCCACGCGCTGTTCCAGGGGGAAAAGCGGGTTTTTCTTGGGGCTGGCCGCAACAGCGATGATGACATGGTCGAACAGCCGCGAGGCGCGTTCGACCAGATCGCCGTGGCCCTTGGTAATAGGGTCGAAGGTACCTGGGTACAGCACTCGGTTCATCGCGTCGTCCTGGCGGGAATCCGTTGGGGAGTCGGATGGTATCGCAGCCTTTCCGGTCGGCCAAGTCGCCTTTTGGCTTACAAAGCACTATAGACGCCACGAATACCGAGTTCCTTCACGCCGATTTCAAGCGTTCCGCCAGGGCCGTGGCCAGTTGTGCGGTCAGGCCATAGACCGACAGTTGCGGGTTGGCGCCGATGCTGGTGGGAAACAGCGAGCCGTCGTGGACCGACAGGTTGCGCAGCTGGTGATGGCGACCCTGGCTGTCGGTGACTGCGGTTTTCGGGTCCTCGCCCATGGCACAGCCGCCCATCACGTGGGCACTGCCCAGGCGTGTGCGGTACAGGGCCAGGTCCAGGCCGTCGATCTGGGTGCGAACCTCGGCCAGAGTCTTGGCGAAGCGTGCGTCGCTGTGCAGCGGCTTGACGGCCTTGGCGCCACCGGCGAACTGGATCTCCGCCATGCTATGGAAGGCCCGGCGCAGGCCGTCCCAGGCGTAGGGCGAGACCTGGTAGTCGAGCACCGGGCTGCCATCACCGCGCAGTTCGACGTTGCCGCCGGTGCTATCGGGATGAAAGCCGTCCCGCAGCAGCGCCAGCATGGCGTGGGTGTGCGGCAGTTGCTCCATGGTCAGGCCGCTCTGGGGGCCGAAGCCGCCCAGCAGGGTACTGGCCAGGGCCGGTTGCAGAGGCGGTACCTCAAGCTTGTAGGACATCTTGCCGGTGGTGCCGTCCTGCCACTGGAAATGGTCGGAATAGATCGACTGGGGGGCGCCATAGAACGGGTTGATCACCTCGTCGAACTGTCCAGCGGAGAAATTCACCAGGTGCAGGAAGGTGCGCTTGCCCAGCCGCGAGTGCGGGTCCGGCGCATCGGAACGCAGCAGCAGGGCCGGGCTGTTGATGCCGCCACCGGCCAGCACATAGTGCTTGGCCTTGACGGTGATCTTGCGGCCGGTAGGGGCCACGCAGCGCTCGTCCATGGCCTGGCATTGCAGGCTGGTGATCTTGTCGCCGTTGATCTGCAGGCGGTCAGCACGGGCCAGGTACAGCAGCTCTCCGCCTTTTTCCAAGGTGGCGGGGATGGTGGTCACCAGCATCGATTGCTTGGCGTTGGTCGGGCAGCCCAGGCCGCAATAGCCCAGGTTCCAGCAACCACGCACGTTGCGCGGAATCACGTGCCAGCTGTAGCCCAGGGTTTCGCAGCCCTTGCGGATCACATCGTTGTTGGCATTGGGCGGCATGGCCCAGGGCGCGACGCCCAGGCGCTGCTCCATCTTCTCGAACCAGGGCGCCATCTCGGCCGAACTGTGGCCCACGACCCCGTGCTCGCGGGCCCAGTGCTCCAGGGTCGGATCGGGAGTGCGGAAGCTCGAGGTCCAGTTGATCAAGGTGGTGCCCCCGACGGCACGGCCCTGGAGAATGGTAATGGCGCCGTCTTTGCTCATGCGGCCGATGCCCTCCTGGTACAGGCTGGTGTAGGCCTGGTCCTCGAGCATCTTGAAGTCGTCGCTGGTCTTGAGCGGGCCCTCTTCGATCAGCAGCACCTTGTAGCCGGCGGCGCTGAGGATCTCGGCGGTAGTGCCGCCTCCCGCACCGCTGCCGACGATGGCGACGTCGGCTTCAAGCGTCAGGTCCTGCTCGAGTTGCGAGCCGTTGTAGGTTTTCCAGCCACGGTTCAGGCCTTCGCGGAACAGATCAGGTACGGGCATAGCGGGTGCTCTCTTATTATTGAGGTCGTGGCGCAAAGGTACTGGGGCCGCACATCTCCCTGATGCGACCGGTGGCGGCTGGCTGGATCAGATCCTGGGTGGTCCGGGGTAGCCGCAGTGCGCCCAGGATTCGGCGCGGGTATACCAGGCCATCATCACCAGCTGCAGCAACGAGGCGTGGCCCATGCGCAGCAGCGACAGGTAGCTGTTCTCCCAGCGCTTGAGGAAGTTGCGGATATCGTCTGCGCTGGCATTCTCCCAGCTGCCCCAGATCCCCGTCAGTGGCCCCCGGGTCACGGTCATGCCCAGCACGTCGAACAGCTGCTGGGTGAGCTTGAGCATTTCCGGCGACAGATGGTTGAGGGCGTTGTCCAGGTTTACCAGGGTAGCGTCGATGGCAGTGGACATCCTGTCCGCTGCCACGGCGCCTTCGAGCATCACCGGGATCAACGCCCTCAGAAACGGCAGTTCATTGTTGCGCAAGATGGCGAAACCGTTGGCCGGTGTGCTGGCGGTGCAGCCACTGAGGCTGGCACCCAGGCCGGCGGTGGCCAGGAAAGCACTGGCGCACAGGCCGATTTTCAGCAGGCCGCGCCGTGACAGCGCGGGTGTTTCGGTCAGGCTAGGGGTCATTGTTGTTATTACCCTGCGATCTACTGGTTGAGGTCTCTCGAAAAGCGACCGCGCTGGCAGCCGCTCTGCTTTCAACGGCTCCTAGCGGATGAACAGCTTCTGGATCAGCTTCTGGATCGATGTGCCATAGGGTGGATAGATCAGGCGAGCGGCGTTGAATCGCTGCTTGATGAATACCCCCTTGGCCTTGCTGAAGGTCAGGAAGCCTTCATGGCCATGGTAGTGCCCCATGCCGGAAGGGCCGATGCCGCCGAACGGCAGGTCGTCCTGGGTCACGTGCAACAAGGTGTCGTTCATGCAGGCGCCACCGGAATGGGTTTCGGTGAGCACGCGCTGCTGCTCGGCCTTGTCGTAGCCGAAGTAGTACAGCGCCAGGGGGCGAGGCCGTTCGGTGATATAGGCCAGGGCCTGGTCCAGGGTCTTGTAGGGCACCACGGGCAGGATCGGCCCGAAGATCTCATCCTGCATGACTGTCATGTCATCGGTGACATTGAGCAGCAGGCTGTGGGGCAGGCGGCGTTCCTGGCCCTGATCGAACAGCGACACCACCTGCGCGCCTTTGCTGGTGGCGTCGCTCAGGTAGCTGTTGAGCCGCGCCAACTGGCGCTGGTTGATGATGGCGGTGTAGTCGGGGTTGTCCGCCAGGGTCGGGAAGAAGCGGTTCACTACCTGGCGATAGGCCTCGACGAAGGCGTCCACGCGCTCCTCCGGCACCAGCACATAGTCCGGGGCGACGCAGGTCTGGCCCGCGTTCATGGTCTTGCCGAAAGCGATACGCTCGGCAGCATCCTTGAGCGGCACGGTATGGGAGACGATGGCCGGGGACTTGCCTCCCAGCTCCAGGGTCACCGGGGTCAGGTTTTCCGCCGCGGCACGCATCACATGCTTGCCGATGCTGGTGGCGCCGGTGAACAGCAGGTGGTCCAGGGGCAGCTTGGAAAAGGCCATGCCCACCTCCGCCTCGCCCAGGACCACGCACACCAGGTCTTCGGGGAAGATCCGCGCCAGCAGTTGCTTGAGCAGCAGGCCGGTGGCGGGGGTCGACTCGCTGAGCTTGAGCATGACCCGGTTGCCGGCGGCCAGGGCTCCGGTCAGTGGGCCCATGCACAGGAACAGGGGGTAGTTCCAGGGCACGATGACCCCCACCACGCCCAGCGGCTGGTAGATCACCTTGGCTGAAGCCGGCTGGAAGGCCAGGCCGACGGCGCGGCGGGAGGGTTTCATCCAGCCCTTCAGATGTTTGCGGGCATAGTGGATGCCATGCAGGCTGGGCATGATTTCTGCCACCAGGGTTTCATTGGCGCTGCGGTTGCTGAAGTCCTGGCTGATGGCGTCGACCAGCGCCTGGCGTTCATTGCTCAGCAGCTCCTGCAATGCCTTGAGCCATTGGTCGCGCTGGGCGGCAGGGGGCATCGGGTTGGCGGCATAGGCCCGGCGTTGGGCTTCGAACAGCTCCAGCAGCCCGTCCTGTTGCTGAAGGGAATCCTGTAGGTAGGCGATTTCGGCAGACATGACCGGGCTCCGGTTTTTGTGAGGTGGCTAGTTTTTTAGAGCTTATGCTCTAAATTGTCAATTACCATCCCGTGCCGGTCGCGATTTATCCCCAGGGGGAATAGGTCGTAAAATGCACCCAGTCTTCCGAATTAAAGCCCACATCCATGGCCCCACGTATAAAAACCCGTGAACGCATCGTCCAGTTCAGCCTGGAGCTCTTCAACCAGCAGGGCGAGCGCAATGTCAGTACCAATCACATTGCCGCGCATATGGAGATATCCCCGGGCAACCTGTACTACCACTTCCCCAACAAGCAGGCGATCATCGCCGTGCTCTTCGCCGAGTACGAAAGCCTGGTGGACAGCTTCCTGCGTCCGCCTCCCGGGCGGGCGGTCACCGTAGAGGACAAGCGCTACTACCTGCAGGCCCTGCTGGCGGCCATGTGGCGCTACCGCTTCCTGCACCGGGACCTGGAGCACCTGCTCGACAGCGACCCTGAGCTGGCGGCGCGTTATCGGCGCTTCTCGCAGCGCTGCCTGATCCAGGGCATGGCCATCTATGGGCGTTTCGTCGATGCCGGGATCATCGCCATGGACAGGGTGCAGATCGAATCCCTGACCCTCAATGCCTGGATCATCCTCACCTCCTGGGTGCGTTTCTTGTGCACGACTCGCGAGAACTCCACGCACCTGAGCGAGGAGGCGATCAAGCGTGGCGTCTACCAGGTGCTGGTGCTGGAAGCCGGCTTTGTCACCGAGCAGGCCCGGGAAGCGGTCAACGGACTGTTCGAGGAGTTTTACGTGCCTCTGGCCCAAGCCCTGGAAGAAGTGCAGTAGGATCCAGCTTCGACCCTCATTCACAGGAGCCCGCTATGCCCCTTGCGCAATTGATCAGCCCGCTAGCCCTGGACCAGAAGCGCCAACAGCCTGGCCTGGTGATTCTGGATTGCCGCTTTGCCCTGGAAGACCCGGACTACGGGCAGCGTTGCTATGCCGAGGGGCATTTGGCCGGGGCGCATTTCGCCGACCTGAACCGGGATCTCAGTGGGCCGGTGACCAAGGGCGTGACAGGCCGGCATCCGTTGCCGGACCCGGCCCGGCTGGTGGAGCGCCTGCAAGCCTGGGGGATCGATAACGACAGCGACATCGTGCTGTACGACGATGGCCCCGGCGCTTATGCCGCCCGCGCCTGGTGGCTGCTGGCCTGGCTGGGCAAGCGTGAGGGCGTGTTCATCCTCGATGGCGGCCTGAAGGCCTGGCATGGCGCTGGCCTGCCGCTGAGCCTGGATGCCCCGCCCCATGTCCAGGGGCACTTCAGCGGCCAGCCTGACCACAGCCTGTTGCTGGATGCCGAGCACCTGCAGCGACGCCTGGGCCAGCCGGAGCTGACCCTGCTGGACGCCCGGGCATTGCCTCGTTTTCGTGGCGAGGTGGAACCGATCGACCCGGTGGCCGGGCACATTCCCGGGGCACAGTGCGCCGCGTTCACCGACAACCTGGGCAGCGATGGCCGCTTCCTGCCAGCGCCACAGCTCAAGCAGCGCTTTGCCGAGAAACTCGCTGGGCGTTCACCGGAGCAATTGGTGGCCTATTGCGGCTCCGGTGTGACGGCCTGTCACAACCTGTTCGCCCTGTGTCTGGCCGGGTACCCGCTGGCCCGGCTGTATGCCGGCTCGTGGAGCGAGTGGATCACCGATCCTGCGCGGGCCATTGCCACGGGCGACTGAGCCCGCTATTGCCAGCGTTCGCCTCTCATTGCGCAAGTTTGTGGGCTGCGCGAGCTGATACCGGCCGCTGCCTCATCAGGTACGGCCGAGTTCAGTGGCCTTGCAGGGCACTGCGGTAGGCCGCAGGCGCGACCCCATAGACCTGCTTGAACTGCCGGCTGAGGTGGCTCTGGTCGGCGAAGCCCAGTTGCGTCGCCACTTCCAGCGGCAAACAGCCTTCGCGCAGTAGGGCCCGAGCCTTGGCGATGCGTTGCTGCATCAGCCAGGTATGGGGAGGAATGCCGGTGGCATGGCGGAACACCCGGGCAAAGTGGAAGGGCGACAGGTTCACTGCCGCAGCCAGCTCTTCCAGGGACGGCGGTGCTGCCAACTGCTCACGCAATAGTTCCTTGGCCTGGACTATGGCCCGGTGCTCCTGCCCAGGCGCCTTCGGCGCCTTGACCCTGGCATGACGCTGGAGCAGCAGGAGCAGCATTTCACGCCATTGGGTCTGCTGTTGCAAAGCCGTGGCAGGGCTTTCCAGCAAGTGGTGCAGGCAGGTGAATCCCTTGACCAGGTCCGGGTCGCGGTAGAGGGTCGCGCCAAATGCCGGCAGGTTGCTGTTGGGCAGGCCCAGTTCGCCGAGCAGGCCGAGCACCTGCTGGTTGTCTGGGTAGAAGGCTCGGTACAGCCAGCCGTCCTCGGTACCCTTGGCCCCGGTGTGCAGTTCGTCGGGGTTGATCAGCACCAGGGTGCCGCTACCCGCCAGGTGCTCGGCGCCGCGATAGCGGTAGCGCTGGGCCCCGGCCATGATCATGCCGATCACGAAACCGTCATGCACGTGGGGTACGAAACGATGCTCGATGTAGCGCGCCGAGAGCAGCTCGACGCCTGTCAGCGGGGCGGTCTGCCAGAATCGGATCGATTCGCGGGCGGGACTATCCATGGCGCCCCAGGCCTGCCAGCCATTGTGGAATGCGCCGCTCCAGGTAATAGCCGGGGTGCTTGAGGGTGCCTTCGACGAACCCGACATGCCCGCCCCTGGCTTGTAGCTCGAAGTGGGTACTGGCCGACAGCTCGCTGGCTTCGGGCAGGCTGTGGCGGAAGACGAAAGGATCATCCGCAGCCTGGATGATCAGGGTCGGGGTGCGGATCTCCCCCAGGAAGTAGCGGCTGGAGGCGCGCCGGTAATAGTCCTGGGCGTCGGCGAAACCATGCAGTGGTGCGGTGACCCGGCCATCGAAATCCCAGAAGGTGCGCATCTTGGTCAGCGGTCCCAGTTGTGCCAGGGTCGCCAGTCCGTCATGGCGGCCGTCGTGCTGGAACTGGCGCTGCTTGTCCTTGATGTAGGCCAGCATCTCGCGCATGAAGTGCGCTTGGTAGACCCTGGAGAAACCCTGGCCGATCCGGTCGGCGCACTGGTCCAGGCGAAAGGGTACCGAGACCGCCGCGGCTCCTTGCAGTGGGCTGGCGCTGCCGGTTTCCCCCAGGTACTTGAGCAGCACGTTGCCCCCCAGGGAGTAGCCCACGGCGTACAGCGGTGCCTGGGGACGCCTGGCCTGCAGGTGGGCGATGGCGGAGGCCAGGTCTTCGCTGGCGCCGGAGTGATAGCTGCGCGGCAGCAGGTTGGGTTCGCCCGAGCAACCACGCCAGTTCAGCGCGGCGCTGGCCCAGCCGCGGGCGGCGAGCGCCTGTTGCAGGCCGGCCACGTAGGGTGAGTTGGAGGAGCCGGTCAGGCCATGCAGTACCAGTACCAAGGGTGAATCGGCGTTATGGGGGCCGTGCCAGTCGAGATCGAGGAAGTCGCCGTCCTCCAGCCACAGGCGCTCGCGCTGGCGTTCCAGGTGCGTGGTGGGGCGCCACAGCGGGCCCCACAAGGTCTGCAGGTGCGGATTGCCAAGGCCGAAGGCAGGGGTGAAACGATCAGGCGAATCGGACACGGGGAGGATCTCTAGGCAGCGGTGCACAGCCCGGGGGCTGTGCTTGCAGCCGGCTTAAGCGGCGTTGTCCGCCATACGTTGCCACAACGCGTAATGCACTTGCCCGGATTTTTGCTCACGATGCAGGCGCCAGCGTGCCGGCAGGCCCAGGGTCGAGGGCGCTGCCTCGCTTTCGGTGTAGATCCAGGCATCGTCCGCCAGCCAGCCACGCTCTTCCAGCAAGGCACAGGCCGCGGGTAGCAGGTTCTGGTTGAACGGTGGGTCGAGGAAAGCCAGGTCGAAGGCGGTGGCCGGTTGGGTTTCCAGATAACGCAAGGCGTCGGCCGTTTGTACCTGGCCGACGGTGCAGCGCAGGGTACCCAGGTGTTCGCGCAGGCTGGACACCGCAACGCTGCTGCTATCGAGCGCCAGGCCCGAGGCTGCACCGCGGGACAGGGCTTCGAGGAACACCGCGCCGCTGCCGGCGAACAGGTCGATCACCTTGGCCCCGGGTACATAGGGTGCGAGCCAGTTGAACAGGGTCTCGCGCACCCGGTCCGGGGTCGGGCGCAGGCCCGGCAGGTCGGGGAAGCTCAGCTTGCGGCTGCGCCACTCGCCGCCGATGATGCGCAGCTGGCCCACGCCGTTGTGCTGGTTGTGGACGGGTTTCTTGCTGGGACGGGCTGGACGGGCCATCAGTGCTCCGGAACCCCGAGCGGTTGCTCGGCGGGTTTGTCAGTAGGGGGGGGTAGCGGCTTCTGGGCGACGGTCGGGCCGGCGCTGACGATGACCATCTTGTCGACGCTAAGGTGCTTGTTCATGGCGGCCTTGACCTGTTCCACCGTCAGCTCCTGGGATTGACGCATAAAGTCCTCCAGGTAGCTCAGCGGCAGATTGTAGAAGCCCATGGCGCCCAGTTGGCCGACGATATCGGCGTTGCTGGCGGTGGACAGCGGGAAGCTGCCGGCCAGTTCACGCTTGGCGTCGTCCAGTTCTTTCTGGGTCGGGCCGTTCTTCAGGTAGTCGGCGAATACATCTTGCACCAGCTTGAGGGTGCCTTCGCTCATCTCGGCACGGGTCTGCAGATTGATCATGAACGGGCCGCGGACCTGCATCGGGGTGAAGCCGGAGTAGACGCCGTAGGTCAGGCCGCGCTTCTCGCGCACTTCGCTCATCAGCCGGGTGCCGAAACCGCCACCGCCGAGAATCTGGTTGCCCAGGGATACCGCGGCGTAGTCCGGGTCGTCACGGTCGATGCCCAGTTGCGCCAGCAGCAGGTTGGTCTGGCTCGATGGGAACTCGATGTGGCCGACGCTGGCCTTGGGTTCTACCGGCTGCTCGATCTTCGCCAGGGCCGGGCCCTTGGGCAGGGCGGCGGAAACCTGGGCGGCAATCGCCTCGGCGTCGCTGCGCGAGAGGTCGCCCACCAGGGCGATCACCCCATTGCTGGCGGTATAGGCCTTGGCGTGGAACGCCTGCAGTTGCGCCAGGCTAATGCCCGGAACGCTCTTGGCGTTGCCTTCGCTGGCGTGAGCATAGGGATGGCTGCCGTACAGGCGCTGCATCAGCTCCAGGCTGGCCAACTTGCCGGGGTTCTGCTTCTGGTACTCGAAGCCGGCGAGCAGCTGGTTCTTGATCCGGGCCAGGGAGTCGGCGGGGAAGGTCGGCTTGCCCACCACTTCGGCAAACAGCTTCAGTGCCGGCTGGCGTTTATCCACCGCGCTGAGGCTGCGCAGCGAGACCACGGCCATGTCCTTGTAGGCGCCGTTGCCGATATCCGCCCCCAGGCTTTCAAAGCCTTGGGCGATGGCGCCCACATCCTTACCGGCCACGCCCTCGTTGAGCATGGCGTTGGTCAGCAGGGCTAGGCCGGAGGTGTTGCCATCCTGGCTGCTGCCGGCGGCGAAGATCAGGCGCATGTCGAACATCGGCAGCTCGCGGGCCTCGACAAACAGCACCTTGGCGCCTTCGGCGGTGCTCCAGGTCTGCACATTGAGGTTGCGGTGGCTGGGAGCCTTGCCATCGAGCTCGGCCAGAGATTGCAGCTTCTGGCTGCTCTTGGCGTTGTCCAGGGCCTGGCTGGCATTGCTTTCGCCGGATCGCGAGAGGTACAGGCCGCCGGCGGTGAGCAGGGCCGCCAATGCGGCGCCCAGCAGGATCGGTGAAGCATTCTTGCGCTTATTCATGAGCGGACTCCTCAGGCAGTACGTGGGCCACGCTCATACGTTCCCGGGTGAAGTAGGTGCGGGCGGCCTTCTGGATGTCTTCCGGGGTCACGCTTTGCAGTTCGGCAAGCTCGGTGTCCATCAGCTTCCACGACAGGCCGACGGTTTCCAGCTGACCGATGGCGGTGGCCTGGCTGGTGATCGAGTCGCGCTCGTAGACCAGGCCGGCAATCACCTGGGCCCGGACCCGCTCCAGCTCTTCTGCGGAGGGCGGGGTGGTCTTGAGTTGCTCCAGCAGGCGCCACAGCCCGGCTTCGGCCTGGGCGATGGTTTTTTTCTTCTGGCCGTTGGGGGTGGCGGACAGCATGAACAGACTGTCGCCACGGGTATAGGCGTCGTAGCTGCTGGAGCCATTGGACAGCAGCTCCTCGCCGCGCTCCAGCTGGGTCGGGATACGGGCGCTGTAGCCACCGTCCAGCAGCGCAGCGGCCAGGCGCAGGGCGTTGACTGCGCGCTTGTCCTCGGCGGTGGCGATGCTTGGCACGTTGAAGGCCAGCATCAGGCTGGGCAGCTGGGTCTTCACATGCAGGGTGATCAGGCGCTCACCGGGTTCGGCCAGTTCCATGGGGATCTTCGCTGGCGGTACGTCACGCTTGGGAATCGCACCGAAATAGCGCTGGGCCAGGTTCTTGACCTCGTCCGGGGTGACATCGCCAACCACTACCAGGGTGGCGTTGTTGGGCACGTACCAGGACTGGTACCAGTGGCGCAGTTCCTCGACCTTCATTCGGTTCAGGTCGGCCATCCAGCCGATGGTCGGCGTGTGGTAGCCGCTGGCGGGGTAGGCCATGGCCTTGAAGCGCTCGTAGGCCTTGGACAGGGGCTTGTCGTCGGTGCGCAGGCGGCGTTCTTCCTTGATCACCTCGATTTCGCGGCTGAATTCGTCGGCCGGCAGGCGCAGGCTGGCCATGCGGTCGGCTTCCAGTTCCAGGGCCACGCCCAGGCGGTCGCGAGCCAGGACCTGGTAGTAGGCGGTGAAGTCATCGCTGGTGAAGGCGTTCTCTTCGGCGCCCAGGTCTCGCAGGATCAACGAGGCTTCGCCGGGGCCGACCTTCTCGCTGCCCTTGAACATCATGTGTTCCAGGGCGTGGGAAAGGCCGGTCTGGCCTGGGGTTTCGTAGCTGGAGCCGACCTTGTACCAGACCTGTGAGACCACCACCGGGGCACGATGGTCTTCGCGGACAACGACCTTCAGGCCGTTGTCGAGGGTGAATTCGTGGGTGGGTTGCGGGTCGGCAGCCAGGGCTGCAAGCGGCAGACAAACTGTGCTGAGCAGCAGGCCTGCGGCGCGGCGGGCTAGAGCATTCATTCGTTTTAAACCTGTTGGGCTGTCCGCTGGGTCTTGGCCTGCGGGCGAGAGGTTGGGGCGTGTCGCCATTCATTACCGGGCCGGGCCTTGTGGGTGGCCACGCGGTACTGGTAATGAGGGGTGACACGCCCTAGGATACTGATCCGTTTTACTGGCGGCCACGCCTATCAGGTTCTCGCGGGTCAGCAATAACTTGATCAGGTTGCATGAGTTTCCGGCAATAATCCTTGATTTATCAGCTAAAATTCGACGTTTCGCCGATTTTGCCGTTCCAGTCCTTTAGTAAAATCGATCCCTGAGGTGCCTCCGGGCATTTCGACAACATGTTGCGCGTGAACAAGCTGGATGAAACATAGTCTGTTCTGCATCGAATATTTATTTACCGAGGCGCCTGCTGGCGCATCGCTACCTTGAGATAGCCGTCTCCATGTTTGGTTCCAACGACGACAAAAAGACTCCAGCCGCGGCTGGCGAGAAGAAAGGCCTGTTCGGGTGGCTGCGCAAGAAGCCGCAGGAACCCGTCGTCCAGCAGCCACCAGTGCCTGCCGAGCCGGTAGCGGCTCCAGTCATCGAGCCTGCACCGAGCGCCATCCCGGCCGAACCGGTGGTTGCTCCGGTCGCCGAACCCGTGGTGCAACCCCAGGCGCAGCCGCATTCCTCCGCGCCGGTTGCCCCCGACCTGCCCTTGACTCCGAATCCCGAGCACAAGCCCTGGTTGACCTTGCCGGTGGCCGAGGAGCCCGTGGCCCTGGTGGAGGATGTCCAGGCCGAGCACGTGACGCCAGCGATTCCGACCGTGGCCGCAGCGCCTGAGCCAGTGGTCGAGGCCCCGGTGATCGCTCCGGTGGCTGACGTCCAGGCACCTGTTGCCCCGGTATTCGCCGCCCCCGAGCCTGTCCCTCCTGCTCCTGCTCCTGCTCCTGCTCCTGCTCCTGCTCCTGCTCCTGCTCCTGTCGTGGCGCCGGTGGCGGTTGTCGAGCCTGAGCCTGAGGTCGTTGCCGAGCCTGCTCGTTCGAGCGATGAAGGCAAGGTCGGTTTCTTCGCCCGCCTCAAGCAAGGCCTGTCCAAGACCAGCGCCAGCATCGGCGAAGGCATGGCCAGCCTGTTCCTGGGCAAGAAGGCCATCGACGACGAACTGCTCGAAGACCTGGAGACCCGCCTGCTGACCGCCGACGTTGGTGTCGAGGCCACTTCGGTGATCATCCAGAACCTGACCCAGAAGGTGGCGCGCAAGCAGCTGACCGACTCCGACGCGCTGTATGCCTCGTTGCAGGCCGAGCTGGCTGGCATGCTCAAGCCGGTGGAGCAGCCGCTGAAAGTCGTTGCCCAGAACAAGCCATTCGTGATCCTGGTAGTGGGTGTCAATGGTGCTGGCAAGACCACCACCATCGGCAAGCTGGCCAAGAAGCTGCAGCTCGAAGGCAAGAAAGTCATGCTGGCCGCTGGCGACACCTTCCGTGCCGCAGCGGTAGAGCAACTGCAGGTCTGGGGCGAACGCAACAAGATCCCGGTGATTGCCCAGCACACGGGCGCCGACTCGGCCTCGGTGATTTTCGACGCCGTGCAGGCCGCCAAGGCCCGGGGTATCGACGTACTGATCGCCGATACGGCAGGGCGCCTGCACACCAAGGACAACCTGATGGAAGAGCTGAAGAAGGTCCGTCGGGTCATCGGCAAGCTCGACGCCGATGCGCCTCATGAGGTGCTGCTGGTGCTGGACGCCGGTACTGGCCAGAACGCCATTAACCAGGCCAAGCAGTTCAACCAGACGGTCACGTTGACCGGCCTGGCCCTGACCAAGCTCGACGGTACCGCCAAGGGCGGCGTGATCTTCGCCCTGGCCAAGCAGTTCGGCCTGCCGATCCGCTACATCGGGGTGGGCGAAGGCATCGACGACTTGCGTACTTTTGAGGCCGAACCCTTTGTCCAGGCACTGTTTGCCGAGCGGGAGCGTTCATGATTCGTTTCGAACAGGTCGGTAAGCGCTATCCCAATGGTCACGTTGGCTTGCATGAGCTGAGCTTTCGCGTCCGGCGCGGCGAATTCCTGTTCGTCACCGGCCACTCCGGTGCCGGTAAAAGCACCCTGTTGCGCCTGTTGCTGGCCATGGAACGCCCGACCTCGGGCAAGTTGCTGCTGGCCGGGCAAGACCTGGGGCAGATCAGCAACTCGCAGATTCCGTTCCTGCGCCGCCAGATCGGCGTGGTGTTCCAGAACCACCAGTTGTTGTTCGATCGCACGGTATTCAACAACGTGGCCTTGCCGCTGCAAATCCTCGGCCTGTCCAAGGCCGAGATTGCCAAGCGCGTGGATTCGGCCCTGGAGCGCGTGGCCCTGTCGGACAAGGCCGAGCTCTACCCTGGCGACCTGTCCACTGGCCAGCAGCAGCGGGTGGGTATCGCCCGGGCCATCGTCCACCGTCCGGCCTTGCTGCTGGCGGACGAGCCCACCGGTAACCTCGACCCGCGTCTTGCGGCGGAAATCATGGGCGTATTCGAAGATATCAACCGTCTGGGTACCAGCGTGCTGATCGCCAGCCACGACCTGGCCCTGATTGCCCGCATGCGCCATCGCATGCTGACCCTGCAGCGCGGGCGATTGATCGGTGACGGGGAGGCTGGCGTATGAGTGCCACACGTACTCCTAAAGTGGCGGAGCGCGTAGCGCCCAAGGCATCCGATGCGCCGCCGCCAAAGAAAAAAGGCAGTGAGGACGACGGTCCGGATTTCGGCACCCTGTTGCACGCCTGGATCGAAAGTCATCGTGCCAGCCTGATGGACAGCTTGCGTCGCCTGGGCAAGCAGCCCATTGGCAGCTTCTTCACCTGCCTGGTGATGGCCGTGGCCTTGAGCTTGCCCATGGGCTTGTCACTGTTGCTCAACAATATCGAGCGCCTGGGCGGTTCCTGGCAGCGTGCGGCGCAGATCTCCCTGTACCTGGAACTGGGGGCATCGGCCAACGAAGGCGAGCAGCTCAGTGAGCAGATCAAGGCGCTGCCTGGCGTGGCAGACGCCGAGTTCATCAGCAAGGAAAAGGCCCTGGAAGAGTTCCAGCAGCAATCCGGGCTGGGCGAGGCACTGCGTGAGTTGCCCCATAACCCGTTGCCGGGAGTGGTCCTGGTAACCCCTGACGAAGTGGACAAGGCAACCCTGGAAGCCCTGCGCCAGCGCCTGGCGGACATGCCCAAGGTGCAACTGGCGCAGCTTGACCTGGTATGGGTCGAGCGGCTGGCCGCGATCCTCAAGCTGGGGGATCGTTTTGTCTTCGGCCTGACGGTGCTGCTGGTTTCCGCATTACTTTTGGTGATAGGCAATACCATTCGTCTTCATATTGAAAACCGCCGCACCGAGATAGAAGTGATTAAACTCGTCGGCGGCACAGACAGCTACGTGCGACGTCCTTTCCTTTATATGGGGGCGTTGTATGGCTTCGGTGCGGGGATTCTGTCCTGGGGTGTCCTGGCCTTTGGCCTTAACTGGCTGAACGATGCGGTGGTCGGCCTGGCCGGCCTCTACGGCAGTGATTTCGCCCTGGCGGGAGTCCCTGTTGCCGATGGTCTGTCGCTCTTGCTAGGGGCGGTGCTGTTGGGTTATATCGGTGCGTGGATTGCGGTGGCCCGCCACCTGAGGGAGCTGGCACCGAAGTAGTGTCTTTTTGCTTGTATTGACCTTTCAGCGTTCATGGGAACTTGTTTAGCGGTTCCTGGTCAATTTTCGCAGTGCTGAACTGCACGAGTTATGTGAGTCGGAGGTTTTTTCGTATGACCACTTCTTTGCAACCTGCTTACGCATTGGTTCCAGGCGCAAACCTGGAGGCCTATGTGCACACGGTGAACAGCATTCCACTGCTGACGCCGGAGCAGGAGCGTGAACTGGCCGAGAGTCTCTACTATGAGCAGGATCTTGAGGCAGCTCGGCAGATGGTGCTTGCCCACCTGCGTTTTGTCGTACATATCGCCCGCAGCTATTCCGGCTACGGGCTGGCCCAGGCCGACCTGATCCAGGAAGGCAACGTTGGCCTGATGAAAGCCGTGAAGCGCTTCAACCCGGAAATGGGCGTGCGCCTGGTGTCTTTCGCCGTACACTGGATCAAGGCGGAAATCCACGAGTTCATCCTGCGCAACTGGCGGATCGTCAAGGTCGCGACCACCAAGGCCCAGCGCAAGCTGTTCTTCAACCTGCGCAGCCAGAAGAAACGCCTGGCCTGGTTGAACAACGAGGAAGTCCATCGCGTGGCGGAAAGCCTCGGTGTGGAGCCGCGTGAAGTGCGCGAGATGGAAAGTCGCCTGACCGGCCAGGACATGGCCTTCGACCCGGCTGCCGAAGCCGACGACGACAGCGCCTTCCAGTCGCCGGCCAACTACCTGGAAGATCACCGCTACGACCCGGCGTTGCAGCTGGAGGATGCTGACTGGAGCGACAACTCCACCAACAACCTGCACGAAGCGCTGGAAGTGCTGGACGAGCGTAGCCGCGACATTCTCTACCAGCGCTGGCTGGCAGAGGAGAAAGCGACGCTGCACGACCTGGCGCAGAAGTACAACGTTTCGGCCGAGCGTATTCGCCAGCTGGAAAAGAGCGCGATGAACAAGCTGAAGTTGTCCATTGCCGCGTAACGCCAAGCCAGGCACCAAGCAAAACGCCCCGAGATGATCGGGGCGTTTTCGTTTGTGGGTATCGCTGGCCTACTCGGCCCAGGGCGCCCGGCGTGATTCGTCCAGGCGATTGAGGTAGGCGGCCCCGCCCAGTTGGCTCATCTGCCGCCGGATCCAGCCGGCACGCTGGAGCACGTAGGTGCTGGGGCGAGCTGCGCTCCAGACCCGGGGGTTGGGCAGTACTGCGGCCAACAGGCTGGCCTGCTGGCGGCTGAGATTGGCGGCGCTGACGCCGAAGTGATGGCGTGCAGCGGCCTCGGCGCCGAACACGCCTTCGTCCCATTCTGCGCTGTTGAGGTAGACCTCGAGAATCCGTTGTTTTGGCCAGAGCACCTCGATCAGGGCGGTGAACCAGGCTTCCAGGCCCTTGCGCAGGTAGCTGCGGCCGGACCACAGGAACAGGTTCTTCGACACTTGTTGGCTCAAGGTGCTGGCGCCGCGGATCTTGCCGCCACGCTCGTTATAGGCCAGGGCCGCCTGGATGGCGTCGAAGTCGAACCCCCAGTGCTCGGGGAATTTCTGGTCCTCGCTGGCGATCACCGCGACCTTGAGGTTATCGGAGATCTCGTCCCAGGGGGTCCAGGTGCGTTGCAGGTCGATGGGGTCGTTGTCGATCCAGGACTCGATCTTGCGCTCCACCATCAAGGCCGTGCCTGGCGGCGGTATGAAACGCAACAACAGCACCAGCGCGATACTGCTGATGACGAACCATTTCAAGGCTTTTACCAGACGACGAAACAGATAACGCAGCATAGAGATGGCTTGGCCGAACCGTTTGAGCGCGCCATTATACAGACCCTTTGCGCTGAATCTGACTGGAGTTCCCCATGTTGCGTGGCTTCCTGATGCTGGCTGCCTTCTTCGGTTTCACCGGGGTCGCCCTGGGCGCTTTCGCCGCCCACGGCCTGAAGAATCGCCTGAGCGCCGAGTACCTGGCCATTTTCCATACCGGGGTCACTTACCAGTTGGTGCATTGCCTGGCCCTCTTTGGCGTAGCCCTGCTGGCCACCCAGGTTCCGGGGCGACTGGTGGCCTGGGCAGGGGGGGCATTCACCCTGGGCATCCTGCTGTTCTCCGGCAGCCTGTACCTGCTGACCCTCACGGGGATTGGCAAGCTGGGCATCATCACCCCCCTGGGTGGCGCCTCGTTCCTTGCTGGCTGGTTGCTGCTGGGGCTTGCCGCCTGGCGCCTGCAAGCAGCCGCCTGACGCTTGTAGCTGACCTTTAGGTCATGATCGGGCTAGAATGCTGGCCCCTAAAAATGATGGCGGCCTCGAGCATGCGCATTCAGTTGAACGGTGAATCCTTTGAACTGCCCGACGGCTCGACCGTTGCGGCCCTGCTGACGAGCCTGGAGCTGACTGGGCGCCGGATCGCAGTGGAGCTCAATCTGGATATCGTTCCGCGCAGCCAGCACGCCGAAACCACCCTCAACGAGGGTGACCAGGTGGAAGTCGTCCACGCCATCGGCGGCGGCTAGCCAGGCACCGCGAGAACTACAGCGCTCAGAAAGGCTTGCGTTGAAAACAGCTTGGAATGCCCCACCAGTCCCTGGTCTTCGCTTTCTCGCCTGTTTGCCTTGCCTTTCCTTCGCTCGCTAGGCCCTCGCGGCGTTCGGTCTACCAAAGAATTCTGCAAGAACCTCACCCCAACAGAGGATTTCCGATGAGCAACGTTCGTAGTGACAAGCCTTTCGTCCTGGCCGGTCGGACGTACCAGTCGCGTTTGCTGGTAGGCACCGGCAAGTACCGCGACATGGAAGAAACTCGCCTGGCCATCGAGGCCTCCGGCGCCGAGATCGTTACCGTAGCCGTGCGCCGGACCAACATCGGCCAGAACCCGGGTGAGCCGAACCTGCTGGATATCCTGCCGCCGGACCGCTACACCATCCTGCCCAACACCGCCGGTTGCTATGACGCGGTGGAAGCCGTGCGCACCTGCCGTCTGGCCCGCGAGCTGCTCGATGGCCACAACCTGGTGAAGCTGGAAGTCCTGGCCGACCAGAAGACCCTGTTCCCCAACGTGCTGGAAACCCTCAAGGCCGCCGAAGTGCTGGTCAAGGAAGGTTTCGACGTGATGGTCTACACCAGCGACGACCCGATCATTGCCCGCCAGCTGGCGGAAATGGGCTGCATCGCGGTCATGCCGCTGGCCGGCCTGATCGGTACTGGGCTGGGAATCTGCAACCCCTATAACCTGCAGATCATTCTCGAAGAAGCCAAGGTCCCGGTACTGGTGGATGCCGGTGTCGGCACCGCCTCCGATGCCACCATCGCCATGGAGCTGGGCTGCGAGGCAGTGCTGATGAACTCGGCCATCGCCCACGCGCAGCAGCCGGTGATGATGGCGCAAGCCATGAAACACGCGATTGTCGCGGGCCGCCTGGCGTACCTCGCCGGTCGCATGCCGAAGAAACTCTATGCCAGCGCATCCTCGCCGCTGGATGGTCTGATCAAGTAAGAGCCATTGATGACTGAATCAAACGACACGCCAATCGAGCCGGAAGCTGGCGACGAACGCCAGCACCGCCGTATCAAGAGCTTCGTGATGCGCGCCGGACGCATGACCGAAGGCCAGCAACGCGGCCTGGACCAGGGCGCTGCGCTGTATGTGCTGCCCCTGGCCGATGCCCCGGTGGATTACGACCAGGTGTTCGGTCGTTCGGCGCCACGCTCCCTGGAAATCGGTTTCGGCATGGGTCACTCGCTGCTGGAAATGGCCGCGGCGTCCCCGGAGCAGGATTTCATCGGCGTGGAAGTCCACCGTCCGGGCGTTGGTGCGCTGCTCAACGGCGTGCTGACCCAGGGCCTGACCAACCTGCGGGTCTACGACTGCGACGCCATCGAAGTGCTCAACCGCTGCGTGGCCGATAACAGCCTCGATCGCCTGATGCTGTTCTTCCCCGATCCGTGGCACAAGAGCCGGCACCACAAGCGCCGTATCGTCCAGGCGACCTTCGCCGAGCTGGTGCGCAGCAAGCTGAAGGTTGGCGGTATCCTGCACATGGCCACCGATTGGGAGCCCTACGCCGAGTACATGCTGGAAGTGATGAACGTCGCCCCGGGTTATCGCAACCTGGCCGAGGACGGCAAGTGCGTGCCGCGTCCGGCCGAGCGTCCGATCACCAAGTTCGAGCGCCGCGGCGAGCGCCTGGGCCATGGTGTCTGGGACTTGAAGTTCGAGAAGCTGGACTGACCTGCCGCCCCTCTTCCCGAGGGGTTCTTGCCGGGCCCTGCAGTGGCCCGGCCGCTACACCTCGGTGATGCAGCTGGCCGGCACCTGGTCGGTCAGCCACACGCCATTCTCCGCCTGGTAGAACTTGCAGCCCTGGGCCTGCATGGCCTGGGTATCGACCTGCAGCAACACCACCTGGCCGTAGCGCTGGCCCACCGAGCGGGCAGTGTCTGGGTCATGGGACAGGTGTACGTGATGGCGCGAGCCCGGAACCAGGCCCTGCTGGTTGATCGAGTCCATGAAGCGCGTGGCGGTGCCGTGATAGAGCACGGCTGGCGGCTGGCGCTCTTGCAGTTGCAGCTGCACGGCCTTGTTGGAGTGGCCCTGGGCGGCGCGAATGCGCTGGCCGTCGGCCGACAGGGTGAAGCGTTTCTTGTCGCTATCGCGGACCACCTGCTCGATCAGTTCCCGAGTCAGCGGCCGGCCTTCGCTGGCCGCGCCGGCGATCAGCGCATCGACCTCGCCCCAGCCTTCACTGTCCAGTTCCAGGCCGATGGCCTGGGGTTCATGGCGCAGCACATAGCTGAGGAACTTGCTGGTGGTTTCCATGGGGTTCTTGCTCATACATGTCCTTGTTCAGCTACAAGCCCGCATCAGCGGCGATCGGCGACCACGCCGATCAGCACCAGTACCACCAGCAGCACGGGCGCCAGGCTGTAGTTGTTGAACTGGCTCAGGCCGCGGACGATCCACGGCGTGGCATAGATCAATGCCAGGCCGCTGCCGATCATGCACAGCAGGGCCATCAGGGGTACCCGCAGGGCGCCGGCGAGGCCACCCAGGCGTGCCTCCACCCAGCCCTTGATGTCGGCACCGAACAGCACCAACAGGCAGCCCACCAGCGCCAGGGAGATTTCCGAGAGATTGCTGCGGCTCCAGCGGGACACGGTGGCAAGCAGGTCGAGTACCAGATCCATGTGATTTCCTTAGATCAGAAAGTATTGCAGCAGGTCGTTGAGGAACAGTTGCCCACGGGGCGTGGCCGCCAGGCGTGACGGTTCGACCTGCAACAAGCCGCTTTGTTCGGCTTGGCGCCGGGCTTCGGCGAGGCTGGCCAGGTCCAGGCCGGTACGCTGGGCGAACAGCACGGCATCCACGCCATCGGTCAGGCGCAGGGCGTTCATCAGGAACTCGAACGGCAGCTCATCGTTGCCCAGGGCCTTTTCACCGGCCTTGAACGACTTGGCCGGGTTCAGGTAGTCCTTGGGCAGGCGGGTTTTCCAGGTCCGCAGGATGCGTCCGTCCGGATGACTGAGCTTGCCATGGGCGCCGGCGCCGATGCCGATGAAGTCACCGAAGCTCCAGTAGTTCAGGTTGTGTCGTGCCGCACGGCCGGGCTGGGCATAGGCCGAGACTTCGTACTGGGCGTAGCCGTGCTCGGCCAGCAGTGCCTGGCCGGCTTCCTGGATGTCCCACAGGATGTCGTCTTCCGGCAACGTCGGCGGCTGGTTCCAGAACACCGTGTTGGGTTCCAGGGTCAGCTGGTACCAGGACAGGTGGGTCGGCTTCATGGCGATGGCTTGGCGCAGGTCGCCCAGGGCATCCTCCAGGGACTGGTCCGGCAGGCCGTGCATCAGGTCCAGGTTGAAGTTGTCGAACCCGGCCTGGCGCGCCATGTCGGCGGCCCGCACCGCTTCGGCACCACTGTGTATGCGACCCAGGGCCTCGAGCTTCTGCTCCTGGAAGCTCTGGATACCGATGGACAGGCGGTTGATCCCGAGGGCGCGATAGGCGGTGAACTTCTCCTGCTCGAAGGTCCCGGGGTTGGCCTCCAGGGTAATCTCGATGTCACTGGCGAACGGGATACGCTGCTGTACCCCGGCTAGCAACCGGCCCAGGGCCTGGGCGCTGAACAGGCTAGGGGTGCCACCGCCGAAGAAGATCGAGCTCAGTTCCCGGCCGTACGCGGCGGGCAGGTCCTGGTCGAGGTCGGCCAGCAGGGCGTCCACATACTCTTGCTCCGGCAGCGTCGGGCTGGCGGCATGGGAGTTGAAGTCGCAGTAGGGGCATTTGCGTACACACCACGGAATGTGGATGTACAGCGCCAGGGGCGGCAGCTGGGGCAGGGCCGCCCGGGGAGCTTGCGCGCCACCGAGGATCAGTGGCGACGCGGCTGGATCGTGGTTCATTGCAGGCCCAGGCGTTGCCGCAGGATGGCCATGGCGCGAGCGCGGTGGCTGAGCTGGTTCTTTTCCACCGGGTTCAGTTCGGCGCTGGAGCAATTGCGCTCCGGTACCCAGAACAGCGGGTCGTAGCCGAAGCCGTGTTCGCCACTGGCAGCGGTGAGGATGCGGCCGTGCCAGAGGCCTTCGCAGAGGATCGGCAGCGGGTCGTCGGCGTGGCGCACCAGGGCCAGGACGCAGACGAACTGCGCACCGCGCTGGTCCTCGGGTACGTCCTTGAGGGCTTCTAGCAGCTTGGCGTTGTTCGCCGCATCGCCCTGGCCATCGGCGTAGCGCGCCGAATAGATGCCCGGGGCGCCGCCGAGGAAGTCCACTGCCAGGCCGGAGTCATCCGCCAGCGCCGGCAGGCCGGAGATGCGCGCGGCATTGCGCGCCTTGAGAATGGCGTTCTCGACAAACGACAGGCCGGTTTCCTCGGGCTCGATGCTGCTGAACTCGCCGATCGAGCGCAGCTGCACCGAGGCGCCGAGCATGGCCTGGAGTTCTTTGAGTTTGCCAGCGTTATGGCTGGCCAATACGAGTTGCGTGAGATTCATCATTCGCCCGGAAATAGCTCTTGGTTGAAGCTGAAGCTGTTGGTGTCACCGCCAGTCTGGACGCTGATGGTGAACGTACGGTTTTCCTGCTGTTCCACCGGGAACTGGGCGATGTAGTAGATCGCACCCTGTTCGGTGATCTGGCGGAACTTCAGCGGAATGCTCTTGCTGGTCAGGTCCTTGACCGTACCGCTGACTTGAGCGACCAACGGCTTGCCGTCCTTGATCAGCGAAACGTTGATCACCCCCTGGTTCTTGCTGCGAACCAGCTCCGCGGCCCTGGCGATGTCAGGTTGCAGGTAGGTGGAGTTGAACGTGTTGTAGTGCACGGTGATATCGCCGAACACCTCCTGGCGTTCACCCTTGATCGGGTCCGCTGCCAGGGCTGTGAAGCTCAGGCAGGCAGCCAGTAGAAAAGTAACCAGACGTCCCATGATCGTTCTCCTCGACGCAACGTGGGTTAAACCGCGACCTTGTGCTCCTGCAGGCCGGGACTGCTGAGGCGGTAGATACCGATCTCCCCTAAGAGATTAGGCCATAGCTTACTGGCCCACCCATGGCGGTGTTGTTGATCGACCGCAAGACGGTTGATCACCCGGGCCTGGCGCTCGCGGCACAGCGCTTCGAAATCCTCGAAGGTGCAGAAGTGGATGTTCGGTGTGTTGTACCAGGTGTACGGCATGAATTCCGACACCGGCATCCGGCCCTTGCTGGCCAGGTACCAGCGGCAGCGCCAGTGGCCGAAGTTGGGGAAGGTGATGATGCACTGGCGGCCGACCCGCAGCATCTCGTCGAGCAGCTTGTCGGGGTAGTGCACGGCCTGCAGGGCCTGGGTCATGACCACGATATCGAAGCTGTTGCTGGCGAAGTTGCCCAGGCCCTTGTCCAGGTCCTGTTCGATCACGTTGATACCCTTGGCCACGCACTGGGCGATGTTGTCCGCGTCGTTTTCCAGGCCGTAGCCGGTCACTTGCTTGTGTTCTTGCAGCCAGCTCAGCAGTTCGCCGTTACCGCAGCCCAGGTCGAGGACGCGGCTGCCGGCGGGGATCCATTCCTGGATGATTTCCAGATCGGCTCTCATCGTGTCCTCACAGCGTGATGCGGTTCATGTAGTGACCAAATGCCTGCAGATACCTGGGGATCGGGATCAGGAAGGCGTCATGGCCTTGGGGGGCATCGATCTCCAGGTAGCAGACATCCTTGCGTGCAGCCATCAGTGCGTCCACCAGCTCTCGCGAGCGAGCCGGAGAGAAGCGCCAGTCGGTGGTGAAGGACATCACGCAGAACTTGGCCGTGGCGTTGGCAAAGGTCCTGGCCAGGTCATCGTCGAAGTTGGCCGCCGGGTCGAAGTAGTCCAGGGCCTTGGTCATCAGCAAGTAGGTGTTGGCGTCGAAACGTCCGGAGAACTCCTCGCCCTGGTAGCGCAGGTAGCTTTCCACCTGGAATTCCACGCTGTGGAAGTCGTAGTTGAGCTTTTCGCTCTTGAGGCCGCGGCCGAATTTCTCGCCCATGGAGTCGTCGGACAGGTAGGTGATATGCCCCACCATCCGCGCCAGCATCAGCCCGCGCTTGGGGACCACCTGGTGTTCCTGGAAGGAGCCGCCGTGGAACTCCGGATCGGTGAGGATCGCCTGGCGCGCCACTTCGTTGAAGGCGATGTTCTGCGCCGACAGCTTGGGCGCCGAGGCGATGGCCAGGCAATGCCGGACCCGGTCCGGGTAGGTGATGGTCCATTGCAGGGCCTGCATGCCCCCGAGGCTACCGCCGATCACCGCAGCCCACTGGCCAATGCCCAGGCGGTCGGCCAGGCGGGCCTGGCTGTGCACCCAGTCTTCCACGGTCAGCACCGGGAAGTCGGCGCCGAATGGGCGGCCGGTCTCCGGGTTGAGGCTGCTGGGGCCGGTGGAGCCGTTGCAACCACCGAGGTTGTTGAGGCTGACCACGAAGAACTTGCTGGTGTCGATCGGCTTGCCCGGGCCAATGCAGCTGTCCCACCAGCCGGGCTTGCGGTCGTCGGGGCTGTGGTAGCCGGCAGCGTGATGGTGGCCGGACAGGGCGTGGCAGATCAGCACCGCGTTGCTGGCGCTGGCATTGAGCTGGCCGTAGGTTTCGTAGATCAGGTCATAGGCTGGCAACGAGCGCCCGCAGGCCAGGGCCAGGGGCTCGCTGAAGTGCGCAACTTGAGGTGTGACCAGACCGACGGAATCGGGGGGGAAGGCAGTTGGCATCGACCCTGCTCTCATTCAAATGAGGCGTAAGTCTAAAGACCGCTGTGCCCAGCGGCAAGCAAAGCCCAGGCCGGCATTCGTTGCTGGAAATGGCCGGCCTGTGAATCAGCTGGGGCGCGCCAGGCCAGGCAGTTCCGGCAGTTTCTTCGGCGTCTGCAGGCGCACCCGCTTCTGTCGGTTCAGTTCACCGCTGACCAGGCTGACATGGCTCTTGGGAATGCCGAAGGCCTTGGCCAGGAACGCCATCAGGTGCGCATTGGCCTTGCCTTCGACGGGTGGGGCGGTGAGGCGGATTTTCAGGCGATCGCCATGCAGGCCAGCGAACTCATCGCTGCTGGCCTTGGGCTGCAGGTGACAATCGAGCAGCAGATCGTCACCGTCCCAGCGGAAATAGCTCATCAGATCAGCCCGAACAGCTCGCGAGGCATGAAGGTGTAGTACGCCAGCCGTGGGATCAACCCTTGTTGCAGCAGCTGGATCACCAGGAAGGCCAGGATCGGCGAGATATCCAGGCCGCCCAGGTTGGGCACGAAGCGGCGGAACGGCGCCAGTAGCGGCTCGCTGAGCTGGTAGGCCAGTTCAGCACCTGGGCTCTGGCTGCCTGGGGCGACCCAGGACAGGATCACGCTGATGATCATGGCGAAGAACCAGACCTTGAGAAACAGCGCGAAGATACCGATCGGTGCCCAGACCAGCAGGCCCAGCACGTTGAAGGGGATGCCATAGAGGGTCAGGACGATGGCGAACAGCACCATCTGCACCACTAGCGCCAGTACCAGCGAGGACATGTCCAGGCCGAACATGCTGGGGATCACCCGGCGCAGCGGCTTGAGCAGGGGTTGGGTGGCCCGCACGATGAACTGGCAGATCGGGTTGTAGAAGTTGGCCCGCACCGCTTGCAGCATGAAGCGCAGCAGGACGACCAGCAGGTAAAGGCTGCCCAGGGTCTGGATCACCAAAATGGCAGCGTCGTTGAGTCCGAACATTATCGATTCCTTTGTAGGGGCGAATTAGCGGCCGAGTTGTTCGGCCATTTCTGCCGAACGGTGCGCGGCGGCACCCAGAGCTTTTTCCACCAGAGCCTCGAAACCGTCGGCCTGGAACGATTTGATCGCCGCCTCGGTAGTACCGGCGGGCGAGGTCACGCGACGACGCAGCTCGGCGGCATCGACATCGCTGGAGACCGCCATGTGGGCTGCTCCCAGGGCCGTTTGCAGGGTCAGTTGGGCGGCGGTTTCCCGTGGCAGGCCGAGCTTTTCACCTGCGGCGGTCATGGCCTCGATCAACAGGAAGAAATACGCCGGGCCGCTGCCGGATACCGCGGTTACCGCATCCAGCTGCTGTTCCTGTTCCAGCCACAGGGCGGTGCCCACGGCGGACAGCAGTTCTTCGGCCTGGCGGCGTTGCTCGGCGCTCACCCGGTCGGTGGCATACAGGCCGCTGACACCTTGGCGCAGCAGGGCCGGGGTGTTGGGCATGCAGCGCACGATCGGCTGCTCGCCGAGCCAGGCGCCCATGCTCGCGCAGGTGATGCCGGCAGCGATGGAGACCACCAGTTGCTGGGGTTGCAGGCTCGGACGCAGGGCTTCGCAAACGGCCTTCATGGCTTGTGGCTTGACTGCCAGGACGATCACATCGACCCCGGCAATGGCCTCGGCGTTGTCGGCGAAGACCTGGATGCCGTGTTCGGCGGCCACCTTGGCCCGGGTCTCGGCGCCAGGGTCACTGGCGCGGATCTGTGAGGCGTCGAGGCCTTTGGCCCGCAGGCCGCCGATGAGACTGGCCGCCATGTTGCCGGCACCGATAAAAGCGATACGAGTCGTGTTCATGACAGGTCCTTATCAGGGTCAGGGCCAGTTCCGTCAGGACTGGCTGTAGTCGCGGGCGCCAAACAGGGCGGTACCGATCCGCACCCAGGTGGCGCCTTGGGCGATGGCCGCTTCGAGATCGTGGCTCATGCCCATGGAGAGGGTATCCAGGGACAGCCCAAGGCTGCCGCGCAGGTGGTTGTTCAGGTTCTGTACCGCAGCGAACGCAGCGTGTTGGGCCGCAGGATCCTCGGTAGGTTCGGGAATCGCCATCAACCCGCGCAAGCGCAGGTTTGGCAGGGCGTCGATGGCTCTGGCCAGGGCCGGTAGCTCATCAGGGGTACAGCCGGACTTGCTGGCCTCGCCGCTGACATTGACCTGGATGCAGATGTTCAATGGAGCCAGGTCGGCCGGGCGTTGTTCGGACAGGCGTTGTGCGATTTTCAGGCGGTCCACGGAATGCACCCAGTCAAAATGCTCGGCAATGGCGCGAGTCTTGTTCGACTGAATGGGGCCGATGAAGTGCCAACTCAAGGGCAAATCCGTCAGTTCCTGCTGTTTGCCCAGGGCTTCCTGCAGGTAGTTCTCGCCAAAGTCGCGCAGGCCGGCGGCATAGGCTTCGCGCAGGGCCGCGGCGGGCTTGGTCTTGCTCACGGCCAGCAGTCGAACGCTGTCCGGGGCACGTTGTGCGGCCTGGCAGGCACTGCGGATGCGTTCGGCTACCAGGGCAATGTTGTCTGCTATCGTGGACATTCGATTCCGTCTCAAAAGTACCTGCGACCGGGCGTCTACCGCCCGGGCCGCCATGCGCCGCTGAATCCACCAGCCCCTCTGTCCATCGACCCTGGCCTTGCTCGAGGGTCGCGCCGGACATCGCCTGGCACTTGCAAGCGAACCGATGGGGCGAACGGGGGCTGAAGCTCGCGGCATTCTACTGGAATTGGAGGGCACTATGGACATCACCGAGCTGCTGCTCTTGAGCGTTTCCCGAGGCGCTTCCGACCTGCACCTATCGGCTGGCCTGGCACCGCGGTTGCGCATCGATGGCGATATCTGCCCGCTGGATAGCCCGGCCCTGGAAGGGCCGCAAGTACTGGCCATGATCCACGGCCTGATGAGCCAGGCGCAACGTGACGCCTTTGCCAGCCTCCAGGATCTGGACTTCGCCTATGAACTGCCGGGCGTGGCCCGATTCAGGGTCAATGCCTTCCAGCATGCCCGGGGCGCGGGAGCGGTGTTGCGCCTGGTGCCTTCGCAGGTGCAGAGCCTGGAGGTGCTGGGCCTGGGCCAGGTGCTCCGGCAAATCGCCGAGGTGCCCAGGGGGCTGGTGTTGGTCACCGGGCCTACCGGTAGCGGCAAGTCCACCACCCTGGCGGCGATGATCGATCATCTGAACCGTAGCCGCCGCCAGCACATCATCACCATCGAGGACCCCATCGAGTTCATCCATCCGCAACAGGCATGCCTGGTGCATCAGCGTGAAGTCCAGCGCGATACCCGAAGCTTCGCCAGCGCCTTGCGTGCGGCCTTGCGCGAAGATCCGGATGTGATCCTGCTGGGAGAGCTCCGGGATCTTGAGACCATTCGTTTGGCATTGACCGCTGCGGAAACCGGGCACCTGGTGTTCGCCACCCTGCACACGTCATCGGCGGCCAAGACCATCGATCGCCTGGTGGATGTGTTTCCGGGGGAGGAGAAAGCGCTGGTGCGCTCGATGCTGGCCGAGTCGCTACAGGCGGTGATTGCCCAGGTATTGCTCAAGCGCGTGGGCGGTGGGCGAGTGGCGGCTTGCGAGATCATGCTGGGGACCGCCGCGATCCGGAACCTGATCCGCGAGGACAAGGTGGCGCAGATGTATTCGGCAATCCAGACCGGTGGCGCGCAGGGTATGCAGACCCTGGACATGAGCCTGAAAATGCTGGTGGGGCAGGGTTTGATCAGCCGCGAGCAAGCGCGGGAGAAGGCACGGGTGCCGGAGGGTTTTTGAAGGAAAGGCATTCGCCGCCAGGTTGGCCTGGCGGCGAAGCGCAATCAGCGCTGGACGACCCGCAGGGCCTTCTGTTCCTTGGGCAGGACCCGCTTGGCGACCACGTAGTGATTGTCCCAGTAGGGCTTCTTCAGGGTATCGATGGTCACCGCCTTGCCGCGTCGTGGGGCATGGATGAAACGATCGTTGCCCAGGTAGATGGCGACATGGTTGACCTTGCGGCTCTTGATGTTGAAGAACAGCAGGTCGCCGGGCTTGAGGTCCTTGCGCTCGACCTTTTGCCCGTGGCCGCTGGCCATGGCATTGGAAGTGCGTGGCAAGTCTACGGCGGCGACGTCATTGAAGGCATACTTCACCAGGCCGCTGCAGTCAAAACCCTTGCTTGGGCTGCTGCCGCCCCAGCGATAAGGCGTGCCGAGGGCATTGACGGCGCGGCTGAGTACGTTGCTGCTCTGCTTGGTACCCATTTGGGGCACCAGCTTGCTGTCGACCTTGGCCAGTTGGGTGGAATGTCGGCTGGTGGTCTTGTGCTTGGCCGAGACCGTCGAAACATGGGATTTCGGGGTATAGCCGTTGATGTTGGGAAGTCGTTGCTCACGGTTGGTGGCGTGGGCGGCCAGTGGCATTAATAGGCAAATGGTTAGCCATGTCTTGAAAAATGGACGCATTAGGCAAGGCTCTTATTGGTTAGCGCGCAACTTTATAACAGCTTTCAGGTCATTTCCGAGGCCGTTTGTCGATTCAACCTTGGGGTCAACTTCGGCAAAGAGGCGGCAACTTGACGCAGAAAACCGTCAGAAGTCAGGCAATACAAGGCTTTGACGGACGACAAGGTAGCATCGGTCGCATGTCGAGCGCCTGTAAAAAAGTCACAAAATTTTTGAGAATTTTTATCTATCACCCGCCAAGAGGTATCCAATGAACACCTATCAACAGGGCATGCCTGCCCATGACACCCACAGCAAGGTGATCGGCTACCTGCTATGGATCTTCGGTTTTACCGGGGCCCACCGCTTCTATTACGGCAAGCCTGTGACCGGGACGATCTGGTTCTTCACGTTCGGCTTGCTGGGTATTGGCTGGCTGATCGACCTGTTCCTGATCCCGTCCATGGACCGTGAAGCAGACCAGCGCTTTACCTCGGGCCCGCTGGAATACAGCGTGGCCTGGATACTCCTGACCTTCCTCGGAGTGTTCGGCGTGCACCGCATGTACCAGGGCAAATGGTTGAGCGGGGTGCTCTACCTGTTCACCGGTGGCCTGTTCTTCATTGGGGTGCTGTATGACTTCTGGACCCTGAACGACCAGGTATCCCTGGAGAACGCCAAGCGCCTTTGATCCCTTCATCGGCGCACGGGTAATGACGATCCTTGTAGCCGCCGCCTGTGGCAGCGGCTACAGGGTCAATCAGCCCTGGTGGCTGATATGGCCATCCACCAGGGTGTAGCGTACTGCGCCCGGCAGGCTATGGCCGAGGAACGGGCAGTTCTCGCCACGGGACAGCCAACGCTCGCCAGCCACGGTTGAGCTGGCCGGGTCGAACAGCACCAGGTCCGCCGCGCCACCCACCACCAGCTTGCCGGCTGGCAGGCGCAGGGCTTCGGCCGGGCCGGCGCTCAGGCGCGCCATCAGGGTCGGCAGGTCCAGCAGGCCGTCTTGTACCAGGGTCAGGGCCAGCGGCAGCAACAGTTCGACGCTGCTGATCCCCGGCTCGGTGGCGCCGAACGGGGCCAGTTTGGCATCGCGCTCATGGGGCTGGTGATGGCTGGCGATGGCTTGTACCACGCCGGACTTCACCGCTGCGCGCAGGGCCTCACGGTCGGCGTGTGAACGCAGGGGCGGCTGTACGTGATACAGGCTGGAGAAGTCGATCAGCGCCTCATCGGTCAGGATCAGCTGATACAGGGCGACATCGGCAGTGACCGGCAAGCCCCGGGCCTGGGCCTGGGCGATCAGTTCCACGCCGCGGGCGCTGGTCAGCTGGCTGAAGTGCGCACGCACCCCGCTTTGTTCCACCAGCAGCAGGTCACGGGCCAGGGCCACGGTCTCGGCACTTTCGGGAATTCCCGGCAGGCCGAGGAAGCTGGCGGTGGCGCCTTCATGGGCCAGGCCGCCTTCGGCCAGGTCGCGGTCCTGGGAATGGAAGATCACCGTCAGGTCGAACGTGGCGGCGTATTCCAGGGCGCGGCATAGGGTCCGGGTGCTGCGAAAACCCTCCAGGCCATTGCCGAAGGCCACGCAACCGGCGTCGCGCAGGGCGATCAGTTCGGCCAGTTGTTCGCCATCCAGGCCCTTGCTCAGGGCGCCGATCGGGAACACCTTGCTGTTACCGGCTTCCCGGGCACGGTCGAGGATCAACTCGGCTACTGCCGAGGTGTCCAGCACCGGCTTGGTGCGTGGCGGGCAGCACAGGCTGGTGACGCCACCTGCGGCGGCGGCACGGGTTTCACTGGCGATCGTACCCTTGCGGCTGTAGCCCGGCTCGCGCAGGGCGACGTTCAGGTCCACCAGGCCAGGCGCGGCCACCAGGCCCTTGCCGTCGATCACGGTGACGGCGTTGAAACCTTTCGGGGCGGCGCCGATGGCGGCGATCTTGCCGGCTTCAAGGTGCAGATCGGTAACTTGATCCAGGCCGCTGCTTGGATCGATGACGCGGGCGCCGAGAATGCTGAGCTTCACTGGGCGTTCTCCTGCTCGAATTGTCGCTGGGCGGTCTGCCCGCTCATGGCCATGGACAGTACGGCCATGCGCACTGCAATGCCGTAGGTCACCTGATTGAGGATTACCGAGTGCGGACCATCGGCCACTGCCGATTCGATCTCCACGCCACGGTTGATCGGGCCCGGGTGCATGACGATGGCGTCGGGCTTGGCGCCGGCCAGGCGCGCGGTGGTCAGGCCGAACAGGCGGTAGAACTCGCCTTCGCTGGGCAGCAGGCCGCCCTGCATGCGCTCGCGCTGCAGGCGCAGCATGATCACCACATCCACGTCCTTCAGGCCTTCGGCCATGTCGGTGTAGACCTTCACCCCGTACTGCTCGATGCCGATGGGCAGCAAGGTCTTGGGCGCGATCACGCGGATATCCGGGCAACCCAGGGTCTTGAGCGCCAGCATGTTGGAGCGTGCGACCCGCGAGTGCAGGATGTCGCCGACGATGGCCACCGAGAGATTCTCGAAGCCGCCCTTGTGCCGGCGGATGGTCAGCATGTCGAGCATGCCCTGGGTCGGGTGGGCATGGCGGCCGTCGCCGCCGTTGATGATCGCCACCTGTGGGCAAACGTGCTCGGCGATGAAGTGCGCGGCGCCGGAATCGCCGTGGCGCACCACGAACATGTCGGCCGCCATGGCCTCGAGGTTGCGCAGGGTGTCCAGCAGGGTTTCACCCTTGCTCGCCGAAGAGGTCGAGACATTCAGGGTGATCACGTCCGCCGACAGCCGCTGGGCAGCCAGTTCGAAGGTGGTGCGGGTGCGGGTGGAGTTCTCGAAGAACACGTTGCATACGGTCTTGCCGCGCAGCAACGGGACTTTCTTCACCGCCCGGGCGCCGACTTCGAGGAAGGAGTCGGCGGTGTCGAGGATTTCCGTCAGCAGCTCGCGGTTCAGGCCGTCGAGGGAGAGGAAGTGGCGCAGCTGGCCCTGATCGTTGAGCTGCAGCGGGCGCTTGGCGTCTAGAGGCGTCATCGCAATGGACTCTTTAAAAGGGCAGGTTTAGAGGGCGAGGTCTTGGAGCTCGAGTTGAAGCGGCGCAGGACCGGACAATTTTACCCGCTCGTGGGCTGCCAGCGACAGGGTCGCGCCCACCACATTCGGCCGGATCGGCAGTTCGGCGGCGTTCAGGTCCAGCAGGCAGACCAGGGTCACGCTGGCCGGGCGGCCATAGTCGAACAGCTCGTTGAGGGCGGCGCGGATGGTCCGGCCGCTCATCAGCACGTCGTCGATCAGCACCAGGTGCTGGCCTTCGATCTCGAACGGCAGCTCGGACGGGCGGACTTGAGGATGCAGGCCGTTCTGGCTGAAGTCATCGCGGTAGAAGGAGACGTCCAGGGTGCCCAGGGGCGCGTCGCTGCCCAGGGATTCCAGCAGGGCCTGGGCCACCCACACACCGCCGGTACGGATACCGATGAAGCGAGGCTCGTTGATGGCGCGCTGGGCCAGGTGGGCTTTGAGATCGATGGCCATCTGGCTGATCAGGGCGGCGGGATTGGGCAGGCTCATGGTGGCTCCTTCGTGGGCTCGCGCCTTGTTGTCCGGTAGCGGGGCGCGGTGACTTGGAACCTGCCCGGGATCTGCGGCGCTTGGCTCGTGGGGCGTTGCAAATGGCTTCGAAATGCTCATTTAGGTGCCTAAACTCCGCTTTCTGCGCCATTCCTGACTCGCCCGAGCATCGCTCGCTGGATCGTTGGCAGGTTCTTGTGGCTGGTGTCGGGCCAGGAGGCGCGCAGCCGCAGGCCGCGCATCCTCAGGATTCGGGGTTACTAGGTATTCAGCAGGCTGGTGTTCTCGTCGAGCCAGCCCTGCAGCAGCAGGGCGGCGGCAATGGCATCCACCGGATTGTCGCGATAGCTGCCCTTCTGGCCGCCCCGGGCCAGGCGTTCGCCCTTGGCCTCGAAGGTGGTCAGGCGCTCATCGTGGGTATAGAAGGGCACGTTGAAGCGCCCGTTCAGGCGCCGGGCGAACTTCTCGGCGCGCTGGCACATCTCGCTGGGCGTGCCGTCCATGTTCAGGGGCAGGCCCACCACCACCGCATCGGGTTGCCATTCCTTGAACAGGGCTTCGACCTGGTTCCAGTCCGGAACACCGTTCTGCGCCCTCAAGGTACACAACTCGCGAGCCTGGCCGGTGATGGCCTGGCCCACGGCAACGCCGATCTGCCGGGTGCCGTAGTCGAAACCGAGAATCAGCTTCAGAGCCATCAGGCGTGGCCCGCCTGGCTGGTGAGCAGGCTCAGGTTGACTCCCAGGTGGCGAGCGGCTGCCTCAAGGCGCAGTTCGCTGCTGGTATTGAACAGGATGTCCGCGTCGAAGGGGCAGGTCAGCCAGGCGTTGTCGGCCAGTTCTGCTTCCAACTGCCCGGCTTCCCAGCCGGCATAGCCCAGGGCGATCAGGCTCTTGGCTGGCCCTGTGCCGTCGGCGATGGCGAACAGCACGTCCTGGGAGGTGGACAACGATACGCCTTCGAGTTCGACCGTGGCCTGGTAGGTGAGGCCGTTGGGGTGCAGGACGAAACCGCGATCGGTCTGTACCGGGCCGCCGCTGAAGACCGGCATATGCTGGCACAGCAGCGGCGCTTCTTCGTCGGGGCGCAGTTGTTCGAGGATATCGGCGAGGTTCAGGTCCTGGGGCCGGTTGATCACCAGGCCCATGGCGCCATTGGCGTTGTGCTCGACGATGTAGGTCACCGTCTGCGCAAAGTTCGGATCGACCATATGGGGCATGGCGATCAGGAAGTGATGCTTGAGGTAGCTGGGGCTGACATTTTTCATGAACGCTAGTGTGGCGGTGGCGAGCCCTGCTGACAAGCTGGCGATGTTGCCTTCGGGACGTCATCGCGCCAGGTTGTCGCTAGCGGGCTGGCGAGGTCGCCTATGGACCGGTCGGGGCGCTGGACATGCGCCTGCGGCGCGGCAAACGAGCAGGCCGTGCGATCAGTTGCTGGACAGTTTGTCGCCGCGGGCAAAGCGCCAGGTGCGGATGATTTCCAGGCGATCGATGTCCGACAAGTCGCCGGTAAAGGGGGCGAACGGCGCGGCCAGGCGCACGATGCGCTGGGCGGCCTGGTCCAGCAGCGGCTGGCCGGAGGATTCCAGTACCAGCACCTCGTACAGCGAGCCATCGCGGTTGATCGAGACCATCAGCCGCAAGTTGCCGTAGATCTGCTTGCGCCGGGCTTCCTCGGGGTAGTTGAGGTTGCCGATGCGCTCGACTTTCTTGCGCCATTCGTCCTTGTACCAGGCGCCCTTGTCACGCATCGTCGAGGCAGCGCTCAGGCGATGGATGCGTGGGCGTTTGGCGTACAGCTGCTGCTCGTTGGCCAGCTCGGCCTCCAGGCTGGAGATCTCGCTGGAGAGCTGCGAGCTGTCGAAGGTCGGGGTGGCGGCCTTGGGAGTAGGCTCTTTCTTGACCTCTTCGCGCTGGGTCACGGTCTTTTTCGGCTTGGGCGCGGTGGTGGCGACGGCTGCCTTGGGCGCGACCTCCCGGGGTTCGGGCTTGACCGAGGGCGGTGGCACGACCTTTTTGACCGAGTTGTCCTGGAATGGCGCGACTTCAGTGGTCTTGGGAATGGCTTTTTTGTCCAGGGTGCCACTGCCTTGCTGGTTGTCCTGGGCCAGGAAATCGGCCTTCTTCGGCTGAGTCTCGCTCTTGAAGGTCGCCAGGGTAATTTCCAGGGTCTTGCTGATCTGCTTGGGCTCGGCAAAGGAGAAGCCCAGGCCGAGGATCAGCGCCAGGTGCAGGAGTGCGGCGAGGAACAGGGTAAATCCCAGGCGATCGGCCGCGCGTACGCCACCGTGGGCCAGTTCGGGTGGCAGGTCGGACGGAAGGCTCATTGGCGTTTCGACATCACAGCAGGCATTGCACAACCAACATCACGGTTTCACAGGCGGCGCATGATAACGCAATGTTGGTTTCAAGCTGTAAGCCTCAAGCTTCAAGCGACAAGCTGTATGTGATGCAGGTCAAGCTTGCGGCTTGTTGCTTGCGGCTTGCAGCTTGCTTTCGATGGCATCCATCAGCATGGCGCCGATATGAGTGCCGAAGGCGTTGTCGATTTCGCGGATGCAGGTCGGGCTGGTGACGTTGATTTCCGTCAGGTGCTCGCCGATCACGTCGAGGCCGACGAACAGCAGGCCCTTGGCGCGCAGGGTAGGGCCGACCTGGGCGGCGATCCAGCGGTCCTTGTCGCTCAGCGGGCGGGCCTCGCCACGACCACCGGCGGCCAGGTTGCCGCGGGTCTCGCCGGCGGCGGGAATGCGTGCCAGGCAGTAGGGCACCGGTTCGCCATCGATCATCAGGATGCGCTTGTCGCCATCCTTGATCGCCGGCAGGTAGGCCTGGGCCATGATCTGCTGGCTGCCCAGCACGGTCAGGGTCTCCAGGATCACCGACAGGTTCGGGTCGCCCGCGCGATGGCGGAAGATCGAGGTGCCACCCATGCCGTCCAGGGGCTTGAGGATCACGTCGCCATGCTGGGCGGCGAACTCGCGCAGCACGTCGGCGCGGCGGCTGACCACCGTGGGTGGGGTGCACTGCGGGAACAGCGTGGCGAACAGCTTTTCATTGCAGTCGCGCAGGCTCTGGGGCTTGTTGACCACCAGCACGCCGGCACTTTCGGCCTGTTCCAGCAGGTAGGTGGAGTAGACGAACTCCATGTCGAAGGGCGGGTCCTTGCGCATCAGGATCACGTCCAGGTCGCTCAGCGGGCTATCGACTTCGTCTTCCAGCTCGAACCATTTCTGCGGATCGGCGAAGACCTGCAACGGGCGCATGCGGGCCCGGGCCACGCCGGCGCTCTGGTAGAGATCGCGCTGCTCCATATAGAAGAGGGTCCAGCCGCGTTCCTGGGCGGCCAGCAGCATGGCCAGCGAGCTGTCCTTTTTATAGGAGATGCTGGCGATAGGGTCCATGACAATCCCGACGCGAACGCTCATGGGGTGGATTCCTTCAAGAAAATTAGTGGGCGCAGGCAAAAAAAAGTGGCGTCAGAGTGGCGCTGACAGAGACCTGGGTCAAGGAAAAACCACTGCCCTGCATGGTCCATAGATTGCAGGGGGGAGAGTGTGCTAAAAAGGCTCGCATGCCGGGCCGGGGCCTTGAAGTTCAAGGGTTTGGAGCGTTGGCCCGCAGTACCGGATTAAATCGATTCGCTGGGGCGACGGTAGAGCAGATATGGAACAGCAATCCAACGCCTTGAAGGTCATGGTGATCGACGATTCGAAGACGATTCGTCGGACTGCCGAAATGCTGTTGAAGAACGTCGGTTGCGAAGTCATTACCGCAGTCGATGGGTTCGAGGCCCTGGCAAAGATCGTCGACCATCACCCCGGCATCATCTTCGTCGACATCATGATGCCGCGGCTCGACGGCTATCAGACCTGTGCGCTGGTCAAGAACAACAGCGCGTTCAAGTCCACTCCAGTGATCATGCTGTCCTCCAAGGACGGGCTGTTCGACAAGGCCAAGGGGCGTATCGTCGGTTCCGACCAGTTTCTGACCAAACCCTTCAGCAAGGAAGAACTGCTGAGCGCGATCAGGGCCCATGTCCCGGATTTCGTCGCGCAGGCGCCACAGTAGACAAGTACAGCGGTGCCCGGCCAATGGACCGGGCATCCATATCGTATGGGGAAGACCATGGCTCGTATCCTGATCGTCGACGACTCGCCGACCGAAATGTACAAACTTACCGGCATGCTGGAAAAGCACGGCCATGAAGTGCTCAAGGCCGAGAACGGTGCCGATGGCGTGGCCCTGGCCCGGGAAGAGAAGCCCGATGCGGTGCTGATGGACATCGTCATGCCCGGCCTCAATGGCTTCCAGGCCACCCGCCAGCTGACCAAGGACGCCGAGACCAGCCATATCCCGGTGATCATCATCACCACCAAGGACCAGGAAACCGACAAGGTCTGGGGAACTCGCCAAGGCGCCAGGGACTACCTGACCAAGCCGGTGGACGAAGAGACCCTGATCAAGACGCTGAACAACGTCCTGGCCGGCTGACCGCCCGGCCATGAGCGAATCCAGGACCGCCTTCGAACTGCTGCTGGAGATCGACCAGCGCTGCCGCCTGCTGGCTGCCGACCTGCCGTCCCAGGAAACCCGCCAGCACAGCTGGAGCGGCATCGGTTTTCGCCTGGGAGCGTATTGGTACGTCGCGGCCATGGGCGAGATCAGCGAAGTCCTGCACGAACCGCGCTATACCCTGCTGCCGGGGGTCAAGCCCTGGGTCAAGGGCGTGGCCAACCTGCGAGGGCGGTTACTGCCGATCATGGACCTGTGTGCGTTCTTCGGGCATGAACTGTCGCCCCTGCGCAAGCAGCGCCGCGTGCTGGTGCTGGAGTACAAGGAACTGTTCGCCGGCTTGCTGGTGGATGAAGTGGCGGGTCTGCAGCACTTTTCCCAGGACACCCTGGAGCCGGGTCCTACCGACTTTGCCGATGCCGCGATCAACCCCTACCTGCAGGGGCAGTTTCGCGGCGAACGGATCTGGCAGGTCTTCAGCCCCTTCGCCCTGGCCCGCTCGCCGGGGTTTCTGGAGGTGGCGGCGTGAACGGCGCCCAGCGCCCGGTGCTGGCCGCTGGTTGCACCTGGCAAGGCTGCTTTTTCCTGGATAAACCCATGCCGCCCCGGCGCCCCGGACGGCTGAATGCGGGATTGCCCGCGCGCCACAGGCCTGATCGATGACCAAAGCCAAACCCGGCAAGCCCCTGGAGGGCTCTCGCAGCCGCTCGCAGATCATCGTGCTGTTCATTGCACTGATCGTGTTCATCATGCTGCTGTTCGCCAACTTCGCCTACCTCAACACCCAGGCTACCTACGACAAGCAGTACATCGGTCACGCCGGCGAACTGCGGGTGCTGTCCCAGCGCATTGCCAAGAACGCCACCGAGGCGGCGGCGGGCAAGGCCGCGGCGTTCAAGTTGCTGGCCGATTCGCGCAATGATTTCGCCCAGCGCTGGGGCTACCTGAAGAAGGGCGACCCGGCCACCGGCCTGCCTGGAGCCCCGGTAACGCTGCGCCAGGAAATGCGCGCGGTGCAGCTGGACTGGGAAAAACTGCTGAAGAATGCCGACGCGATCCTCGCCAGCGAGCAGACGGTGCTGTCGTTGCACCAGGTGGCCGCGACCCTGGCCGAGACCGTGCCGCAATTGCAGGTGGAATACGAAAAGGTCGTGGAGATCCTGCTGCAGCGCGGCGCCCCCGCCAGCCAGGTGGCCATGGCCCAGCGCCAGTCGTTGCTGGCCGAGCGGATCCTCGGCGCGGTCAATACCGTGCTGGCTGGCGATGAAAATGCCGTGCAGGCGGCCGACGCCTTTGGCCGTGACGCCGCGCGCTTCGGCCAGGTGCTCAACGGCATGCTGCAGGGCAATCCGGGGTTGAAGATCAGCCAGGTCGAGGACCCCGATGCCCGTGCGCGTCTGGCGGAGATTTCCGAGCTGTTCGAGTTCGTCTCAGGCTCGGTGGATGAGATCCTCGAGACATCCCCCGAACTGTTCCAGGTGCGCGAATCGGCGAGCAACATCTTCAGCCTGTCCCAGACCCTGCTGGACGAAGCCTCGTTGCTGGCCATCGGTTTCGAAAACCTGGCCGGCAGCCGTCACCTGGACACCATCGGCGGTTATGTCCTGGGCCTGCTGGCCCTGGCCTCGATCATCCTCATCGGCCTGGTGATGGTGCGCGAGACCAATCGCCAGCTGCGCGAGACGGCGGAGAAGAACGAGCGCAACCAGAACGCGATCATGCGCCTGCTGGACGAGATCGAAGACCTGGCGGACGGTGACCTGACAGTGACCGCCTCGGTGACCGAGGACTTCACCGGGACCATCGCCGACTCCATCAACTACTCGGTCGACCAGCTGCGCGATCTGGTGGCCACCATCAACCTCACCGCCGGCCAGGTGGCGGGCGCGGTACAGGAAACCCAGACCACCGCCATGCAACTGGCCGAGGCCTCGGAGCACCAGGCGCAGCAGATTTCCGAAGCCTCCACGGCGATCAACGACATGGCCCAGTCCATCGACCAGGTATCGGCCAACGCCGCGGAATCCTCGGCGGTGGCCGAGCGTTCGGTGGAGATCGCCAACAAGGGCAACGAGGTGGTGCACAACACCATCCATGGCATGGACAACATCCGCGAGCAGATCCAGGACACCGCCAAGCGAATCAAGCGCCTGGGCGAGTCTTCCCAGGAAATCGGCGATATCGTCAGCCTGATCGACGACATTGCCGACCAGACCAACATCCTGGCCTTGAACGCGGCCATCCAGGCCTCCATGGCGGGCGACGCCGGTCGCGGTTTTGCCGTGGTCGCCGATGAAGTACAACGGCTGGCGGAACGCTCCTCGGCCGCTACCCGGCAGATCGAGACCCTGGTGCGGGCGATCCAGACCGACACCAACGAAGCGGTGATCTCCATGGAGCAGACCACTACCGAGGTGGTGCGTGGGGCACGCCTGGCGCAGGATGCCGGGGTCGCCCTGGAAGAGATCGAAGGGGTATCCAAGACCCTGGCGGCGCTGATCCAGAGCATTTCCAACGCCGCCCAGCAGCAGACGTCTTCGGCCGGGCAGATTTCCCTGACCATGAACGTGATCCAGCAGATCACCTCGCAGACTTCCTCCGGCTCCACGGCCACCGCCGAGAGCATCGGCAACCTGGCGAAGATGGCCAGCCAGCTGCGACGCTCGGTGTCCGGGTTCACCTTGCCGGCGACCCGGGCGCCTGCCACCAATGACAACCGCTGACTGAAACAAGGCTTTGACTGGAGTGGTTATGGTTGATCGGCATGACTATGTGGCCCTGGAATGGGTCAAGGGCGAAATTGCCGAAACCTTGCGCCAGGCCTATCAGGCGCTGGAGCACCTGGCGGATGAGCCCCAGGCCCTGGAGGCGCTGGACCACTGCCTGGAAGGCATTCATCAGGTCCATGGCAGCTTGCAGATGGTGGAGTTCTACGGCGCGGCCTTGCTGGCCGAAGAGATGGAACAACTCGCCATGGCCCTGCAGCAGGATCGCGTAGCCCATCGCGACGAGGCCCTGCGCCTGCTACGCCAGGCCATCGGCCAACTGCCGCAATACCTGGACCGGGTGCAGAGCGCGCGCCGCGACCTGCCGCTGGTGGTGCTGCCACTGCTCAACGACCTGCGCAGCGCCCGCGGTGAAAGCCTGCTTTCGGAAACCAGCCTGTTCAGCCCCCAGCTCCCCAGCTTGCCGCCTCTTGCCGACAAGGCCCTGGCCGCCCTCGAGCCGCTGGAATTCCCGACTCAATTGCGCAAGCTGCGGCACATGTTGCAGACCGCCTTGGTGGATCTGCTGCGCGAGCAGGACGATGAAGCCAGCCTCGGCCATATGGCCAAGGTCTTCGAGCGCCTGGAAGCCTTGTGCCAGGATGCACCGCTGGCGCCCTTGTGGCATGTCGCTTCTGCCTTGGTGGAAGGCATGCGCCAGGACGCGATCGCCAACAGCCCGGCGGTACGCAGCCTGCTCAAGGACGCCGACAAGGAACTCAAGCGCCTGCAGGAACAGGGCATGCGGGGGATCAACCAGGCGGCTCCCGCCGAGTTGCTCAAGAGCCTGCTGTTCTATATCGCCAAGGCGCGCCATCCCACCCCACTGATGCTGACCATGAAAGAACGTTACGGACTGGATGACGCATTGCCCGACAGTGCAGTGGTCGATGAAGAGCGCGCGCGCCTGGCCGGCCCCGACCGCGATGCCTTGCGTTCGGTGCTGACGGCGGTGTGCGATGGGTTGGTGCGGGTCAAGGAACGCCTGGACCTGTTCGTGCGCAGTGACCGCCAGCACGCCAGCGACCTGGATGGCCTGCTGGCGCCCCTGCGGCAGATCGCCGACACCCTGGCAGTACTGGGCTTTGGCCAGCCACGCAAGGTGATCATCGATCAGTTGGCCGTGGTCCAGAGCCTGGCCCAGGGCCAGCGCGCACCGGATGATGCGGTATTGATGGATGTGGCCGGCGCCTTGCTGTACGTCGAGGCGACCCTGGCCGGCATGGCCGGTACCGTGGAGCCGGAGAATCGCGAGGAAAGCCGCCTGCCCACCACCGACCTGACCCAGATCCACCAATTGGTGATCAAGGAGGCGCGGATCTGCCTGCAGCAGGCCAAGGACCTGATCGCCGAATCCATCGAGGCCGACTGGGAACATGAACCGCTGCTGGCGTTGCCGGAGTTGCTGACCCAGGTGCGTGGCGCCCTGGCGATGATCCCGCTGGCCCGGGCGGCGAACCTGCTGGAGGCCTGCAATCGGTACATCGGCGAGCGATTGCTGCTGGCGTCTTCCCGGCCGGGCTGGCAGCAGCTGGATCATCTGGCGGATGTGATCACCAGCCTGGAGTACTACCTGGAACGCCTGAGCGAAGACCCACAGGCGCCCGGGGAAAAGATTCTCGACGTTGCCCAGCAGGGGCTGGCTGCGCTGGGTTATGCGGTGGTGGAGCCAATACCGCCGCTGGAACGTCACCCCCTCCCGGAAAATGCCCAGGCCCAGACTGGAGCGGATGCGCCCCAGGCAACGGGGGCCCTGGCCGAGGCCCTGGCCACGCCGGTCTCGGTTCTCAACCCGCCCGCGTTGATCACTCCTGGCAGCCTGCTGCCGCCCCCGGAGGGCGAGGAACCGGTGGACGACGAGTTGCGCGAGGTCTTTCTCGAAGAAACCGAGGAAGTGCTGCAGATGCTTCGCGAATATCTGCCGCGTTGGGCCGCGGACCCCGAGGGCAAATCTGCGCTGAGTGAGTTGCGTCGTGCGTTTCACACGCTCAAGGGCAGCGGCCGCATGGTGCGTGCCCTGGTGCTGGGGGAGCTGGCCTGGGCCGTGGAAAACCTGCTCAACCGGGTGCTGGAGCGCAGTGTGGCGCCCAGTGTCGAAGTGCGCCAACTGCTGGGCGATACCCTGCAACTGCTGCCGGAGCTGATTGCTGAGTACGCCGCCCAGGCCCAGCGCCAGCGCGACGATGTCGATCGCCTGGCCGCGCGGGCCCACGCCCTGGCCAATGGCGTCACGGTAGCGGCCGTCGCCACACCGCGTAGCGAGGTCCTGGACCCGCAGTTGCTGGAGATCTTCCGGACCGAGGCCCAGACCCACCTGGACAGCATCAACCACTTTCTCGACCAGGCGGCCGAGCATGTGCCATTGCAAGCCAGCGATGCCTTGCAACGGGCCTTGCATACGCTCAAGGGCAGCGCCTCGATGGCAGGAGTGCTGCCCATCGCGGAGTTGGCCGGGCCTCTCGATCAGCTGGCGCGGGAGTACCGGGCACACTTGATTCCCCTGGACCTGGACGAAGTCGAACTGCTGCTGGAAGCCGAAGGCCTGCTGCGCAAGGGCTTGCGGCAGCTGGACAGCACGCCCCTGGCGCCGATCGACGGCGCGCGCGCGTTGGCCGGGCGAGCCCTGGCCCTACTGGGCGAGCGCCTGGAGGCCTTGCTCGATGCCCCGGACAGTGCGCCTCGGGCCAAGCGTGATCCGCAACTGATCAACAACTTCCTGGCCCAGGGCATGGACATCCTCCTGGATGCCGAGAGCCTGCTGTTGCGTTGGCAGCAGCATCCCGGCGAGCGCCAGGAACTCAGCGACCTGCTGGATGAGCTGACCACCCTGGGCGAAGGTGCGCATTTGGCGGACCTGCATCCGATGGACGCGCTGTGCGAGGCCCTGCTCGACTTGTATGGCGCAGTGGAGGAAAGCAGCCTGGCGGTCAGCGAGCGGTTCTTCCATGAAGCCCAGGCGGCCCACGACGCCTTGATCAACATGCTCGACGAACTCGCCGCGGGCCAGGAAGTCAGCCCGCGGCCGGAGCGAATCCAGGCCTTGCGCGAGCTGCTGGACGAAGGCCTCGATCCATCCGTCGCCGGCCTGATCAGGAGCGATGGCAGCCGGACCTTGAGCATCAGCGAGTTGAGCGCGGCGACGGCGAGCCTTGAGCGACAGCTGCCACCGCAGGCAGACGATGAGCTGGTGGAGATCTTCCTCGAGGAAGCGGTGGATATCCTCGACAGCGCCGGCCAGGCCCTGCAACGCTGGTTATCGGACCCCGAGAACGCTGCACCGCTGTCATCCCTGCAGCGGGACATGCACACCCTCAAGGGCGGAGCGCGGATGGCCGAGGTGGCGTCGGTGGCGGAACTGGCCCAGGAGCTGGAGTCGCTGTATGAGGGCCTGGTGGACCGGCGCTATAGCTACGGCCAGCACCTGGGACTGCTGTTGCGCAGCAGTCATGAGCAACTGGCGCTGCTGCTCCAGCAAATCCAGGGGCAGCGCCCACTGGATGACTCCCGGGCCCAGGTCGAGGCGGTACGGGCCTACCGGCAACAGACCTCCAGCCCTGTGGACGTTGTCCCCGGCGCCGAGCCTGACGATCCTGCGACCCAGGACCCGGAACTGCTGGAGATTTTCCTGGAGGAAGGTTTCGACATCATCGACAGCTCCGCTGCCGCCTTGAGTCGCTGGCAGGCCGATCCTCAGGCCCGCCAGGAAGTGGAGACCCTGCTACGTGACCTGCACACCCTCAAGGGCGGGGCGCGGATGGTGGAAATCGCCGCCATCGGCGATCTGGCCCATGAGCTGGAGTTTCTCTTCGAGGGCCTGTCTGCCGGCCTGCTGCAGCCCAGCCCGGCGCTGTTCACCCTGTTGCAGAAAAGCCACGACCGCCTGGCCCAGATGCTCGATGCCGCCCGGGCCGGGCAAGCCATCGAACCGGCGCAGAAGCTCATCGATGCCATCCACGACCTGAGCCATCCCCGAGTCTCGGGCGCCCCGGTGGCGGATCTACCGTTGCTTTCCGGCAAGCCCGAGCCTGCACCGCAAGTGGAAGTCGCGGTCGGGGCGGACATGGTCAAGGTTTCGGCGGAGCTGCTGGACGACCTGGTGAACCTGGCCGGGGAAACCTCGATCTTCCGAGGCCGCATCGAGCAGCAGGTCAACGATGCACGGATCGCCTTGAGCGAGATGGAAACCACCATCGAGCGTATTCGCGACCAGTTGCGTCGCCTGGACACCGAGACCCAGGGGCGGATTCTCAGCCGCCAGCAGGTGGAGGCCGAACGCCTGGGCTACGAAGAGTTCGACCCCTTGGAAATGGACCGCCACTCGCAGTTGCAGCAGTTGTCGCGGGCCCTGTTCGAATCGGCCTCCGACCTGCTGGACCTGAAGGACACCCTCGATCGGCGCAACCATGACGCCGAGAACCTGCTGCAGCAACAGGGGCGGATCAATACCGAATTGCAGGAAGGCCTGATGCGCACGCGCATGGTGCCCTTCGAGCGCATGGTGCCGAGGTTGCGCCGCATTGTTCGCCAGGTGGCCGAAGAGTTGGGCAAGGATGTGGCGTTCGTGGTTGGCAATGCCGAAGGTGAGATGGACCGCAACGTCCTGGAGCGCATGGTCGCGCCCCTGGAGCACATGTTGCGCAATGCCGTCGACCATGGCCTGGAGTCTGCCGAGGCCCGTCGAGCCGCGGGCAAGCCGGAGCAGGGGCGAATTACCCTGGACCTGTCCCGCGAGGGCGGTGACATCATCTTCGACATGCGCGATGACGGTGCCGGGGTGCCCTTGGAGGCGGTGCGCAAGAAGGCCATCAAGCGCGGCCTGCTGGACCCGCAGGCGCAGCTCAGCGATCGCGAAGTGTTGCAGTTCATCATGCAGCCGGGCTTCTCCACTGCCGAAAAGATCACCCAGATCTCCGGGCGCGGAGTGGGCATGGATGTGGTGCATGAGGAGGTACGCCAGCTGGGCGGGAGCATGAGCATCGACTCGGTAGCCGGGCTGGGCGTGCACTTTCGCATCCGCCTGCCCTTCACCGTTTCGGTCAACCGGGCGCTGATGGTGCAGTGCGCCGACGAACAGTATGCAATCCCGCTCAATACCGTGGAGGGCATTGTCCGGGTGCTGCCGGGAGAGCTGGACGCCTACTATCAACTCGACCCGCCACGCTACGAATACGCCGGCCAGTGCTATGACCTGTGCTACCTCGGGGAGCTGCTGCACACCGTGCCGCGACCCAAGTTGCTGGGCCAGGTCGTCGCGCTGCCGGTGCTGCTGGTGCACTGCAACGAACAGCGGATCGCGGTGCAGGTGGACGCCACCTTCGGCACCCGGGAAATCGTGGTCAAGAGCCTGGGGCCGCAGTTCGCCGCGGTCCAGGGGTTGTCGGGGGCGACGATCCTCGGCGATGGCCGGGTGGTGTTGATCCTCGACCTGCTGGCGCATATTCGTGCCCTGCAGGCCTTGGCACCGCTGCCCCGGGCTGCCGGGGAAGAAGCATCCGTCGAGGTGCAGCCGGTACGGCCGATGCTGGTGCTGGTGGTGGACGACTCGGTCACCGTGCGCAAAGTCACCAGCCGTTTGCTGGAGCGCCATGGCATGAACGTGCTCACCGCCAAGGATGGAGTCGATGCCATGGCCTTGCTGGCCGAGCACACCCCGGACCTGATGCTGCTGGATATCGAGATGCCGCGCATGGACGGTTTCGAGGTGGCGATCCAGGTGCGCAACGATCCGCGCCTGCACAGCCTGCCGATCATCATGATCACCTCGCGTACCGGCCAGAAGCACCGCGACCGAGCCATGGCCATCGGCGTCAACGACTACCTCGGCAAGCCTTATCAAGAGTCGGTACTGCTGGAAAGCATCGCCCTGTGGAGCAAGAACCATGCTTGACCACCGCGCCAGCAGCCTGACCGGACTGCTGCTGCCCCTGGCCGATCGCACCCTGATCCTGCCCAATGTCGCGGTGGCCGAGCTGATCGACTACCAGCAGGGGCGCTTCGACCTCGACTCGCCGCCCTGGTACCTGGGGCGGGTGCAATGGCGCGACCGGCAGATTGCGCTGGTCAGCTTCGAATCAGCCTGTGGCAACCCCACGGTGATCGGCGAGCGGGCGCGGATCGTCGTGCTCAACGCCCTGGGCGGGCGCCCGGAGCTGAAGTTCATCGCCTTGCTGGTGCAAGGCATTCCGCGCTCCTGCAAGCTCGACAGCCAGCTGAGCTATGTCGATGTGCCCCTGGCGCCCCTGGAGATGGCCGCGGTACAGGTTGTCGAGCAGGTGGCCCGGGTGCCCGACCTGCTGGCCCTGGAGGAGTTGCTGGTCGGTGCCGGGCTAGCTTTCTAGGCTTCACGCCTCGTGCAGGCGATCGCGCACTTCCATCAGGGCGTAGCCCAGCAGGTTGAGCCCGCGCCAGCGATCCGGGCGAGTAGCCATGGCATCGTCAGCGGCCAGGCCGATACCCCAGATGCGGTCCACCGGGCTGGCTTCCACGAGGATCTTCTTGCGGGTGCATTGCAGGAAATGGCCCAGCTCCGGGTTCTGGCCGAACTTGGCCAGGTTGCCCTGGACCACGATATCGAAGCGGGCCGCCTGCCAGCGGGCATCATCGAAGCCACGAACTTCACGGCCCAGGCGCTTGGCATAGGCGGCTGGGCCGGCCTTGAGAATGCGTGCGTGGGTCTCGTGATCGTCGAACAGCAGCGCCTTGCCAGCCATCATGAAGTGTTCGGCGGTGGGGTAGTGGATGCCCTCGACCTCGAAGCCGGCGGCGAACCACTGGCTGAAGCAGCTCGAGGAAACGCGCCCGTCGCGGGGCGGCTGGTGGCCCCAGAACATCAGGTAGTCGGGCTTGCGGCCGCGTTGTAGTTGCTCCAGCAAATCCCGGTTGGAGCGAATCGGTGTGTCCATGCGAAGTCTCATCATTACGTGTGCAGGCCATTCATTGGCCAATCCGGCGCGCATTGTGTATCGGGCGCGAAGGGGATGCCATTGCCCGCTGGTATGAAGATTGTTAAGCCCCAGGAAGGACGCTGCAGGATCATTACGCTGAGCGTAACTATCCAACGCCGGGCTTGATTGATGCCCTCAGGTTTCACTCCTAAGGTGGCTGCCACGACAGCGAACCTGTGGAGCGAGCATGACAACGACACTATCTCCCGACCCGCGCTGGTCGCGGCGGCGCAGCGAGAAGCAGCGGCGCCTCGAGCAGGTGCGGGCCATCGCCGATGGCGTGGTGTTGCCGACCGACAAGATCGTCGCGGCGCTGGAAGCCTTGATCCTGCCCGGCGACCGGGTGGTGCTGGAGGGCAACAACCAGAAGCAGGCGGACTTCCTCTCCCGCTCCCTGGCCAAGGTCGATCCGGCCAGGCTCCACGACCTGCACATGATCATGCCCAGCGTCGGCCGCGCCGAGCACTTGGACCTGTTCGAACGCGGCATCGCCCGTAAGCTCGACTTCTCCTTCGCCGGGACCCAGAGCCTGCGCATCAGCCAGTTGCTCGAAGACGGGTTGCTGGAGATCGGTGCCATCCATACCTATATCGAACTCTATGCCCGGCTGGTGGTGGACCTGACGCCCAACGTGGTGCTGTGCGCTGGTTTCATGGCCGACCGCGCCGGCAACATCTATACCGGCCCCAGTACCGAGGACACCCCAGCGCTGGTGGAGCCGGCGGCCTTCAGCGATGGCATTGTCATCGTCCAGGTCAACCAGCTGGTGGACGACGTCAGCGAGTTGCCCCGGGTGGATATCCCGGCCTCCTGGGTGGATTTCGTGGTGGTGGCCGACCAGCCGTTCTACATCGAGCCGCTGTTCACCCGCGATCCCCGGCACATCAAGCCGGTGCACGTGCTGATGGCGATGATGGCGATCCGTGGCATCTACGAGAAGCACAACGTGCAATCGCTGAACCACGGCATCGGCTTCAATACCGCGGCCATCGAGCTGATCCTGCCCACCTACGGCGAGTCCCTGGGGCTCAAGGGCAAGATCTGCCGCAACTGGACCCTCAATCCCCATCCGACCCTGATCCCGGCCATCGAAAGCGGCTGGGTGGACAGCGTGCATTGCTTCGGCACCGAACTGGGCATGGAAAACTACATCGCCGCCCGTCCCGATGTGTTCTTTACCGGCCGCGACGGCTCCCTGCGCTCCAACCGGATGTTCTGCCAGCTGGCCGGGCAATACGCGGTGGACCTGTTCATCGGCGCCACCTTGCAGGTGGATGGCGACGGCCATTCCTCCACCGTGACCCGTGGCCGCCTGGCCGGTTTCGGTGGGGCGCCGAACATGGGCCACGATCCCCGCGGCCGGCGCCATGGCACCCCGGCCTGGCTGGACATGCGCCTGGACCAGGGCGCGGCGCCGCAGGCCCTGCTGGAGCGGGGCAAGAAGCTGGTGGTGCAGATGGTCGAGACCTTCCAGGAGGGCGGTAAACCGACCTTCGTCGACACCCTGGACGCGGTGGACGTGGCGAAGAAAAGCGGCATGCCCCTGGCGCCGATCATGATCTATGGCGACGACGTCACCCACCTGCTCACCGAAGAAGGCATCGCTTACCTGTACAAGGCCCGCACCCTGGAAGAGCGCCGGGCGATGATCGCCGCGGTAGCCGGAGTCACCGCCATCGGCCTGCGGCATGACCCCAAGGACACCCAGCGCATGCGCCGCGAGGGCCTGGTCGCCTTGCCCGAGGACCTGGGCATTCGCCGCACCGACGCCAGCCGCGAGTTGCTGGCGGCCAAGAGCATCGCTGACCTGGTGCAGTGGTCCGGCGGCCTGTATCACCCACCTGCCAAGTTCAGGAGCTGGTAATGCACGCATTCAACCTGCAATCCCGGCCCCTGGGGCTGGCCGAGCGCCTGGCGGACCTGGCGGTGGACGCGCTGATCGACGAGGCCGACCTCTCGCCCAAGCCGGCCCTGGTGGACCGCCGTGGCAATGGCGCTCACAGTGACCTGCACCTGGGCCTGATGCACGCCTCGGCCCTGAGCCTGTGGCCGGCCTTCAAGGACATGGCCGAGGCCGCGCAGCAACTCGCCTGTATCGACTTGCCGCTGCGCGAAGCCTTGGGGCGCAGCGGTCGCGAAGGCGAGCGGGCGATGCTGGCCACCACCGGCGGAGTGAACACCCATCGTGGGGCGATCTGGGCCCTGGGCCTGCTGGTGGCCGCCGCCGCCCTGGAACCTGGCTCCAGGGCGGCCGGCAGCGTCGCCCTGCGCGCCGCGCGCCTGGCGCTGCTGGAAGACCGGCATGCGCCACGGCCCTTGAGCCATGGTGCCCAGGTGGCGCAGCGCTACGGCGTAGGCGGCGCCCGGGAGGAGGCCCAGCAGGGCTTTCCCGCGGTGCTGCAATGGGGCCTGCCGCAACTGCGGCGCAGTCGTGCCCGGGGCCATGGCGAACAGAATGCCCGGCTCGATGCGCTGCTGGCGATCATGACCCGGCTGGCCGACACCTGCGTGCTCTACCGCGCGGGCGAAGCGGGCCTGCAGGCTATGCAGGACGGCGCCCGGGCGGTGCTGGAGGCCGGTGGCAGCGCCAGCCTGGCCGGACGCCGGCGCCTGCACCAGCTGGACCTGCAACTTCTGACCTTGAATGCCTCGCCCGGTGGCGCCGCCGATCTGCTGGCCGCCTGCCTGTTGCTCGACCGGATCGAGGCCGCCACCGACCAGGGAGCGAACTGATGGAAACCTTGTCCTTTGAATTTCCCGCCGGCCCTTCCGGCCGCGGCCGTGCTCTGGTGGGCTGTGTCGGCTCCGGTGACCTCGAAGTACTGCTGGAACCGGCGCCGGCCGGCACCTTGAAGATCCAGGTCCAGACCTCGGTCAACGGCAGCGCCGCACGCTGGCAGCACTTGTTCCAACGCATGTTCGCCGGGCAGACGCCACCGGCGCTGCTGATCGACATCCATGACTTCGGCGCCACCCCGGGGGTGGTGCGCCTACGCCTTGAACAGGGCCTGGAGGAAATCGCCCATGACTGACAGCGCACGCTTGCTCGACCAGCACAGCTTCGTCGAACTGGGGGCCCGGCAGCGGGCCCGGGCGTTGCTGGACGCCGGCACCTTTCGCGAACTGCTCGACCCTTTCCAGCGCGTCATGTCGCCCTGGCTGCCGCGCCAGGGCGTGGTGCCCCAGGCCGATGATGGGGTGGTGATTGCCAAGGGCAGCATCGCCGGGTTGCCGGTGGTGATCGCCGCCATCGAAGGCGCATTCCAGGGCGGCAGCCTAGGCGAGGTGGGCGGGGCGAAGATCGCCGGCGCCCTTGAGCTGGCGGCCGAGGACAACCGCCAGGGCATCGCCACCCGTGCCGTGCTGCTGCTGGAAACCGGCGGCGTGCGGTTGCAGGAGGCCAACCTGGGGTTGGCGGCGATTGCCGATATCCATGCCGCGATCGTCGACCTGCGCCAATACCAGCCGGTGATCGGCGTAGTGGCTGGCAGCGTTGGCTGCTTCGGTGGCATGTCGATCGCCGCCGGCCTGTGCAGCTACCTGCTGGTGACCCAAGAAGCGCGGCTGGGCCTGAACGGCCCGCAGGTGATCGAGCAGGAAGCCGGGATCGAGGAGTACGACGCCCGCGACCGGCCTTTCATCTGGAGCCTGACCGGCGGCGAGCAGCGTTTCGCCAGCGGCCTGGTGGATCGCTATGTGACCGATGACGTGGCGCAGATCCAGGCCCAGGTTCGCGAATTGCTGGCCCTCGGCCTGCCCGAGCGGCAACGCAGCCATCAGGCCGAACACTATCTGCAATGCCTGGCCCGCCTGGACGCGACGCCGCAAATCGATGCGGCGACGGTTCGCGATCTGTATCAAGGAGACCGCTCATGAGTGCAAGTTCTTTGCGGGGCCTGAACTGGTTCAACGCCCTGAGGGACGGCGCCGCTTCGGTGGCCGGCCTGCCGCCGTCGCTGCGGGTGGCCGATGGTGAACTGGCGGGGCAATCGACTCGTTTTATCGCTGTGGTGGCCGACCCGGAGAATCGTTTTCCCCGCGCCCGCCAGGGCGAGGTCGGCCTGCTGGAGGGCTGGGGCCTGGCCAAAGCGGTGGATGAAGTGATCGACGCCGACCGCGATCAGCCCCACAAGCGAGCACTGATTGCCATTGTCGATGTGCCGAGCCAGGCCTATGGCCGGCGCGAAGAAGCCCTGGGCATCCACCAGGCCCTGGCCGGCGCTGCCGATAGCTACGCCCGGGCCCGCCTGGCGGGGCATCCGGTGATCGGCTTGCTGGTGGGCAAGGCCATGTCCGGTGCGTTCCTGGCCCACGGCTACCAGGCCAACCGGCTGATCGCCCTGCGCGACCCGGGTGTGATGGTGCACGCCATGGGCAAGGCCTCGGCGGCGCGGGTCACACTGCGCAGCGTCGAGGAACTGGAAGCCCTGGCTGCCAGCGTGCCGCCCATGGCCTACGACATCGACAGCTATGCCGGCCTGGGCCTCTTGTGGAAAACCCTACCGGTGGAGTGCATCGAACAGCCGACCCCCCAAGACCTGGACCTCGTCAGCGGGTGCCTGCTGCAAGCCATTGCCGATGTACGGGCCGGTGGCGTTGGGCTCGAAGGGCGCCTGGGGGCGGCGAACCGTGAGGCCTCGAGCCGGGTCCGCCAACTGCTGCGGGAGCAATGGTGAGCGCTTGCTCCCCCTGGCTGCCCCATGACCTGCTGTGGGGCCTGGAGCCCGGACAACTGGCAGCCGATGCGCCGCAGTGGGCGCGGCAGGTGCTGGAGCAGGGGCAGCCGGTGGTGGTGCGCCGGGCAGTGAGCGCTGCCGGCTCGATCGCCGTGGGGCTGCGTGGCCCGTCCCGGGAGCAGCGTTACCCGGCGTTGCTGGCGCTGGACGCGGTGCAGCGTGGAGTCCGCCCGGAGGCGTTGCGCCACGTGCCGTCCAGCCGTGCCTGGCCTGCACTCCAGGCCCTGGGCCAGTTGCGTGGCCCGTTGGATGCCCTGGGGATGGCCTGGGGCGTGGGCGGCAGCGCTGGCTTCGAGCTGGCCAGCGGAGTTGGTGCATTGCACCAAGGCAGCGACCTGGACCTGATTCTCCGGGTACCTGAGCCGCTGCCTCGGGCCCAGGCCCGGGAGCTGCTGGCACTGCTCGATGGCGCCGTGTGCCGGGTCGACCTGCAATTGCAACTGCCGACCGGGGGCCTGGCCCTGCGTGAGTGGGCCGGGAGCGCCTCGCGGGTATTGCTCAAGAGCGCCAGCGGAGCGCGGTTGGTACGCGATCCCTGGTGCCCTGGGGAGTTGGCGGCATGAGCAGCTTGCTGGTGTTCCCGGGCCAGGGGGCGCAGCAGCCGGGGATGCTCCGGCGGCTGCCAGAGCGGCCGGAGGTCACGGCCTGCCTGCGCGAGGCCAGTGATGTGCTGGGGCAGGACGCACTGGCCCTGGATTCGCCCCAGGCCCTGGCCGGGACCTGGGCGGTGCAGCTGTGCCTGCTGATTGCCGGAGTGGCCTGTGCCCGGACCCTGCTGCACGCGGATTGTCCGGTGGACTACGTAGCGGGCCTGTCCATCGGCGCCTATCCGGCGGCGGTGGTGGCCGGGGCCCTGGATTTCGCCGATGCCCTGCGCCTGGTGAGTTTGCGCGGGGAGCTGATGCAGCAGGCTTATCCACAGGGCTACGGCATGACCGCGCTGATGGGCCTGGACCTGGGCACGGTGGAGGCGTTGCTGGCCCGGGTCCATGGCCCCGAATCGCCGGTGTACCTGGCCAATATCAACGCCGACACCCAGGTGGTGATCGCCGGCAGCGAGGCGGCGATGCAGGCCGTGGCCGAACTGGCCCGGGCATGTGGCGCCGGGGTGGCCAGGCGCCTGGCGGTCAGCGTGCCGTCCCATTGCCCATTGCTGGAGCAGCCGGCCCAACGGCTGGCCGAGGCATTCGCCAGGGTGCCGATGGAGCCGCCCCGGCTGGGGTACCTGAGCGGTAGCCGCGCGCGGCCATTGCGCACGGTGGAGCAATTGCGCCACGACCTGGCCTTCAACATGTGCCGGCTGGTGGATTGGCGCGGCACCGTGCAGGGCGCCTATGAGCGCGGCGTACGGTTACAGATCGAACTGCCGCCCGGGGCGGTGCTCAGCGGCTTGGCGCGCCGGGTGTTCGAGCAGGGTTCGGTGATCGCCTTCGATGGCGCCCGCCCGGACACCTTGCAGGCGCTATTGCGCGAGGAGGGCCGCCGCGACCGATAGAACCGCGACCCAGGCTGGCGAAGCACAAGAACAACAACTTCGACGATGCACTGCGAGGACAACGACAATGATTATCTATGGTGTGGCATTGCTGGCGATCTGCACGCTGGCGGGAGTGATTATCGGCGACATGCTCGGCGTGTTGCTGGGGGTGAAATCCAACGTCGGCGGGGTCGGCATCGCCATGATCCTGCTGATTTGCGCGCGCTTGTGGATGCAGCGCCATGGCGGCATGACCAAGGACTGTGAAATGGGCGTCGGTTTCTGGGGCGCCCTGTACATCCCGGTGGTGGTGGCCATGGCTGCCCAGCAGAACGTGGTCACCGCGCTGCATGGCGGACCGGTGGCGGTGCTGGCGGCCATCGGCTCGGTGCTGGTGTGCGGCTGCACCATCGCCCTGATCAGCCGGACCCACAAGGGCGATCCGCTACCGCAGGAGCCGGGCATAGAAGCCGCACCGGCGGGAGGGCGTTGAGATGTGGGACTTGATCGAGAAAGGCTTGGAGCACAATGGCCTGGTCACCGCCTTCGCCTTCGTTGGCGTGATCATGTGGGTCTCGGTGCTGCTGTCCCGGCACCTGACTTTCGGTCGCGTGCATGGATCGGCGATCGCCATCGTCATCGGCCTGGCCCTGGCCTGGCTTGGCGGCACCCTGACCGGCGGCCAGAAAGGCCTGGCGGACCTGGCGTTGTTTTCCGGCATCGGCCTGATGGGCGGCGCCATGCTGCGGGATTTCGCCATCGTCGCCACGGCTTTCGAAGTCCAGGCCACCGAAGCCCGCAAGGCCGGGTTGATCGGCGCCGTGGCGCTGCTGCTGGGCACGGTGCTGCCGTTCATCGTCGGAGCGAGCATCGCCTGGAGCTTTGGCTATCGCGATGCGGTGAGCATGACCACCATCGGTGCTGGTGCCGTGACCTACATCGTCGGCCCGGTGACCGGCGCAGCCATCGGCGCCAGCTCCGATGTGGTGGCGCTGTCGATCGCCACCGGCCTGATCAAGGCGATCCTGGTGATGGTGGGCACGCCCATGGCGGCCCGCTGGATGGGCCTGGACAACCCGCGTTCGGCCATGGTGTTCGGTGGCTTGGCCGGGACCGTCAGCGGGGTCACCGCCGGGCTTGCGGCGACCGATCGGCGCCTGGTGCCTTACGGTGCGTTGACGGCGACCTTCCATACGGGATTGGGGTGCTTGCTGGGGCCGTCGTTGCTGTTTTTCATCGTGCGCGGGCTGGTGGGCTGATCTGACCTGAGGTTATCGCGGGCAAGTTGGATCGCCGCTTGCCCGCGATTGCGTCTTATGACCCCCGCGAATACATCCGGCATTCGGCCAGCAGCGCCAGCAGGTTCGGGTCGCGCTCCTTGGCCTTGAGGAACACCACGCCGATATGCTGTTGCAGGCGATAGCGTGCCTGCAGCGGTATCAGCTTCACGCGGTTCTCGTAGACTGCGGCGATCCTGCCCGGCAGCAGCGCATAACCCACCCCTGAGCTGACCATGCTCAGCAGGGTGAAGATATCGTTGACCTGCATCGCCACCTTCGGCTCGAACCCTGCTTGCTTGAACACCCGCACGCCGTCCTGGTGGGTGGCGAAACCCTGGGTCAGTGTGATGAACGTGGCGTCGCGCACAGCCGCCAGGTCCACTTCGCGCTCTTGGGCGAAGGGCGAGTCGGCCGGGGTGGCGAGGAAGATATCGTCGGAGAACAACGGCAGCTGTTCGCAGTCCGGATCGCTGACGCTGTCGTCCAGGGACACCAGGATCGCATCCACTTCCATGTTCTTGAGCTTGTACAAGAGATCGATGTTGGAGCCCAGGATCAGGTCGATGTTCAGCTCGCTGCGCCGCAGCTTCAGGCCCATGATCAGTTGCGGCACGGTTTTCACGGTCAGGGAGTAAAGCGCGCCGAGCTTGAAACGTTCTGCCGAGAAGCCAGCGGCTTCCCGGGTCAGGCGCACGCTCTCGACCACGTCCTGCACCAGCTTCTGCGCCCGCTCTTCCAGCACGTAGGCGCTTTCCAGCGGAGTCAGGTTGCGTCCTTCGTGCTTGAACAGCGGGCAGCGCAGGGCGTTTTCCAGGGAATGGATGGCCCGGTGCACGCTGACATTGCTGGTCTGCAGTTCGCTGGCGGCGCGAGCCAGGTTGCCGGTGCGCATGAAAGCCAGAAACACTTCGAGCTTCTTGAGGGTCAACTCTTCGTCGATGAGCATGGTCCGGACTCTGTTGGCGAGGAAGTGATGATGCCCGATGAGTCAGAATGTGGCCGCTGGTTTTTTTACAGCGCTGCCCCAATGGACATATAGCGTGTTCAAGCTGCAGGCCGAGCCTGCGTACTTTTATGTTTTCAGGGTGAGTGACCGATGTATCACGGAGAAAGACTCAACGCCTGGACCCACCTCTTGGGAGCGGTCGCGGCGTTTATCGGCGGTATCTGGCTGGTGGTGCTGGCCAGCCTCGACGGCAGCCCGTGGAAGATCGTCGGAGTGGCGATCTACGCCTTCACCTTGCTGGTGCTCTACAGCGTGTCCACGGTCTACCACAGTGTGCGCGGGCGGGCGAAAAACATCATGCAGAAGGTCGATCACTTCTCGATCTACCTGCTGATCGCTGGCAGCTATACGCCGTTCTGCCTGGTGACCTTGCGCGGGCCCTGGGGCTGGACCCTGTTCGGCATCGTCTGGGGCCTGGCCTTGATCGGCATCCTGCAGGAGATCAAGCCGCGTTCCGAAGCGCGGGTCCTGTCCATCGTGATCTACGCGGTGATGGGCTGGATCGTGCTGGTGGCGGTCAAGCCGCTGCTCGCGGCATTGGGGCCGGCGGGCTTCACCTGGCTGGCGGCGGGCGGGGTGCTGTACACCGTGGGGATCATCTTCTTCGCCCTCGACAACCGCCTGCGCCACGCCCACGGCATCTGGCACCTGTTCGTCATCGCCGGCAGCCTGCTGCACTTCGTCGCCATCCTGTTCTATGTGTTGTGATCGGCGCGCGCCTCATCGTTCAGCGCGGGTAGCCTCGCTCATACAGGTACGGCGATCTCTGTGTAGGAGCGAAGCTTGCTCGCGATGAGGTCCTGACCGGCCGCCTCAATCGGCGGCCATCAACCGATCCAGTTGTTCCTGGGCCTGCCCGCCAAAGATCTCCAGCAAGCTGCTCAAGGTGTGGGGCGGCGGTTCGGCGGCCCGGGTCACGGCATACAGGGTGATGGGCAGCGACGGGCTCAGGGGGCGGATCGCGGTGCTGGCCGAGGAGGCGCCCAGGGCGGTGAACGGATCGATCAGCGCCAGGCCGGCGCCGGACTCCACCATGGCCCGGGCCAGGGAGTAGGTCTGCACCGCGATGCTTACCCGTGGTGGTGGCTCCACGGCCTTGAGATAGCCGTCGAGCCGGGCCGACAGCGGGTCGGCGCTGCTCAGGCCGATCAGTGGTGCGTCCGCCAGTTCTTGCAGCGCCAGGGGCTGGCCCAGGCTGCCATCGGGCCAATAGCCGCGTGGGGCCAGGGCCACCAGCACACCCTGGGCCAGGGGCTGGCCGTTCAGGCCGGGGTGATCCGGGCGTTGCAGGGTCAGGGCTACATCGATTTCGCGCATCAACAGGTTCTGTACCAGTTCGCGGCTGTGGGCGCTGGACAGCTCGCAGAGGCTGTCCGGGTAGCGCCGGGTCCACTCGCTGATGGCCGGCGGCAACAAGGCCAGGGCCAGGGCCGGGGTGGCGCCGATGCGCAGGCTGTGGCCCGGCGCCCGGCGCAGGTTCTGGGCCAGGCGGCGCACGCCCTGCAGGCTCTCGCTGACCTTGTCCACTTCCCGCTCCAGCTCCAGGGCTTCCGGGGTCGGTTGCAGCTTGCCGCGCACCCGCAGGAACAGCGGGAAACCCAGCTGCAGCTCGGCGTGCTGCAGCACTTTGGTCACTGCCGGTTGCGAGACGTGCAGCAGTTGCGCGGCACCGCTGATGGAGCCGGTCTGGCGGATGGCCTGGAAGATCTCGATATGACGAAGGCGCATGGCAAGTCCATAACCTTTGTTTATGGGTGGTCCATCTTTATTCATTGTCCGGCGCCTGTCACCTGCCCCTAACCTTGGGCCATCGAACATCAGCTCAGGGGCAGTCATGAGTCAGCGGGTTTGCATCATCGGTGGTGGCGTCATCGGCCTGGCCAGCGCCTATGCCCTGGTCCGCCAAGGCCTGGAGGTGACCCTGGTGGAAGCCCAGGACAGCCTGGGCAGCCAGACCAGCTTCGCCAACGGCGGCCAGCTGTCCTATCGCTACGTGGCACCGCTGGCCGATGCCGGTGTGCCCTGGCAGGCCCTGGGCTGGATGCTCAAGGGCGATTCGCCGCTGCGCCTGCGGCCACGCCTGGACCCGGCGCAGTGGCGCTGGCTGGCGGGGTTCCTGGGGGCTTGCCGGCACTCGGTGAACCAGCGCAATGGCGCCCATTTGCTGCGCCTGGCGCTGCTCAGCCAGGAGACCCTCAAGACCTGGCGCGAAGCCGACGGCCTGACGGATTTCGACTGGCGGCGCAACGGCAAGCTGGTGACCTTCCGCGAGGCCGGCAGTTTCGAGCACGCCCGGCACAACCTGTCCGACCCGCGCCAGCAGCAGGTGCTGACGGGAGCCGAGTGCGCCAGCCTGGAGCCGGCCCTGGGCGATGCACCCTTCATCGGTGGCATCTATACCCCGGACGAAGAGGTGGCCGACTGTCACGCCTTCTGCCAGCAGCTGGCGGCGCGCCTGCGGGCGTCCGGACGTTGCGAGATCCTCCTCGGGCAGCGGGTCCGCGGTATCCGGCACCAGGGCGACCGGGTGCAGGCCATGGACCTGGGCGAGCGCCAGCTGGCGGTGGACCACCTGGTGCTGGCCGCCGGGCACCGCAGCCCCGAGCTGCAGCTGCCCGGGCTCAAGTTGCCGCTGTACCCGCTCAAGGGCTACAGCCTCAGTGCGCCCATCGGTCCGCAGCACCGGGCGCCGGAGATCAGCATCACTGACTACAACCGCAAGATCGTCTACGCGCGGATCGGCCAGCAGCTACGGGTCGCGGCCATGGTCGATATCGTCGGCTTCGACCCGGCCCCGGACCCCGGGCGCCTGGCCCTGCTGCGGCACCAGGCGGCGCAGACCTTCGCCCATGCCGGCGATTACCAGGCCGCCGTGGAATGGGCCGGCATGCGCCCGGCGACCCCCAGCGGCGTGCCACTGGTGGGGGGCACTGCCTACCGCAACCTGTGGCTCAACCTCGGCCATGGCGCGCTGGGGTTCACCCTGGCCTGTGGCAGTGGCCAGTTGCTGGGCGAACTGATCGGCCAGCGTCCCACCAGTATCGACATGCAGGGCCTGGCGCCACGCGCCGCCTGAGTCATCACCAGGAGTGTTTCCAATGAGTATCCAGCGTCTGCATAGCAACAACCGCCTGAGTGGCGCCGTGACCTTCGCCGAACTGGTGTTCCTTTCCGGCCAGGTGCCGGGGGCCAGCCAGGACATCACCGGGCAGACTCGCGAGGTCCTGGAGAAGATCGATGCGCTGCTGGCCGAGGTCGGCAGCGACAAGGACCACGTGCTCAACGCCACCATCTACCTCAAGGACATCCAGGCGGATTTCGCCGGCATGAACGAGGTGTGGTCGGCCTGGCTGTCCCCCGGCCTGGCACCGGCGCGCACGACTTTGCAGGCGGCCCTGGCGCGCCCGGAAATCCTCGTCGAAATCAGTATCATCGCCACCCGTCGCTGAAGCACCTTCAACCCCAACGGAGAATAACAATGCACAAGATCACGTTGCTCGGCTGCACCCTGGGCCTGCTGTTCAGCGCCATGGCCCAGGCCAACGAGGCGCCCCTGGAGGGAACCCTGGCCAAGATCGCCAACAGCGCCAGTATTACCTTGGGTTATCGCGATGCCTCGGTGCCGTTCTCCTACGTGGGGGACAACAGCGGCAAGCCCATGGGTTATTCCGTGGAGCTGGCGGGCAAGGTGGTGGAGCGTATCCAGCAGCAGCTGCAGCTGCCCAAGCTGGCGGTGAAGTACAACCTGGTGACCTCCCAGACCCGCATCCCGCTGGTGCAGAACGGCACCGTGGACCTGGAGTGCGGTTCCACCGGAGTGACGGCCGAGCGCCAGAAACAGGTGGCCTTCTCCTATGGCTTCATCTACGTCAAGGGCCAGTTGCTGACCGCCAAGGACAGCGGGATCAAGAGCTTTGCCGACCTGCGGGGCAAGAACGTGGTGACCACCGCCGGCACCACCAACGAGCGCTTTCTCAAGAGCTACAACGTCGAGCACAAGATCGACATGTTCGTGATCAGCGCCAAGGACCACGGCGAAGCCTTCCAGATGCTCCAGTCGGGGCGCGCGGCGGCGTTCTACATGGACGATGCGCTGCTTTATGGCGAGCGGGCCAAGGCCCGTGATCCGCACAATTGGATCGTGGTGGGCGAGGAGCAGTCGCGGGAGATCTACAGCTGCATGGTGCGCAAGGACGACCCGCAGTTCCTGGCCCTGGTCAACACCGCCCTGGGGGACCTGTACCGCTCCGGCGAGATCAACGGGATCTACCAGCGCTGGTTCGAGCAGCCGATTCCGCCCAAGGGGCTGAACCTGGAATTCCCCATGACCAGCGAGCTGAAGGCGATCATCGCCAAGCCCACCAGCGATCCGGTGCAGTAAACGCCGCACCGGGATCGGGGTTGCTGCTAGTTGGCTTCTTGTAGGAGCCAGGCTTACCGGCGATGGGCCGAGAACGGGCTAGAAGTCGCCCCAGAGCTGCTGGGCCACGGCTAGGGCTACCACTGGCGCGGTTTCCGTACGCAGTACCCGTGGACCCAGGCGCGCCGGCAGGAAACCGGTGCCCTGGGCCTGTTCGACTTCGGCGTCGGACAGGCCGCCCTCGGGGCCGATCAGGAAGGCCAGGGTCCCCGGGCGGGCGTGGCTTTCCAGTGGCTGGGCCACTGGGTGCAGCACCAGCTTGAGGTCGGCAGCGGTCTGCTTGAGCCAGTCCGCCAGCAACAGTGGCGGGTGGATCACCGGGACCTTGGAACGCCCGCATTGCTCGCAGGCGCTGATGGCCACCTGGCGCCAATGCAGCAGGCGCTTGTCGGCCCGTTCATCCTTGAGGCGCACCTCGCAGCGTTCGCTGAAGATCGGGGTGATCTGGTCGACACCCAGCTCGGTGGCTTTCTGGATCGCCCAATCCATGCGTTCGCCACGGGACAGGCCCTGGCCCAGGTGGATATGCAGCGGCGACTCGGGCTGGCCGGCGAAGCTCTCGTCGAGGCTGATCCGCACGCGCTTCTTGCCCACCTCCACCAGGGTGCCGCGAAATTCCTGCCCCGAACCGTCGAACACCTGCAACGCATCGCCCTCGGCCATGCGCAGCACCCGTGCGATGTAGTGGGCCTGGGCTTCGGGCAGCTCGTGCTCGCCAAGGCTCAGGGGGGTGTCGATAAAGAAGCGGGACAATCTCATCTGCGGTCTCTGTTGAAGTCGGATCGATGGGGTGTGCGGGTGCGTGGCCTGTGCGGCCACGCTCGGGCGGGTCTCAGCCCGGGTCGCGAAAGCCCGGGTGGAAGTCCTTGGGCACTGCCATGCTGACGCTGTCCCGGGTGGCGATGTCGATGCCTTCGCTGGCTACTTCGGCGAGGAAGTCGATCTGCTCCGGGGTGATCACGTAGGGCGGCAGGAAGTACACCACGCTGCCCAGCGGGCGCAGCAGGGCACCACGGCTCAGGGCGTGCTCGAAGACCTTCAGGCCACGGCGTTCCTGCCAGGGGTAGGCGGCCTTGCTGGCCTTGTCCTGGACCATCTCGATGGCCAGCGCCATGCCGGTCTGGCGGATCTCGGCGACGTGGGCGTGATCGGCCAGGTGCGCGGTGGCGCTGGCCATGCGCGCAGCCAGGGCCTGGTTGGCCTGGATCACGTTGTCCTGTTCGAAGATATCCAGGGTCGCCAGCGCCGCAGCACAGGCCAGCGGGTTGCCGGTGTAGCTGTGGGAGTGGAGGAAGGCCCGCAGGGTCGGGTAGTCGTCGTAGAACGCCTGGTACACCTTGTTGGTGGTCAGGCAGGCGGCCAGGGGCAGGTAGCCGCCGGTCAGGGCCTTGGACAGGCACAGGAAGTCCGGACGGATGCCGGCCTGCTCGCAGGCGAACATCGTGCCGGTGCGGCCGAAGCCCACGGCGATCTCGTCATGGATCAGGTGCACGTCGTAGCGATCGCAGGCCTCGCGCAGCAGCTTGAGGTACACCGGGTGGTACATGCGCATGCCGCCGGCGCCCTGGATCAGCGGCTCGACGATCACTGCCGAGATCGTCTCGTGGTGTTCGGCCAGGGTCTGTTCCATGGCGGCGAACATGTTGCGCGAGTGTTCTTCCCAGCCCATGCCTTCGGGGCGGTGGTAGCAGTCGGGGCTGGGCACCTTGATGGTGTCCAGCAGCAGGGCCTTGTAGGTCTCGGTGAACAGCGGCACGTCGCCCACCGACATGGCGGCGATGGTCTCGCCGTGGTAGCTGTTGGTCAGGGTGACGAAGCGCTTCTTCGCCGGTTTGCCGGTGTTCTGCCAGTAGTGGAAGCTCATCTTCAGCGCCACTTCGATGCACGACGAGCCGTTGTCGGCATAGAACACCCGGTCCAGTCCGGCGGGAGTCATGGCCACCAGGCGCTCGGACAGCTCGATCGCCGGTTGGTGGCTGAAGCCCGCCAGGATCACGTGTTCGAGTTGGTCGACCTGGTCCTTGATGCGTTGGTTGATGCGCGGGTTGGCGTGGCCGAACACGTTGACCCACCAGGAGCTGACGGCGTCCAGGTAGCGTTTGCCCTCGAAATCTTCCAGCCAGACGCCTTCGCCACGCCGGATCGGGATCAACGGCAGTTGTTCGTGGTCTTTCATCTGGGTGCAGGGATGCCACAACACCGCGAGGTCGCGTTGCATCCACTGGTTATTCAGGCCCATGTACAGTCTCCTGGAGGCGCTCGCGAAAAACGCGGGCAAACGATCGGGCAAGCCTATGCAATGCATGGCCGTGGGACAACCTGTTGTGCGAGGTGGTGCACTCGAGCAAAGACGCAGGCAAAAGGGGACAAGGCACTGGAAGAGGAGGTGGCCGGCAAGGCACGTGGGGGGCTTAATCTTTACTTAACTCGCTCAGTCCAGACTATCGATCGTTTTTCTCGATATTTCAAAGCGAAAATTTCCGCTTTAATTCGATAGGTAAATCGCTAGTCTTGGTCAGCGTTTCTTACAGGATGCAAGTCAATGCAGTTACGTAATTCTTCTTCGCGCTACGGCTGGGTCAGCATTGTGCTGCACTGGGGCGTTGCCCTGGCGGTGTTCGGGTTGTTTGCCCTGGGCCTGTGGATGGTCGGCCTCGACTACTACAGCACCTGGCGCAAAGACGCACCGGACCTGCACAAGAGCATTGGCCTGACACTGTTTGCAATCATGTTGTTGCGGGTGTTGTGGCGGTTGGTCAGCCCACCGCCACCGGCACCGGCCAATCATGGACCTCTGACGCGCCTGGGGGCCAAGCTGGGACATGCGTTCCTGTACCTGGGCCTGTTCGCGGTGATGATCGCCGGCTACCTGATCTCCACTGCCGACGGCGTGGGTATCCCGGTGTTCGGCTTGTTCGAAATTCCTGCCCTGGTATCCGGACTACCGGACCAGGCAGATGTAGCAGGTGTGGTGCATTTGTACCTGGCCTGGGTGCTGGTAGTCTTTGCCGGCATCCATGGACTGGCTGCCTTGAAGCACCACTTTATCGATCGTGATGCGACCCTGACTCGTATGCTGGGCCGCAAAGCCTGATGTTCAACCTTGACTCGAAAGGAATAGAAAGCATGTTGAAAAAGACTCTCGCCGCTCTGGCAATCGGATCTGCTGTATTGGCGGCCGGTCAAGTGATGGCAGCGGACTACGTAATCGACAAGGAAGGCCAGCACGCCTTCGTCGACTTCAAGATAAGCCACCTGGGCTACAGCTTCATCACCGGTACCTTCAAGGACCTGGACGGCAAGTTCAGCTTCGACGCGGCCAAGCCTGAAGACGCCAAGATCGAAGTCAACGTGCGCACCGCCAGCGTGTTCACCAACCACGCCGAGCGCGACAAGCACATCACCAGCAAGGACTTCCTGGACGCTGGCAAGTTTGCCGACGCCAAGTTCGTCTCCACCAGCGTCAAGCCTACCGGCAAGAACGCCGATGGCAAGCTGACCGCTGACGTAGCCGGCGACCTGACCCTGCATGGCGTGACCAAGCCTGTAGTGGTCAAGGCCACCTTCCTGGGTGAAGGCAAGGATCCATGGGGCGGCTACCGCGCTGGCTTCGAAGGCACCACCAGCATCAATCGCCAGGACTTCGGCAAGATGATGGACCTGGGCCCGGCGTCCAACAACGTCGACCTGTACATCACCTTCGAAGGTGTGAAAGCCAAGTAATGCTTCGCCTGTAGCCGCTGCTGCAGGCTGTTGCCATTGGCGCGTTCGCCCCCATGGCACGCACAAGAAAACGCCCCCGGCCCAAAACCGGGGGCGTTTTTTATCGCCTGGCCGTAGTTTCCCGTACACCAGCAAAAACGCCCCGGATCTCACGAACCGGGGCGTTTTGCATTGCAGCTCGCTTAGCGGTTACGCGTCAGCAGCGCTGGTTTTTCGCCCCGTGGGCGGCTTGGCAGCTGGTCGAGCTGTTCAGGCGTCGGGAAGCGATCGACCTTGGACTCCTTGTGCATGATCTTCGGCTGGACGCTCCGAGGGTTCTGCACCGCTGGCTCCTGGCGGCCCTGGTCGTCACGGCCACGACGGTTACGCGATTCGTCGCGACGGCCTTGGCCATCACGGGAAGCGCCACTGCGCGGGCCGTTGCGTTTGGCCGGCGTGCCGCCGTTGCTGTTGCTGGCACTACCACCGCCACCACCATTGCGCGGGTTGCCACTGCGACCCTGGCCACCACCACGGGGGGCATTGCCTCCGGCGCCCTGGCCCTGGCTCGGGGCACCGGGACGACGGCCGCGGCCTTGCTGGTTGCCCTTGTTCTGGTAGGGGCTGACGTAGTCGGCGCGGTTGCCGAAGTTGTCCACGTCGTCGTCGAGGAATTCGTCCGGTGCCCGGTCAGGGCGAGGAGTCGGCTGGCGCTGCTCGCGCGAAGCGGCATTCTCGCGAGGCTTCTGCTCGCGGGGCTGGCGTTCTCCGCGGGCTGGTTTGTCTTTACCGCCCTTGTCCTTGCCCTTGTCCTTGCGGCCACCGCCGCCACCGTTCGGGTTATCGCCGCGAGGGGCGCGGGCGCTGCGCGAATTACGGGTGTCCGGACGCTCGCGCACTTCCGGCTTCTCGGCTTCCACCGCGCTGGCATCGAAGCCCATCAGGTCGCCGTCGGCGATCTTCTGCTTGGTCATGCGCTCGATGCTCTTGAGCAGCTTCTCTTCGTCCGGGGCCACCAGCGAGATGGCTTCGCCCGAACGACCGGCCCGGCCAGTACGGCCGATGCGGTGGACGTAGTCTTCATCGACGTTGGGCAGTTCGAAGTTGACCACGTGGGGCAGTTGGTCGATATCCAGGCCGCGGGCGGCGATATCGGTGGCCACCAGGATCCGCACTTCGCCGGCCTTGAAGTCGGCCAGGGCCTTGGTGCGGGCGTTCTGGCTCTTGTTGCCGTGGATCGCCATGGCGCTCAGGCCATGCTTGTCCAGGTACTCGGCCAGGCGGTTGGCGCCGTGCTTGGTACGGGTGAACACCAGGACCTGTTCCCAGGCACCAGCGGTGATCAGGTGTGCCAGCAGTGCCCGCTTGTGGCTGGCCGGCAAACGGAAGACCCGCTGCTCGATCCGCTCGACCGTGGTGTTCGGCGGCGTGACTTCGATCCGCTCCGGGTCATGCAGCAGCTTGCTGGCCAGGTCCGTGATGTCCTTGGAGAAGGTCGCGGAGAACAGCAGGTTCTGGCGCTTGGCCGGGAGGCGGGCAAGGACCTTCTTGACGTCATGGACGAAGCCCATGTCGAGCATGCGGTCGGCTTCGTCCAGGACCAGGATTTCCACGTGGGACAGGTCGATGCTGCCCTGGCCTGCCAGGTCCAGCAGGCGGCCGGGGCACGCCACCAGCACGTCGACGCCACGGGCCATGGCCTGGACCTGCGGGTTCATGCCGACACCACCAAAGATGCAGGCACTGACGAACTTCAGGTCGCGGGCGTACAGCTTGAAGCTGTCATGCACCTGCGCGGCCAGTTCGCGGGTCGGGGTCAGGACCAGGACGCGGGGTTGGCGTGGGCCATGGCGCTGGGATTTGTCCGGATGACCGTTGGGAAACAGCCGCTCCAGGATCGGGAGGGCGAAACCGCCGGTTTTACCAGTACCTGTCTGTGCCGCAACCATCAGATCGCGACCTTGCAACACGGCGGGAATGGCCCGCTGTTGCACCGGAGTAGGCTGGGTATAGCCGGCTGCTTCGATAGCGCCGACTAAAGCCTCGGAGAGACCGAGGGAAGCAAAGGACATGAGTAATCCTGTTTTAGTGAGGGCTTGGCCCAAAGGGATAATCTTGCCTGGCGCGAATGGCGTTCAAGAGGACGCAATCCCGTCCGGTCCTGCTGGCCTGAAGAGCCATCCACCAAAGGCTCGCGCGGGGCCGGCTGGCTGCGCCGTAGCGTGGTGGAGATGCCTTGAACAGGGTCCAGCGTCCGGGCGTGAGCCTGGCGGGAGGCCGGAGTATAGCAGAGCATTTAGTGTCCGCTGCTTTCCTGCTGCTCAACGGTTTTTCCCGACTCGCGAGTCGAAGACGATCTGACCGGTGGCAAGACGGGTTCCGCCCCGTACTTGGCTCTCAATTCAGCGTAGGCCGGTTCGCGCTTGAACCGCTTGAGTTCGGCGCCAAAGCGTTGCACCAGCAGATCCATGCCAGCGTTGCGGCGTACGGCCAGGTATTGGTTCTGACGGCTGATGACCAGCGGATTCTGGCTGATCTGGTCGCGGATGCCCAGGGTGTCCAATAGGTGTTGGCCAACCCGTCGGTCGGTGATCAGCAGGTCGATCCGTCCCAGCAGCAACTTGCCGAAGTTGGCCTCGTGGGTCGGTGCAGGTTCACGATTGAACAGGGTGGAGTTGCTGAAGTCGTCGCTGTACAGGTAGCCGGGCGAGGTGCCGATGGTCAGGCCTTTGAGTTCCTTGAGTTGCTTGAACGGATGCGGATACCGGTTGGCGTAGAACATCACGAATTCGACTTCGGACAGCGCTTCGCTGGGGTAGAGCAGGGTGCTGTCGCGCTGGTCGCTGTGGAAAATGTCCAGGGCGCCGTCGGCCTGGCCGGTCTCCAGCATCGCCAGGCAGCGTTTCCAGGGCAGGAACTGCCATTCCACCTCGATGCCCAGGCGCTGGAAGACAATGGCGGTGGTTTCGTAGTCCAGCCCCAGGGTCTTGCCGTTTTCCTCATAGACATAAGGGGCCCAGGGTTCGGTGACGATGCGCAGCTTCTCGCCATGGGCGGTAAGGCTCAGGCAAGCGCAGAGTAGGGCTGTCAGCAATTGGGCGATAACGGACATTGCTGGAGAGTACGCCGAGAGATCATGCAAATGCTAGGGGCGGTTCCAGGCGCTCTAGAGCAGGCCTGGCACCAATGAAAAGGCCCCTGTTCACACTGGGGCCTCATCGGGTATTGCGGGTCAGCGTGGCAGCTTCAGGTTGTTCCAGATCGCCAGGCTCGGATCAGCCTGGTTCAGGGTGTAGAAGTGCAACCCTGGTGCGCCACCTTGCAGCAGGCGCTCGCACATTTCGCTGATGGCTTGCTCGCCAAACGCCTGGATGCTGGCGCTGTCGTCACCGTAGGCCTCCAGTTGCTTGCGGATCCAGCGGGGGATCTCGGCGCCGCAGGCGTCGGAGAAACGCGCTAGCTTGCTGTAGTTGGTGATCGGCATGATGCCCGGCACGATCGGGATGTTAACCCCCATCTTCTGTACACGATCGACGAAGTAGAAGTAGCTGTCGGCGTTGAAGAAGTACTGGGTGATCGCGCTGTCGGCACCGGCGTTGGCCTTGCGCACGAAATTTTGCAGGTCGTCCTCGAAATTGCGGGCCTGCGGGTGCATTTCCGGGTACGCCGCGACTTCGATATGGAAGTGACTGCCGGTCTCTTCGCGAATGAACGCCACCAGGTCGTTGGCGTGGCGCAGCTCGCCGCTGGCCATGCCCATGCCCGAAGGCAGGTCGCCGCGCAGGGCGACGATGCGCTTGATGCCGGCCGCCTGGTATTGCTGCAGCAGGCCGCGCAGGTCGTCCTTGCTGTCGCCGACACAGGACAGGTGTGGTGCCGAGGGGACTTTTACTTCGCTCTCCAGCTGCAGCACGGTATTGACCGTACGATCGCGAGTCGAGCCGCCGGCACCGTAGGTGCAGGAGAAGAAGTCAGGATTGCAGCTGGCCAGCTGGCGGGCAGTGGCGAGCAGTTTTTCATGTCCAGCATCGGTCTTGGTGGGGAAGAACTCGAAGCTGTAGCGACGGTCTTGGGACATGGAGGGAACCTCCAGCTACAAGCTGCAAGCTGCGAGCGGCAAGAGAAGCGGAGGTGCGCTCGTCTCTTGTGCCTGGAGCCTGGAGCCTGACACTGTTTTGGCAAATTGGGGCGAAGCCGCGGGCTTCGTGCGGCAAGGTCGGCTTTTGGCCTTTACTTGCCGCTTGAAGCTCAAAGCTTGCAGCTGCTCTTAGTACCGGTAAGCGTGCGGCTTGAACGGGCCTTCGACGGTTACGCCGATGTAGTCGGCCTGTTGCTTGGTCAGCTGAGTGACCACGCCACCGAAGCCGCGAACCATTTCCAGGGCCACTTCTTCGTCGAGCTTCTTGGGCAGCACTTCAACAGTCAGGCGCTCGGCTTTCTGGGCTGGCGACAGGTCGGCGTACTTCTGGCCGAACAGGAAGATCTGGGCCAGGACCTGGTTGGCGAACGAACCGTCCATGATGCGGCTTGGGTGGCCGGTGGCGTTACCCAGGTTCACCAGGCGACCTTCGGCCAGCAGGATCAGGTAGTCATCGTTCTGTGGGTCGAAATCGCCGTGGCCGGTACGGTGGATCTTGTGTACCTGCGGCTTCACTTCTTCCCATGCCCAGTTCTTGCGCATGAAAGCGGTGTCGATCTCGTTGTCGAAGTGACCGATGTTGCAGACCACGGCGCGCTTCTTCAGGGCCTTGAGCATGTTCGCGTCGCAAACATTGACGTTACCGGTGGTGGTCACGATCAGGTCGATCTTGCCCAGCAGGTCTTTGTTGATGCTCGCTTCGGTACCGTTGTTGATACCGTCGATGAACGGCGAGACCAGCTCGAAACCGTCCATACAGGCTTGCATGGCGCAGATCGGGTCGACTTCGGTGACCTTGACGATCATGCCTTCCTGGCGCAGGGACTGGGCCGAGCCTTTGCCCACGTCACCGTAGCCGATCACCAGGGCTTGCTTGCCGGACAGCAGGTGGTCGGTACCACGCTTGATGGCGTCGTTCAGGCTGTGACGGCAGCCGTACTTGTTGTCGTTCTTGCTCTTGGTCACCGAGTCGTTGACGTTGATCGCAGGAACCTTCAGCTCGCCCTTGGCCAGCATGTCCAGCAGGCGGTGCACGCCGGTGGTGGTTTCTTCGGTCACGCCGTGGACGCGTTCCAGGACGGCAGGGTATTTCTTGTGCAGCAGCTCGGTCAGGTCGCCGCCGTCGTCGAGGATCATGTTGGCGTCCCAAGGCTTGCCGTCCTTGAGGATGGTCTGCTCCAGGCACCACTCGTACTCTTGCTCGGTCTCGCCTTTCCAGGCGAAGACCGGGATACCGGCGGCGGCGATGGAGGCAGCGGCCTGGTCCTGGGTCGAGAAGATGTTGCAGGACGACCAGCGAACCTCGGCACCCAGGGCAACCAGGGTCTCGATCAGCACGGCGGTCTGGATAGTCATGTGGATGCAGCCGAGGATTTTCGCACCCTTGAGCGGCTGTTCAGCCAGGTACTTGCGACGCAGACCCATCAGGGCCGGCATTTCCGACTCGGCGATGATGGTTTCGCGGCGGCCCCAGGCAGCCAGGGAAATGTCGGCGACTTTGTAATCGGTAAAATCTGCAGGCGTGTTGACAGCGCTCATGAAGAGCCTCCATTCGTAATGTGCGAATGGGCGCCGTTGTGCGTTTAGTGTCCGTACGGGAAGTCCCGTGCCGACAACGCCCCATCCGAGCCTGACAGGCCGAGCCTGCTGCAGCGCCCCTCGGACAGGTGGCGGGAAAACGGTATCAAGGGTAGATGACCGTTTCGAAACGGTGGCGATTATAGCTGGCTGGGCCAGACTTCCCAAAGTGTTTCTGCGGCCTGGATGAAGTTCCTCAATCGAGACCATAGTCGAGGTTGCATAGAGCACGGCTGCCCGGTCTGCCATCATGCCGGGCATCAAATGGCAGGACGGTCAGGAGTGAACATGAATTTCCACACCCGCAAGTGGGTAAAACCCGAAGACCTCAACCCCAACGGCACGCTGTTCGGCGGCAGCCTGCTGCGCTGGATCGACGAAGAGGCGGCGATCTACGCCATCGTCCAGCTGGGCAACCAGCGCGTGGTCACCAAGTACATTTCGGAAATCAACTTCGTCAGCGCCTCGCGCCAGGGCGACATCATCGAACTGGGCATCACCGCCACCGAGTTCGGCCGGACCTCCATCACCCTGACGTGCGAAGTGCGCAACAAGATCACCCGCAAGTCGATCCTCACGGTGGAGAAAATGGTCTTCGTCAACCTGGGGGAAGATGGTTTGCCGGCGCCCCATGGTCGTACCGAGATCAAGTACGTCAAAGACCAGTTCAAGGACGACGCCCCCGTCGCCTGACGCCTCTTGCCCATGCGCAGCGGACCCGCTCGCCCGCTACGCATGGACCGTCGGTCAGTGGGTTTCGGCCTGTGCCTTCGGCGCGTCGCTGGTGACATGGCGTACCAGCTTGCCGATGGTCAGGCCCTGCAGCAGGATCGACGACAGCACCACGATGTAGGTGATGCTCAGCACCAAATCGCGCTCCGGGCCGGCAGGCAATGCCAGGGCCAGGGCCACCGAGACGCCGCCGCGCAGGCCACCCCAGGTCAGCACGCGGATGGTGCCGCGGGGCACGCTGCGCCAGCGGCGCAACAGCAGGATCGCCGGGGCCACGGTAAGCAGGCGCGAGGCGATGATGGCCACTGCCAGCAGGCTGGCAGCCGCCAGGTGCAGCCAGTTGAATGGCAGCAGCAACAGTTCAAGGCCGATCAGTGCGAACAACAATGCATTGAGCATGTCGTCCAGCAATTCCCAGAAACCATCCAGGTAGCGCCGGGTCATGTCGTTCATCGCCAGGTTGCGTCCCAGGTTGCCGATGATCAGGCCGGCTACCACCATCGCGATGGGCGCCGAGACATGGATCTCGCTGGCCATGGCCGACCCACCGATCACCAGGGCCAGGGTCAGCATCACCTCGATCTGGTGCTGCTCGATGCTCTTGATCATCAGGTACACCAGGTAGCCGATCAGGCCGCCGAACAGTACGCCGCCAATGGCTTCATGCACGAACAACCAGGCGGTGGCGCCTACGGTGGGGGTTTCGCCCAGTTGCGCGATGCCCAGCAGCACGGTGAAGACCACCACCGCCGTACCGTCGTTGAACAGCGATTCGCCAACGATGGTGGTCTTCAGCGGCTTGGAAGCGTTAGCGGTACGCAGTACCCCAAGGACCGCGATCGGGTCGGTGGGGGAAATCAGCGCGCCGAACAGCAGGCAGTAGAGGAAACTCACGTGCCAGCCGAACAGGCCGAAGACCCAGTAGGCCAGGCTGCCGATGACGAACGTGGCGATCAGCACCCCGACAGTCGCCAGCAGGCCGATGGGCCAGCGATAGCTGCGCAGGTCGTTGAGGTTGACGTGCAAGGCGCCGGCGAACAGCAGGAACGACAGCATCCAGTTCATCAGCAGGTCGCCGAAGTCGATCTTGCCGATCAACTCCTCGATGTGTTCCTCGAGGCCGGGATAGCCAAGGAAGGTCAGGCCCTGCAATAGCAGGGAAAAAAGTAGTGCGGTGACCATTACGCCGATGGTCGGCGGCAGGCCGATAAAGCGGAAATTGACGTACGTCAGCAGCGTCGTCAGGCAGATGAAGGCAGCGACAAGTTCAAGCATCCGGACTCCTTTGGATGATCACAGGAAAAACAGCCTGAAGTCTTTCAGGCCAAGGGTTTGATGTCCCGGTGCCTGAGAGGGGCACAGTTGGCTGCGGCGAGAAGGTCTCGCTACAAGGCATTGGCGTTCAATCGACACATTGACCGCAGCCAGGCCGCGACGTTGCAGGTGCGTCAAGAAAAGTCGCGGCACAAGGCCATGCTGACGAACCTGGCAGTAGCGTTGCCAAAAGAACAATAGTCCGTGCACCCGGGTCCGGGGGCATGCGAGGATCCCAGGCTTTCGGTGATCGCGCCCAGGACAGATAGGGAGTGGGGTGTTGGCGACGACTCTGGTCTTGATAGCAGCATTGCTGCATGCCACATGGAACACCCTGATCAAGTTCAGTGGTGAGCGTGTGCTGGTGGTGGCCTGCATGGATTGCGTGGCGCTGCTGTTCGTGGCGGTCATGGTGCTGTTCATGCAGTGGCCGCCCATGGAGATCTGGCCCTGGATCCTGGCTTCCGCAGCCTTCGAGCTCCTATATCGCTATCTGTTGATCCAGGCGTACCGAGTAGGCGACCTGGGCCTGGTCTATCCGCTGATGCGCGGGCTTTCACCCTTGGTGGTGCTGGCGCTGACCCTGGTTTTTGCCGGCGAGGAACTGAGCACCCAGCAGATACTCGGCATCCTGTTGATTCCCTTCGGCATGCTTTGCCTGCTCTGGCAGGGTGGTGGCGGTGCACGCTTGCCGTGGAGCATGTTGCCGGTGGTGGCGCTGATTGGCCTGTGTATCGGTTGCTACACCTATATCGACGGCCAGGCCCTGCGTCGCTGGTCCCGTCCGCTGGATTACCTGGCCTGGGTCACGCTGCTCAGTGCCTGGCCTTTTCCCCTGGTGGCGGTGGTCTGGAAGCGTCCGGCCTTTGTCCTGTTCTGGCGTGAGCAATGGCGGCTGGGGCTGAGCGTCGGCCTCTGTGTGCTATTGAGCTACGCTCTGGTGCTTTGGGCCATGCAGTTGGGCTCCATTGCCGAAGCCGCTGCGTTGCGTGAGGTCAGTGTGATTTTGGTGGTGCTGTTCGGCATGCGCTACCTGAAGGAACCCTTCGGCCGGCCCAGGCTATTGGCTTGTGGCCTGGTGCTGATCGGCATGTTGGTGATGAAGCTGTAGACACTTCCTAAAAAACTCTAAAAAAGGATTTGCGCAATGACTGTCGCGTTCTGGTGTGTATTGATCGCCATTTTCCTGCCTTACCTGGGGACGGCCGTCGCCAAGGGTACTGGCCGTTATGGACTGCGGGACAACCATGACCCCCGTGACTTCCTGGACGGCCTGGAAGGCGTCGCAAGGCGTGCGAATGCCGCGCAGCTCAACAGCTTCGAGGTGACTCCGGCGTTTGCTGCCGCAGTACTCGTGGCCCATGTGGCGGGCAATGCCCAGCTGGTGACGATCAACGTGCTGGCGGTGCTGTTCATCACCAGTCGCCTGCTGTACATCATCTGCTACCTGGCAGACTGGGCCGTGCTGCGTTCCCTGGTGTGGTTCGTGGGCATGGGGCTGATCGCCAGCTTCTTCTTCGTCTCGGTGTGAGTCAGGTCCGGCCTGCCGATCGCGTTGTCGGCAGGCCGGTTATCCTGGCGTCATGGAGCGTTGGCGACTTCCGGTACCTGGGGCAGCGGCATGCCCTTGGGCCAGAGCATCCAGATCTGGCCTGGCTGCTTCATGTCGCCGGCCAGTTGCCCGGCCGCATCGCCGGTGCCCCAGAACAGGTCGGCGCGCACCTCGCCGGTGATCGCACCGCCGGTGTCCTGGGCGGCTACCGGGCGTACCAGGCTACTGCCGTCGGGGCGGGTGGTGGACAGCCACAACAGGCTGCCCAGGGGAATCACCTTGCGGTCCACGGCGACGCTGTAGCCCGAGGTCAGGGGGACGTTCAGCGACCCCCGTGGCCCCTCGTTGCTGTCCGGGTTGCGGTTGAAGAACACATAGCTCGGGTTGCTCCCCAGCAACTCGGGAATCCGTGCCGGATGGGCCTTGGCCCAGGCGGCGATGGTGCCCATGGTCACGTCTTCTTTCTTCAGCTCGCCCTGGTCCACCAGCCAGCGACCGATCGGGCGGTAGGGGTGGCCGTTCTGGTCGGCATAGCCGATCCGCAGCTGGCGACCGTCAGCCAGCTGGATGCGCCCGGAGCCCTGGACTTGCAGGAACTGCAGGTCCATGGGGTCGGTCAGCCAAGCGATGACCGGTGCCTTGACGCCCTTGCTCTCGATGCTCGCGGCATCGTCATAGGGCTTGAGTACCCGACCTTCGAGACGACCGCGCAGGCGCTTGCCCTTGAGTTCGGGGTAGATGCTGTCCAGGGCAACGACGATCATGTCGTCCGGCACGCCATAGACCGGCACGTTGGCCACCTGGGTCTGGGTCAGGCTGCCGGGATACACCGGCTCGTAATAGCCGGTGATCAAGCCTGTGGTGCTCCCGCTTCCGGAGCGCAGGCCGTAGATCTGCAGGTGCTCCTTGAGAAAGCTACGGATCGCTTCTGGGGTCTGCGCTACGTTGGTCGCTGCGGCGCAGGTCGCGCCCCAGACCTGATCGGCCTTGAGCCGGGTGCAGGCGCTGCGCCAGGAACCGAAGCCGGCCAGCAGGTCGTTGTCGGCAACCTCCGGCAGTGATTCCCAGGGCGCGCTGTTATAGGTTGCCAGTGCATGGGTCTGCGGTTGCGCCGGTGGCTGGTCGCTGCCGCCACCATTGCACCCGGCAAGCAGCGCCAGGGCCGGAATGGTCCAGAGCCAGTGGCGGCGCCAGTGGGAAAAGCTCGGGTTCATGCTGTGTTTCCTTCGGGGAAAGGCCCACGCCTGTGGCGGGGGACAAACCATATTGTTAATAGGGCTATTGGTCTTTATCCGGGAGGCGAGGATACTGGCCGCCGTTCCCGTGACCTGACCTGAAGCCACCATGACGTTAAAAAGACTCTCTGTTGTATTGCTGGCCTGCCTGACGCTTTCCGCCTGTGGCGGTGTCGATCCCAACTCCCCCTTGGGTCAGCGCAAGGCAATCTTCAAGCAGATGCTCAAGACCGGCGAGGACCTGGGAGGCATGCTCCGCGGGCGCATTGCATTCGATGGTGCGCGTTTCGCCGAGGGTGCCGTGAAGCTGGACAGCCTGTCCCATGAGCCCTGGAAGCATTTCCCTGCGGTCAAGGAAGAGGACCACACCAGCGCTACTGATGATGTCTGGCGTCGGCAGGCACGGTTCCAGGAATTGGCCCGCACCCTGGAGGCGGCCACCGGTGAGCTGGTGACGGTCAGCCAGGTCCAGCCCTACAAGGCCAGCAACCTGGGGCCGGCAGTACAGAAGGTCGAGGATGCCTGCAGTGCCTGTCATAAGGAGTTCCGCAATCACTGACCGCAGGTCTCGGTGCAAGGACCGCGATGGGGCCTTGCACTGGCAGCCTGCGTGGCCACGATCAACTCGATTACTTGTCCAGTTCCTCCAGGGCTTGCTGCAGTTCCTTGCGTGACTCGGCGAGCTTGTCCTTGCGCTTGTTGATCTTCTCCGAGTCGCCTTTCTTCATGGCCTTTTCCAGGTCTGCCTGACGTCGGCTGACTTCGTGCTTGGCATCCAGGACCTTGTTTTCCCGTTCTTTTTTCAGCGAGGCATCGGTGCAGTGGGTCGTGACCTCGTCCAGGGCACGCTCCAGGCCAGCCTGCTGCTCGCTATTGCCGTGGGCCTTGGCCTGTTCGATCTGGGCCGAAATGGCCTGGCGCTTGGCCGCGCAGCCGGTCAACTCCGGGGTTTGCTCCGCAGCCAGCAAGGGGGCGCTCATCAGGCAGAACAAGCTCAAGGCGGCAAGCGATGAGAAAACTTTCATTGAAGGCTCCAGGTAAAGATGATCAAAAAGTAACCAATTGAAAATACTGGGTTCATGCCGGAATGAGTTGTTGGAGCTCATTCCTGGCTGGGCGGTTCAACAGGCCCGGGATGACAGGTTAAAAACCTTCGACTCCTGCAGTGTTCAGTACGGCACGCAAGGCCAGCACGTGAGGGGCGCGAAAGAACGCCTCCAGCTGTGCGGCCCGATGTGCGCCAACCATGGCTTCGCCTTGCCAATCCTGGCGACTCTTGAGCGCCAGTTCCGACCATGGGCGACTCAGGTCGGCGGAGCCGCTGGGCGGTAGGCCCAGGGCCTTCAACCAGCGGGCGAAGGGTCTTTGTCTTGCGCTGGCCAGGCTTTCGAGCAGGCGAGTGCCACTGCGTTCACCGAAGCCGGCCATGTTAACAAGCTCTGCCTGATCGAGGGTCAACCAATCCAGCAGGCCCTTGATACGTCCTGTTTCCACGAGCCTGGCCCAGGTCTGTTCGCTGATATTGGGCAAATCAAGGCCATGCTTGCCGCTGAGCCAGCCTAGGCGCGCCAGGAACTGGCTCTCGCAGCCGGCAGAGGGATGCCAGCAGCTCAAGGCATGGAAGTCTTCCTGGGCGGGGGCCTGGACCGCCTGGCGCTGCGTGCTTCTGAGCATCACGGCGTCCAGTCGCGGGATGGTCAGCCCAGCGAGACTGATCGCGACCTGATCGCCAGGCGCGATGTCCAGGGTGCGCCAGCGTTGCAGCGAACCTACGCTGACCCGGCGGATCTGCCGGTCATCCAGGGTCACCGGTTCGATCTCCAGTACCGGGGTAATGCGCCCGGTACGGCCAATCCTGAATTGCACCTGGCGCACGCTGGCCAGCGCTTGGGCATAGGGGTATTTCCAGGCGGCGATCCAATGAGGTGCCCGAGGCTGCCAGCGCTCGGCTGGCGGGCGCCGGCTCTGGCGCAGGATGATGCCGTCGCTGGCGAAGGGAAGGGGTGAGCGGTACCAATGCTCGCGCCACTGTCGGGCCTCGTCGAATCCGTCGATGGGCTGGCTGTACTTGCGCCCTTCGGGAAACCCCAGGCTTGCCAGGCGCTCCAGGCGCTCTTCCTGGGTATCGGGGCCTTGTGGCCAATCCCAGACGAACAGGCCGACTTGTGCCGCCTCCGCGCTCGACAGGTGCTTGCGTGCCATCCAGCCCGCTATCTGGCTGCGTGCGTTGCGGCTCCCGCTGCGTTCTTGCACATGATCATCCAGGCGCTGATACAGCTCTGCCTGCAGGACCAGGTCCCGGGGGGCGGGCAAGCGTTGGGGAATGGCCGGGATCCGTCGTGCCGCAGTGCTCCAGTCGTGGCCGTAGAGGCCATCGCCCCGGCTCAGCATCTGCTGGAGCCGGCCTTGGCGGTAGATCAGGGTCACGGCGACACCGTCGATCTTCGGTTGTACCCAGACATCCTTGCGTGGCTTGAGCCAGAGCTGCACGGCATTGGCGTCGGGTAGCTTTTCCACCCCGGTATGGGCAATGGGATGGGCCATGCTGCCCCGGGCGCTGGCCAGGGGCGACTCCTGGGTCAGGGGCATGCCTGGGAAGCAGCGCCGCAAGGCCTCCAGGCGCTGGCGTGATTGGTCGTACAGCTCGTCGGCTACCAACGACAGGCCATCACGGTGATAGCTGATATCCCAATGCTGGAGCTGCTGGCGCAGGGCCGCTATTTCCCGCTCAGCCTGCGGTACTGGCCAATCAGGGCAGCGGGCCTGGGCCAGTGTCGATAGGAAGATCAGCAGCAGGAGTATGGTCGGCATGGCGAGCGTCCTTGCCCGGAGTGGTCATGCCTGAAGGTTAGGTGGCTGCGCAAAGGGCATCGCCAGCAGGTGTTTGCGGGGTGTTTCATCACTCTGGTGCGAGAGGGTTTTGCCCAGGTGGTCCCGTATTGGCCGGGGTTTCAAAGCCGATAGGGAAATCTGTGGCAACAAAAAGCCCCGCCGGGCGAGCCGGGCGGGGCTTGGGTGTCGCGTTGGGAGATTACAGGCCGGCTGCGGCGCGCAGGGCCTCGGCGCGGTCGGTCTTTTCCCAGGTGAAGGTGGTGAAGGTGTCTTCGCCCACGGTCTTGGTCTGCGGAGCGCGGCCGAAGTGACCGTAGGCTGCAGTCTCCTGGTACATCGGGTGCAGCAGGTCGAGCATGGTGGTGATCGCGTAAGGACGCAGGTCGAAGTGCTCGCGTACCAGCTTGATGATCTTGTCATCGCTGATCTTGCCGGTGCCGAAGGTGTTCAGCGAGATCGAAGTCGGCTGGGCGACGCCGATGGCGTAGGACACCTGGATCTCGCAACGCTCGGCCAGGCCGGCAGCGACGATGTTCTTGGCCACGTAGCGACCGGCATAGGCTGCCGAACGGTCGACCTTGGATGGGTCCTTGCCGGAGAACGCGCCACCGCCGTGACGGGCCATGCCGCCGTAGCTGTCGACGATGATCTTGCGGCCGGTCAGGCCGCAGTCGCCCACTGGGCCACCGATGATGAACTGGCCGGTCGGGTTGATGTGGAACTGGGTGTCCTTGTGCAGCAGCTCGGCTGGCAGCACGTGCTTGACGATCAGTTCCATGACGCCTTCGCGCAGGTCGCTATAGGAAACTTCCGGGTTGTGCTGGGTCGACAGCACGACCGCGTCGATGCCCACCACGATGCCGTTTTCATAGCGGCAGGTGACCTGGGACTTGGCGTCCGGACGCAGCCATGGCAGCAGGCCCGACTTGCGAGCGTCGGCCTGGCGTTGCACCAGCTGGTGGGAGAAAGCGATCGGTGCTGGCATCAGCGCCGCGGTTTCATTGCTGGCATAGCCGAACATCAGGCCCTGGTCGCCAGCGCCCTGGTCTTCAGGCTTGGCGCGATCGACCCCCTGGTTGATGTCGGGGGACTGCTTGCCAATGATGTTCATCACACCGCAAGTGGCGCCGTCGAAGCCGACATCGGAGCTGGTGTAGCCGATGTCGCAGATGACGTCGCGAACGATCTGCTCCAGGTCGACCCAGGCACTGGTGGTGACTTCACCCGCGACGATGGCGACGCCGGTCTTGACCAGGGTCTCGACCGCTACACGGGCGTGCTTGTCCTGGGCAATGATGGCGTCCAGTACCGCATCGGAAATCTGGTCGGCGATTTTATCCGGATGCCCTTCGGACACGGACTCGGAGGTGAAAAGGGAGTATTCGCTCATCTCGACGGTTTCCTAAATTTACCGATGGTGAGTGTTGCCAGCCGGTCGCTGAAAATGACGGACCTGGATCTGGAAACCATTACGTAAGCCCACATAGAGGCTGTCCCCGGGAGTCAGTCCCGCAGCGGTGGCCCAACGGGCCAGATCATCTTGTTCGAACCCTAGCCAGAGATCACCACAGGCCTCTCTGGCCCAACTCTGATTGTGGCTGCACAAGTCTGTTACCAGCAGGCTGCCGCCTGCTTGCAGCAATTGCGCCATCTGCTTGAGGGCTTCGGCTGGCGCGGCGAAGTGGTGCAGGACCATGTTCAGCACGACGCAGTCGGCCTTGAGCTGCACACCCTTCAATGCATCGGCCAATTGCAGATTGACGTTAGCCAGTGTTTCGCGTTCGCACAGCTGGCGTGCCAGTTCCAGCATCGCCGGGCTGTTGTCCAGGGCAGTCACCTGGGCAAAGCGCCGAGCCAGGTCGGGGAGGAAGCCGCCGTCGCCGGGGCCGACCTCGATGGCCGTGGCCGAGGGCTTGAAGCCCAGTTTGTCCAGCAAGGCCAGGACGCTCTCGCGATACTGGGGCAGTCCCGCGATCAGGTCCTGCTGGGCGCGGAATTTCTCCGCTACCCGGGAAAAGAAATCTTCACTGGCGGCGGCCCGCTGCCCATGCACCAGGCCGATCCGTGACTGGACGTCGGTCGGTAGCGCCAATTGGTCGACTTCATCCAACAGCGCTGAATGCAGCCTGCCACCCAGCAGTTCGGTGTGGGGCAGGGCACGGCGATAGAAAATCGCATTGCCTTCGCGGCGGGTGGCCACCAGGCCGGCCTGGGCCAGGACCTTCAGGTGATGGCTCATGCCCGACTGGCCGGTGGCGAAAATCTGCGCCAGTTCCAGCACGCCGAATGAATCGTTGCTCAGGGCACGCAATACATTGAGACGTAAGGGATCGCCGCCAGCCTTGCACAAGGCTGCCAGGTCATCGCAATCGTCTTGGCCAATGGAGGGTGCGTGCAGGTTCATGGAAACGCAGTCTAGTGATGCCCGAAACAGCCTGCAAGGCCAATATCAAAAAGTTTTGATATTGCAGCGCTCGGTGCCCATGCCAGAGCAGCGGGACACTTTTATAGGCCGTGCTGTCAGGGTTTGGCCGGTCGCTGGCGCCAATGTCCGTGGGAAAAACGCTGCTGAGTGACTATCTGTGATTGCCCCCGCCTGGCGCCTGAGGGAAAATGCAGGCCTTTTTTCCGTTTTGTTTTCACTCAATCTCCAGGAGATCAGCGATGCCAAGCCGTCGTGAGCGTGCCAACGCCATTCGTGCCCTCAGCATGGATGCCGTGCAAAAAGCCAACAGCGGCCATCCAGGTGCCCCCATGGGCATGGCGGATATCGCCGAAGTACTTTGGCGTGACTACCTCAAGCACAACCCGAGCAATCCATCCTTTGCCGACCGCGACCGTTTCGTACTGTCCAATGGCCACGGCTCGATGTTGATCTACTCGCTGCTGCACCTGACCGGCTACGATCTTTCGATCGATGACCTGAAGAATTTCCGCCAACTGCACAGCCGTACCCCGGGCCACCCGGAATTCGGCTACACCCCGGGCGTGGAAACCACTACCGGACCGCTGGGCCAGGGCCTGGCCAATGCCGTGGGCTTCGCCCTGGCGGAAAAAGTCCTGGCGGCGCAGTTCAACCGCCCTGGCCACAACATCGTCGACCACCACACCTATGTGTTCCTGGGTGATGGCTGCATGATGGAAGGCATTTCCCACGAAGTCGCTTCCCTGGCCGGCACCCTGGGCCTGGGCAAGCTGATCGCCTTCTACGATGACAACGGTATTTCCATCGACGGCGAAGTCGAAGGCTGGTTCACCGACGACACCCCCAAGCGCTTCGAAGCCTACAACTGGCAGGTGATCCGCAACGTCGATGGCCACGATCCGGAAGAGATCAAGACCGCCATCGAGACTGCACGCAAGAGCCCGCTGCCAACCCTGATCTGCTGCAAGACCACCATCGGTTTCGGCTCGCCGAACAAGCAAGGCAAGGAAGACTGCCACGGCGCGCCACTGGGCGCCGAGGAAATCGCCCTGACCCGCGAAGCCCTGAAGTGGAACCACGGTCCGTTCGAAATCCCTGCCGACATCTATGCCGAGTGGGACGCCAAGGAAACCGGTCGCGCTGTCGAAGCCGAGTGGGACCAGCGTTTCGCTGCCTACTCCGCCGCGTTCCCGACCGAAGCCAACGAGCTGATCCGTCGCCTGAGCGGCGAGCTGCCGGCCGACTTCTCCGAGAAGGCCGATGCCTACATCGCTGAAGTCGCGGCCAAAGGCGAAACCATCGCCAGCCGTAAAGCCAGCCAGAACGCCCTGAACGCGTTCGGCCCGCTGCTGCCGGAAGTGCTGGGCGGTTCGGCTGACCTGGCCGGTTCCAACCTGACCTTGTGGAAAGGCTGCAAAGGCGTCAGCGCCGAAGACGCCAGCGGCAACTACATGTACTACGGCGTGCGCGAATTCGGCATGACCGCCATCATGAACGGCGTGGCCCTGCACGGCGGCCTGGTGCCTTACGGCGCGACCTTCCTGATGTTCATGGAGTACGCCCGCAACGCGGTGCGCATGTCGGCGCTGATGAAGCAACGCGTCATCCACGTCTACACCCACGACTCCATCGGCCTGGGCGAAGACGGCCCGACCCACCAGCCGATCGAGCAGCTGACCAGCCTGCGCAGCACCCCGAACCTCGATACCTGGCGTCCAGCCGACGCCGTGGAATCGGCGGTGTCCTGGAAGTACGCACTGGAGCGCAAGGACGGCCCATCGGCGCTGATCTTCTCTCGCCAGAACCTGCAGCACCAGGCTCGTGACAATGCCCAGATCGCTGCCATCAGCCGCGGTGGCTACGTGTTGAAGGACTGCGCAGGCGAGCCTGAACTGATCCTGATCGCCACGGGTTCGGAAGTGGGCCTGGCGGTACAAGCCTTCGACAAGCTGACCGAGCAAGGCCGCAAGGTGCGCGTGGTGTCCATGCCATGCTCCAGCGTGTTCGACGCCCAGGACGCCGGCTACAAGCAATCGGTACTGCCGTTGCAGGTCGGTGCGCGGATCGCCATCGAAGCCGCCCATGCCGACTTCTGGTACAAGTACGTGGGCCTGGAAGGCCGCGTGATCGGCATGACCACCTATGGTGAGTCGGCCCCTGCGCCTGCGCTGTTCGAAGAGTTCGGCTTCACCCTGGAAAACATCCTGGGCCAGGCTGAAGAGCTGCTGGAAGACTAAGTCCGCTGGTTGCGTTGTCTGCTGTTCTTCTCGGGCAAGCCCCGCTCCTACAGATCACTGAGATCCTGTAGGAGCGGGGCTTGCCCGCGATTACAATCGAACCGCTAACGCTGCACTGATGGATTCACCCCGGTCATCGAGAACCCCATGCCTCAATCGCGTCGCTATAAAGTTGCACTCAACGGCTACGGCCGTATTGGTCGTTGCGTCTTGCGTGCTCTGTTCGAGCGAGGGGCCGCGGCAGGGTTCGAGATCGTGGCCATCAACGACCTGGCCGATATGGCCAGCGTCGAATACCTGACACGCTTCGACTCCACCCACGGCCGGTTTCCCGGCGAGGTGACGGTCGATGGCGATTGTCTGCATATCAATGGCAACTGCGTGAAAGTGCTGCGCAGTGCCACCCCCGAAGGCATCGATTGGGCGGCCCTGGACATCGACCTGGTGCTGGAGTGTTCCGGCGCCTATCACACCCGTGAGGACGGCCAGCGCTTTCTCGATGCTGGCGCGCCACGGGTGCTGTTTTCCCAGCCGATGGCCAGCGAGTCGGATGTCGACGCCACCATCGTCTACGGCGTGAACCAGGATTGCCTGAGCGGCGACGAGCTGCTGGTATCCAATGCCTCCTGTACCACCAACTGCGGTGTCCCGCTGTTGCGCCTGCTGGACCAGGCCATCGGCCTGGAATACGTGTCGATCACCACCATCCATTCGGCGATGAATGACCAGCCAGTGATCGATGCCTATCACCACGAGGACCTGCGCCGCACCCGTTCGGCGTTCCAGTCGGTGATCCCGGTATCCACAGGCCTGGCCCGTGGTATCGAACGACTGTTGCCGGAACTTGCCGGGCGGATTCAGGCCAAAGCCGTACGGGTGCCGACGGTCAACGTATCCTGCCTGGATATCACCATGCAGACGGTAAGCGATACCGACACCGCAGAGGTCAACCGGATCTTGCGCGAGGCCGCTACCAGCGGTCCGCTCAAGGGACTTTTGGCCTACACCGAGTTGCCGCACGCCAGCTGCGACTTCAATCATGACCCCCATTCGGCGATCGTCGATGCCAGTCAGACCCGCGTTTCCGGCCCCCGGCTGGTGAACATCCTGGCCTGGTTCGACAACGAATGGGGTTTTGCCAACCGGATGCTGGACGTTGCCGGACATTACCTGCAAATAGCCGCTCCACTCCCTGCTTCTAATATTCAGTAACCCAGGAATTGCGACCCATGACCGTGTTGAAGATGACCGACCTCGATCTGCAAGGTAAGCGCGTGCTGATCCGCGAAGACCTCAACGTCCCAGTCAAGGACGGTGTAGTCACCAGCGACGCGCGGATCCTGGCTTCGCTGCCGACCATCAAGCTGGCCCTGGAAAAAGGCGCGGCGGTGATGGTCTGCTCGCACCTGGGCCGTCCGACCGAAGGTGAGTTTTCGGCCGAGAACAGCCTCAAGCCGGTGGCTGACTACCTGAGCCGCGCCCTGGGCCGCGAAGTGCCGCTGGTGGCCGACTACCTGGGTGGTGTCGAGGTCAAGGCCGGCGACGTCGTGCTGTTCGAAAACGTGCGTTTCAACAAGGGCGAGAAAAAGAACGCCGACGAGCTGGCCCAGCAGTACGCTGCCCTGTGCGATGTGTTCGTGATGGATGCCTTCGGTACCGCGCACCGTGCCGAGGGTTCGACCCACGGCGTGGCCAAGTTCGCCAAGGTAGCGGCCGCGGGCCCACTGCTGGCTGCCGAACTGGATGCCCTGGGCAAGGCCCTGGATACCCCGGCCCAGCCGATGGCGGCGATCGTCGCCGGCTCCAAGGTGTCCACCAAGCTGGACGTGCTCAACAGCCTGAGCGAGGTCTGCGACCAGCTGATCGTTGGGGGGGGTATCGCCAACACTTTCCTGGCCGCCGCCGGCCACCCGGTGGGCAAGTCGCTGTACGAGCCTGACCTGCTGGACACCGCCCGCGCCATTGCCGCCAAGGTCAGCGTACCGCTGCCGGTGGACGTGGTAGTGGCCAAGGAATTCGCCGAGACTGCCGCCGCTACCGTCAAGGCGATCGCCGACGTGGCGGCCGACGACATGATCCTGGACATCGGTCCGCAGACCGCGGCGCAGTTCGCCGAGTTGCTCAAGTCCTCCAGGACCATCCTCTGGAACGGTCCGGTGGGCGTGTTCGAGTTCGATCAGTTCGGCAACGGCACCAAGGTACTGGCCCAGGCCATCGCCGATAGCTCGGCATTCTCCATCGCAGGTGGTGGCGACACCCTGGCCGCCATCGACAAGTACGGCGTTGCTCAGCAGATTTCCTACATTTCTACCGGTGGCGGTGCTTTCCTCGAGTTCGTCGAAGGCAAGGTCCTGCCGGCAGTCGAAGTCCTGGAAGCCCGGGCCAAGGCCTGAGCCTCCCGTTGGCCGGGCAAAGGAGTGTTCTGATGGTCAAGACATTGCCACTGCTGTTCGCCACGGCCTGGCTCGTGGGGTGTTCGGCCAGTTCGCAGGTAAAGCCGGCGGACGAGGACGGGCCTCCGGGAAAGGGCTGCTACCAGGCCGACTGGCAGGCCGAGACGGCTCCGGTGATCAACAAGCGCCTGGGGCCTGAAGGGCTGGAGAAGTACGAGACACCGTCAAAGGCCAGGGAACAGGGTTGCCCTTGACGGGTCAGATTGGATAACGCGAAGGGCCGGGACCCTTGGGTCACCGGCCGAGGAACATCGATGAAAGCTTTGATCGCCGCGGCGATGCTGGGGCTGCTTGCCGGGTGCGCTGATCTGCACCTGCTCAAGTCACCGACCACCGATGAATGGACCACCTGGGTATGCGATAGCCAGGCACAGGTGCTCTGGCGCTACGCCGATGATAGCCGCAAGGCTGTCGACGTACGCCTGGGGGGTGACGATCAGGTTCGCCGCCTGAAGCTCGAGCCTAGCGGTTCGGGCACGCTGTACAGCGACGACATGCTGGCGTTTCACGTCAAGGGTGAGGAAGGCCTGGTCTACTGGGTCGCCACCAATGACTTGATCGGCCGCGGCTGTAAAGCGCCGTAGGCCGGGAACCGATGCTGAACCTGTGGGAGCGAAGCTGGCTCGCGATGCGGCCCGGACATTGGTGATGGATGTCGCCAGGCCGATCGCTATCGCGGGCAAGCCTCGCTCCTGCAGGGACGCAGGGCCCTTGGAATTGATGAAGTAACGAATCCGCAGGCCGGGTTGACCCCCGATCTGCAATCACTTGAATAGCAGTCGCCGCTACGGCAGGCTTGCACGATTAACGACCCTCGACCGGGAGAGACACACACAATGGCACTCATCAGCATGCGCCAGATGCTGGACCACGCAGCCGAGTTCGGCTACGGCGTTCCAGCCTTCAACGTCAACAACCTTGAGCAGATGCGCGCCATCATGGAAGCCGCTGACAAGACTGACTCCCCGGTGATCGTCCAGGCTTCGGCCGGTGCCCGCAAATACGCCGGTGCGCCGTTCCTGCGTCACCTGATCCTGGCCGCGATCGAAGAATTCCCGCACATCCCGGTGTGCATGCACCAGGACCACGGCACCAGCCCCGACGTTTGCCAGCGCTCCATCCAGCTGGGCTTCTCTTCGGTCATGATGGACGGCTCCCTGGGCGAAGACGGCAAGACTCCGACCGACTACGAGTACAACGTCCGCGTTACCCAGCAGACCGTAGCCATGGCCCACGCCTGCGGCGTGTCGGTAGAAGGCGAGCTGGGCTGCCTGGGTTCCCTGGAAACCGGCATGGCCGGTGAAGAAGACGGCATCGGTGCCGAAGGCGTACTGGACCACAGCCAGATGCTGACCGATCCGGAAGAGGCCGCCGACTTCGTCAAGAAGACCCAGGTCGACGCCCTGGCCATCGCCATCGGTACCAGCCACGGTGCCTACAAGTTCACCAAGCCGCCTACCGGCGACGTGCTGGCCATCGACCGCATCAAGGAAATCCACAAGCGCATCCCCAACACCCACCTGGTGATGCACGGTTCGTCCTCGGTTCCACAAGAGTGGCTGGCGATCATCAACCAGTACGGTGGCGACATCAAGGAAACCTACGGCGTGCCGGTCGAAGAGATCGTCGAAGGCATCAAGTACGGTGTACGCAAGGTTAATATCGACACCGACCTGCGCCTGGCATCCACCGGTGCCATGCGTCGCCTGATGGCACAGAACCCGAGCGAATTCGACCCTCGCAAGTTCTTCGGCGCTACCGTGACTGCAATGCGTGATGTGTGCATCGCTCGTTACGAAGCCTTCGGTACTGCTGGCAATGCTTCGAAGATCAAGCCGATCTCCCTGGAAGCGATGTTCCAGCGCTACCTCAAGGGTGAGCTGAACGCCAAGGTCAACTAAGCCTCGGTGGTGAATGAAAAAGCCCGCAGCGATGCGGGCTTTTTTGTGCCTGTATGCCGGCTCAGCTCTTGTTGTGGTCGATGTCCAGCTTGGAGAACGTCACCTTGCCACCTTCGCTGGTGTAGCCGGTGTTGTCCTGCACATAGACCCCAGCCTTGAAGTACAGCGGCTTGTCACGCCAGGTGGCGCTCAGTTGGGTGTTCCACTGATAACCAGCGGCGCTGACGCCCAGGACGCCTCCGGGGCTCAGGTGGATCAGGTAGGAAAACCGCCGGTCCATGGGCACGTTCTTGGCGATGCCGATGACCCGGGACCGAGTGTCGCCCGGGCGCATGCGCACCTTGGCCACGATGTTGCCGCGGCCCTGGTTGGCCTTGTACTGGTACTCCAGTTTCACCAACGGCCTGGTGCTGTTGTAGGCATGGATCTGGCCGATGACGATCTTGCCTGACGATGGCACCTGGTTGACCGCCAGGGTGGCCTGCAACAGGTTGTCGGCTTCGGGATAAGTCCAGTTGCGCAGGGTGCCGTTGGCGTAGGTTTCGCGCAATTCGGTACGTGGGTAGATGGCGTTCTCGGTCTTCGAGCCGGTGACCGGCGACCAGAAGAACAGGGTGCCGCTGTCGGAATGGAAGTATTGGTTCTTGAAGCCCTTGACCAGGGCCGGGGTATCGATGGTTGCCGGCGGACTGCCGACAGGAACGCTGAGGTTCCAGGTTGCCAGGTCGATCATGTAGGGAAATTCCGCAAGGATGTGCCTGGTGCAGCCTGCCGAGGGCTTTAGGCTGCACCTCTCGGGCATCTTTATAGCCTAGGGAACATCACCAATGGGTACCGTATGGCGGATATATGGCGCCAGCAAAATGCCTAAGTGCCATTCTTTATGCTTCGTGTGAATGAAAAGTGTGACCGTTAGTCGGGAGGCATGGGCATTGGCAGAGTGATGGCTTGATGACAGCTTCTGCTTTTCAGGATCCGGGGCTAGAGTGAAACCTCAGGTTTTGTCGGGTTTCTCACCCGTTCAGTCTTATTACAGACAAGAGAAGCAGCATGGAATGCGTGCAACCGGAGGCAGTCGAGGGTCACTCCACTCTTCTGATCGTCGATGACTATCCTGAAAATCTCCTGAGCATGCGGGCGTTGCTACAGCGCCAGGACTGGCGGGTGATGACCGCCGCTTCAGGTATCGAGGCCCTGGACCTGTTGCTCCAGCATGAAATCGATCTGGTTCTGCTCGATGTGCAGATGCCAGGCATGGATGGTTTCGAAGTGGCCCGCTTGATGCGCGGCAGCCAGCGCACGCGCCTGACACCGATTATCTTCCTGACCGCTAATGAACAATCCCAGGATGCCGTGATCAAGGGCTATGCCAATGGCGCGGTGGACTACCTGTTCAAGCCCTTCGACCCGCAGATCCTCAAGCCCAAGGTCCAGGCGCTGCTGGAGCACCAGCGCAACCGACGCGCCTTGCAGCACCTGAGCCATGACCTGGAAGTGGCCCGGGCATTCAATGCCTCGGTGCTGGACAACGCCGCCGAAGGCATCCTGGTCGTGGACGAAGAGGGGCGGATACGTTTCGCCAACCCCGCGGTTTCACGCCTGCTCAATGCCCAGGTGAAGGAACTGGAAGGCTCGGCATTCCTCGATTACCTGCAAAAACCCCATATTCCCGACTGGCACGCCTGCGAGCTGTATGCCAGTTACCGTCGCGGTGAAACCTTCCGCCTGCATGACGCCCTGTTGCGCACTGTTCCAGGCCAGCAGATCAGCGTGGCGCTGTCCTGTGCCCCGCTACCGAGCGACCAGAAGGCCATGGTGGTCACCTTGCTGGATATGTCGGAAGTGCGGCACCTGCACCAGCAACTGGAGTACCAGGCGGTTACCGATCCCTTGACCGGGTTGCTCAACCGGCGAGGTTTCCAGCAGACGGTGGACAGCATCCTGGTGCGTGGTGAGCGCCCGGGAAAGTCCCTGGTCCTGCTCTACCTGGACCTGGATGGATTCAAGCGGGTCAATGACTCCCTGGGACACGACGCCGGCGACCGGGTACTGCGCTGGGTCTCCGAGCAGATGAAGGATTGCCTGCACTCGTTCGACATCATCGGGCGCATGGGGGGCGATGAGTTCACTGCGTTATTGGAGCTGGGGTTTCCCGAGCAGGCGGCGAAAGTGGCCGAACGGCTGATCGAGCGGTTGTCCATCAACCAGCAGATCGACGGCCTGGAAGTGGCGCTGGGGGCCAGCATCGGCATCGCCATCTATCCCGACTGCGGTTCCAACCTCGATGGCTTGTTGCGTTCGGCGGATATCGCCATGTACGAGGCCAAGCGCGCCGGCCGCCAGCAGTACCGGTACTACGACCATGAAATGAATGGCCGCGAACGCTCCCGGCTGATGCTCGAGGAAAGCGTGCGCAGCGCGGTGGAGCGCAAGGAGTTCACCCTGGTGTACCAGCCCCAGGTGGCCATTGCCGATGGCCGCCTGCGCGGTTTCGAGGCCCTGCTGCGCTGGCGTCATCCAAGTGTCGGCGACGTCCCGCCGGGTTTGTTCCTGCCATTGCTCGAAGAGGCGCGGTTGATCAGCCTGCTGGGGAGCTGGATCTATCAACAGGGGGCTGCCCAGCGCAAGGACTGGGAGCAAGTGTTCAGCCCTGACCTGGTGCTCGGGATCAGTCTGAGCGCTACCCAGTTCAGCATGCCCAACCTGGCGGCGGAGCTGCGCCAGGTCCTGATACGCAATGGCCTGCAGCCGCGCCAGCTGGAAGTCGAAGTCACCGAGGCAGCACTGACCCAGAACCTGGACGAGACCCGCAAGCAACTGCAGCAGTTGCATCATTTGGGGGTGCGGGTGGCTCTGGACGATTTCGGCTCGGGCGGCTGTTGCCTGGCGTACCTGCGTGACTTGCAGCTCGACACCCTCAAGCTCGACCGGCACCTGATCGCGCGGTTGCTCACTTCGCCGCGGGACGCCGCGATCGCGCGCAGCGTGATCGACCTGTGCCGGCAGTTCGGCCTCCTGGTGATCGCCGAGGGCGTGGAAACCCACGAGCAGTATCAGTGGCTCAAGGACGCCGGTTGCGAGTATGTACAGGGTTTCCTGGTGGCCCGACCGCTGACCGCCAGCAGCGCCAGCCAGTTCGCCCAGCCGTTCGACTGGAGCGCGCTGCAGGCCTGAGTTCGCTACACTGGCAGCCTTCGTATCTGGCGTTGCCACCCCCATGACCGCACTGAAATACCTCCAGGCCTATCCCATTGCCCTGCAAGAGCAGGTGCGCCAGCTGATTGTCGAGGATCGCCTGGGGGACTATTTGGAGCGCCGCTATCCGGGCAAGCACGGTGTGCAGAGCGACAAGGCGCTGTACAGCTACGCCCTGGAGCTGAAGCAGGAATACCTGCGCAACGCACCAGCCATCGACAAGGTGCTGTTCGATAATCGCCTGGACCTGACCCATCGTGCCCTCGGCCTGCACACCACGGTGTCGCGGGTGCAGGGGGGCAAGCTCAAGGCCAAGAAAGAGATCCGCATCGCCTCGCTGTTCAAGGAGGCGGCGCCGGAGTTCCTGCGCATGATCGTGGTCCACGAGTTGGCGCACTTCAAGGAGTCGGACCACAACAAGGCGTTCTACAAGCTCTGCGAGCACATGCTGCCGGGCTATCACCAACTGGAATTCGACCTGCGGGTCTACCTCACCTGGCGCGACCTGCAGGCGAAGGCGGGCGCAACGGCCTAGAAAGGAGTGGGCGATGGATGTGAGCAAGACCAAGAGCAGTTTCTACCGCCGCTTGTACGTGGCGTACCTGATCGACAGCGGCCAGGCCAGCAGCGTGCCGGCGCTGACGGAACTCACGGGCATGCCTCGACGTACCGCCCAGGACACCATCGCCGCCCTGGCCGACCTGGACATCGTCTGCCAGTTCGAGCAAGAGGACGGCGCGCGCAATCACGCCGGGCATTATCGGATCCACAGCTGGGGTGCCATCGACAAGGGCTGGATCGAGCCCAACTTGCGGCAGATCAAGGCCGTGCTGGGCTATCCCTGAGGCGTCAGTTACGGCGCATGCCAATGTGCGGGATGTCGTCTTCCAGGTATTGCTCGCCCACCACGCTGAACCCGTAACGACCATAGTAGGCCTGCAGGTGGGCCTGGGCCGAGAGGTAGATCGGTGTCTCGGGCCAGTGCCATTGCGCCTGTTTCAGGGCCTGCTCCATCAATACGTGGCCCAGGCCCTGGCCCCGGGCCTGCTCGGCGATCACCACCCGGCCGATGACCACGTCGCCGCCCTGGGAGATGGGGTCCAGCAGGCGCAGGTACGCCACCAGGCGGTCGCCGTCCCAGGCCATCAGGTGGCAGGTGTCGCCTTCCAGGTCACGGCCATCGACCTCCTGATAGGGGCACTTCTGTTCCACGACGAAGACCTCGGTGCGCAGCTGCAAGATGGCGTAGAGCTGTTCCTTGCCCAGATCGGTGTGGTGTTTGCAGACCCATTCGACGGTCATTTTCTTATCCTGTGAAAAGAGCTGCGCGAAATACTAAGCACATCGCCAGCGGATGTCTTGCTGGCAGATGTATGGAGTTTGTTTCTGTGAGATGGGTCAAAATGCCATCACTCCGTTCACTGGCTTTTCCCTTCTTTGTGTAATCTGTTTTGCAAGTCCTGTGCATTGGCTGCGATGAGCTAATGTTAGGACCTGGGCGGTCGCTGCATGGGCCCTCGAGTGTAGGCTGGAACGCGCTGGGCCCTGTGCCCGCTAAGGATCTTTAAGCATGCTGCGACTGCATCGGGCTTTGGCTTTGATCGGATTGCTGTTGCTGGGCCAGGGCGCTTCTGCAGAGAAGTTGCGGCTGGTCGCTGATGCCTGGCCTCCGTTTACCGACGCAACCCTGGTCAATGGCGGCGTGGCCACCGATATCGTCAGTACCGCACTGGCCCGCGCCGGCTACGCCAGTGAGTTCGAGCAGGTGCCCTGGGCCCGGGCGCTGCTGGGAATCGGCGAGGGGCGCTACGACGTGCTGGTCAACGCCTGGTACAACGATGAACGTACCCGGCTTGGGCAGTTCTCCTCCGAGTATCTGGTCAACCGTATCCGCTTCCTCAAGCGCAAGGACGCGCCCCTGGAGTACCACAACCTCAAGCAGTTGCATGAGTATCCGATTGCCGTGGTACGCGGCTACGCCTACTCCTCTGAATTCGACAACGACTCGGACTTGCAGAAGGTGCCGGTGCACAACTTCGCCATGGCCGTGCGCATGCTGGCGGCGGACCGGGTCAAGCTGACCCTGGAGGATGAATACGTCGCCCGCTACTACCTGGCCCGGGAGTCGCCCAGGGTGCGCAATGCGGTGGAGTTCCTGCCCAAGCCCTTGAGCGAGAACAGCCTGCATATCCTGGTGAGCCTGAAGAATCCCGAGCATGCGCAGATCGTCGCCAGGTTCGATCGGGAGATCGCCGCCATGAAGGCCGACGGCAGCTACGCCCGGCTGCTGCGCCAGCACGGCATGTAGGAGGGGCAGCGGCAAGCTAGGCTTGCGGCTGTTCGGTCCCTTTGATCAGGTGGGCCGCCAGGGTTCGCAAGGGGCCCAGCTGGCGGCAGATCAGCCCCAGTTGGGTCTGCACCAGGCGCTGTCCCTCATCGATCTCGTCCGGCATCTGCTCCAGCTCGTTGGCCAAGGCCTCCTCGGCATCGCTGTGGATGACGATCGGAGTCTTGTTGGCCAGGCCCTGGGCGATCTCGTCGATGCTGGCCGCGAGGCTGGTGCCGGCGCCACCGATCAGGTGCTCGCGCACCTCGTCCGGCAGCTGGGTGCCACGGTGCGCGCCCAGGCCCGAGAGGTAACTGAGCAGGGTGTGGGACAGCACCAGGAAGCGAAAGCCCACGTCCGCTTCCTTACGAAAGTGCCCAGGTTCCATGAGCATGTTGGCCAGGGTGGTGGACAGCGCCGCATCGGCGTTATGGGCATTGCGCCGGGCCAGGCGGTAGGCCAGGTCGTCGCTCTTGCCGGCGGCGTACTGCTGCATGATCTGGCGCAGGTAGATGCTGTTGCACGCCAGGGTGTTGGCCAGTACCTGGTTCAGGCGCCGCCCTTGCCAATCGGGAAGGAACAGGAACACCGCCAGGCCGGCGATCAGGCTGCCCAGCAGGGTATCGAACAGTCGCGGCAGGAACAGGCCATAACCGTCGCCTACCTGGTTGAAGCAGAACAGCACCATCAGGGTGATGGCGGCAGTGGCCAGGGTGTAGCGGGTGGTGCGGTTGGTGAAGAACACCACGCCTGCGGCGATGGCGAACAGCGATTGCACCAGCGGGCTGGGGAACAGGTCGAACAGCGCCCAGGCGATGGTCAGGCCGATGGCCGTGCCGACGATCCGCTGGCCCAGCTTGCGCCGGGTGGCGCCATAGTTGGGTTGGCAGACGAACAGCGTGGTGAGGATGATCCAGTAGCCCTGGGAGGGGTGGATCAGGTGCACCATGCCATAGCCGATGCTCAGCGCCAGGGGCAGGCGCAGGGCGTGGCGGAATAGCAGCGAGGTGGGCGTCAGCTGGGTGCGCAGGCGGGTCCAGACATCCTTGAGATTGCGTGGCGAGCGGTCCAGCAGACTGCTATCGGTAGCATCGGCCAGGGCATCGGGATTGCTGGCATCGCTGAGCAGGCGATCGAGGGTGCTGAGGTTGGCCGCCAGTGCCCGCAGCGAGCGCAAGAGCCCACGCCAGGCGGGGTTGCTCTGGATGCGCAGGTGTTCAAGGGAGGCTTCCAGGTCGCCCAGGGCCTCAGTGAACCCGGTGTCGTAGACGAACGGCTGGCGCAACTGGATCGATTCCCCCAGGGCCCGGCAGGCCTTGCCCTGTTGGCGCAGCAGGCGCTGGCAGCGGAACAGCACGTCGCTGTGGAAGAAGGCATCGGCCAGGGCGTTGTAGGGGTAGTGCGAGGAGCTCGCGCGCTCATGGATGTCCTGGGCCAGGAAGTACAGCTTCAGGTAGCGGCTGACCTTCGACCCCGGGCGGCCGTTGCCGACCCGGTGCAGGATGATCTCCTTGGCGCTGTTGAGCGCGGCCACCACCTTGCCGTTCTGCCGTGCCAGTTCCAGGCGCCGGGCTTCCACGTCCAGCTGACGAATTGGCTCGAACAGCGACGACTTGAGCTTGAGGTAATAGCCCAGTTCGCGAAACAGCCGTGCCAGGCTCTGCTGCACCGGCTGGTTGGAGAACAACGCCTGCCAGAGCACCGAGAGCAGGCCATACCAGGCAGCCCCTGCCACCAGCAGCACCGGTTCGTGCCAGAAGTCGATCACCGCGCCGCCGCGCTGGTCGACGCCGATCATGGTGTAGACCGAAAGGATCAGGGTTGCCGAGGCGATGGCGCCGTAGCGCTCGCCCAGGGCTCCGAGCATGGTCAGGCCGAAGCTGGCCAGGGCCAGGGCGATGGCGAAGATCCAGGGGTAGGGGAACAGCAGTTCCACCGACAGCGCGGCGATGCTGAAGCACACCAGGGTCACTGCCAGGGCATTGAGGCGGCCCTGCCAGCTGTCGTCGGTTTCCGCCAGGGCGCTGGCGATGATGCCGAGGAATAATGGGATCAGCAGGCTCATTTCGTCCTGGTACCAGCACAGCGCCATGCTGCCGGTCAGGGCGACGAACACCCGCACGCTGTAGCTGAACTTGTCCAGCGCCCAGAGGCGACGCAGGGACTGGCGAAAAGAGGTCGATGACATGGATTGGGGCGAGCCTTCCGGGCGATGCAGCTAAATTGAGCCAGTATTGACGACGGCGCAATGCCGCCGTCACATCCGACAGCAAATTCTGTTCCCGGCGAGGCTCATCGGCATGTGCCGTCGTTCCGCCAAGGGGGCGATCCGCCGTGGGTGCGCCGCCGCTTCAGGCGTATTGCGCGGCGGCGTAGCCCGAGGCCCAGGCCCATTGGAAATTGAAACCGCCCAGGTGGCCGGTGACATCCAGCACCTCGCCAATGAAATACAAGCCCGGGCTTTTCAGCGACTCCATGGTCTTGGACGAGACTTCGCGGGTGTCGACCCCGCCCAGGGTTACTTCGGCGGTGCGGTAGCCCTCGGTGCCCGCCGGCACCAGTTGCCAGTTGCCGAGCTTGTCGGCGACGTCGGCCAATTCCGCGGGGGTGTACTGCTTCATCGGCTTGGAGACGAACCAGTGGTCGGCCAGCAGGCCAGCCATCTTCTTGGTGAAGATCTCCCCCAGCAGGGTCTTGAGCTCGCTGTTGGGGCGCTCGGCCTGTTGCTGGTGCAGCCAGCCCAGGGCGTCGTGGTCCGGCAGCAGGTTGATCTCGACGCTGTCGCCGGGCTGCCAGTAGGAAGAAATCTGCAGGATCGCCGGGCCACTGAGGCCACGGTGGGTGAACAGGATGTTTTCGCGAAAGCTCTGGCCGTTGCAGCTCACCAGGCAGTCCACCGAGGTCCCGGACAGCTCGCCGCACAGCTCCTTGAGCTGGTCGGTGATGGTGAAGGGCACCAGTCCGGCACGGGTCGGCAGCAGTTCATGGCCGAACTGCCTGGCCACCTGGTAGCCGAAGCCGGTGGCGCCCAGGGTCGGGATCGACAGGCCGCCGGTGGCGATCACCAGGGACTGGCAGCGCACCTGGCCCAGGGTGGTCTGCAGCAGGTAGCCCGACTCCAGTTTCTCGATCTGCTGGATCGAGGTGTCCAGGCGCAGTTCGACCCCAACCTGGTCGCATTCGGCCAGGAGCATGGCGAGGATATCGCTGGACTTGTTGTCGCAAAACAGCTGGCCGAGCTTCTTCTCGTGATACGGCACGCCGTGCTTGGCCACCAGGCCGATGAAGTCCCACTGGGTGTAGCGGGCCAGGGCCGACTTGCAGAAGTGCGGGTTCTGCGAGAGGAAGTTGGCCGGCTCGGTGTACATGTTGGTGAAGTTGCAGCGCCCGCCACCGGACATCAGGATCTTCTTCCCGGCCTTGTTGGCATGGTCCAGCAACAGCACCTGGCGCCCACGGCCGGCGGCGGTCAGGGCGCACATCAAGCCGGCGGCGCCGGCGCCGATGATCACGACTTCGGTAGAGCGCAAAACGGTGTCCTCGAGAGTGCAGGCAAATGAACCTGTAGCCGCTGCCGAAGGCTGCGACAAGCCCCCAGGGGCTTCATGGCCTCAAGAGCGGCGCCTCCTTCGGAGACGTTCGCAGCCTGCGGCAGCGGCTACAGATCGAGCGGGTGGGTTACAGGATACGTACGCGCAGCGAACGGCCCTTGATCTTGCCGCTGTTGAGGCGTTGCAGGGCCTGTTTGGCGATGCCGCGCTCCACGGCCACGTAGGCCTGGAAGTCGAAGATCGCGATCTTGCCGACCTGGGCGCCGGGGATGCCGGCCTCGCCGGTCAGCGCGCCGAGGATATCGCCCGGCCGCACCTTGTCCTTGCGCCCGGCGGCGATGCACAGGGTGCTCATGGCTGGCAGCAGCGGACCGCCGCCCTGGCTCTTCAGGCCGTCGATCTGCTCCCAGTTCAGCGGAGCTTTCTGCAACTGCTCGATGGCCTGGGCACGGTGGGCCTCGGACGGCGACACCAGGCTGATGGCGATGCCTTTCTCGCCGGCGCGACCGGTACGGCCGACCCGGTGGATGTGGATTTCCGAATCCCGCGCCAGCTCGACGTTGATCACCATGTCCAGGGCGTCGATATCCAGGCCCCGGGCGGCGACATCGGTGGCTACCAGCACAGACGTACTGCGGTTGGCGAACATCGCCAGCACCTGGTCGCGGTCGCGCTGTTCCAGGTCACCGTGCAGGCCCACTGCGGACATGCCCTTGGCGGTCAGGTGGTCGACGGTTTCCTGCACCTGCTGCTTGGTGAAGCAGAAGGCTACGCAAGACTGCGGGCGGAAGTGGTTGAGCACCTTGACCACCGCATCCATGCGATCTTCCGGAGAGATTTCGTAGAAGTGCTGCTCGATCTGGCTGTCGCTGTGCAGCGTCTCGACTTTTACCTGCTGCGGATCGCGCATGAACTTCGACGCCAACTGCTTGATGCCCGCCGGGTAGGTGGCGGAGAACAGCAGGGTCTGCCGGCGTGCCGGGGTCTGGCCGATGATGGCCTCGATGGCATCGTAGAAGCCCATGTCGAGCATGCGGTCGGCTTCGTCGAGCACCAGGGTGTTGAGGCCGTCGAGTTTCAGCGTGCCCTTGTCCAGGTGCTGGGAGATGCGGCCCGGGGTGCCGACGATGATATGGGCACCGTGCTCCAGGGAAGCGATCTGCGGGCCGAAGGGCACGCCGCCGCACAGGGTCAGGACCTTGATGTTGTCCTCGGCGCGAGCCAGGCGACGCAGCTCCTTGGCGACCTGGTCGGCCAGTTCGCGGGTCGGGCACATCACCAGGGCCTGGCAGCCGAAGTAGCGCGGGTTGATCGGGTTCAACAGGCCGATGCCGAAGGCGGCGGTCTTGCCGCTGCCGGTCTTGGCCTGGGCGATCAGGTCCAGGCCCTTGAGGATCACCGGCAAGCTTTGCGCCTGGATCGGCGTCATCTGGGCATACCCGAGGGAGTCGAGGTTGGCCAGCATGGCGGCGGACAAGGGCAGGGTGTTGAAAGCGGTGGCGATGGTGGTCACGGGACGGGCCTGCAAAACAAAATGTCGCGCAGTGTATCAGCCCCGCTTCCTCTTCCTGCAATTTCTGGACGAAAAGTCGCCAGGGATCTCCCAGTCCCCACGTAGGAGATGTTCAGTCAGTGCTCGATATGCTCCTCGACCTTGCTCGCCCGGCGGCCATCGTTGGGCGATAGCTGGAGGAAGATCGCCGCTGCCAGCATCGCCATGATCCCGACCGTGAGGAATGTCAGCTGGAAGGCGCCGAGTACCGTGTCGACCCCGTCGTTGCCCACGGAGGCGGTGAAGCCGCCCAACAAGGCGCCAGCGCAAGCGACCCCGAGGCTCAGGGACAGTTGCGCCACCACCGACAACAGGCTGTTGCCACTGCTGGCGGCCGCATCGTCCAGATCGATCAGGGTCACGGTATTCATGGCGGTGAACTGCAATGAGTTGATGGCCCCCAGCACCGCCAGCATGCACAGCAGCAGCGGATAAGGCGTCTGCTCGCTGACCAGGCCCATGCTTGCCAGCATGATGCCCAGGGCCAGGGTGTTGCCGGTGAGCACGATGCGATAGCCCAGGCGTTCGATCAATGGCCGGGCAATGGACTTGGCCAGCATGGCGGCCGCCGCCAGGGGCAGCATGCTCATCCCGGCCTGGGACGGTGAGTAGCCCAGGGCGACCTGCAGCAGCAGTGGCACCAAGAATGGCAGGGCACCGCTGCCCAGGCGGGCGAACAGGTTGCCGAGGATGCCCACGGCGAAGGTCCGTACCTTGAACAGCGAAGGGGCGAACAGCGGGTTGTCGATGTGCCCGGCTCGCAGCCAGTAGGCCGCCAGGCACGCCAGTCCGCCGAACAGCAGCAACATCACCCGCAAGTGCGGCAGGTGCAGCTCGCCCAGGCCCTCCATGGCGATGGTGATCAGCACCATCGCCGCGCCGAACAGCAAAAAGCCCAGGCCATCGAAGCGCGTGCGCTCGCTGCCCCGCAGGTCGGGGATGAAGCGCCAGACCGCGTAGCAGCCTATGGCTCCCACCGGCAGGTTGATCAGGAAGATCCAGTGCCAGGTCAGGTACTGCACCATCCAGCCGCCCATGGTCGGGCCGATTAACGGGCCCAGCAGTCCGGGAATGGTGATGAAACCCATGATCCGTACCAGCTCCGAGCGGGGGTAGGCGCGCAGCACCACCAGGCGTCCCACTGGCAGCATCAAGGCGCCGCCCAGGCCCTGGATCACCCGTGCGCCGACCAGCATGCCCAGCGAGCTGGACAGGGCGCACAACAGTGAACCGATGCTGAACAGCAGGATGGCCCCGAAGAAGATCTTCTTGGTGCCGAAGCGATCGGCGATCCAGCCCGAAGCCGGGATCAGCAGCGCCACGGTGAGCATGTAGGCAATGACCACGCCTTGCATGCGCAATGGGTCTTCCGCCAGGTCTTGGGCCATGGCCGGCAGCGCCGTATTGAGGATGGTGCCGTCCAGGGACTGCATGAAGAAGGCGATGGCCACCACCCAGGGCAGCCAGCGGGTGGTGGTAGCGTCGAGTGGCGTGCGTTCGGGCATGGGACCTCAACAAGGGCAGCGGAAAGTTGCAAGCTCCAGGCTTGCAACTTGAGGCCGGTTTACAAGGTCAGCGTCAGGCGGCTGACCAAGGCCCCGGGCAGATGCATCGAGGCCGTCTGGCGCTGGCCGTAGGTACTGGCCGAAAGCAGCAGTTCGCGCTGCTCGGTGAGTGCCTCCAGTTGCGAACCCAGCAGGCTGTAGACACTGTCATCGAAGCGCATGGTGTTCACCGGTGCCTGGATCTCGCCGTTCTCCACCCAGAAGGTGGCAAAGCGGGTCATGCCGGTCAGGCGTGCTGCCGGCAGGTCCGAGTAGTTCAGGTACCACAGGTTACTGATGTACAGGCCGGTGCCCAGTTGCTTGAGGATGTCCTGCTGGGCCAACTGGCCGCCGGCCATGTTCAAGGCGCTGGGGTACTCGCTGCTGCCGGCGCCATTGGTGGCCAGTCCATACTCGGCGGCGCTGCGGGAGTTGATCAGGCGGGCGTCGGCGTTGCCGGCGGTGATCAGCGCCAGGTCGCTGCGCGGGTAGCCCTCGTCGGAGAACGCCGGGCTGAGCGAGCCGCTGACCTGCTCGCGCAGGGACACTAACGGGCTGAGGGCGGCGTCGCCGGCATAGAGCTTCTGCAGGGCGCTGTGCTTGCTGGCGATGGACTGGGCCGAGAACCCGCCCCAGGCCAGCATGCTCATGATTTCCTCCAGGGCCGCGGGGGCCAGGTAGGCGCGGTACTGCCCGGGAGCCAGGGTGCGCAGCGGCCTGCCGAGGAACTCCAGTTGCTGGCGGGCTTGGTCGAAGCGCTGGGCGAAGGCTTCGCTGCTCCAGGCATGCCCGGCATAGCTGGCTTTCACCGCTTCGCCATTGTCGTGGAACAGGCTGAAATCGAAGTTGAAACTGTTGGCCTGGTGCCAGCCGAACGCCCCGCTGGAGCTGGCGAAGCCGCGGCTGATGGAACCGGCGGCATAGATGCCCACCAGGTCCAGGCCGGTGGCCGCGTGGCCGATCTCATTCACTACCTGTTCGCTGTCCGGCAGCGGGTGTTCTTGCACACTCTGGGATTGCCAGTGGGTGTGGTTGAGCATCAGGTAGGGGTCGGCCGGCAGCAACGGCAGGGTTTCGCGCAGCTGTTGCAAGCTTTCGGCCAGGCGCTGGCGATCCACCTCGGGATCGTTGCTCAGGGTGATCCCGAGGTCGGCGTGGCGCCCGTCGTCGATCAGCTTGAAGCTCAGGCTGGCCTGCTGCACCTGCCCGGCCTGGCGCACCTTGGCGTGGTTGAAGCGGATGAATTCCGAAGATTCGGCGGCGTAGCTGAGGGTGAATTGTTCCGACTCGCGGATCTCGTCCTTGAGCCACTGCACCAGCGCCTTGAATGGCTGGGCCTGATCGGTCGTCCTGGTCATCAGGCATCTCCTCCGAATACATCGATCTTGCTGAAGACACAGGCTGGCGAGGCGTGGCCAACCCGGATCACCTGATTGGGTTCGCCCTTGCCGCAATTGGGCGTGCCCAGGACCTGGAAGGTGCCACGGTTGCCGACGGCGCTGAGGTTGCGCCAGAACTGCGCGGAAATGCCCCGGTAGTTGGGGTTCTTGACCACGCCCTTGAGCTCGCCGTTCTCGATCAGTTGGCCCCATTCGCAGCCGAACTGGAACTTGTTGCGCGCATCGTCGATGGACCAGGAGCGGTTGGTGGACATCAGGATGCCGTGTTCGATGCCGCCGATCAGTTGTTCCAGGGACTGCTCGCCCGGCTCGATGTTGAGGTTGGCCATGCGGTCGATGGGCGCACGGTTCCAGCTGCTGGCGCGGCTGTTGGCAACGCCGTCCAGGCCGCTGCGGTACTGCGACAGGGCGCCGCCCAGGGGGCGTACCAGCAACCCTTCGCGGATCAGGAACTGCTTGCTGGCGGCGGTGCCCTCGTCGTCATGGCCATAGCTGGCCAGCTCCTCGGGAATGTCCGGGTCGAAGGTCACGTTGAGCAGCCGCGAGCCGTATTGCAGATGGCCGAAGTCCGCCTGTTTGACGAAGCTGGTACCGGCGTAGTTGCGTTCGTCGCCGAGGATGCGGTCCAGCTCCAGCGGGTGACCGATGGACTCGTGGATCTGCAGCATCATCTGGTCCGGCATCAGCAGCAGGTCCCGCTGGCCTTGGGGCGTATTGGGAGCCAGCAGCAGTTGCAGGGCCTGGTCGGCAACCCGCGGCGCGGCGCCCAGCAGGCCACAGCGGCTGATCACGTCGCCGGCGCCTTGCTGGCCGAAATTCTCCCGGCCCAGGCTGCGGGTCTGGCTGTCGCTGCCGTCGTAGGCGGTGACGTCCAGGCCCGGGTAGACGAAGCGCTGGGCCTGGCGCAGCTCGGCCCCGGCGCTGTTGAGGTAGATCTGCTCGACCTGGGTCACGCCGATGCCCACTTGCCAGTTCACCAGGCGCTCGTCTTTGGGCACCGAGGCCGATTCGTCACCCAGCAGCTGGTAGCAGTCGCTCAGGGATGGGAAGGCGTGTTCGAGGTTGGGCGACAGGTAGTCGGCGCGATGGCTGGAGACCGGCTGCTCGCGCAGGTCCAGCAGGGAGTGTGCGGCGATCACCCGGGCCTGCCGTTCGGCGCGGTCGAGGGCCGCCTGCAAGCCGCCTTGCGACAGGTCGTTGGTGGCGGCGTAGGTTTCCACGCCACGCACCCGTACGGTCAACATCGCGCCTTCGTCATGGCCCAGGCAGGGTGGCTCAGCAATGTTCTTGCGCACCGACAGGTACTGGTCGGACTCGCGCACATAGCGCAGGGAAAAGAATTCGGCGCCCGTGCGCAAGGCAGCGAAGCGCTGCTTGAGCTGGGGGTGAAAGTCGAACATGAATGACCTCCTTGTATGAAGAGCTGGGGCTTGCAGGTCTTATCGACGGCGGGCCGGCTCCTACAGGTATAGGTCGCGCAGGGCTCGGGATAAAGTCCGTGGAGCGAAGGGGGTAAGGCGGATGAAACTTTAGCCGTAGCCTGCGACTGCGATCAAGGACGCCGTAGAGGCAATGTCGAGGAGAGGAGAGAGGCGGGGGGAATCGTGGAAATGGCGCCGACCCTTGCGGTCGGCGCCAATGGTGCTTACTGCGCGTTCGCGGCTACGTCGCGTACCGGCTTGCCACGTACCGGAGCTTCGCCGGCCACGTAGTAGGCGGCCTTGCTGCGTGGCAGCGGCTGGCGGCCACGGATCTTGTCGGCGATTTTCTCGGCCATCATGATCGTCGGCGCGTTGAGGTTGCCGGTGGTGATGATCGGCATGATCGAGGCATCCACCACACGCAGGCCCTGCATGCCGTGCACGCGACCCTGGCCATCGACCACGGCCATGTCGTCGGTGCCCATCTTGCACGAGCAGGATGGGTGGAACGCAGTCTCGGCGTGCTCGCGGATGAAGGTGTCCAGCTGCTCATCGGTCTGCACTTCGATGCCCGGGCTGATCTCGCGACCGCGGTAGGCGTCCAGTGCCGGCTGCTGCATGATTTCGCGGGTCAGGCGGATGCCGTCGCGGAATTCCTGCCAGTCCTGCTCGGTGGCCATGTAGTTGAACAGGATGCTCGGGTGCTGGCGCGGGTCTTTCGACTTGGCCTGCACACGGCCACGGCTTGGCGAACGCATGGAACCCATGTGGGCCTGGAAGCCGTGTTCCTTCACGCCGTTGGAGCCGTTGTAGTTAATCGCTACCGGCAGGAAGTGGTACTGGATGTTCGGCCATTCGAACTCTTCGCGAGTACGGATGAAACCACCGGCTTCGAACTGGTTGCTGGCGCCGATGCCGGTGCCCTTGAACAGCCACTGCGCGCCGATGGCCGGCTGGTTCCACCACAGCAGCGATGGGTACAGCGATACCGGCTGGGTGCACGCGTATTGCAGGTACAGCTCCAGGTGGTCCTGCAGGTTCTCACCGACGCCCGGCAGGTCGTGGACCACCGGGATGTCCAGGCTTTCCAGCAGGGCACGCGGGCCGACGCCGGAGCGTTGCAGCAGCTGTGGCGAGGCGATGGCGCCGGAGCTGACGATGACTTCCTTGCGCGCACGGGCTTCCACGCGCTCTTCGGTGCTGCCTTGCAGGTAGCTCACGCCTACGGCGCGCTTGCCTTCGAACAGGACCTTGTCGGTCAGGGCGTGGGTGACGATGGTCAGGGTGGAGCGCTTCTTGGACACGTCCAGGTAACCGCGGGCGGTGCTGGAGCGACGGCCTTCAGGGGTCACGGTGCGGTCCATCGGACCGAAGCCTTCCTGCTGGTAGCCGTTGAGGTCTTCGGTACGCGGGTAACCGGCCTGTACGCCGGCCTCGACCATGGCGTGGAACAGCGGGTTGTTGCCAGCCTTGGGCGTGGTCACTCGTACCGGGCCTTCGCCACCGTGGTAGTCGTTAGGGCCGATGTCGCGGGTTTCGGCCTTGCGGAAGTACGGCAGGCAGTCCAGGTACGACCAGTCTTCCAGGCCTGGCAGCTTGGCCCAGCCGTCGTAGTCCATGGCGTTGCCGCGGATGTAGCACATGCCGTTGATCAGCGAGGAGCCGCCCAGGCCCTTGCCACGGCCACATTCCATGCGGCGGCCGTCCATGTGCGGCTCTGGATCGGTCTCATAGGCCCAGTTGTAGCGACGGCCTTGCAGGGGGAACGCCAGTGCCGCAGGCATCTGGGTACGGAAATCGAAACGGTAGTCCGGGCCGCCGGCTTCCAGCAGCAGGACGGTGACGCCTTCGTCTTCGGTCAGACGGGTCGCCAGGGTGTTACCGGCAGAGCCGGCACCAACGATGATGTAGTCGTATTCTTGGGCCATTAGAGCCTCCGTGGAGAGCTGCAAGCCTCAAGCTTCAAGCTGCGAGAAAAGGCAGCGAAGCGGGCTTGGCATTGAATGAGGGGCAGGCGGCAAGCCGGGCTAATGCCTTGGCTTGCCGCTGATAGCTAGCTACTTGCCGCTGCTCAGAATACTGAGCTGTAGTCGCCCAGCTCGACCTGCACCGACTTGATGCGGGTGAAGTTGTTCAGCGAGCTGATGCCGTTCTCACGGCCCACGCCCGACTGCTTGTAGCCGCCGACTGGCATCTTGGCGTCGGATTCGCCCCAGGCGTTGATCCAGCAGATACCGGCTTCGAGCTGGTGGATGATGCGGTGAGCGCGGTTCAGATCGCGAGTGACGATACCGGCGGCCAGGCCGAAGTCGGTGTCGTTGGCACGACGGATCACTTCTTCTTCGGTCTCGTAGGTGAGGATGCTCATCACTGGGCCGAAGATTTCTTCACGCACGATGGTCATGTCGTCGGTGCAGTCGGTGAACACGGTCGGTGCCACGAAAGCGCCCTTGGCGAATTCGCCGTCGGTCAGGCGATCGCCGCCGCACAGTACGCGGGCACCTTCTTCCTTGCCCTTGGCGATGTAGCCCAGCACGTTCTCCATGTGGGCGAAGCTCACCAGCGGACCGAAGTTGGTGTTCTCGTTCTCTGGGTTGCCAACGCGGATGCGGGCAACGCGCTCGACGATCTTGGCTTCGAAGGCGGCCTTCAGGTGGCTCGGTACGAACACGCGAGTGCCGTTGGTGCAGACCTGGCCCGAGCTGTAGAAGTTGGCCATCATCGCGGTGTCGGCGGCGCGATCCAGGTCGGCGTCGTCGCAGATGATCAGCGGCGACTTGCCGCCCAGTTCCATGGTCACTTCCTTGAGCGAGGAGCTCGAAGCGCTGGCCATGACTTTCTTGCCGGTGTCGGTGCCGCCGGTGAAGGAGACTTTCTCGATGCGCGGGTGCTCGGTCAGCCAGGTGCCGACTTCACGGCCACTGCCGGTCAGGACGTTGAACACGCCAGCCGGTACGCCAGCCTCGGTGTAGATCTCGGCCAGTTTCAGGGTGGTCAGCGAAGTCACTTCGCTTGGCTTGAAGATCATCGCGTTGCCAGCGGCCAGGGCCGGGGCGGATTTCCACAGGGCGATCTGGATCGGGTAGTTCCAGGCGCCGATACCGGCGACCACGCCCAGTGGCTCGCGGCGGGTGTAGACGAAGGAAGTGTCGCGCAGTGGGATCTGCTCGCCTTCGATGGCCGGTACCAGGCCTGCGTAGTATTCCAGCACGTCAGCGCCGGTGACGATGTCGACATACTTGGTTTCGGAGTAGGCCTTGCCGGTATCCAGGGTTTCCAGGGCGGCCAGCTCGTCGTTGCGCTCACGCAGGATGTCCACGGCGCGACGCAGGATGCGCGAACGCTCCATGGCGGTCATGGCGGCCCAGATCTTCTGGCCTTTCTCGGCGCTGACCACGGCGCGTTCCACGTCTTCCTTGGTCGCACGCTGCACTTGTGCGAGAACTTCACCGTTGGCCGGGTTGATGGCATCGAAAGTGGCGTCGCTGCCGGCATCGGTGTAGCCGCCGTCGATGTAGAGTTTTTGCAGTTCAAAACGGGCCATAGTGTCCTCGCAAGTGCATTGAGTAATGGGCTTGTCCACCGGGCGTGCCCTTGGATTCGGGCACGCTGATCAGTGGCGTGCAGAGGCCGAGCGTCTTGGTTGTGCTCTAGCGCTCCTGCTTAGCCAGTTGTAAATCCATGTATTCGTAAGCGATCCGTATCGCCTGGTCGGTGTCGAACGCATCACCCGACAGGGCGCCACGCAGCCACAAACCGTCGATCAAAGCCGCCAGGCCGCGGGCTGCCTTGCGCGCATGGTAGAGCGGCAGGGCGCGGCGGAACTGGCAACACAGGTTGGAATACAAGCGGTGGTCGTTGATCCGCTGCAACCTGTGCAAATCGGGCTGGTGCATGCTGGAAGCCCAGAACGCCAACCAGGTTTTCATTGCCGGGCCGTTCACCTGGCTGGCATCGAAGTTGCCCTCGATGATCACTTTCAGGTGAGCGCGCGGGCTGTCGTCCGTCAGGGCCTGACGGCGTGCTCTGACGCCTTCGTTGAGCATGCTCATGATGTAACCCATCGTCGCTGCGATCAGGCCGTTCTTGTCCCGAAAGTAGTGACTGATGATGCCGTTCGACACTCCGGCCAAACGGGCGATCAGCGCAATGCTGGCGTCCCCCATTCCGACCTGATCGACCGCTTGTAGCGTGGCTTCGATCAACTGCTGGCGGCGTATGGGTTGCATACCGACCTTGGGCATCTGATACCTCTCCTTAGGCCCGCCGGCAGACGCATGACGGCTGTCGGCTTGCGGGCCAGTCTATTTTGTTTTGATTGAACGTTCAATCAACAAAGAATAAGATCTGCGACAAATCGTCGCTGCCTACGGATTCGTCCCGCATGTAGACGGCGGAAAACGACCTCCGAAAAAGACCGCACCCCAGGGATGGCATGGCGTGAACCGGTAAGGACGGACGTGTTGAATGGGCAAGACGCTTCAGGCCTGACGCCGAACCATGGGTTCGAGCCGAGGTCGGGGACGCTGGTTCGCAACGCAGCCGCCGTGGGTCCGGGCTTTTTTCGGGGTGTCTTTATATCACCCGACGATCGGCTGCCAACTAACCGATTGGTCGGGTGCCGTGTTGCCTTGTGTCCTTCTCTCGCACTGCCTGGAGCATCTGTGCAATGAGTTCTGCCTCTCTTATAAAGACCCCGCCGGAAAAGGTGCGGGTCAACGGTTGGGTGTTCTACACCTCGACCGCGCTGATCCTGTTGTTGACTGCGATCCTGATCATCGCCCCGCAAGAGGCCGGCAAAATGCTGGACGTTGCCCAGGCCTGGTTGTCCCGCAGTTTCGGCTGGTACTACATGCTGGTGATCGCCGCCTACCTGGTGTTCGTGGTGGGCCTGGCGTTCTCTTCCTACGGCAAGCTCAAGCTGGGGACCAAGCAAGACACCCCGGACTTCAGCTATGGCGCCTGGGCCGGGATGCTGTTCTCGTCCGGCATCGGCATCTCGCTGCTGTACTTCGGTGCGTCCGAGCCCCTGGACCACTACTTCAATCCGCCCGAAGGCGTGCCAGCCAGCAACCAGGCCGCGCGCCAGGCGCTGCAACTGACGTTCCTGCACTGGGGCCTGCACGGTTGGGCGATCTATGCCCTGGTGGGCCTGGCGGTGGCGTACTTCGCCTACCGGCATAACCAGCCATTGGCACTGCGCTCGGCGCTGTACCCATTGGTGGGCGAGCGCTGGGTCAAGGGCGCGGCCGGCCACGCGGTGGACGGTTTCGGCATGTTCGTGACCCTGCTGGGCCTGGTGACCAACCTGGGCATCGGCTCGATGCAGGTATCGTCCGGCCTGGAAAACCTGTTTGGCATGGAACACAGCAACACCAACCTGCTGATCGTGATCATCGTCATGAGCACGGTGGCCACCATCGCCGCAGTGTCCGGGGTGGAGAACGGCATTCGCCGCCTGTCCAACCTGAACATCGTGCTGTTCAGCGGCTTGCTGATCTTCGTCCTGCTGTTCGGCCCGACCCTGCACCTGCTCAACGGCTTCGTGCAGAACATCGGCGACTACCTCAACGGCGTGGTGCTCAAGACGTTCGACCTCTATGTGTACGAAGGCGACAGCGCCAAGTCCGATCGCTGGCTGGGCCTGTGGACCCTGTTCTACTGGGCCTGGTGGATTTCCTGGGCACCTTTCGTGGGCATGTTCATCGCTCGTATTTCCCGTGGTCGTACCGTGCGCGAGCTGGTGGCTGGCGTACTGCTGATCCCGCTGGGCTTCACCCTGGCCTGGCTGTCGATCTTCGGCAACTCGGCGCTGGATCTGGTGCTCAACCAGGGCGCGGTGGAACTGGGCAAGACCGCCCTGGAACAGCCGTCCATGGCGATCTACCAACTGCTCGAGCATTACCCGGCGTCGAAGATCGTCATCGGTGTGTCGATCTTCGTGGGCTTCGTGTTGTTCCTGACCCCGGCCGACTCCGGCGCGGTGATGATGGCCAACCTGTCCTGCAAGGGCGGTAACGTCGACGAAGACGCCCCGCACTGGCTGCGGATCTTCTGGTCGGTCGTGATCACCCTGGTGACCGTCGGCCTGCTGTTCGCCGGTAACTTCCAAGCCATGCAGACCATGGTGGTGCTGGCTGGCCTGCCATTCTCGGTGGTGCTGGTGTGCTTCATGTTCGGCCTGTACAAGGCCATGGCCCAGGACACCCGGGTCGAGCAGGAACAAGCGGAACTGGCGGCCCGTGGCCGTCGCGGTTTCAGCGAGCGCCTGACCCAACTGGACCTGCAGCCGACCCAGGCAGTGGTCCAGCGCTTCATGGACAAGCACGTGACCCCGGCCCTGGAAGAGGCCGCGACCCAGTTGCGCAACCAGGGGCTGGACGTGCAAACCCTGCTGGGCAAGTCCAAGCGCTGCATGGGTGTGCGGATCGAGATGGAAGAGGGCAACCCTTTCGTCTATGAAGTGAGCCTGGACGGTTACCTGGCGGCGCCGAGCGAGTCGGCCGATGCACCGGAGGAGCGAGCACGCTACTACCGTGCCGAGGTCTACCTGCACAACGGCAGCCAGGAATACGACTTGATGGGCTTCACCCAAGAGCAGATCACCCGTGACGTGCTCGATCAGTTCGAAAGCCATCGGCAGCTCCTGGGCCGGGTTTATAGCTAAGTCCTGAAGTAGACGCGGGCCCGGGCTCACCGGGTACCGCGTCGCCCGCGAAGCGATGTGTGGCGTACCGCCACATCCGCTCCTGCAACAGGTGCAATTCGCACCTCTATTCCCGCTCAAACGACAACGCCGCGACCCAGGTCGCGGCGTTGTCGTTTGTGTCCATCAGCCCAGGTTCTTGCCGAGCAGTGCGTGGTAGAGCTCGCTGTCGCCAAGGATCCCCACCACCTTGTGGTTATCGTGGAGCACCAGCTTGTTGCCGGTCTGGTAGCGGATCTGCAGGGCTTCGCGCATGCCGATATTGGAATCCACCAGGGTCGGGCGCCGGCCCAGCTCTTCCACCGACTGTCCGGGCACCCAGTTCTGCAGGTCCAGCTGCGAGCCGTTGCGTCGGGCACCCTTGATGGTGTTGCCTTCGGCCAGGTCCAGCCAGGAGTCGCCACCCGGGTCCAGGCACACCGAACCGTTGACCCGCTTGCAGTTGTCCAGGCTGCGCATCAGGCTGCGCCCGCACAGTACGTTCAACGGGTTGGTATGGGCGACGAAGGTCCGCACGTAGTCGTCCGCCGGGTTGAGCACGATCTCTTCGGGCTTGCTGTACTGGATGATCCGCCCGTCCTTCATGATGGCGATGCGGCTGCCCAGTTTCAGGGCTTCGTCCAGGTCGTGGCTGACGAACACGATGGTCTTGTTCAGCTTGCGCTGCAGCTCCAGCAACTCGTCCTGCAGGCCCTGGCGAATCAGCGGGTCGAGGGCCGAGAAGGGCTCGTCCATCAGCAGGATGTCGGCGTCCATGGCCAGGGCACGGGCCAGGCCCACGCGTTGCTGCATGCCACCGGACAGCTCGTCCGGCTTCTTGTTGCGCCACTGGGTCAGGCCCACCAGCTCCAGCTTGTCGTCCACCAGCTTGCGCCGCTCCTTCTCCGGGCGGCCCTGCATCTCCAGGCCGAAGCTGATGTTCTCGCGCACCGTCAGCCAGGGCATCAGGGCGAACTTCTGGAACACCATGGCGATGCGCTTGGTGCGCATCATCTTCAGCTCGGCCGGGGAGCAGTGGGCGATATCGATGTGCTTGCCTTCATGCTCGACGAACAGCTTGCCGCGGCTCACGGTATTGAGGCCGTTGATGCAGCGCAGCAGGCTCGACTTGCCCGAACCGGACAGGCCCATCAGCACGCAGATCTCGCCCTTGTTGATGTCCAGGTTGGCCTTTTCCACACCGACCACCAGGCCGGTCTGCTTGAGGATCTGCTCGCGGGTCTGGCCCTTGTCCAGCAGTGCCAGGGCCTCGCGCGGCTTGTTGGAGAAGATGACGTCGACGTCTTCGAAACGAATGATGCTCATGCCTCACCCCTTGCCGGCAGTTCCGGCTGCTTGCAGATACGGTCGAGCATGATTGCCAGCAACACGATCGCCAGGCCTGCTTCGAAGCCCAGGGAGATATCGGCGGTGTTCAGTGCGTTGACCACGGGTTTGCCCAGGCCATCGGCGCCCACCAGGGCCGCGATCACCACCATCGACAACGACAGCATGATGCACTGGGTCACGCCGGCGGCGATGCTCGGCATCGCGTGCGGCAATTCGATACGGGTCAGCAACTGGCGGCGTGAACAACCAAAGGCCTTGCCGGCATCCAGCAGCTCCTGTGGCACGTCGCAGATACCCAGGTAAGTCAGGCGGATCGGCGCGGCGATGGCGAACACCACGGTGGAAATCAGCCCCGGGACCACGCCCAGGCCGAACAGAGTCAGGGTTGGGATCAGGTAGACGAAGGTCGGCACGGTCTGCATCAGGTCCAGCACCGGGCGCATGGCGGTATAGAACATCGGCTTGTGCGCGGCGAGGATGCCCAGCGGCACGCCGATGACCACGCAGACCAGGGTGGCGAAGGTCACCTGGGCCAGGGTCTCCATGGTCTCCTGCCAGTACCCCAGGTTGAGGATCAGCAGGAAGGACAGGATGACGAATACGGTCAGGCCCCATTTGCGCTGGATCATGTGGGCCAGCAGGGCGATCAGGCCGATCAGGGCCAGGGGGTTGAACCAGGTCAGCGCGAACGTCACGCCGTGAATCATGGCTTCCAGGCTGGTGGCGATCGCATCGAAGATGTTGGCGCCGTGTTTCGTCAGCCACTCTACAAAGGCCGCGATGTACTGGCCCAGGGGGATTTTCTGATCAGTGAGCATGGTATTGAACGTCCGCATGCAATGGAAAAACAGCCCGGGCGGGCGAACCCGCCCGGCGTAAGCGACTTACTGGGCCAGCTTGGCTTTGACGGCCTCCAGGCCTGGTTTGCCATCGATGGTGGTGACTCCGGCGAGCCAGGTATCGAGCACTTGAGGATTGTTCTTCAGCCAGGCCTTGGCGGCCGCGTCGGGCTTCATCTTGTCGTCCAGCACGTTCCCCATCAGGGTGCTTTCCATGTTCAGGGTGAACGACAGGTTCTTCAGCAGTTGGCCGACGTTGCTGCACTCCTGGGCGTAGCCCTTGCGAGTGTTGGTGTAGATGGTCGCCTGGCCGAAGTTGGGGCCGAAGAACTCGTCGCCGCCGGTCAGGTACTTCATCTTGAAGCGGGTGTTCATCGGGTGCGGTTCCCAGCCCAGGAACACCACCGCGGTGTCGCGGCGCTGGGCGCGCTCCACCTGGCTGAGCATGCCCGCCTCGCTGGATTCCACCACTTTGAAACCGGCGTCCTTCAGGCCGAAGGCATTCTTGTCGATCATGCTCTGGATGGTGCGGTTGCCGTCGTTGCCCGGCTCGATGCCATAGATCTTGCCGTCCAGTTCCTTCTTGAACTTGACGATGTCGGCGAAGTCCTTGAGGCCCTTGTCATACAAGGCCTCGGGAACGGCCAGGGTGTACTTGGCGTTCTCCAGGTTGGCGCGCACGGTCTCCACAGTACCGGCCTCGCGATAGGCCTTGATGTCGTTTTCCATGGTCGGCATCCAGTTACCCAGGAAGACGTCCATGTTCTTGCCGTCGGCCAGGGACTTGTAGGTCACCGGCACGGAAATCATCGTGGTCTTGGTCTTGTAGCCCAGGGCGTTGAGCACGACGCTGGTGGTGGCGGTGGTCACGGTGATGTCGGTCCAGCCGACATCGGAGAAGTTCACGGTACCGCACTGTGCCGGTTCTGCAGCGTGTGCCAGAAGCGGCAGACCCAGCATGGCGGCCAGCAACAACGAGGGGGAACCTTTCATAGAGGGGAGACTCCTGGATGTTCTTCTTGGCGGCGTTTGGACCGCGCTTATTAAGTGTGGCGGTTGGTGTGTCGGGAACAGCTCTACCACCCCAGGGGCTGTTGACGTTTGCCAAGTGGACCGCCGTCGCGGCCTGCCACCAAACGTCAACAGCCCCTTGCAATCGAGTCGAGACTGATCATGTACCAGTGAAAATCTGTCGCCTACGGGGTGCGTCGTATCCAGTACAGGGAGGGTCGCATCCAGTGTCGGTGACGTCGCTTACAGCGTTTTTCCGCAATTTTTCCTTCATCCGGGGCGTAAAAAACGCCCGGAATCAGGCCCTGTCGCCAAGCGGCGTTGGTGGACATGAACGAGTCGGTGTCAGACGTCGGCAAACCCGGCAAAAGCCTGATGATGCGCCCTTCTCGGCGGATTGCAGCTTGAGCGTAGCAGCTCCGTCAGTGGGCGTTTTCGGCGTCCGGACTGTGCTCATCGAGGAGTCACCCAGGCATGGCTATCAGTGTTTTCGACTTGTTCAAAATCGGTATCGGCCCCTCCAGTTCCCACACCGTCGGCCCCATGCGCGCAGCCGCGCTGTTCGCCCAGGCGCTGGGTGAAAAACAGCTGCTGGATCAGGTGCGCCGGATCGAGGTCCAGCTCTATGGCTCGCTGTCGGCCACCGGTATCGGCCATGGCAGCGACAACGCGGTGATCATGGGGCTGATGGGCGAGTGGCCCGATGCGATCGACCCCTCGTTGATCGGCACCCGCATCGACCTGCTGCGACAGACCTCTACCTTGTTGCTGGACGGGCGCCTGCCGGTGCCGTTCATCTGGTCCCGGGACATGCGCCTGCTCGACGAGAACCTGCCGTTCCACCCCAATGCCATGACCCTGGTGGCCGAAGGCGAGGGCGGGGAACTGCATCGCGACACCTATTATTCGGTCGGCGGCGGTTTTGTCGTCGACCAGGCCCAGGCCGACAGTGGCGTGGCGGACCTGGATCGCAGCGAGCTGCCCTACGATTTCTCCAGTGCGGTGGAGTTGCTGGATCTGTGCCGCAGGCACAACCTGCGGGTGGCCGAGCTGATGCTGGCCAACGAGAAGACCTGGCGCTCGGAGGAAGAAATCCGCAGTGGGCTGATGGCGCTCTGGCGCGCCATGCAGGACTGCGTGGAACAAGGCCTCAAGCACGAGGGCACGCTGCCGGGCGGGCTCCATGTACGGCGCCGGGCGGCCAAGCTGCACCGCAGCCTGCAGGAGCTGAACAAGCCCAATGTGATCGGCTCGACCCTGAGCGCCATGGAGTGGGTCAACCTCTATGCCCTGGCGGTCAACGAAGAGAATGCCGCCGGCGGGCGCATGGTCACCGCGCCCACCAACGGTGCGGCGGGGATCATCCCGGCGGTGCTGCACTACTTCATGAAGTTCAGCGAGGAGGTGACCGACGCCCATGTGGTGGACTTCTTCCTCGGTGCGGCGGCCATCGGCATCCTGTGTAAAAAGAATGCCTCCATCTCCGGTGCCGAGGTCGGTTGCCAGGGCGAGGTCGGCTCGGCCTGCGCCATGGCGGCGGCGGGACTGGCGGAGATCCTCGGTGCTACCCCGGAACAATTGTGCAACGCTGCGGAGATCGGCCTGGAACACAACCTTGGACTGACCTGCGACCCGGTGGGCGGCCTGGTCCAGGTGCCCTGCATCGAGCGCAACGCCATCGCCGCGGTGAAGGCGATCAATGCCGCGCAGATGGCCCTGCGTGGCGATGGCCAGCACTTCATCTCCCTGGACCGGGTGATTCGCACCATGCGCGATACCGGGGCCGACATGCATGACAAATACAAGGAAACTTCCCGCGGCGGCCTGGCCGTAAGCGCCGTGGAATGCTGAGCCGCCCGCCGCTGCGCGCAAACGGCCCATCGGCGCGGGAGGACGCCACCTTTTAGCGCGTCGTGATTAGACAAGTGGCCCACGGAGCCGACGGGCATTCCCGTTCGTCGCTGCGTTGCGCTTTGAGTGACACTCGGCTGTGGCCTGCACGCGCGACGGCTCTACGAGTGCTACCTAACTGCTCACCCTCGCCGGCGCCCGCCGGCGACTTTCGTTCTGCATGTCTTTAATCCGCACACAGGCAAGGGCTATGTAGAGGCTTCGCGACGTCGTTTTCAGGAGTTATTGAATGCCCATTCAACTTTAGGCATGGCAATTGCTCTGTGATGACCAAGCCCGTTTCCCTCGAGTGACAGGGCACCAATAAAAAGAGCCTCCGCCTGAGGCCATCACCCGCTTTGTGTGAGGAGATATCGCGATGACGTCGTTCAACTCCGGGGCCCAGCCCCAGAACCGTGCGCCTCAATCCATCGGCTTTTTGCTGCTGGACAATTTCACGCTGATTTCCCTGGCCTCCGCAGTCGAACCCCTGCGCATGGCCAACCAACTGTCCGGCCGCGAGCTGTATCGCTGGACCACCCTCAGCGTCGATGGCGGCCAGGTCTGGGCCAGTGATGGCCTGCAAATCACTCCCGACGCTTCCATGCACAAAGCCCCCAGCCTGGATACCGTGATCGTCTGCGGCGGTATCGGCATCCAGCGCACCGTGACCCGTGAGCATGTGTCCTGGTTGCAGAGCCAGGCCCGTCAGTCCCGACGCCTTGGCGCCGTGTGCACCGGCAGCTGGGCGCTGGCCTGCGCCGGCCTGCTGGACGGCTTCGATTGCAGCGTGCACTGGGAGTGCCTGGCGGCGATGCAGGAAGCCTTCCCCCGGGTGGCCATGAGCACCCGCCTGTTCACCCTCGATCGCAACCGCTTCACCAGCTCCGGAGGCACCGCGCCGCTGGACATGATGCTGCACCTGATCAGCCGCGATCACGGCCGCGAGCTGTCGGCGGCGATCTCGGAGATGTTCGTCTACGAGCGCATCCGCAACGAGCAGGACCACCAGCGCGTACCGCTCAAGCACATGCTGGGCACCAACCAGCCCAAGCTGCAGGAAATCGTCGCGCTGATGGAAGCCAACCTGGAGGAGCCGATCGACCTCGACGAACTGGCGGTGTACGTCGCGGTATCGCGCCGGCAACTGGAGCGCCTGTTCCAGAAGTACCTGCACTGCTCGCCATCGCGCTACTACCTCAAGCTGCGCTTGATCCGCGCCCGGCAACTGCTCAAGCAGACGCCGATGTCGATCATCGAAGTGGCCTCGGTCTGCGGTTTCGTCTCCACCCCGCACTTCTCCAAGTGCTACCGCGAGTATTTCGGCATTCCGCCACGGGACGAGCGCATCGGTTCCAACACCACCCAGCAGGTGGCGATGATGCCGCTGCCCCAGGCCATGGTCCTGGCGCCACTGTCCGGGCCACTGTCGGCCCTGAGCCAGGCGCGCAACGAATCCACCTTCGCCAGCGTGCGTCTCTAGGCGCGGTCGCAGGCCGCCCCGGTCACAGCGCCTTCTTGAAATACACCACGCGCTCGGTTTCCTCGAAGCCGAGCGCGTGGTGCAGGGCATGGCTGACCAGGTTGTCCAGGCTGGCGTCCGAGGCGATCTCCACGCAGCCCTGCTGCCGCCCCCACTGGCTGACCTGTTCGATCAGGCGCTGGGCTATGCCTTGGCGCCGGTGTTCGGGAGCGACGTAGATACCTTCCAGAAACACCACCGGCGAGCTGTCGGTGCCATTGACGTAGTCGCGGCGCAACGACGCCTCAGCCAGGCCCAGCGTTTCACCACTGGCGGCCTGGGCCAGCCAGCAGCCGTAGCGAGCGGGCTCGGCGAGCATCTGGCGGATTTCTTCCCGGTGTTCCTCGGGGGGGCAGTGGGGCCACAGGCCCAGGCGCAATTGCAGCCAATGGCCGGGATCGGCGGCTTGGCCGGGCAGGATACGGATCATGGGCAGTCGCCTGTGCAGTACAAAGAGGTGCGTACTCTAGCAACCGGCCCATGGCACCGGGGCGATTCAGGCGCGTTTTTGCTGCTGGTACTCGGCCAATGCCGGCAACAGCTGGCGGTCGAGGGCCTGGCGCACGGCAGGAAGAATGGTCGCGTTGCCGGTGAGCATCTGCTCGACCATGCCCTTGAGTGCCTTGGCCCGGGCATCGCTCAGGCCCCTGACTGCGCATTCGCAGGCCTGCTCGGCACTGGCGCCTGCGGGCATCTCGAAACCCAGGGCCCGGAGTTGCCCCAGCAGGTCGTCCTGGTCAATCAAATCCGCGTGCATCATGGCGCTTATCCTTGTTCAGGGAGTGGGGTCGCCAGCCGATTCTGGTAGGCCGTCCCGATGGCGGCAAGGGCAGATTGTCGCGATGGCCCGTTTACCTATGAACAGGTCGTTTTCGGCTAAGTCGATGGCCATGGCCGGTTGCCACAGCGTTGGGAAAAGGCGGCGCAATCAAGTCTTGCGGCGCTTGCTTGTGAGGCTTCGGGCTTGCCTTAAGGGTGGGGTAATGAGCGCTCCTGCCGCGCAAAGACACTCTGTGCATGCGCTGGGTGTTCGGTAGGATGGCCGCCGAGTGGCAAACCATGGAGCTGGAGTGGATGAAAGTGATGTTCAGAATGGGGTTCGCCTGTTTGTTGTTGATGGTTTCCAGCGCTGCTCTGGCAGCTCCCGAGTGTGGCGATTTTCTGAAGGCCATGACCGATCCACCGAAGTCCCTGGAGTTTTTCCGCTGTGAGTCGAAGCCCCAGGATCAGGGCGCACCGCTGACCGCCAGTTACCGGGTCAAAGGTAAGGATGCCCATGAGGTAGAGCGCTATCTGCAGCGGGAGTTGGGGGTTCAGGAGGGGCTCAGGTTTGTCTGCTGCGGCTGGGAAACGAAGGGTTTCATTTCCTATAGGGATAAAAAGACCGGGCGTAATTACCAGATTGGCATGGGCTCTGAAGAGACGCCCTACAACCAGCGCCAGGATTGGCACAAGATCGGCTATTTCTATGTGACGGTGGTGCTGTATACCGAGGACATCTGAAGGCGTGGCTGTGGCCCTATTACCTATGAGCAGGTCGCTCTTGGCTAACTCGCGGGAAGGCAGAGTGGGCAGACTGAAACCAGCTCGCGTCGTGTCGGTTTGGTCACCTTCTCACCGCAGCTCCTCAGCAGTAGTCCCTGCCTCGATCCTGTCACGGCTTGATCGGGGCTTTTTTTTGCCTGTGGAAAGCTCTCCGGCAAGCTTCGCCGGCAAGCCGGCTCCTACGGCGGAGCCGGGGCGGGAGGGGTGAGGATCAGCGCTGTAGCACCAGGATTCTGGAGAGCAGTTCGTCGCGGTCGATGTAGCAGCCCTGGAAGTGCCGAGCGCCGCTGGCCGGATCGAAGGCATTGCGCGCATGCAGGGTGCGCCGATTGTCGAAGCACCACAGCTGCCCCGGTTCCAGGCGCCGCACCAAGCGAAAGCGCGCCTGGCGAGTCAGGGCGATCAGGCTTCGATAGGCGTGGTACAGGGGCGGCATCTGTTCTGGCGGTGCGTCGAAGGGGCCGCGCAGGAAGTTGGCCATGCGGATCTCCGCCACCTGGCCCAGGGCGTCCAGGGCGATGATCGGCGCCAGGCAGCGGTAGTCGCTGTGGCGGTCCTTGTTGCGAAATTCCACGGGGATTTCGCACAGGGTGCGAAACGCCTCGGGGTCTTCCCGGCGCAGGGCATCGGCGATGGCGAAACCGTCGACGAAGATGCTTTCGCCGCCTGCCGCGTCGTTTACCAGGCAGTGCAGGAACTGCAAGCCCGGTTGCAATTCGCGAGTGGGCAGGTCGCTGTGCAGCGGCAGGTTGAAGGCGGTGTAGGCATTGCTGTCGGCATCGGCCTTGGATTGCACGTTGAACAGCACACCGAAGTTGCTTTCGCGGATGAACGAGATCCGCCGGGCGATCGCTGCCAGCGCGCCAGGTTCGGTCGGTGCTCCCCGGACCTGGGTCAGGCCGATATCGCGCACCGCCAGCAGCCATTGCAACAACGCCTGGGGATCGTCCATCACCGCCTGGTATTCGAAGACTGGCAGTTGCAGGCTGCTGTCCCATAACCGGCTGTGGGCCCTGGCCACGCGGCGCTCCTCGCGCGACTGCGGGTCATAGGCGTGGGCCCGCAACCAGCCTGGGTCGAAACGGCTCTGGTGGCCGTCCTGCCAGATCACTTGCAGGCAACCCTGGTGGTCGATTTGCGCGCTGGAGCACGCCAGGTCCTCGGGCACATCGAGGATCTCCAGTACCTGCTCGCGGGTCACCGGATAGACGCATTGGGGGCAGGAGCAGTTGTCCCGCAGCCAGGGGTGGTGGAAGGGGCTCCAGCGACCGTCCGCCCACTGCACCAGGACCTGGTCCGGCAAGGCCTGGACGGTGGCCAGCGCGCTGATCAACGGATAGCTGCGGTAGTCGGCAAAGGCGGCGGTGTGCACGGCGATCTCCTTTTCGGGTTGGGGATTACTTCTGCGCGGGCAGGCCGATCACCCGGCCGATCCAGGCCGGAGGTGGCAGGTCCGCCTGTGCGGTTTGCAGGGCCGCAAGCCGTTGCCGCACGGCGTCGGTGAACGGCGCCGAATGCGGCCCGGCGAGGTCGACGTGGAGCAGCATCTGTTCGTTGCCGGCCAGCTCCCGGGCATCACCGACCTGGTGCAGGCTGTGGTACAGGTGCAGGCGCTTGTGGTCGTGGCCGATGATCTGGGTGCGTACTTGCACCTCGGTGTCGAGCTTCACCTCGTGCAGGTAATTCAGGTGCAGCTCCAGGGTGAACAGCGAGTGGCCGCTGGCTTCGCGGTTGTCGCTGTCCAGCCCCAGGCAGTCCATCAGGGCATCGGTGGCGTAGCTGAAGATCAGCAGGTAGAAGGCATCGCGCAGATGGCCGTTGTAATCGACCCAGTCGCTGATGATGCGGGTGTTGTAGGTAGTCAGTGCAGGCATGGCAGGGGCTCGGGCAAGGGGCAGTGGAATCCCGGGGCCGCTGCCGAAGGCCCCAAGGCGCCCGGCAGTGGCTTGCAGGAGGCGTTATTCGCTGAAACTCATGCCGTGCCTGGCCTTGGTGGTTTTCACCGCCTCCAGCACCGCCAGCAGGCAGTCGTCGCGATAGCGCTCCAGGGCCGCAATGCTGTGCGTGCCCAACTGCTCGGCGGTGCCTTCGACCACGTCGTCGATCAGCTTGTCGGTCAGCTCCGGGGCTGGCAGGTAGGTCCAGGGCAGTTGCAGCGCCGGGCCGAACTGGGCCATGAAGTGGCGCATGCCAGCGTCGCCGCCCGCCAGGGTGTAGGTGAGAAAGGTGCCCATGAACGACCAGCGCAGGCCGGCGCCAAAGCGGATCGCATCGTCGATTTCCCCGGTGCTCGCCACGCCGTCGTTGACCAGGTGCAGGGCCTCGCGCCACAGCGCTTCGAGAAGACGGTCGGCGATGAACCCGGGGACTTCCTTGCGCACGTGCAACGGGCGCATGCCCAGGGATTGGTAGACCTGGATCGCCGCTTGCACGGCCTCTGGCGCGGTACGCTTGCCGCCCACCACCTCCACCAGCGGCAGCAGGTACACCGGGTTGAACGGGTGGCCCACCACGCAACGTTCCGGGTGAGTCGAGCCTTCGTAGAATTCGCTGGGCAGCAGCCCCGAGGTGCTGGAGCCGATCAGTGCATCGGGCTTGGCCGCCGCACTGATCTTGCTGTGCAGCTCCAGCTTGAGTTCCAGGCGTTCCGGGGCGCTTTCCTGGATAAAGTCCGCGTCACGCACGCATTCCTCGATGGTCGCCACGAAGCGCAGGCGGTCCTGGGAGGCACCGGGCGCCAGGCCGTTCTTCTGCAGTGCGCCCCAGGCATTGGCCACCCGCTGGCGCAACGCCGCCTCGGCGCCTGGAGCCGGGTCCCAGGCCACCACGTCCAGGCCATGGGCCAGGGCGCGGGCTACCCAGCCGCTGCCGATCACGCCACTGCCCAGGGCAGCGAAGGTCTTGATGTCGGTGATAAAACGCATGGCAATGTCCTGATGGTCAAAAAATGGAGGTATCTGTAGCCGCTGCCGAGCCTGCAAGGCTGCGTTCGGCGGCGTAGCCGTCGTGAAGCCGGACGGCGCGGTGTGCCCGGTCACTCATGGTTGCTGTTTTGGCGGCTGCGTTGCCGCCGTGCGCAGCCTCGTACAAGGCCGGAGTGGTTATCCGCGTTTGTTCAGGCCCATCTTCTGGCGGCCCTCGGCCGGGGTCAGGACCCTTGCTCCCAGGCGGCTGAGGATCTCGCTGGCGCGCTCCACCAACTGGCCGTTGGTGGCCAGCACGCCCTTGTCCAGCCACAGGTTGTCTTCCAGGCCGACCCGTACGTTGCCGCCCAGCAGCACGGCCTGGGCGGCCATCGGCATCTGCATGCGGCCGATGCCGAAGCCGGCCCAGACCACGTCCGGCGGCAGGTTGTCGACCATGGCCTTCATGGTGGTGGTATCGGCCGGGGCGCCCCAGGGAATGCCCAGGCACAGCTGGAACAGCGGGTCGTCCAGCAGGCCTTCCTTGATCATCTGCTTGGCGAACCACAGGTGGCCGGTATCGAAGATCTCCAGCTCGGCCTTCACCCCCAGTTCCTGGATACGCTTGGCGCCGGCCCGCAGTTGGGCCGGGGTCGAGACGTAGATGGTGTCGCCGTCGCCGAAATTCAGGGTGCCGCAGTCCAGGGTGCAGATCTCCGGTAGCAGCGCCTCGACGTGGGCCAGGCGCGCCAGCGGGCCGACCAGGTCGGTATTGGGGCCGAACTCGGTGGGGCGTTCCCCCGGGCCGATTTCCAGGTCGCCGCCCATGCCGGCAGTGAGGTTGACGATGATGTCGACGTCGGCCTCGCGGATGCGCTCCATGACTTCGCGGTACAGCGCCACGTCGCGGCTGAACTTGCCGGTCTGCGGATCGCGGACGTGGCAGTGGACCACGGTGGCCCCGGCCTTGGCGGCTTCTACCGCGGCGGCGGCGATCTGCTTGGGGGTGATGGGTACATGGGGACTCTTGGCGGTGGTATCGCCGGCCCCGGTGAGTGCGCAAGTGATGATGACGTCGTGGTTCATGGTGCAATTTCCTTACAGGCGTGTTTGCTGGGGGCGTGGCGCTGCCGTGCGCGGCCCTGGCGGGCGGCGCGACGGCACAGGTATTCAGGTTATTGGCGGGTCAGTTGCAGGTGCTCGATGGCCGGCTTGCCGTCGAAGGTGGTCACCCCGTCGAGCCAGCGCTGCTGGTCTTGCGGGTGATCCTTGAGCCACTGCCGGGCGGATTCCAGGGCGTCCTTGTGGTCCAGCAGCGGCTGCATCATGCGGCTCTCGTCCTCGGCGCTGAAGGTCAGGTTGGCCAGCAGCCGGCTGACATTGGGGCACTGCTGGGCGTAGCTGGGGGCGGTGACCGTCCAGACCGTGGCCCGGCCTTCATCGGGCCCCAGGGCGTTGTCGCTGCCGGAGAGGTAGGTCATCTGCACGTTGACGTTCATCGGGTGTGGCGCCCAGCCGAAGAACACCACCGCCTCCTTGCGCCGTACCGCGCGGTCCACCGCGGCGAGCATGCCGGCCTCGCTGGACTCCACCAGCTGGAACTTGCCGAGGCCGAACTGGTTCTTGGCGATCATCGCCTTGATCTGGGTATTGGCACCGGAGCCGGGCTCGATGCCGTAGATCTTGCCGCCCAGCTCCTTCTCGAACCGGGCGATGTCGGCGAAGCTCTTCAGGCCCTTGTCCGCCAGGTAAGTGGGCACGGCGAGGGTGGCGCGGGCGTCTTTCAGGCTGGGCTGGTCGAGGACCTTGACCTGGCCGGCCTCGACGAACGGGGTGATGGTCTGGGTCATCAGCGGGTTCCAGTAGCCCAGGAACAGGTCCAGGCGCTGGTCGCGGATGCCGGCGAAGATGATCTGCTGCGAGGCGCTGGTCTGCTTGGTCTTGTAGCCGAGGCCGTCGAGCAGGACCTGGGCCATGGCGCTGGTGGCGATCACGTCGGTCCAGTTGACCACGCCCAGGCGCACGTTCTGGCAACTGGCGGCATCGGCGGCCATGGCCCCGGAGCTGAACAGGAGGGTACCGCTAAGAGCCAGGACGCAACGGCTGATCAGTCGTTTCATGAGGGTTTCCTCGGCAGGTCGTTATTGTGGGCCCGGCGTCTTCGTGCGCCGGTGATGCCACGTTACGCAGCTGGCGGGTTGCGAAAACGCACAGCGGCGACCGGCTCTTGCACTGCAGCGACCTCGTGTCTTGAAGCCGCCCGGGAAACGGCGTATCACATTGGCCACGCCGCCCGTCCTCCGAGTGCGTCCCATGTCCCAGGATTTCTACTTCTTGCTGCTGCCGGGGTTCTCGGCCATCGGCTTCATCTCGGCCATCGAGCCTTTGCGGGTGGCCAACCGCTTTCGCGGCGGGCTGTATCGCTGGCATGTATTGAGTGTGGATGGCGGGGCGGTGCTGGCCAGCAACGGCATGTCGGTCAACGCCGATGCCGCGCTGGAGCCGTTGAAGAAGGGCGCCACCTTGCTGGTGGTGGCCGGGTTCGAGCCACTGCGCTCCTTCGGCGCGGCCCTGGAGCACTGGCTGCGGCGCCTGGATGGGGACGGGGTGACCCTGGGCGGGATCGACACCGGTAGCGTGGTGCTGGCCGAGGCCGGCCTGCTGGAAGGGCACCGGGTGGCCCTGCACTGGGAAGCGATCGACGCCTTCAAGGAGTCTTATCCACAGCTGAGCGTCACCCAGGAACTGTTCGAGATCGACCGGCGGCGCATCAGCTCGGCCGGTGGCACGGCGTCCATCGACATGATGCTCGACCTGATCGGCCAGGCCCACGGCCCGCAGCTGGCGATCCAGGTCAGCGAGCAGTTCGTGCTGGGGCGCATCCGTCCGCGCAAGGACCACCAGCGCATGGAGGTCGCCAGCCGCTACGGCATCAACAACAAGAAACTGGTGCAGGTGATCGGCGAGATGGAGCAGCACAGCGAGCCGCCCTTGAGCACCCTGGCCCTGGCCGAGTCGGTCAACATCACCCGACGCCAGTTGGAGCGGCTGTTTCGCCTGCACCTCAACGACACGCCGAGCAATTTCTACCTCGGGCTGCGCCTGGACAAGGCCCGCCAGCTATTGCGCCAGAGCGACCTGAGCGTGCTGGAAGTGAGCATCGCCTGCGGTTTCGAATCGCCGTCCTATTTCACCCGCAGCTACCGCGCGCGGTTCACTCGCTGCCCACGGGAGGATCGGCAACACAGCCAGAAGGCCTGAGAGCCTGTTCACGATCTGCTGCGCTTAGCCCATGGGGCGTTAAAAAAGGCTTCGAAATGCTCATTCAGGACCCTGAATTGCGCTTTCTCAGCCATTTTTGCCTGGCCTGAGCGTCGCTCGCTAGACCGTGAGCAGGTTCTGAGCTGCCCTATTGGTGGGAGCGAAACTGGCTCGCGATGCAGGCAACCCGTTGGGTCAGGCCGTACGCCTCGCGGGCCAGTCGGATCGCCGCCCGCTCGCTCCTACAGATACGCGGACTACTTTTTCAGCAGCGCCGCGCAGGCCGCCTTGTACGCCTCGTGCTGGTACTTGTTGAGGCTCGCCGGCAGCTCGTAGCCGTGCTTCTTGTGCTGGGCGGTGAGGGTCTGGGGCGACAGCAGGGTCACCTCGCAATTCTCCAGCAACTGGAACACGCCCTCGATCTTGAAGGTGGTAGGGCCACCGGCGAACTCGCCTTTCTTGCTGCGCTTCTTGATGGCGATCCGGGTGATGCCCTGCTTGCGAACAAAATCTCGCACCTGGGCGGCGAAGGTGCGCACGTTGGCTGCTTCATCGTCGTCTTCCAGGGCGATCTTCTTCACGGCGATGGCCTGGTGTTCAAGCGTGCCGCCTTGCAGGGAGGCGAGGGCGAAGATGGCTTCGCTGCCCTTGATCTCGATACCGCAAATGCTCATGGGGAATCCTTGTGAAAGTCGTTGGCTGGTGCGCAGCTTACAGCTCCAGCTGGTCGGCGCGAATGCCGAATGCCGAATGCCGAATGCCGCGGCGCGACCGAGACTTGTATTTCCTCCACGACAGAAGCTTGTCCCTTTGTTGCCCCTCTCACTAGCGGGCGGGCGGCGGTCCGCGACGGTCCATTTCGTACACCCGGCTGTGCAGCAGGCGTTCCTTGAGCCAGGTACCGGCCTGGCCCAAGGTGTTTTGGCGTGCCCAGAGCAGGTCGATGCCGACCTGCCAGTCGCCGTGGAACGGGTCGGCCAGGTGCAGCTCCACCAGTTCGCCCCTGGCCAGCTCGCGCTGGACCAGTTGCCGGGGCAGGGCGGCCCAGCCGAGCCCGGCACGCAGCATCTCCAGCAGTGCGTGTTGGTCCTGTACCTGCCACAGCCGCAGGCAACGCAGGTACTCGCTGCTGGGGGGCTGCTGGCTGGGCAGGCTGGAGGCGCACAGGCGCCGGTGCTGCTGCAAGTCGTCGGCGCTCAGAGGGTTGCGCTGCGCCAGGGGATGGTCCGGGTGGCAGGCATGCACCAGGTGCAAGCGGCCCACTTGCTGGAACTCCAGCGCCTGGGGGTAACCAGGCGCTGAGGGGGCCAGGCCGAGAGCCGCCTCACCCCGGGCTACCAGTTCGCTGGCACTGCTGGAGTGAGGCTGGCGCAGCAACAGGTCGACCTGGGGGAAAGCCTGCTCGAACTCATGCAACAGCGGCAGCAGCGGACCGTACGGTGCCTGGATCACCAGCGTCAGTTGCGGCTCCGGCTCCTGGGACAAGCCATCGGCGCTGGCTTGCAGGTCCTGGCAGCGTTCCAGTACTGCCTCGGCCTGCAGCAGGATTTTCCGACCAGTGGCGGTCAACGCCGGGCTGCGGGTGCTGCGATCGAACAGCTCCACCTTCAGGTCGTCTTCCAGGTTGGCGATGGCCAGGCTGACGGTGGACTGGGTCTTGCCCAGCCGACGCGCGGCGGCCGAGAACGAGCCGGTCCGCGCGGCCTGTACGAACATCTGCAATTGATCCAGCGAAAAATCCATGGCGTCCCCCAATCCCTGGGCAAAGTGACCCGGTCCACCATTGAGAACGATGGCCAGCCAGGCTTAGCAGGGTAGTCAAGCACAGGCTGGCGAGCCTTGGCGGCCCATGAGAGAGGGGGGCGAGGGCTCGCCCCCGGATCGGCGCCAGGGGTGGATCACTCCTGGGCGATGGACTCGATGAACTCCGAACGCTCGTCGCTCATGCGCGCCAGGCAGTCGTTGCTGGCGATGTTGTAGGCCTTGCTGCCGGGCTTGGCCGGGAAGGATTCCACGGCGCAGTCGGCGTCGCGCTGCTTCTGCCACAGCTGCTGGGCGTTCTTGACCTTGGCGGTGATGTCGCCCAGCTGAGCCTTGTCGTTGCCATACACGGTGCCCAGGCGTTCCAGCAGGCTCTGCACATTGTCATTGAGCAACTGCTCGGCGGTGGTCCTGTTATAGGTCGCGCACTCCAGGGTCTGCACGTCGTTTTCGACACCATCGCAGGGAGAGTTGTCGGTTTCTTCGGCCGCCTGTGCGCCGCTCGCCAAGAGTACCAAGGCCAGGAAGATCGGTTTCTTCATTGCAGCGCTGCCCCCAAATCCAATGAAGCTTTCGTTGAAGCGGCGAATTCTGGCGCAAGGCCCCGGTAAAGAACAGAGGCCCGGATAACCCTCTATCCGCTGCTTTGTCGGCGCTTGACGCTTTCGGCAAACCCCCTGTCGTTTTTGCATCGGGGCGCCCTGGCCCTCAGGCATATGCTGGCCCCAAAGCGCCGGCAGACGATTCGGCGCAGGAATCGCCAGATAAAAGGGGACAGCCTGATGAGCCCAGCCGAACTACACGCCGACAGCATCGTTATCGACGGCCTGATCATTGCCAAATGGAACCGCGAGCTGTTCGAGGACATGCGCAAGGGCGGCCTGACCGCGGCCAACTGCACGGTGTCGGTCTGGGAAGGCTTCAAGGCCACGGTCGACCAGATCGCCGCCAGCCAGAAGTTGATCCGCGAGAACAGTGACCTGGTGATGCCGGTGCGCACCACCGCCGACATCCGCCGAGCCAAGGAACTGGGCAAGACCGGCATCCTCTTCGGCTTCCAGAACGCCCATGCCTTCGAGGACCAGATCGGTTATGTGGACGTGTTCAAGCAGCTGGGCGTGGGCATCGTGCAGATGTGCTACAACACCCAGAACCTGGTGGGCACCGGCTGCTACGAGCGCGACGGCGGGCTGTCGGGCTTCGGCCGCGAGATCGTCGCCGAGATGAACCGCGTCGGCATCATGTGCGACCTGTCCCACGTCGGTTCCAAGACCAGCGAGGAAGTCATCCTCGAATCGAAGAAGCCGGTCTGCTACTCCCATTGCCTGCCTTCGGGCCTCAAAGAACACCCGCGCAACAAGTCCGATGCCGAACTGAAGTTCATCGCCGACCACGGCGGCTTCGTCGGCGTGACCATGTTCGCGCCGTTCCTGGCCAAGGGCATCGACTCGACCATCGACGACTACGCCGAGGCCATCGAGTACACCATGAACATCGTCGGTGAAGACGCCATCGGCATCGGCACCGACTTCACCCAGGGCCACGGCCAGGATTTCTTCGAGTACCTGACCCACGACAAGGGCTACGCCCGGCGCCTGACCAACTTCGGCAAGATCATCAACCCGCTGGGCATCCGCACCGTGGGCGAATTCCCCAACCTCACCCAGACCCTGCTCAAGCGCGGCCACTCCGAGCGCGTGGTACGCAAGATCATGGGCGAAAACTGGGTCAATGTGCTCAAGGACGTCTGGGGCGAGTGATGAACATCCCCGGAGCCTGCTGCGCCCACCGATAGCTGCGTCGCGTCCTCGCGACAGGCTCGCCGTACATGCGTACTGCTCTCGCCTGTCGCTGCGGGTCTCCTTGCTCTCGGTGTGCTCGCGACGGCTCCAGCGGTATTCACGCGAATTTTTTCCATGCAAAGCCAAGGCTTTGCCAAGCCAAGAATGAATTTCTGGAGTCAAGTTTCCATGGCCAAGATCGCCCCGCAACTGCCCATCGAAGTCGACAGCGAGACCGGCGTCTGGACGTCCGATGCCCTGCCGATGCTGTACGTGCCGCGGCATTTCTTCGTCAACAACCACATGGGCATCGAGGAAGTGCTGGGCGCCGACGCCTATGCCGAGATCCTCTACAAGGCCGGCTACAAGTCCGCCTGGCACTGGTGCGAGAAAGAAGCCCAATGCCATGGCCTGGAAGGCGTGGCGGTGTTCGAGCACTACATGAAGCGCCTCTCCCAGCGCGGCTGGGGCCTGTTCAAGATCCAGGACATCGACCTCGAGCAGGGCACCGCCAGCGTCAAGCTCGAGCACTCGGCCTTCGTCTACGTCTACGGCAAGTGCGGGCGCAAGGTGGACTACATGTTCACCGGCTGGTTCGCCGGCGCCATGGACCAGATCCTGGCGGCCCGTGGCAGCAAGATCCGCACCGTGGCAGAGCAGGTCTACGGTGGTTCCGAAGAAGGGCACGACGACGGCCTGTTCGTCGTCAAAGCGTTGTAAGCGGAGTTCAAGACAATGGCTTTCGAAGCGATGTTCCAGCCGATCCAGATCGGCAAACTGACCATCCGCAACCGCGTGCTCAGTACCGCCCACGCCGAGGTCTACGCCACCGACGGCGGCATGACCACCGAGCGCTACGTGAAGTACTACGAGGAAAAGGCCAAGGGCGGCATCGGCCTGGCGATTTGCGGCGGCTCCTCGGTGGTGGCCATCGACAGTCCCCAGGAATGGTGGAGCTCGGTGAACCTGTCCACCGACCGCATCATCCCGCACTTCCAGAACCTCTCCGACGCCATGCACAAGCACGGCGCCAAGATCATGATCCAGATTACCCACATGGGCCGGCGCTCGCGCTGGGACGGCTTCAACTGGCCGACCCTGATGTCGCCGTCCGGGGTTCGTGAGCCGGTGCACCGCGCCACCTGCAAGACCATCGAGGTGGAAGAAATCTGGCGGGTGATCGGCAACTACGCCCAAGCCGCCCGTCGCGCCAAGGAAGGTGGCCTGGACGGCGTGGAGCTGTCGGCGGTGCACCAGCACATGATCGACCAGTTCTGGAGCCCGCGGGTCAACAAGCGGACCGACGAATGGGGCGGCACCTTCGAGAAGCGCATGCGCTTCGGCCTGGAGGTGCTCAAGGCGGTGCGCGCCGAGGTCGGCGACGATTTCTGCGTCGGCATGCGCATCTGCGGCGACGAATTCCATCCCGATGGCCTGTCCCACGAGGACATGAAGCAGATCGCCAAGTACTACGACGACACCGGCATGCTCGACTTCCTCGGCGTGGTCGGTTCCGGTTGCGACACCCACAACACCCTGGCCAACGTCATCCCCAACATGAGCTTCCCGCCGGAGCCGTTCCTGCACCTGGCGGCAGGCATCAAGGAAGTGGTCAAGGTCCCGGTGCTGCACGCACAGAACATCAAGGACCCGAACCAGGCCACGCGCATCCTCGAGGGCGGCTACGTCGACATGGTCGGCATGACCCGCGCGCACATGGCCGACCCGCACCTGATCGCCAAGATCAAGATGGGCCAGATCGACCAGATCAAGCAGTGCGTGGGTGCCAACTACTGCATCGACCGCCAGTACCAGGGCCTGGACGTGCTGTGCATCCAGAACGCCGCCACTTCCCGTGAATACATGGGCGTGCCGCACATCATCGAGAAGACCACCGGCGCCAAGCGCAAGGTGGTGGTAGTCGGCGCCGGTCCTGCGGGCATGGAGGCTGCCCGGGTGGCGGCCGAGCGCGGCCACGACGTGACCCTGTTCGAGAAGAAAGAGGCGATCGGCGGACAGATCACCACCGCCTCCAAGGCTCCGCAGCGCGACCAGATCGCCGGCATCACCCGCTGGTACCAACTGGAGCTGGCGCGGCTGAAGGTCGACCTGCGCCTGGGCACCGCGGCGGACGCGGCGACCATCCTCGACCTGCGTCCCGACGTGGTGGTGCTGGCGGTGGGCGGCCATCCGTTCATCGAGCAGAACGAACACTGGGGCGCCGCCGAAGGGTTGGTGGTCAGCAGCTGGGACATCCTCGATGGCCGGGTCGCCCCGGGCAAGAACGTGCTGGTGTACGACACCATCTGCGAATTCACCGGGATGTCGGTCGCCGACTACCTGGCCGACAAGGGCTCGCAGGTGGAGATCGTCACCGATGACATCAAGCCCGGCATCGCCATCGGCGGCACCTCGTTCCCCACCTACTACCGCAGCCTGTACCCCAAGGAAGTGATCATGACCGGGGACCTGACCCTGGAGAAGGTCTACCGCGAGGGCGACAAGCTGGTGGCGGTACTGGAGAACGAATACACCGGCGCCCGCGAGGAGCGGGTGGTGGACCAGGTGGTGGTGGAGAACGGCGTGCGTCCCGACGAGGCGCTGTACTACGGGCTCAAGGACGGCTCGCGCAACAAGGGCCAGATCGATGTCGAGGCGCTGTTCGCGATCAAGCCGCAGCCTTGCCTGGGCGAAGCGGGCGACGGCTACCTGCTGTTCCGCATCGGCGATTGCGTGTCCCAGCGCAACACCCATGCCGCGATCTACGACGCCCTGCGCCTGTGCAAGGACTTTTGACGGCAGCGACAAGTTTCAAGCTGCAAGCGGCAAGTTGAAGCAGGTGTTCGGCAGTGCTTTTGCTTGTCGCTTGCCCCTGGCGTTCTGTAAGGGCTTTTAGCCGCCGTTGCAGGTTTTGAGCGGCCAGCCAGAGCGAATGCCCAGCCTTGTTTTTTCTTGCCGCTTGAAGCTAGCCGCTTGCAGCTGACCTTAAGGTGACTGTGATGTTGAATACCCTTCTTCCCATCCTGCTGTTCGCTGCCCTGGGCCTGGCGGTCCTCGGCGCGTTGCGGCGCGCGGCCATGTGGCGCCGGGGGCGAGCCTCCAAGGTCGACCTGGTCGGCGGCCTGCTGGCCATGCCCCGGCGCTACATGGTGGACCTGCACCATGTGGTGGCCCGCGACAAGTACATCGCCAACACCCACGTGGCCACCGCCGGTGGCGCGGTGGCTTCCATCGTCCTGGCGCTGCTGGTACACGGCTTCGGCCTGCACAACCGCGTGCTGGCCTATGCCTTGCTGTTGATGTCGGCGCTGATGTTCGTGGGGGCGATCTTCGTCTACCGACGCAGGCGCAATCCGCCGTCGCGCTTGTCCAAGGGCCCGTGGATGCGCCTGCCCAAGAGCCTGCTGGCGTTTTCCGCGAGCTTCTTCCTGGTGACCCTGCCGGTGGCCGGGATCCTCCCGGAGCAGTTCGGTGGCTGGCTGCTGGCGGCGATCCTCGCGCTGGGCGTGCTCTGGGGCGTGTCGGAGCTGTTCCTCGGCATGACCTGGGGCGGACCGATGAAACACGCCTTCGCCGGTGCCTTGCACCTGGCCTGGCACCGCCGTGCCGAACGCTTCGGCGGCGGCCGCTCCACCGGCCTCAAGCCGCTGGACCTGGAAGACCCCAGCGCGCCCCTGGGCGTGGAAAAACCCGTGGACTTCACCTGGAACCAACTGCTGGGCTTCGATGCCTGCGTGCAGTGCGGCAAGTGCGAGGCGGCTTGCCCGGCCTTCGCCGCCGGCCAGCCGCTGAACCCCAAGAAGCTGATCCAGGACATGGTCGTCGGCCTGGCCGGTGGCAGCGATGCCCACTTCGCCGGCAGCCCCTATCCGTCCCTCGACGGTCGCGGTCAGCCGCTGGGCGAACACCACGGCGGCCCGCACCTGCCGATCGTCGCGCTGCAGGGCAAGGCCCTGGTGGATGCCGAGACTCTGTGGTCGTGCACCACCTGCCGGGCCTGCGTCGAGGAATGCCCGATGATGATCGAGCACGTCGATGCCATCGTCGACATGCGCCGCCACCTGACCCTGGAAAAAGGCGCCACACCGAACAAGGGCGCCGAGGTGCTGGAGAACCTGATTGCCACCGACAACCCGGGCGGTTTCAACCCCGGCGGACGAATGAACTGGGCGGCCGACCTCAACCTCAAGCTGCTGCCTGAAGTGAAGAGCACCGAGGTGCTGTTCTGGGTCGGCGACGGCGCCTTCGACATGCGCAACCAGCGTACCCTGCGGGCCTTCGTCAAGGTGCTGAAGGCCGCGGGCGTGGATTTCGCCGTGCTTGGCCTGGAAGAACGCGACAGTGGCGACGTGGCCCGGCGCCTGGGTGACGAGGCGACCTTCCAGCAACTGGCCCGGCGCAATATCCAGACCCTGGCCAAGTACCGGTTCCAGCGCATCGTCACCTGCGATCCCCACAGCTTCCATGTGCTGAAAAACGAATACGGCGCCCTGGGCGGTGACTACCAGGTGCAGCACCACAGCACCTACATCGCCGAGCTGATCGCCGCCGGCCAACTCGATCTTGGCCGGCACAAGGGTGGCAGCGTGACCTATCACGACCCCTGCTACCTGGGCCGCTACAACGGTGAGTACGAAGCCCCGCGCCAGGTGCTGCGCGCCCTGGGGATCGAGGTCAAGGAAATGCAGCGCGCAGGGTTCCGCTCCCGCTGCTGTGGCGGTGGCGGTGGTGCGCCGATCACCGACATTCCCGGCAAGCAGCGGATTCCCGACATGCGCATGGAAGACATCCGCGAGACCGGCGCCGAGCTGGTGGCGGTGGGTTGTCCGCAATGCACGGCAATGCTCGAAGGGGTGGTGGAGCCCCGACCGATGATCAAGGACATCGCCGAACTGGTGGCCGAGGCCCTGTTGGAAAGCGCGGCCCCGAGCAAGGCGCCAGTGGTGAAAGCCGAACCTGCGGAGGTGCACTGATGAGCGAGATTATCCGCCGCGATCCCCGCGCCGAATGGATCGCCCGCAACCGCCTGCACCCGCTGCATGCGGCCATGCAACCGGCGCAGCACAGCTGGATGGGCCCCAATGGCCTGGTGCGCAAGAACCCCCACGGCATGGGCTTTGTCGGTCCCAACGGGCTCAAGCGCATCGATCGCAGCGGCGCCCAGCAAGGTGGCAGCAGCCACAAGCGCACGGCGGCGGTCGAGGTGCAATTGCCGCTGCACCAGCTGGCGCAGCCAACGTTCTACATCAACGTGGTGCCGGACATGGTCGGTGGTCGCCTGAGCAGCCACGACCGCGACTTGCTGGGCCTGGCCCGGCAACTGGCCGGCCAGGACGGCGCGGTGCTGGCGGTGGTGTTCGGCGAGCACAAGGAATCGAATTTCGCCACGGCGGGGGTCGACCGTCTGCTGGTGCTGCCGGGCAGCGAGTTCGACGGTTATGCACCGGAGCAGCGGGTCCAGGGCCTGCGGGCTGTGGATAACCAGTTCAGCCCGCGCCATTGGCTGCTGCCCGACAGCCGCAGCGGCGGTGGCGAATTGGGTCGGCGCTTTGCCGCGGCCCTGGGCGAACGCCCGGCGACCCGGGTCTGGCAGGTCAAGGAAGGGCAATGCATCGGCCGCGCCGGTGCGGGCCTGGAGGATCTGGCACGGCCTCTGCCACGGCTGATCCTGGCGGCGGCCGAATGTGCCGAGCCGGTCAGCGAAACCCGCCACGAAGCCTTGCCGGTGGAGTTATCCACAAGCGTGGCCCGCAGCCTGGCACGAATCGAGGATCTGGGCGCGGTGGCGGTGGACCCGGCGGCGATTCCCATGGCCGAGGCCGAGTTCATCCTGTCCGGGGGCAACGGGGTCAAGGACTGGGCGCTGTTCCATCGCGCGGCCCAGGCCCTGGGGGCCACCGAGGGCGCCTCGCGGGTGGCGGTGGACGACGGCTTCATGCCCCGCGACCGCCAGGTGGGCGCCACTGGCACCTGGGTGACCGCGCGTGTCTACGTGGCGGTGGGGATCTCCGGAGCGATCCAGCACCTGCAGGGCATCGGTGCCTGCGACAAGGTGGTGGCGATCAACATGGACCCGGGCTGCGACATGATCAAGCGCGCCGACCTGGCGGTGATCGGCGACAGCGCCGCGATCCTCGAGGCGCTGATCGCCGCCGTCGAAGCCTACCGCAGCGCCGCCAAGCGCGATGCAGCTTGAGGGAGCACTCATGAACAGTCATGTAATCAGCCTGGTCTCCATCGGCGCGCATCCGACCTCCGGTCGGCCACGGCGTGCCGAACAGGACGCCCGGGCCGTGGAACTGGGCCTGCAACTGGCCGGTGGACAACTGCAGGTGCTGCACGCCGGCGATGCCGCCGAGCCGGCCCTGCGCGCCTACCTGGGCATGGGCCTGGAGCAACTGCATGTGCTGGAGCAGCCAGCCGGCGCCGATGCCTTGCCAGCCTTGGCCCAGTACCTGCGCCATGCCGGGGCCCAAGTGGTGTTGACCGGCAGCCAGGCGGAAACCGGCGAAGGCTCGGGCATGCTGCCGTTCCTGCTGGCCGAGAACCTGGGTTGGCCGCTGGTGGTGGGGCTGGCCGAGGTGGAATCCCTGGAAGATGGCGTGGCCCATGTGCTGCAAGCCTTGCCCCGGGGCCAGCGGCGCCGGCTCAAGGTGCGCCTGCCGTTCCTGGCCACTGTGGATAACGCCGCGCCCAAGCCTCGCCAGAGTGCCTATGGCCCGGCACGGCGCGGGGTGTTGCGCGCCGATCAGGTCATGGTGGTGGAGGACGAGCTGTTCACCGGCGCCAGCCTGCAGCCGGCCAGGCCACGGCCCAAGCGCTTGAAGGTGATCAAGGCCAAGAGCGGCGCCGACCGCATGAAGGCCGCCACCGCCAAGGCCAGCGGCGGCACCGGCCAGGTGCTCAAGGACGTCAGCGCGCAAGCCGGGGCCGAGGCCATCTTCAAGTTGTTGGTGGAGGAGGGGGTGCTCCGCTAGAGCCGCCCCCGTCGTACTAGTGCTATCGCGAGCAATCGAGCGTCGACCGGCTGATCCTGCGGGAGCCTGGCTTGCAGTCCTGTTTGCACGGTTACTCACAATCCCTGTGCGCGGCTCTGTGGATAAGATGTTCGCGCCTTGCTCCAACCCATGCAGAACAAGGCCTGTAGCCATCTGTACGAAATTTGATCAGGCTAACTTGTGGTTTTTCCTGGCTTTTTTCCGCGGTGTCGAACTCCTCAAGGGGGCAGTTGTGCACAGCAGTTGCCCCCAAAGTCTGTTGGCGCTTTTGTGGATAAGATGTTCGCTCAGGGCTGTAGCCCTTGCAGGACAAGGCTTGGCGCGATCTGATCAAAAAACACCCAAATCTTGCTTCTGGCGCTGTCCGGGCGCTTGCAAGGCGGAATTTTCCTGGCCTGGAGGGCTTTTCCACAGAAACCGCGGGTAGCGGCTGCAGTTGCCCCCAAAGTCTGTTGGCCGATCTGTGGGTAAGGTGTTCGTCTCGCGCTGTAGGCCATGTGTAGCAAGGCTTGCAGGGTTTTGTTCAATAATTGATCAGGCGCGCGTCAAACGGCTGTTTTTGCCTAACCCGCGGATTTTCCTGGGAATCCCCGGGGTAATATCCCCATCCCCAGTGCACTTGCCCACAATTGCTGTGGGCCAAGATGTGGATAAGTTGTTCGCCAACCGCTACAGGCCTTGTAATTCATAGCGTGTACGGCAATAGATCAAATTTCATACAGTTCTAATGTCCGCCTTGACAGTGGTAAGCGGCCTGACTTGACTGATTCCACTGGGACCGGTTCGTCACTTATCCACATCCGGTCCAGGGAGCGCAGGCAATGGATTGTCGTTCATCACAGGCTTCCAGCCGCGGGACCTTCCCCCGGCGCACCCGCCGCCGTGCCGCCAACCAGCGCGCACGCCTATAGCCCCAGCGGCTGTTCGATCCCGACCCTGATTTCCACGGTTTGCGTTTCTGGCGCAGCGGCCGGCCCGTGCGGCTGCCTGCGTGATCGGCTTCACCTGAAGGAAGCGGCCATGAGAGTCGCCCCATCTGCCTGAGAGGAACCCCGCCATGACTCGGATCGCCACCCCCATCAGCGAGATCCAGGAACACTACGACGTCGTCGTCATCGGCTCCGGCTATGGCGGCGGCATCGCCGCTTCGCGGTTGTCCCGGGCCGGGCGCCGGGTGTGCCTGCTGGAGCGTGGGCGGGAGATTCGCCCCGGGGAGTTTCCCAACACCCTGGTCAGCGCCACCGAGGAATTGCAGGTGCACGATCCCGATGGGCATATCGGTTCGCGCACCGGCTTGTTCGACCTGCACGTCAACGCCCAGCAGAACGTGGTAGTGGGTTGCGGTTTGGGCGGCACCTCGCTGATCAACGCCAACGTCGCCCTGGAGCCCGAGCCCGGGGTGTTCGACGACCCACGCTGGCCCCAGGCGGTGCGCGACCACCGCGATACCTTGCTCAAGCAGGGCTTTGCCCTGGCCCGGGAGATGCTCAAGCCCAATCCCTATCCCGATTCGGCGCCGGCCCTGGACAAGCTCAAGGCCCACCGCAAGTCCGCGGACTACCTCAAGCAGGGCGCGCATTTCTACAAGCCGCCGATCAACGTGACCTTCGACAAGCTGCCCAACAACCTCAACCATGTCGGGGTCGAGCAACTGCCCTGCAACCAATGCGGTGACTGCGTCTCGGGCTGTAACAACAAGGCCAAGAACACCACCTTGATGAACTACCTGCCCGACGCCTGCAACCACGGCGCCGAGATTTTCTGCCAGGCCCAGGTGCGCCACCTGGAGCGCGACGGCGACGGCTGGATCGTGCACTTCCAGTACCTGGACAGCGGTCGCGAGAAGTTCTCGGCGCCGACCCTGTTCGTCAAGGCCGATATCGTCGTGCTGTCCGCTGGCACCCTGGGTTCCACCGAGATCCTCCTGCGTTCGCGGGCCAAGGGCCTGGCCACTTCGGCCCAACTGGGCGAGCACATGAGCGGCAACGGCGACATCCTCGGTTTTGGCCACAACTGCGAGCAACCGATCAACGGCATCGGCTTCGGCACTCATCCGGCCAGCGAGTTGAAACCCGTGGGCCCATGCATCACCTCGGTGATCGACATGCGCACCGAAGGCGACCGCACCAGCCGCATGGTCATCGAGGAGGGCTCGATCCCCGGCGCCCTCGGCCAGGCCATGGTGCCGAGCATGGCGCTGTTCGCCAGCACCCTGGGCCAGGCCACCGACAACAGCTTGAGCGGCAAGCTGGGCTACAAGGAACGCGAGGCCGAAAGCTTCCTGCGCGGGCCCTACCATGGCGCCCTGCACAACATGCAGACCTACCTGATCATGAGCCACGACAACGGTCGCGGGCGCATGCTGCTGGACGCCCAGGACCAGTTGCGCATCGACTGGCCGGGGGTGGGCGAGCAACCCAACGTGGTGCTGGGCAACGAGCGCCTGCACCAGAGCACCCGGGCCCTGGGCGGGGTCTGGGTGGAGAACCCGATCTGGACCAAGCTGCTCAAGCACAGCATCGTCTCGGTCCATCCCCTGGGCGGCTGCGTGATGGGCGAGGACGCGGGCCAGGGCGTGGTCAACCACAAGGGCCAGGTGTTCAGCGGCACCCAGGGCACCGATGTCTATCCCGGGCTCTATGTGGCCGATGGCGCGGTGATCCCTACCTCCCTGGCGGTCAATCCACTGCTGACCATCTCGGCGGTGAGTGAACGCACCATGCAACTGCTGGCCGAGGATCGCGGCTGGAAGATCGACTACCGCCTGCCCTCGGCCCCTGGCAAGCCGGCTGCGGCGCCGACCCTGGGCGTGCAGTTCACCGAGACCATGAAGGGTTTCTTCTCCACGGCCTTCACCCAGCCCCAGGGCACCGACCTGGCGCTCTATCAAGCAGCGGCCAAGCGCGGCGAAGAACAGAACTCGTCCATCGAGTTCACCCTGACCATCACCGCGGCCGATCTCAACCGGATGATCAAGGAGCCCGAGCACGCCGCGACCCTGGTGGGCACCCTGGAGGCGCCGATGCTGTCGCCTCAGCCTTTGGTGGCCAGCCATGGGGTGTTCAACCTGTTCGAGCAATACCAGCAGCAAGTGGGCGTGCGGCACATGAACTACGACATGCGCCTTTGCGCCGAGGACGGTAGCGACTACTACTTCAGCGCCTTCAAGACCGTGCCCGAGGACCACGGCGTGCTGAACATCTGGCCCGATACCAGCACCCTCTACGTGACCCTGTACCGGGGCCAGGACAAGAATGGGCCGGTGCTGGGCTCGGGAGTGATGCACATCCAGCCTGCGGATTTCGCCCGGCAGATGACCACCATGAAGGTGCTCAACGCCCGCAACGAGCGTGAGCGCATCGAGGCCTTGGCGCGTTTCGGCCAGTTCTTCGCCGGGATTCTCTGGGAAAGCTACGGCGGGGTGTTCGCCGGCGATATCTACTTCAATCCCGACGCTCCGCCGCGGGTCAAGCGGCCGCTGGCCGCGCCGGTGCCGAGCGTGCAGTTCTTCGAGACCGAAGACCACGTGCAACTGCGCCTGACCCGCTACCGGGCCGGCGGCAAGGGCCCGGTGATGCTGGTCCATGGCCTGGGCGTGGGCTCCAACATCTTCTCCACCGACACCATCCAGACCAACTTGCTGGAGTACCTGTGCAAGTACGGCTATGACGTCTGGCTCCTGGATTTCCGGGTCAGCATCCTGTTGCCGGCCAGCAAGCAGGAATGCAATGGCGACCAGATCGCCGCGTACGACTTCAAGGCCGCCATCGCCCAGGTTCGCCAGGCCACCGGCGCCCGGGACGTGCAATGCGTGGTGCACTGCTATGGCGCCACCACCTTTTTCATGTCGCTGCTGGCGGGCCTGGAGCATGTGCGCTCGGTGGTCTGTTCGCAGATCGCTGCCGACACCGTGGTGGCCACCGCCACCGGGATCAAGGCCGGGTTGCACTTGCCGGGCATGCTCGACGCCATCGGCATCAAGTCGCTGACGGCCTATGCCGACAGCAAGGAAAGCTGGTTCAACAAGCTCTACGACAAGGCGCTCAACGGTTATGCGCGGATCGAGGCCCAGGGCTACTGCACCAACCCGGTGTGCCATCGCATCACCTTCATGTACGCCTCGTTGTATCGTCACGACACCCTCAACCAGAACCTGCACGACAACCTGCACGAGCTGTTCGGCGAGTCCAATATCCAGACCTTCGAGCACCTGGCGCTGATCTGCCGCAAGGGCCACCTGGTGGACTTCAAGGGACAGGACGTCTACATGCCGCATTTCGATCGGCTGAAGCTGCCGATCTGCTTCATCAGCGGCGCCGACAACCAGTGCTACCTGCCGCTGAGTACCCAGAAGACCTACGAGCGCCTGTGCCAACTGCATGGCCCCGAGCTGTTCAGCCGGCATGTGGTGTCGGGCTACGGGCATATCGACTGCATCTTCGGCCAGAACGCGGTGGTGGATGTGTACCCGCTGATCCTCGCGCACCTGGAGAAGACCGCCCTGGGTTGAGCCTCCCGGCACGCTCGACAACGGCGGCTTCAGGGATATCCAGGCGAGGGTGAGAGGGATGAACGCATATATCCGCTGGTTCCAACGCTTCATCTGGCTGGGCATCGCCATGAATATGGTGTTCGCCCTGCCAGCGCTGTTCGCCCCGGCCTTGCTGACTGCCGTGGTCGGCCTGCCTCCGGTGCTGTCCGATCCCTGGCTGGAGAACGCCGGCATGCTGCTGGTAGGCATCAGCCTGTTCTACATGCCCTCGGGCTTCAATGCGCCGCGCTACGTGGTGCATTCCTGGCTATGCGTGTTGTCGCGGCTGGTGGCGGTGGTGTTCTGGATCTACCTGATCGACACCAGCAACCAGTCCCAGGTATTCGTGCCCATGCTCATGGGCGACCTGGGCATGTTCCTGGTGCTGGGCATCTTGCTGTACCTGGGCAGTGCCCCGGCCAATCGGCCCTGGGCCCTGCTCAAGGCCGGGCTGCACGCCGGGTGCCAGGGCTGGGAGAGTCGGTGGCGGCGGCAGGGCTTTCGCGTGGCGACCTTGGTGGTGCTGCTGGCCCTGGGGCTGGTGGGTTATGCAACCTGGGTCAACATGCTGCGTGAGGTGCCGCAACCGCCGGAAGCCTCCGACGAGGATCACTTCAAGTACGCGGCCATCGGCCTGGGGATCGAGGCGCGGATTCCCTACTACCTGTTCGCCGTGCTGCCGCAGCTGTGCCCGGAGAAGATGCCCCGGCCCGGTGGCTACGAGGTTTTCGGCTTCCTCTATGAACATGGCCGCGACCTGCCGGTGGGCATGGCCAAGCGGCAGCTGGGCTATCCGACGGTGGAGCCCAATTGCGCCCTGTGCCATACCGGGGCCTACCGGGCCAGTGCCGGCGATGTGTCCCAGGTAGTGCCCACCGCCCCGGCCAACCTGATGCAGCTCCAGGCCTTCCAGTGGTTTGCCTACGATTGCGCCAGCGATCCGAAATTCACCATCGATGCGCTGATGAACGCGATCAACGCCAAGTTCCAGCTGGGCCTGGTCGAGCGCCTGTACAACCGCTACCTGATCATGCCCATGGCCAAGAGCGCGCTGCTCAAGCAGAAGCAGGCCTATGCCTGGCAGAAACTGCGGCCGGCGCAGGGGCCGGGGCGCACCGACACCTTCAACCCGACCAAGATGGTGGTGTTCGGTTTCCCCGACGACTCCACCATCGGCACCGTGGACCTGCCGCAGATCTGGAACCAGAAGCCCCGGGAGTCGATGTACCTGCACTGGGATGGCAACAACAACCAGATCCGCGAGCGCAACTACGCCGCGGCGATGGCCGTGGGGGCGACGCCGGAGTCGGTGTTGCCGGCAAGTTTCAACCGGGTCACCAACTGGCTGCTGGGGCACAAGCCGCCGGCTTGGCCCTTCGCCATCGACCAGGCCAAGGTGGCCCAGGGCAAACCGCTGTGGGAGGCCAATTGCGCCGGCTGCCATGATTTCGGCAAGGCCGACACCGGCCAGGTGACCACCGATATCCAGGTCTTGGGCACCGACCCGCATCGCCTGGACTCCTTTACCACCGGGTTGGTCCAGGCCTTCCACGGCTTCAAGAAACCGCCCTTCGACTTTGGCGCCTATCGCAAGACCCAGAGCTACAGCAACACCCCCACCGATGGCATCTGGCTGCGCGCGCCCTACCTGCACAACGGCTCGGTGCCCAGCCTGTGGGACCTGCTGCAGGTGCCGGAGCAACGGCCCCAGGTGTTCTACACCGGCTCGGATATCTACGACCCGCAGAAGGTCGGGTTCATCACCAACGGCCCGGCACCCAAGGGGCCGGCCTACTTCAAGTACGACACCCGCCAAGAAGGCAACGGCAATGGCGGCCACCTGTATGGCACGCAGCTTTCCGAGCAGCAGAAATGGCAGTTGATCGAATACATGAAGACCCTGTGAGGCGAGCAACCCGTGCCGCCGCAGGACTATCAGGAGGGACACCGCTATGTCACTGGCAAGTAGTGTGGAAGAGGAATTCGGCCGGGTGAAAGCCCGGGTCGATGGCCTGATCGCCCGGTTCGACCTGGCCTGGAAGAATCTGCGCAACCAACTCGAGCCCAAGGAGCTGCAAGCCATTCTCGACCTGGTACAGCGCGCCCACGACCAGGCGCAATACACCATCGCCCACGGCGACTTGCCGCCGGGCCAGCCCCCGGTGCCCTGGGAGCTGGCCCATGGCATGTCGGTGCTGCACCTGGGCACGGCCCAGCCCCTGCCGCAATCGGTGGACCAGCTGGCGACCCAGGTGCTCAAGGACGGCAGCCTGCTGGGCTGTCGCAAGTGGGAACTGCTGGACCTGAAGTGGAGCGAAGCCCTGGTGGCCTGGATCGAGAACCTGCGCGATCACGCCACCTTCGGCACCACCCCGGCGTTGCTGCAGATCCCCGATGAGGTCCTGCTGGACCTGGCCGGGGATTGGGGCACCGGCTACTTCGAGCCCCAGTCGGCGGCGCAGCGGGTGGCCGACCTGATCACTGCGGACCAGCCGCACGTGACCATCCACCTGGGCGATGTGTACTACGCCGGTACCGACAGTGACGAGAGAAACAACCTGGCGTCCTGGCCCATGGGCAGCAAGGCCTCGTTCAGTCTCAACTCCAACCATGAGATGTACAGCGGCGCCCATGGCTACTTCGACGAGATCCAGACGCTGTTCCCGGACCAGCAGAACACCAGCTACTTCGCCCTGTTCAACACCCACTGGCTGATCATTGGCCTGGACAGCGCCTACGCCTCCGATGAGATGCAGCTGTACATGGACGGCAACCTCAATGCCGTCCAGGAACAATGGCTCAGCGACCTGATGGCCAGCCACGGCCAGGGCCGCAAGATCATCCTGCTCAGCCATCACCAGGGCCTGGACATCACCGGCAAGACCCCGACCGCGCTGTACGGCCAGGTGTGCAAGGCCCTGGGCAATCGCGTGCCGGACTATTGGTACTGGGGGCACCTGCACAACGGTATTTTCTACGCGCCCAAGACCGATCCCCAGGGCATGGGGGTGATGAATGGGCGTTGCGTCGGCCACGGGGCGATCCCCTATGGCGATGCCAGCGAGCTGGATGGCGCGCCCGGGGTGTTGTGGTCGGAAACCCAGAGAGCCGGCGATGCCAACTATCCGTTACGGGTGTTCAACGGTTATGCCCGGGTGAGGCTGCTGGGGGCGCAGATCACCGAGCAGTTCGTGAACGAGAAGGGTGGGGTGCCCTGGCCCAAGCTCAAGCCCAAGGCCTGACATCGCGGGTTGGCGCCCGCGTTGCGGTCGTGCGCAGCTTCACTGGTGCTCAGCAGCGGCTACCGATGGGTTTCATGTAGCCGCTGCCAAGCTTGCCAGGCCGTCAGGATCTGCGCTCGAGTGCAGTTCAGCCGGTGACCGGTACGCCCTTGAGGTAGGGCGCCGGTTCGGCGCCGAGGTTGTTGAGCAGGCGCTCGCTGTACCAGTCGATGAAGTTGACCACGCCGAACTCGTAGGTCTTGGAGTAGGGCCCGGGCTGGTAGGCGGTGGAGTTGATGCCGCGCTGGTTCTCCTCGGCCAGGCGCCGGTCCTGGTCGTTGGTGGCGTCCCACACCTGGCGCATGCGCTCCACGTCGTAGTCCACGCCTTCCACGGCGTCCTTGTGCACCAGCCACTTGGTGGTGACCATGGTTTCCTGGGCACTGATCGGCCACACCGTGAACACGATGATGTGGTCGCCCATGCAGTGGTTCCACGAATGGGGCAGGTGCAGGATGCGCATCGAACCCAGGTCCGGGTTCTTGATCCGGCCCATGAGTTTCTTGCAGCCCTGCTTGCCGTCCAGGGTCATGGACACGGTGCCCTTGAGCAGCGGCATGCGCACGATACGGTTGCGCAGGCCGAAGCTGGCGTGGGCGTAGGGGATCTTCTCGGCTTCCCAGGCAGCGGCGGAGGCGGCTACGTGGTCCTTGAAGGCCTGGTCGGCCCGTGGGTCGGTGACGTCGTCCCATTCCAGCAGGGTTTTGAGCAACTCTGGGTGCGAGGCATTGCAGTGGTAGCACTCGCGGTTGTTCTCCAGCACCAGTTTCCAGTTGGCCTTTTCCATCAAGGTGGTGGTAATCGCCACCTTGGTGTTCTCCATGTCGTAGGGCTCCATGTAGTGGGCCAGGGTCGCCAGGAAGTCATCGATGGCCGGCGGGTTCTCGGCCAGCGAGATGAAGATGTAGCCACCGGCGGTCTTCACCTGCACCGGCTTGAGGCTGTACTGCTTCATGTCGAAGTCGGCGCCCATCTCGGTGCCGGCGAACAGCAGGCGGCCGTCCACTTCGTAGGTCCACTGGTGGTAGGGGCAGACCAGCTTGGCCACCTTGCCCTTGTCGCTGGTGCACAAGCGCGAGCCACGGTGCCGGCAGACGTTGTGGAAGGCGTGGACCACGCCGTCGGCGCCGCGGATGACGATGATCGGGTTCTTGCCGATTTGCAGGGTGATGAAGTTGCCCTTGGTGGGAATTTCCGAGGTCATGCCGGCGATCAGCCATTCCTTGTGGAAGATCTCCTGCATGTCGATTTCGAACAGCCTTTGGTCGCAGTAGAAGGGTTGCGGCAGGGAGAAGGTCCGCTCGCGTTCCTGCAGCATCTGCGCGGTGGCCTTGCGTGCGGGTTCCAGTGGATCGCCCAGGCTCAGGGTGGTGACGTCCATCGTTCAGGTCCTCATGGCCGTTCGGTGCGGCCGGCGTATTAGGGAGTGGCTACGGTCGGTGCTACGCAAGTCACGAAAAAAGCAGCTGTTGTCGTGGGGCCGAGTGTGGGTCCGCAGGCGCCGCGAACCTTATCCATGGGCGACATGGCCCAATCTGTTCCCGACGCCGTAGGCCCTGTAGCCGGGGCCTGGTCGCGATAAGCATGTGAATGTCGCGGATAGGTAAACAGGCCCTGGGCGCCTTACGCAGAATCGCTGGCAAGACGCCGACAGTCGGCCGTGGAGAACAGCATGTCCAACACCTTCCTCAACCCGGTAACCACCCAGACCTGGGCCAATGGTCGTCACATCGTCCGTTGCGTCAAAGTCATCCAGGAAACCTGGGACGTACGGACCTTCTGCTTCATGGCCGACCAGCCGATCATGTTCTTCTTCAAGCCGGGGCAGTTCGTCACCCTGGAGCTGGAGATCGAAGGCCAGCCGGTGATGCGCTCCTACACCATCTCCAGTTCGCCGTCGGTGCCCTACAGCTTCTCGGTGACCATCAAGCGCGTGCCCGGCGGCAAGGTCTCCAACCACCTGCACGACACCCTGCACGAGGGCCAGGAGCTGGCGGTACACGGGCCAGTGGGGTTGTTCAACGCCATCGACTTCCCCAACCCTAAGATCCTCTACCTCAGCGGCGGGGTCGGCATCACCCCGGTGATGTCCATGGCGCGCTGGTTCTACGACACCAACGCCAATGTCGACATGGTGTTCATCCACAGCGCCCGCTCGCCCAAGGACATCATCTACCACCGCGAGCTGGAGCACATGGCCTCGCGGATCGACAACTTCAGCCTGCACCTGATCTGCGAACGCCACGGCCTGGGCGAGCCCTGGGCCGGTTATCGCGGCTATCTCAACCACAAGATGCTGGAGCTGATGGCGCCGGACTTCCTCGAGCGGGAGGTGTTCTGCTGCGGTCCTACGCCCTACATGCACGCGGTCAAGCGCCTGCTGGAGGCCGCCGGCTTCGACATGACCCGCTACCACGAGGAGTCGTTCGGCGCGACGCCGGCCGATGCCCGGGCCGATGCGGTGGAGCAGGCCGAACAGGCCGCCGAGGCACCGGAGGTGGATGCCGCCGACCTGCACCAGGTGGAGTTCACCGCCTCGGGCAAGAGCATCCGCGTGGCCCCGGGGGAGACCGTGCACGCGGCGGCGGCCAAGCTTGGCCTGATGATCCCCAAGGCCTGCGGCATGGGTATCTGCGGCACCTGCAAGGTGCTCAAGCTGGGGGGCGAGGTGGAAATGGAGCACAACGGCGGGATCACCGAGGAAGACGAAGCCGAAGGCTACATCCTGTCGTGCTGCAGCGTGCCCAAGGGCGATGTGCGCGTGGAGTTCTGATCGGCTTTCGTGGCGCGGGAGCAAGCTGCCTCGCCACAGGCGGCTCGCTCTCGCAACCAGGCCTTGCGCTCAATACAACGCCGGGCGGCGGTCCAGGTGCACATGGTTATGTTCACTGATGGACTTGTGCCAGGCCTGGCCCAGGTCCAGCTCCGCCAGCAGCAACTGTGCACTGGCTTGGCGCTCGCGGCCGGCCAGCGGATAGCCATCGGCGTCGACGATGGTCGAGCCACCGACCCAGTCCACTCCACGTTCCTCGCCACAGCGGTCGCAGGCGGCGATGAACATCCGGTTGACCGCCGCATTGGCCTGCACCCGGACCATCTCCGCCGGGCGTTCGCCGGCCGGTCGCGGCCCATTGGGCCAGTTCACCGGCGCGCACAGCAGCGCCGCCCCGGCCAGGGCTGGCAGGCGCACCCACTCGGGAAACTCCAGGTCGTAGCAGATCATCACGGCGATCGGCCCAAAGCGCGTGGCCACCACCGGCGGTGGCTCGTTGCCGGGGGTGAAGATCAGGTTCTCGCCATCCCACAGGTGGGCTTTGCGGTACAGGGTGACAGCCCCTTCCGGCTCGACCAGGGCCGCGCTGTTGGCCACCTGGCCTTGCTCCAGGCGCTCGCAGAAGCCACCGACGATCACCACCTGCAGCTCTTCGGCCAACGCCTTCCACAGGCTAAGGGTGGGGCCGTCCAGGGTCTCCGAGAGGGCCAGGGCCTCCTGCCGGTCGTGGAACAGGTAGCCGCTCTGCACCAGCTCCGGCAGCACCACCACCTGGGCGCCCCGGGCGGCGGCCTGGCGGATCGCCGTGGCGCCGAGCTCGCGGTTGTAGTCCAGCTCGCCGATGCGTGGCGCCAGTTGCTGGCAGGCTACTTTCAAGGTGCTCGGGGTATTCATCGGGCCGCTCCTTCCAGGGTTCGTTCGCTGGCCTGGATGGCGCGTTCTTCAGCGGCCAGGTCCAGGTTGCGGGTCAGGGCCCAGTAGATCAGCCCGGCCACCGCCAGGCCGATCACGAAGGCGATGTCGGCGCCGCCCAGGGCCAGGGCCAGCGGGCCCTGGTAGAAGCTCAGGGACATGAACGGCACCATCGCCAGCAGGCCGAGGAAGTACGCGGTGAGCCCGGCGGCGGACCAGCGGCCGTAGATGCCGGCGGGGTTGAAGATGTCGCTGATGGCGTAGTGGCCTTTGCGTACCAGGTAGAAGTCCGCCAGGTTCACGGCGGTCCAGGGCACCAGGAAGTACAGCATCAGCAGCACGAAGGTGTTGAAGCTGCCCAGGTAGCTCTCGGGAATGTTCAGGGCGATCAGGAAGATCACCGCCGCCACCAGCAGGATTCCGGCGACCCGGCTCTTGAGGTCGGGCTTGATCGACTTGAAGCCGTCGATGGCGCTGATGCCGGTGAGCATGGCGCCGTAGCAGTTGACCGCCATGATGCCCACCAGCGCCGGCACCGCGATCAGCACGGTGAAGGTGCCGAAGCCCGGGATCAACCGGTTGCCGACGTCGCGCACGCTGGCGATGGCGTCCGGCGAGGGCAGGGCCGAGGCCAGGAACGCGCCCAGGGACATCAGCCACAGGGCCGAGCCGGCGGCGCCCAGGTAGGTCCAGAAGATCACCTGGCGCGACGGCGTCTGGTGCGGCAGGTAGCGCGAGTAGTCGGAGACGTACACCGAATAGCTGATCTGGTAGCCGGCGGCGGCCGACAGCTGGATCAGGAATGCCGACCAGGAAAAGTGCGCATCGGCCACCGCCGAGTCGGCTTGCAGGGTCATCAGGGCGCTGACGGTGAGCACTGCGAACACGCTGATCATCACGTAGGTCAGCCAGCGCTGCACGCTGTGCAGCAGGTCGTGGCCGACCACCGCGATCAGCACCGCGATGGCGATCATCAGCGAGTACCAGGGCGCTCGTGCGCCGGGGATCACGGTGTTGATGGCGTCGGTGGCCAGGATCACGTTGAACACGTTGAAGCCGATGTAGACGAACACCACGGCGGTGAAGGGTACGATGGCGCCGCGCAGGCCGAACTGGGCGCGGGACTGGATCATCTGCGGCAGGCCCATGCGTGGCCCCTGGTTGGCATGGAAGGCCATGCAGAAGGTGCCCAGGCAGACGCCGATGACGATGGCCAGGATCGCGTATTGCAGGGCCAGGCCCAGGGCCGCGCCGGTGAAGCCGGTGACCATGGTGGTGAGTACGAAGTTGCCGGTGAACCAGAACGGGCCCTGGTGCCAGACCTTGCCGTGGCGCTCGTTGCGCGGCACATAGTCGATGGAGCGGGTTTCGATCTTGAGGGACGCAGGCGGGGCTTTCGCGGTAGCGCAGGAGGTGGTCGTCATGGGGCGGTGCCTTTGTTTTTATAGGACGACCCCGGAGTCTCTGATATAGGACGCGGATGTTGAATCAGTGAAGGCAAATAATCAGTTCAGGAATTTGTGAACTGATGGCCGGCCCCGCGCAGGGGCCGGCTTTTTAGCGAGGCGCGGGCTGCCTCGCCAGGCGCGTGGCTCAGGCGCTCATCACGGTGCGGATGTCCGCCGCCAGCTCGCGCACGCGCTCTTCCTCGGTGTCCCAGGAGCACATGAAGCGCGCGCCGCCCTTGCCGATGAAGGTGTAGAAGCGCCAGCCCCGGGCGGTCAGCGCGGCCAGGGCCGGCTCCGAGAGTTGCAGGAACACGCCGTTGGCCTGCACCGGGAACATCAGTTCCACGCCGGGGATGTCTTCCACCAGCTTGGCCAGCAGTTGCGCGCAGTGGTTGGCGTGGTGGCCGTACTTGAGCCAGGCATCGTTCTCCAGCAGGCCGACCCAGGGCGCCGAGAGGAAACGCATCTTCGAGGCCAGCTGGCCAGCCTGCTTGCAGCGGTAGTCGAAGTCTTCGGCCAGCTTGTGGTTGAAGAACAGGATCGCCTCACCCACTGCCATGCCGTTCTTGGTGCCGCCGAAGCACAGCACATCGACCCCGGCCTTCCAGGTCAGCTCTGCGGGCGAGCAGCCGAGGAAGGCGCAGGCGTTGGAGAACCGCGCGCCGTCCATGTGCAGGTTCAGGCCCAGTTCCTTGCAGGTGTCGCTGATGGCGCGTACTTCTTGCGGGGTGTAGACGCTGCCGACTTCGGTGGCCTGGGTCAGGGTCACGACCCGGGGCTTGGGGTAGTGGATGTCCTGGCGCTTGAGGGCCACTTCGCGGATCGAAGCCGGGGTGATCTTGCCGTTCTCGGTGCCGGCGATCAGCAGCTTGGAACCGTTGGAGAAAAATTCCGGGGCGCCGCATTCGTCGGTCTCGACGTGGGCGGTTTCCGAGCAGATCACGCTGTGATAGCTCTGGCACAGCGACGACAGGGCCAGGGAGTTGGCGGCGGTGCCGTTGAAGGCGAAGAACACTTCGCAGTCGGTCTCGAACAGGCGGCGGAAATGATCTGCCGCGCGGGCGGTCCACTGGTCGTCGCCGTAGGCGCGGTCGTGGCCATGGTTGGCCTGTTCCATGGCGGCCCAGGCCTCGGGGCAGATACCGGAGTAGTTGTCGCTGGCGAATTGTTGGCTCTTGTCGGTCATGGCCGGCTTCCGTATGAGAGGGTTCCGTGGTCGATTATGGTGCGCACTTTACCCAAGAATAACGGCCCCGCACACGCTCTGTTAGCGCGTAATAATGCATGGCACATGAGGATTTATGCGTGACGCGATATTGACCCCTGTTCCCCCGAACCGCGACGGCGCACTGGATGCGCTGAAGTGGCTGGCGCTGTTGAGCATGGTCCTGGACCACTTGCGCTATGTGGGCCTGGAGCTGGACTGGCTGTATGTGCCCGGACGCCTGGCGTTTCCCTGGTTCTGCCTGGCGATGGCGGCCAATCTTTGGCGCGTTGGCGCTGCGCGGCGACCCGGGCAGTGGCGCTACCTGGGTTGGCTGCTGGCCTTCAGCGGGCTCAGTGAAATTCCCTACCGGTTGTTCGTTCCCGAGCCCGACACCCTGAACGTGCTGCCGACCCTGGCCCTGGGGTTGCTGGTGGCGCGGGGCTGGCAGCGGCGTAGTGGTCTTGACCTGGTTTTGGGGGTGGTAGCCCTGGGGCTGGCGGTGGGGTTTTCGCGGTGGCTGATGTTCGGTGCGTTCGGGGTGCTGCTGCCATTGGCCTTGCTGTTGGTGCTGCGCCGGCGTTGGTATTTCGCCGTGCTGACGGGGGTGGTGTGCCTGGCGGGCAATCAGTGGGAGGTGCTGTTTGCGGCGGCGCGCCTGGGTAATCCGCTGGCGGGTTGGGGGTTGGTCGCTTGTCTGCTGGCGCCGGGGCTGGGGATGTGGCTGTTGCGGGGGATGCGTGGTGGAGGGTGGGTGCCGGCGATGCGGCGGTGGGCCTATTGGTTGTATCCGGGGCATTTTTTGTTGTTGTTGGGGGTGAGGCAGGTGTTGGAGGGCGTTGCGCCATGAGGATGCTCCGCACCCTGTCGGGGGCGGAGCGTATTCGGTTCAGGCCTGGAGCCGCCAGCCCATCACGCCTAGCAGGTCGCAACTGTCGCGCAGGAGGATAGCGGCGACGTGGGCGATGTGTTGCAGGTCGGTGTGGTCGGCGTGTTTCAGCTCGGTGCGCGAGAGGCTTTCGAACAGCTGGGTGATGGCCAGCAGGCGGGTGGTGCCGTTGGCGTGGAGGACGTCCAGTGGGGCGGTTTTGTCGATGAACAGGCAGGGGATGGTGCAGTCGATGCCGGTGATGGGGATGTATTGATGAGTCATGGCGAAGGCTCCGTCGTAGATAAGCGGTGCAAGCGTATCTGTTCGTAGCTGAGTTCCAGGTCGCCAAACCCGGTCGCCGTTTGGGCGAATGGGGAGCATGGGGGGAGGGGGTGTGGGTGGCAAGCTAGACGGTTCTGCAAGTTTTGTAGGATCGGCCTTGGGGCGTGGCGGCCTGGTAGCCGGCCAGGTGCCCTGGGGATGGAGTACATATCCGTTGGCGGTGGGGTGGCTTGCTTATGGTTCCGCCCTTACGGCGGGTCACTTTTTTCAAACGCCAAAAAAGTAACCAAAAACGCTTGCCCCCACGTCCGGCCGCTCGCTGCGCTCGGGTTCCCTCGTTCCGGTACTTCTCAGGGGGCATCGCTTCCAGCGATGTCCTCGACTGCGTCGAGGGGCGCTGCGCGCCATTCCCCTGATAAGTACCTGCACTCGGCCTTCCCAGGGGGCGGGTGGGTCAAGATCACCAGCCCCACGGCGCGCCCTACCGGGCGGCGCATCGCGGGGTGGGGTGCAACTCGCTTCGTGTAGCCGCTGCCGAAGGCTGCGCACGGGCGCGCAGCGGCCGCTGGATCTTGAATCCGCTGAAGGTCCTTCGGCCCTTATCGCAGCCTCGCCGTGGCTCGACAGCGGCTACAGGTGCGCTTCGTGTAGCCGCTGCCGCAGGCTGCTTACGGGCGCGTAGCGGCCGTGGGGTGTGGGGGTGGGAGGCTGGGGCTAGAGCCTTTGTCCGGTGCATTTGTCTGTGGGCGCCGGGGTATGTCGTAAACGCATCTTTGCGTGGCGTCCATAGGCATCTGGGCTCTGCGTGGCGGTCATACCATCGCATCCAAAGGGCGCAGCTTCAGGGCTGGCCTCACCGAGACGAAAGGCGCAGCGCCGCCGCTGGGAGAGACGTGATGTTCAGCAAGCAAGACCAGATCCAGGGCTACGACGATGCACTGCTGGCGGCGATCAATGCCGAGGAGCAGCGCCAGGAAGACCACATCGAGCTGATTGCGTCGGAGAACTACACCAGCAAGCGAGTGATGCAGGCCCAGGGCAGCGGCTTGACCAACAAGTACGCCGAAGGGTATCCGGGCAAGCGCTACTACGGCGGTTGCGAGTATGTGGACAAGGTCGAGGCCCTGGCCATCGAGCGGGCCAAGCAGTTGTTCGGCGCCGACTACGCCAACGTCCAGCCGCATTCCGGTTCGTCGGCCAACAGCGCCGTGTACCTGGCCTTGCTGCAGGCTGGCGACACCATCCTCGGCATGAGCCTGGCCCACGGCGGGCACTTGACCCACGGGGCCAAGGTGTCGTCCTCGGGCAAGCTGTACAACGCGGTGCAATACGGGATCGACACCAACACCGGGCTGATCGACTACGACGAGGTCGAGCGCCTGGCCGTGGAGCACCAGCCGAAGATGATCGTCGCCGGCTTCTCGGCCTATTCCAAGACCCTGGACTTCCCGCGCTTCCGGCAGATCGCCGACAAGGTCGGGGCGCTGCTGTTCGTCGACATGGCCCACGTTGCCGGGCTGGTGGCGGCTGGCTTGTACCCCAACCCGATCCCGTTCGCCGACGTGGTCACCACCACCACCCACAAGACCCTGCGCGGTCCCCGTGGCGGGCTGATCCTGGCCAAGGCCAACGAAGAGATCGAGAAGAAGCTCAACGCTGCGGTGTTCCCCGGCGCCCAGGGCGGCCCGCTGATGCATGTGATCGCCGCCAAGGCGGTGTGTTTCAAGGAGGCCCTGGAGCCTGGCTTCAAGGCCTACCAGAAGCAGGTGATCGACAACGCCCAGGCCATGGCCGGCGTGTTCGTCAAACGTGGCTACGATGTAGTGTCCGGCGGCACCGATAACCATCTGTTCCTGGTCAGCCTGATCCGCCAGGGCCTGACCGGCAAGGATGCCGATGCCGCCCTGGGCCGCGCCCATATCACCGTGAACAAGAACGCCGTGCCCAACGACCCGCAGTCGCCGTTCGTCACCTCCGGCCTGCGCATCGGTACCCCGGCGGTCACCACCCGTGGCTTCAAGGTCGCCCAGTGCACCGAGCTGGCCGGCTGGATCTGCGACATCCTCGATCACCTCGGCGATGCCGATGTCGAGGCCAATGTCGCCCGCCAGGTGGCGACCCTGTGCGCCGATTTCCCGGTCTACCGCTGAGAGCCGCCATTGGAGCAATGACTATGCAACGCTACTCGGGCTTCGGCCTCTTCAAGCACTCTCTGAGCCACCATGAAAACTGGCAGCGCATGTGGCGCACGCCGACCCCGAAGAAGGTCTACGACGTGGTCATCGTCGGCGGTGGCGGCCATGGCCTGGCCACGGCCTATTACCTGGCCAAGGAACACGGCATCACCAACGTCGCGGTGGTGGAGAAGGGCTGGCTGGGCGGCGGCAACACCGCGCGCAATACCACCATCGTGCGTTCCAACTACCTGTGGGACGAGTCGGCGCAGCTCTACGAGCATGCGATGAAGCTCTGGGAAGGCCTGTCTCAGGACCTGAACTACAACGTGATGTTCTCCCAGCGCGGGGTCTACAACCTGTGCCACACCCTGCAGGACATCCGTGACTCCGAGCGCCGGGTCAGCGCCAACCGCCTCAACGGCATCGATGGCGAGCTGCTCAACACCCAGCAGGTGGCGGACGAGATTCCCTACCTGGACTGCTCGAAGAACACCCGTTATCCGATCCTCGGCGCTACCGTCCAGCGCCGTGGCGGCGTGGCCCGGCACGATGCCGTGGCCTGGGGTTTCGCCCGGGCCGCCGACGCTCTGGGCGTGGACCTGATCCAGCAGACCGAAGTGATCGGCTTTCGCAAGGAAAACGGCGCCTGCATCGGCGTCGAGACCACCAAGGGCTTCATCGGGGCCAAGCGCGTGGGCGTGGTCACCGCCGGTAACTCCGGGCACATGGCCAAGCTGGCGGGCTTTCGCCTGCCGATCGAGTCGCACCCGCTGCAAGCGCTGGTATCGGAGCCGATCAAGCCGATTATCGACAGCGTGATCATGTCCAACGCGGTGCACGGCTACATCAGCCAGTCAGACAAGGGCGACCTGGTGATCGGCGCCGGCATCGACGGCTGGGTCGGTTATGGCCAGCGCGGTTCCTATCCGGTGATCGAGCACACCATCCAGGCCATCGTCGAGATGTTCCCGATCCTTTCCCGGGTGCGCATGAACCGCCAGTGGGGCGGCATCGTCGATACCAGCCCGGACGCCTGCCCGATCATTTCCAAGACCCCGGTGCCGAACATGTTCTTCAACTGTGGCTGGGGTACCGGCGGCTTCAAGGCCACCCCGGGCTCGGGCAACGTGTTCGCCGCCAGCCTGGCCAAGGGCGAGATGCATCCGCTGGCCGCGCCGTTCTCCATCGACCGTTTCCACAACGGCGCCCTCATTGACGAACATGGCGCTGCGGCCGTCGCCCACTAATCAGCGGTCCGAGGAGAAAATCCCATGTTGCATATCTTCTGTCCTCACTGCGGCGAGCTGCGCTCCGAAGAGGAATTCCATTCGTCCGGCCAGGCCCATATCCCTCGGCCGCTGGACCCCAATGCCTGCACCGACGAGCAGTGGGGCGACTACATGTTCTTCCGTGACAACCCCCGTGGCCTGCACCACGAGCTGTGGATCCACGCCGCCGGGTGCCGCCAGTACTTCAACGCCACCCGCGACACCGTGACCTACGAAATCCTCGAAACCTACAAGATCGGTACCAAGCCGCAATTCACCGCCAAGGCTGCGGGAGAGAAGGTATGAGCCAGACCAATCGCCTGTCCAACGGCGGACGCATCGACCGCAACAAGGTCCTGACCTTCACCTTCAACGGCCAGAGCTACAAGGGCTTCGAGGGCGACACCCTGGCCTCGGCGCTGCTGGCCAATGGGGTCGATATCATCGGCCGCAGCTTCAAGTACTCGCGGCCCCGGGGCATCTTCGCCGCCGGTTGCGAGGAGCCCAACGCGGTGCTGCAGATCGGCGCCACCGAAGCGACCCAGGTCCCCAACGTGCGGGCCACCCAGCAGGCGCTGTACCAGGGCCTGGTGGCCACCAGCACCAACGGCTGGCCCAGCGTCAACAACGACATGATGGGGATTCTCGGCAAGGTCGGCGGCAAGCTGATGCCGCCGGGCTTCTACTACAAGACCTTCATGTATCCGCAGTCGTTCTGGATGACCTACGAGAAGTACATCCGCAAGGCCGCCGGCCTGGGCCGCTCGCCCACCGAGAACGATCCGGACAGCTACGACAACATGAACCACCACTGCGACGTGCTGGTGGTCGGTGCCGGGCCTGCGGGCCTGGCCGCCGCCCTGGCCGCCGCTCGCAGCGGTGCGCGAGTGATCCTCGCCGATGAGCAGGAAGAGTTCGGCGGCAGCCTGCTGGACAGCCGCGAGAGCCTGGACGGCAAGCCTGCCGCCGAGTGGGTGGCCAGCGCCCTGGCCGAGCTCAAGGCCCTGCCGGAAGTGATCCTGCTGCCGCGGGCCACGGTCAACGGCTACCACGACCACAACTTCCTGACCATTCACGAACGCCTCACCGACCACCTGGGGGACCGTGCGCCCATCGGCCAGGTGCGCCAGCGCATCCACCGGGTGCGGGCCAAGCGTGTGGTGCTGGCCACCGGCGCCCACGAGCGGCCGCTGGTATACGGCAACAACGACGTGCCGGGCAACATGCTCGCGGGCGCGGTTTCCACCTACGTGCGTCGCTACGGCGTGGCCCCGGGCAAGAAACTGGTGCTGTCCACCAACAACGACCATGCCTATCGCGTGGCCCTGGACTGGCTCGACGCCAGCCTGAACGTGGTGGCCATCGCCGATGCCCGGCACAACCCCCGTGGTGCCCTGGTGGAGGAAGCGCGGGCCAAGGGCATTCGTATCCTGACGTCCAGCGCGGTGATCGAGGCCCGCGGCAGCAAGCACGTGACCGGCGCCCGGGTGGCGGCCATCGACGTCAAGGCGCACAAGGTCACCAGCCCCGGCGAGTGGCTCGACTGCGACCTGATCGCCAGCTCCGGCGGCTACAGCCCGGTGGTCCACCTGGCTTCGCACCTGGGCGGCAAGCCGGTATGGCGCGAAGATATCCTCGGTTTCGTGCCGGGCGAAGCGCCGCAGAAACGCGTGTGCGTGGGCGGCATCAATGGTGTCTACAGCCTGGGCGACTCCCTGGCCGATGGTTTCGAAGGCGGCGTGCGCGCGGCCAGCGAGGCTGGGTTCCAGGTAGTCGAGGGTGTGTTGCCCAAGGCCCTGGCCCGGCATGAAGAGCCCACCCTGGCGCTGTTCCAGGTGCCCCATGAAAAAGGCACCGCACGGGCGCCCAAGCAGTTCGTCGACCTGCAGAACGACGTCACCGCTGCCGCCATCGAACTGGCGACCCGCGAGGGCTTCGAGTCGGTGGAGCACGTCAAGCGCTACACCGCCCTGGGCTTCGGTACCGACCAGGGCAAGCTGGGCAACGTCAACGGCCTGGCCATCGCCGCCCGTTCGCTGAACGTCAGCATCCCGCAGATGGGCACCACGATGTTCCGCCCGAACTACACGCCGATCACCTTTGGCGCCGTGGCCGGTCGTCATTGCGGGCATATCTTCGAGCCGGTGCGCTTTACCGCGCTGCATGCCTGGCATGTGCAGAACGGCGCCGAGTTCGAGGACGTCGGCCAGTGGAAGCGTCCCTGGTACTTCCCGAAGAACGGCGAAGACCTGCATGCCGCGGTCAAGCGTGAATGCCAGGCCGTGCGCGACAGCGTCGGCCTGCTGGACGCCTCGACCTTGGGCAAGATCGATATCCAGGGGCCGGATGCCCGTGAGTTCCTCAACCGCATCTACACCAATGCCTGGACCAAACTCGACGTGGGCAAGGCCCGCTACGGCCTGATGTGCAAGGAAGACGGCATGGTCTTCGACGACGGCGTCACCGCCTGCCTGGCCGACAACCACTTCCTGATGACCACCACCACCGGTGGCGCGGCCCGGGTGCTGCAATGGCTGGAGATCTACCAGCAGACCGAATGGCCGGACCTGAAGGTGTACTTCACCTCGGTCACCGACCACTGGGCCACCCTGACCTTGTCCGGCCCCAACAGCCGCAAGCTGCTCAGCGAAGTGACCGACATCGACCTGGACAAGGACGGTTTCCCGTTCATGACCTGGAAGGAAGGCCTGGTGGGCGGCGTGCCGGCCCGGGTGTTCCGAATTTCGTTCACTGGCGAGCTGTCCTATGAGGTCAACGTCCAGGCCAACTACGCCATGGGCGTGCTGGAGCAGATCGTCGAGGCGGGCAAGAAGTACAACCTGACCCCTTACGGCACCGAGACCATGCACGTGCTGCGGGCCGAGAAGGGTTTCATCATCGTCGGCCAGGACACCGACGGCTCCATGACCCCGGACGACCTGAACATGGGCTGGTGCGTGGGCCGTACCAAGCCGTTCTCGTGGATCGGCTGGCGCGGGATGAACCGCGAGGACTGCGTGCGCGAGGAACGCAAGCAACTGGTGGGCCTCAAGCCGCTGGACCCGACCCAGTGGCTGCCCGAGGGCGCGCAGCTGGTGTTCAACCCCAAGCAGGCGATCCCCATGAGCATGGTCGGTCACGTGACTTCCAGCTACGCCCACAACTCCCTGGGGTATTCCTTCGCCCTGGCGGTGGTCAAGGGTGGCCTCAAGCGCTTGGGCGAGCGGGTCTTCGCGCCCCTGGCCGATGGCCGGGTGATCGAGGCGGAAATCGTTTCTTCGGTGTTCTTCGATCCCAAGGGCGATCGGCAGAACGTCTAACCAGATCCCGTAGGAGCGAGGCTTGCCCGCGAAACGATAGGCGCAGCGCCTCAGCCAGAGCGCGTTGTGCTCATCGCTGGCAAGCTCCGCTCCTACGGGTGTGATGCAAGAATTTGAAGACAGGTGCTCTATGACCGCAGTCAACGTTTACCAACAGCGCCCGAACGACGAAGCCAAGGCGCAATCGCCATTGCACCACGCCGACCTGCCGAGCCTGGTGGGCAAGGGCCGCAAGAACGCCGGGGTGATCCTGCGCGAGAAAAAACTCCTCGGTCACCTGACCCTGCGTGGCGATGGCCATGACCCGGCCTTCGCCGCGGGGGTGCACAAGGCCCTGGGCCTGGAACTGCCGGCCGCCTTGACCCTGGTGAGCAAGGGCGAGACCAGCCTGCAATGGCTGGGGCCGGACGAGTGGCTGTTGATCGTGCCCGGTGGCGAGGAGTTCGCTGCCGAGCAGAAGCTGCGCGAGGCCCTGGGCGAGTTGCATATCCAGATCGTCAACGTCAGCGGTGGCCAGCAGATCCTCGAGCTGTCCGGCCCCGATGTGCGCCGGGTGCTGATGAAATCCACCAGTTACGACGTGCACCCCAGCAACTTCCCGGTGGGCAAGGCGGTGGGTACGGTGTTCGCCAAGTCGCAGCTGGTGATCCGCCGTACCGGTGAGGAAACCTGGGAGCTGCTGGTGCGCCGCAGCTTCTCCGACTACTGGTGGCTGTGGTTGCAGGATGCCGCGGCCGAATACGGCCTCAGCGTTCAGGCCTGAACCCTTGTCGCCAGCATGCCTCGCGCCTGCGCCAGGATTGTAGGAGCGAGGCTTGCCCGCGATTCGACCGCGTAGCGGTTGCCTATCAAGAACAGGAGTTGTCCAGCATGAGCCGCGCCCCCGACACATGGATCTTGACCGCCGACTGCCCCAGCGTGCTCGGCACGGTGGACGCGGTGACCCGCTTCCTGTTCGAGCAGGGCTGCTACGTCACCGAGCACCACTCCTTCGACGACCGGCTTTCGGGGAGGTTCTTCATTCGCGTGGAGTTCCGCCAGCCCGATGGCCTCGACGAGGAGGGCTTTCGTGAGGGCCTGGCCGAGCGCGCCAGGGCCTTTGAGATGAACTTTGAGCTGACGGCCCCGCATTACCGGCCAAAGGTGGTGATCATGGTCTCCAAGGCCGATCACTGCCTCAACGACCTGCTCTATCGCCAGCGCATCGGCCAGTTGCCCATGGACGTGGTGGCGGTGGTGTCCAACCACCCGGACCTCAAGCCCCTGGCCGACTGGCACCAGATTCCCTACCACCATTTCCCCCTCGATCCCAACGACAAGCCGGGCCAGGAGCGCCAGGTGTGGCAGGTGATCGAGGCGTCCGGCGCCGAGCTGGTGATCCTCGCCCGCTACATGCAGGTGCTGTCGCCGGACCTGTGCCGCAAGCTCGACGGCAAGGCGATCAACATCCACCACTCGCTGTTGCCGGGGTTCAAGGGTGCCAAGCCCTACCACCAGGCCTACAACAAGGGCGTGAAGCTGGTGGGGGCCACCGCCCACTACATCAACAACGACCTGGACGAGGGCCCGATCATCGCCCAGGGCGTGGAGGTGGTGGACCACAGCTACTACCCCGAGGACCTGATCGCCAAGGGCCGCGATATCGAATGCCTGACCCTGGCCCGGGCGGTGGGTTACCACATCGAGCGCCGGGTGTTCCTCAACAGCAACCGCACGGTAGTGCTTTAAACCAAGCGACAAGCCTCAAGCGGCAAGCTGCAAGCGAGAGGCGACAAGCAAAAAAGCGACACGCTCCAAGCCGCAAGAACGCGGTGTGTACTCTTCTTGCGGCTCGAAGCTTGCCGCTTGAAGCTGGCTCCACTTTCGTCACAACAACAACTACAGAGGTGACAAGCATGTCTGGTAATCGTGGTGTGGTGTATCTGGGCAGCGGCAAGGTCGAGGTACAGAAGATCGACTATCCGAAAATGCAGGACCCACGCGGCAGGAAGATCGAGCACGGTGTCATCCTGCGCGTGGTTTCCACCAACATCTGCGGTTCGGACCAGCACATGGTCCGTGGCCGCACCACTGCCCAGGTCGGCCTGGTGCTGGGCCATGAGATCACCGGCGAGGTGATCGAGAAGGGCAGCGATGTCGAGAACCTGAAGATCGGCGACCTGGTCTCTGTGCCGTTCAACGTGGCTTGCGGGCGCTGCCGTTCCTGCAAGGAGCAGCACACAGGGGTCTGCCTGACCGTCAACCCGGCCCGCGCCGGCGGTGCCTATGGCTACGTCGACATGGGCGACTGGACCGGTGGCCAGGCCGAGTACGTACTGGTGCCTTATGCCGACTTCAACCTGCTGAAGCTGCCGGACCGCGACAAGGCCATGGAGAAGATCCGCGACCTGACCTGCCTGTCCGACATCCTGCCTACCGGCTACCACGGCGCGGTGACCGCCGGTGTCGGCCCCGGTAGCACTGTGTATGTGGCCGGTGCTGGCCCGGTGGGCCTGGCAGCGGCGGCTTCCGCGCGCCTGCTGGGAGCGGCAGTGGTGATCGTCGGTGACGTCAACCCAGTGCGCCTGGCCCATGCCAAGGCCCAGGGTTTCGAGATCGCCGACCTGTCCAAGGACACCCCGCTGCACGAGCAGATCGCCGCCTTACTGGGCGAGCCGGAAGTGGATTGCGCGGTGGATGCGGTGGGCTTCGAAGCCCGTGGCCATGGCCATGCCGGTGCCCAGCACGAGGCCCCGGCCACCGTGCTCAACTCGCTGATGGGCGTGGTGCGGGTCGCGGGCAAGATCGGTATTCCCGGGCTGTACGTCACCGAAGATCCGGGCGCGGTGGATGCCGCCGCCAAGCTGGGCAGCCTGAGCATTCGCTTCGGCCTGGGCTGGGCCAAGTCCCATAGCTTCCACACCGGCCAGACCCCGGTGATGAAGTACAACCGCCAGTTGATGCAGGCCATCATGTGGGACCGGATCAACATCGCCGAAGTGGTGGGCGTGCAGGTCATCAGCCTCGACGACGCGCCACGTGGCTACGGCGAGTTCGATGCCGGCGTGCCGAAGAAATTCGTCATCGATCCGCACAAGCTGTTCAGCGCGGCCTGAACCCTGCGATAGCGAAAAAGGGCGACCCTCGGTCGCCCTTTTTCGTTGCCGAACCCTGTCGCCGCTGTCGAGCACCAGCGAGGCTGCGTACGGGTGCGCAGCGCCCGCCAACCATCCCCCGCGTTGCATCAGTCACACCCTGGACTCAGGCCTGGCGGCCCGTGCGCAGCCTGCGGCAGCGGCTACACGAAGCGAGGTTATCGCCAGTTCGTTCCGGCCACAGGATCAATAGCCTTGGCCGGGATAGCTGAACCAGTGTTGTCCGTTGAGCGCCTGGCTGACGAAGGCCGGGTCATACAAGCCCGGCGCATCGCGCTGGAAACGCGAACGCCATTGCGGCAGCCACCAATAGTCGAGCGCCGTACTCCTTGGGAACACCACAAGCTGCATGACGGCCTGGTCGATGGCGCCGCGCTGGTACAGCCCGTGGGTGGCGTCCATCCAGCCCAGGTAGTGATCGATGGGCAGCGAGAGCATCAAGGCCGTGGCATGCACCTTTTGCGTCTCGCTGCGCTGCGGATCGGCCAGCAGCGCCAGCGCTTCGCAGTAATAGGCCTCGGGATGCTGGACGATCGCCTGGGCCGCCGGGTCTTGAAGAATGCCCAAGGGGCCGCCGTCGTCTCGCCAGTCGGCGCCCTGGCTGTCGTTGACATGCTGGTCGATGAAGCCGCTCAAGGGGCCGGAGGCCACGGGCGACCCCGGGCATGAGGCGCTATCGACCGGGGTGCCGATGCGCCAGATGGCCACGCATGCCGTGAGGGCTAGCAGGGTGCAGCAATAGAGCATGGGTTTCATTGGGCGCTTCCGTGCGGCGTTGGCCAGTCTGGAACCAGGCACATGGAACCATGGCCCTGGTTTTGGCGTGCGAAGTGTACCGTGCGCCGTTTTGCTGGCAAGTCGGATGCAACAAGGGGCCCTGCCGGTACAGGGGCACGTCAGAGCGCTGCCAACTGCCCCTGGTACAGCACCGGTCCAGTCGGTTGCCCGGTCGGCGAGCCACCTGAGGGCTCAAGGCTCACGGCCAGGGCAATCGGCGCGCCCAGCAGAGTGCGCTGGGCTTGGCTCAGGTTGATCCTGCCCTTGCCTCCGACCGGCACCACGCCAAGGGAGATTGGCTTGCCGTCGGCGGTAATCGCCCACAGCTCCAGGCTACGATCCAGACCCAGCGCCGGGAGGGTCAATGGCTCGACTTGCAGGTACTGGGCGTGGGCCAGGATGCGCAATGCCGGTTGCTGCTCGGCACTGAGCAACGTGGCGCTGTAGCGCACCTGGTCGTGCTGCTGGATAAAGCCGATGTACAAGGTTGCCAGCACGGCACAGGCGGCAAGAGCCAGGCGCAGGCGCATCCACAATGGATTCTTTTTCGGCAGGTGCAGCACTTGTGGTTCGATGCGTGCCTGGATGTTGTGCCACACACGCTCCGGCACATCCTTCTCCGGTAAGGCGTCCGTTAGCGTGCCCAGGCTCTCCTGCCATTGCGCCAGCTCTTGGCGCAGTGCCGGATCGTCCAGCAACAGCGTCTCGAAACGCCGCCGGGCAGCGCCCCGCATCAGGCCGATGGCGTAGTCGCCAGCCAGGGCGCGACGTCGCCCAGGGGTTTGGTAGTTCATGATTCCAGGCACCGGCGCAGGCGTTCCATGCCACGGCGAATCCAGGACTTCACCGAGCCCAGGGGCGCAGCCAGGTACTCGGCCAGCTCCGAGCTGGACAGGCCCCGGAAATAGGCCACGGTAATGGACTGGCGCTGCATCCCCTCTAGGCTTTCCAGGCAGCGGTTCAGGGCCTTGGCTTGTCGGGCACTGTCCAGTTGGTCGAGGGCCGAGGCCGTCTCGTCCAGCAACTGCTGTTCTTCGTGATCCTGCAAGGGGCGTTCACGTTGTTTACGCAGCTGGTCGATGGCCTGGTTGCGAGTGATGTTGATCATCCAGGTCATGGGGGCCGACAGGTGCGGCTGATAGTGGGTGGCGTTGTTCCAGATGCGTACGAAGCTTTCCTGAAGAACCTCCTCGGCCAGGTCCCGCCGCCCCATGAAGTGCAGCGCAATGCCATGCAGGCGCGGGGCAACGTTGTGGTACAGCGTCTCGAAAGCGTGGCGGTCTCCCAGTGAACACTGGGCCAGCAAGTGTCTGAGAGGATCAGGATCGAGGCTGGAAATGGCGGTTCTCCAGACAAGCGGGAAGAGGGCAAATGACGACCGACGACAGGGCATGCAGCCTGAGGTTAGTCCAGGGTCGGTCGTTGTTCCATTCACCTTCGTCCACCTCATGGCTGTACCGGTCCCGACGGACGGGCCGGCACTCGGGACTCAGCCTTTGGGCAAGAGCACTCTGTCGATCACCTGGATCACGCCGTTGGACTGGTTGACGTCATAGGTGGTGATGTCGGCGACACCCCCTTTTTCATCCTTGATCTGGATGTTGTGCGGGCCATTCATCATCAGCCACAGCTTGCCACCGGACACGGTGGTCAGTTCGGCCTTGCCGCCGCCCGCCTGGATCCGCTTGGACAGCTCCATCATGTCCAGCTTGCCAGCGACCACGTGGTAGGTGAGCACGTGGGTCAGGGCTGCCTTGTTCTCCGGCTTGAGCAGGGTGTCGACAGTGCCGGCAGGAAGCGCGGCGAAGGCTGAATTGACTGGGGCGAACACGGTGAACGGACCTTTGCCCTTCAAGGTCTGGACCAGCCCGGCCGCTTTCACCGCTGCTACCAGGGTGGTGTGATCGGCGGAATTGACCGCATTGTCGATGATGTCCTTGGTCGGCAGCATGGCCTGGCCGCCAACCATGACGGTGTCGTGGTTCATTTCGGCGGCCTGGACGCTGGCCAGGCCCATGGCGGTGCCCAAGGTCAGGCTCAACAGGCTGGCAATCAATGGGGCTTTGATCGAGTGGCGCTTCATGATGGTGATCCTTGTGAGAGTACGGCCAGACAATTTCTGCCCGTGTGGGGTATACGCAGACCACCGGCACTTGGATGCAGCTTTTTTCGACTAGATTTCAAGCAGCCATGGATCTTGAGGTCGCTTGGAACATTCGTGGCTGCACTGAGTCCAACGGCTGTTTTCCCGCCACTCGATTCCGGGTGGTTTCTCGCCCCATGAGGTTGTTTCGATGAATATTCCACGCGGTTTCGCCCTGGCTACCCTGATGACCCTGGCAGCCGGTTCGGCTTTTGCCGGCGGTTTCAGCCTGAATGATGCGGCCAATGCCATTTCCAGCATGCAAGGCGGCGACAAGGCCGCCGCCACGGCGCCAACCTCGCAGACCGCCGGCCTGCTGGGGGCCCTGGGCTCGCAGCTCAATGTCACCCCCCAACAAGCCATCGGTGGTACCGGCGCCATGCTCGGCCTGGCGAAGAACCAACTGAGCGGCTCGGACTACTCGCAACTGAGCAAGAGCGTGCCGGGCCTGGACAAGCTGTCGGGCAGCAATGCGCTGGGCAGCCTGGGGGCCTTGAGCGGTGTGCTCGGCCAGTCTTCGGGGCAGAACTCCGGCCTGGACAGCGCACTGGGTAACGTCAAGAACACCAGTGACCTGAACAATGCGTTCGGCGCCCTGGGCATGGACAGCGGCATGGTCGGGCAATTCGCCCCGGTGATCCTGCAGTACCTGGGCCAGCAAGGGGTGGGCGGCTCGCTGCTGCAAAGCCTGAGCAGCATCTGGGGCGTGGCCAAGTAAGGCGACGGGCCCCGGTGCCAGCGCGCCGGGGCCAATCCTCCAGTGTTCGGCGAATCGGGCCTGTGATATATCTCGCGCCCCGTTTTCCAAGGAAGCCCGAACGCGATGTTCATGGATGCACTGAAGATGTCTCTGCCCGCCAATGCGGTGCTTGGTTTTACCCTCTACATGCTGGGCGCGGCCCTGGTCTTCGCCCTCTACGCCTTCATCTACACCCGCCTGACGCCCCATAACGAATTCGCCCTGATCCGCCAGGGCAACAGTGCGGCGGCCATCGCCCTGGCCGGTGCCTTGCTGGGCTTCGCGATCCCGGTGGCCAGCGCCATTTCCCACTCCATCTCGATCATCGACTTCCTGCTCTGGGCGGCGATTGCCGCCGTGGTGCAACTGCTGGCGCTATTGGCCGTGAGCCTGACGCTCAAGGGCTTGTCCCAGCGCATCGTCGACCAGGAGAACGCCGCGGCGATCCTGGTGGCTGCGGTTTCCGTCGGTGTCGGCCTGCTGAATGCGGCCTGCATGACCCCATCGACCTGAGGGCGCAGCGATGAAACGCAGTAGAAGCGTGCGCCTGGTACTGCTGGGCAGTGTGCCGTTCGCCCTGGCGGCCTGTGATGGGCAACCCCAGGCGACCCGGGTCGTGCGCCAGGTCCAGCATTTCAGCACCCCAGAGGAGTGCGCCCAGGCGCAGGTTCCCATGGATATCTGCCTGGACGCCCGTCACGATGCCTGGGCATATGGCCAAGAGGACGGCCCGCGTTATTGGGACCTGAAGCGTTGCGAGGCGGATTTCCTGCCGGGCGCTTGCACCCTCTCCAGCGATGGCCGGGCCTATGTGCCGATGTTCTACGGGTTCGCCCTGACCACTGATCGCACGGTGCCGGTTACTCCAGAGGACGAGCAGCAGGCGGCGACCGATAGTTCCAGCAGCAGCTCCAGTAGCACTGGCTCCAGTAGTGGCAGTAGCTCGGTCAGTGGTGGTGGTGGTGGTGGTGGTGGTGGTGGTGGTGGTGGTGGTGGTCACAGTTCGAGCTCCTCGGGTTCGAGTTTCTGGCGCTGGATCGGCCTGGACTCGACGCCTGAGCCACGCTACTTCACAGAAGGCCTGTACAAGGAGCGTGACGCCCAGGGCGGTGAACGCCTGAGTACCCTCGGCCAGCAGGTCGAGGGCGGCAAGAGCTTCCCTGGCGCCAGCAGTGGACGTTTCGCTATCTCCAGCCCCGAGCACTTCACCAGCACAGGCAGCTCCTTCTCCGGTGCCCATGAGGTGGTCAGTCGCGGCGGCTTCGGCTCCAGCTCCAGCTCCGGCCACAGCAGCTGGGGGTTCGGTTCTTGAAGCGGGTCCACAGCACGCCGCGCCCGGACTGGCAGGCCACGGCGCAGCGACTGGGGTTCGGCTTCCACACCTTCGATGGCGAGCCCTATTGGGACGAGTCGGCCTACTACCAGTTCAGCCTGCGGCAGATCGAGGAGCACCTGGAGGACCCGACCCAGGCGCTGCATGAGTTGTGCATGGAGCTGGTGGCCGAGGTGGTGGAGAGCGAAGCGCTGCTGCAGCGCCTGGCCATTCCCGAGGCGTTCCACGAGCTGGTCCGCAGCTCGTGGAAGCGCCGCGATCCGCACCTCTATGGACGCATGGACCTGTGCTACGACGGCCACGGCCCGGCCAAGCTGCTGGAGACCAACTACGACACCCCGACCTCGCTGTATGAGGCGAGCTTCTTCCAGTACGTCTGGCTCGAACAGCAGATGCAGCGTGGCCAGCTACCGGCGGGGTGCGACCAGTTCAACAGCATCGAGGACAAGCTGCTGCAAGCCTTCGTGCAAGGCGGCTTCGGCTCGCCGTTGTACTTTTCCTCGGTCCGTGGCTCGGTGGAAGACCGGGGCACTGTCGAATACCTGCGCGACATCGCCCGCCAGGCCGGCCTGCGCACGCGGATGATCGATATCGAGGACATCGGCCTCGATGCTGGCGGGCGTTTCGTCGACCTGCAGGGCACGCCCATCGACAACCTGTTCAAGCTCTATCCGTGGGAGCAGATGTTCAACGAAGACTATGGCCGGGCCATCGCCGCTAGCCGCACCGGCTTCGTCGAGCCGCCATGGAAGGCGATCCTCTCCAACAAGGGCGCCATGGCCCTGCTCTGGGAGCGTCATCCGGGGCATCCGAACCTGTTGCCGGCGTTCATCGACGAGCAGCCGACCGGCGACCTGCAACCGGGCTGGGTACGCAAGCCGTTCTTTTCCCGGGAGGGCGCCAATGTGCAGATCCGTACAAACGCTGGCGAACGGTTGAGCGAGGCCGGGCCCTACGGCGCGGGCCCGAGCATTCGCCAGCAGTTCCAGCCGTTGCCGAACTTCGCCGGCAACCACACCGTGATCGGTAGCTGGGTGATCGGCGACCGGCCGGCGGGGATCGGCATTCGCGAGGACAATTCGCCGATCACCAAGGACAGCAGCCGTTTCCTGCCCCATGTGATCCTCGACTGAACCCTGTCCGATACCGCTTCGCAGGGGACGTGTCGTCGCTTACAAAAAAATCCCCGCTAGGCCTGGCGCTGCAAGTGCCGAACTAGAGGGCTCTTTTGGGCATGGGCCGATCCTGCTGGCGCGCCGGGGGTTGCGCGGTGCTTGACAAGGTTTCTGGCGCGGCGCTTAGATAAGCCCCATCAGGAAAAGCGCATCAGCGTCGATGTCGCCGATCCACCCAGGTTGTACATGCCAAAGAGCAAATGAGCTCTCCCGGGGTTATCCCCGGGAGGGCTTTTTTTCGTCCGCAAAAAATAAAAATAGAGGTATCAGATATGCGTCATGGCGATATTTCCAGTAGCAACGATACCGTTGGCGTCGCAGTGGTTAACTACAAGATGCCACGCCTGCACACCCGCGCCGAGGTCCTGGCCAACGCGCAGAAGATCGCCGACATGGTGGTCGGCATGAAGCAGGGCCTGCCGGGCATGGACCTGGTGATTTTCCCCGAGTACAGCCTCCAGGGGATCATGTACGACCCGGCACAAATGATGGAGACGGCGGTCGCCATCCCCGGCGACGAGACCGAGCTGCTGGCCCGGGCTTGTCGCAAGGCCAACGTCTGGGGGGTGTTCTCGCTGACCGGCGAGCGCCACGAAGAACACCCGAACAAGGCGCCGTACAACACCCTGGTGCTGATCGACAACAAGGGCGAGGTGGTCCAGAAGTACCGCAAGATCATCCCCTGGTGCCCGATCGAGGGCTGGTACCCCGGCGGCCAGACTTTCGTCAGCACAGGGCCCAAGGGCATGCAGATCAGCATGATCATCTGCGACGACGGCAATTACCCGGAGATCTGGCGCGATTGCGCGATGAAGGGCGCCGAACTGATCGTGCGCTGCCAGGGCTACATGTACCCGGCCAAGGAGCAGCAGGTGCTGATGGCCAAGGCCATGGCCTGGGCCAACAACACCTACGTGGCGGTGGCCAATGCCGCAGGCTTCGATGGCGTCTATTCCTACTTCGGCCACTCGGCGATCATCGGCTTCGATGGCCGTACCCTCGGCGAATGCGGCGAGGAGGAAATGGGCATCCAGTACGCCCAGCTGTCGATCTCGCAGATCCGCGATGCCCGGGCCAACGACCAGTCGCAGAACCACCTGTACAAGATCCTCCATCGCGGCTACACCGGCTTGAACAACTCCGGCGAGGGCGATCGTGGCCTGGCCGAGTGCCCCTTCGAGTTCTACAAGACCTGGGTGACCGACGCCGAGAAGGCCCGGGAAAACGTCGAGAAGATCACTCGCTCGACCTCGGGCGTTGCGCAGTGCCCGGTGGGGCGGCTGCCCTACGAGGGGCTGGAGAAAGAGGCCTGACCTGCGCTGCAGGTTGAGCGGCGGGCTGCTGCCGGGCGGCCCGCGTCCTTTTCTTCCCAGCGCAAGATGGAGTCATTCCCATGCCCTTCCTGACCGACATGCTGGAGCAGTCGCAGCGTCGCCAGGCCCAGGACCAGGCCCTGGCCAGCGAGAACCGCGCCGATGCGCCGCTGGCCCAGGCCCACCTGGCCAGCCAGGCGGCGCTGCACAGCCGTTACCGTTTCGATATCGAGGCCATCATGGCCAGTTTGCGCGCCGAGATCCTCGGCCAGGACCAGGCCTTGCACAGTGTCCAGGACATGCTCCGGGTGGTGCGCGCAGACATCACCGATCCACGCCGCCCGCTCTACACCGCGTTGTTCCTGGGGCCCACCGGGGTGGGCAAGACCGAGATCGTGCGGGCCCTGGCCAGGGCCCTGCATGGCGATGCCGATGCCTTCTGCCGCATCGACATGAACACCCTGTCCCAGGAGCACTATGCCGCCGCGCTCACCGGGGCGCCGCCCGGCTACGTGGGGGCGAAGGAGGGCAACACCCTGTTCGACCAGGACAAGCTCGACGGCAGCCTCGGGCGCCCCGGCATCGTGCTCTTCGACGAGCTGGAAAAGGCCAGCCCGCAGGTGGTCCAGGCCCTGCTCAACGTGCTGGACAACGGCATGCTCACGGTGGCCTCGGGCGAGCGCAGCTACAGTTTTCGCAACAGCCTGATTTTCATGACCAGCAACCTCGCGGCCCGGGAGATCCAGGGCTACGACCAGCGCCGCAAGGGCTGGCTGGGCTGGTTGTTGCCCTCCACCGCGGCTTCACGGCATCGGGCGGTGGAGAAGCTGGTCAGGGCCCGCTTGCTCAAGGCTTTCGCCCCGGAGTTCGTCAACCGTATCGACAACATCATTACCTTCAACTGGATCGAGCGCGGCCTGGTGGAGCAGTTGGTGGCGCTTGAGGTGCAGCGGCTCAACCGGCGCCTGGAGAAACACCGCTGCAGCCTGGTGGCCACGCCCCAGGTGCTGGCCCATGTGGCCCGTGCCGGTTTCGACCGGCAGTTCGGCGCCCGTGCGTTGCGCCGCAGCGTGCGCCAGCATCTGGAAGTGCCCCTGGCCGAATTCCTCCTGGAGTACCACGCTCCGCTCATGGGCGAGCCGCCGGTGGTCTATGCGGCGCACATGGCGCAGGGCAGGATCGGGTTCAGCCGCCAGTAGCTGCGTTGAATTAGGAGATGTCATTCATGGTTTCACATCCGGACCAGCCCCAGATCGGGCTGCTGTTTTCCGAGACCGGCGTCACCGCCGACATCGAGCGTTCGCAGCGCTACGGCGCCTTGCTGGCTATCGAGCAACTGAACCGCCAGGGCGGCGTGGCCGGCCAGCCGATCCAGGCACTGGCGCGGGACCCCGGCGGCGATCCGGATCGCTATCGTCTGTACGCCGATGAGTTCATCCGCAACCACGGGATACGTCTGCTGGTGGGCTGCTACATGTCCCACACGCGCAAGGCGGTGATGCCGGTGGTGGAGCGCACCGACGCGCTGCTCTGCTACCCGACGCCCTACGAGGGCTTCGAGTATTCGCCGAACATCATCTACGGCGGCCCGGCCCCGAACCAGAACAGCGCGCCGCTGGCGGCCTACCTGATCCGCCACTATGGGGAACGGGTGGTGTTCATCGGCTCGGACTACATCTACCCCCGGGAGAGCAACCATGTGATGCGCCACCTGTACCGCCAGCATGGCGGCACAGTGCTGGAGGAGATCTACATCCCGCTGTATCCCTCGGACGAGGACCTGGCGCGAGCCGTGGACCTGATCGTCAAGGCCCAGGCCGACGTGGTGTTCTCCACCGTGGTGGGCACCGGCACCGCCGAGCTGTACCGGGCCATTGCCCGGCGCTATGGCGACGCCCCCCGGCCCCGGATCGCCAGCTTGACCACCAGCGAGGCGGAGATCGCCAAGATGGGCAGCGAGGTGGCCGAGGGGCATGTGGTGGTCGCGCCGTATTTCTCCAGCATCGATACCCCGGCCAGCCGCGAGTTCGTCCGCGCCTGCAATGCCTTCTTTCCCGAGGACGTCAGCATCACCGCGTGGACCGAGGCGGCCTACTGCCAGACCCTGATGCTCGGCCGGGCCATGCAGGCGGCCCAGGGCTGGCGGGTGGAGCAGGTGCAGCCCGAGCTTTACCGCCAGCGCCTGGACGCCCCCCAGGGGCCGATCTGGGTGGAACAGCAGAACAACCACAGCCACTTGACCTCGCGCATCGCCGAAATCGATTCGCGCGGGACGTTCCAGGTGCGCTGGCAATCCCCCGAGCCCATCCGGCCGGACCCCTACGTGGTGGTGCACAACCTGGACGACTGGTCCGCCAGCATGGGCGAGGGCTCGCACCGATGAGCGCCAACTCGATCCTCGGTTCCCTGCGCGAGCTGCAGGTGATGGTGCTGAACCCGCCCGGGGCCTTGAGCGATGCCCTGGTGTTGCAGCTGATCCGCATCGGTTGTTCGGTGCGCCAGATCTGGCCGCCACCCAAGCACTTCGACGTGCCGGTGGATGTGATCTTCACCGGTATCTTCCAGAACCATCACCACGAGCAGATCAGTGCGCTGGTCGGCAGCGGCTCGCCGCGCACCACCGTGGTGGCCCTGGTGGAGTACGAGAGCCCGGCGGTGCTGTCGCAGATCATCGAGCTGGAGTGCCACGGGGTGATCCTCCAGCTATTGGACGCGCACAAGATCCTGCCGGCGCTGGTCGCCGCGCGCCGGGTCAGCGAAGAGCTGTTCAAGCTCAAGCAGAAGCACGCGCAGTTGCAGGAACGCCTGGCCAGCCAGGTGGATATCAACCGGGCCAAGGTGCTGTTGATGCAACTGCACGGCTGGGAGGAAGGCCAGGCCCATGGATTCCTCTGCCAGGAGGCGATGAAGACCCGGGAGCCGATTCTCAAGGTCGCCCAGGACCTGCTGCGCCAGCACCCGGACAAATGAACCAAGAACAACAATAACGCGAGGGTATCGTCATGCTGCTTGGATTGATTCTGCTGTACGTGGGCGCCGTGCTGTTCGTCAACGGCATCTGGCTGATGGAGCGCATCAGTGGCAGGGAGGTCGCGGTGATCAATGCCTTGGTCGGCAGCCTGAGCCTGCTGGTGGCCCTGTACATGATCTTTCTCGCCGGCGAGGTGCGGGGCGGGGCGCTGACCCTGCTGTTCGCGTTCACCTACCTGTGGGTGGCGGCCAACCAGTGGCTGGGCAACGACGGTCGGGGGCTAGGCTGGTTCTGCCTGTTCGTCAGCCTCACCGCGGCCACGGTGGCGATCCAGGCGCTGGGCGATCTGGGCGGGGCTTTCGGGGTGTGGAACGCGCTCAACTGGCTGGCCTGGACCCTGCTGTGGTTCACCTTCTTCCTGCTGCTGGGGCTGTCGCGCAAGATCCAGCGCCAGGTGGCGTTGTTGACCCTGGTGTGCGCGATCGGTACCGGCTGGATTCCCGGGCTGTTGATCCTCGGGCAGGTGCTCAAGCCCTAGGGGCGGCGCCCCCAGGGTAGCGGGATGGGGCTCAGTCGGCCCCGGCCAGCAACGCGTCGATACGCTGGTCCTTGTCGGTCCACAGCTGGTTGACCCAGTCCTGGACCTGCTGGCGGAACGCCGGGTCGTTCTCGTAGTCGCCGTGCCACAGGGCCGGGTCCAGCTCACGGGTGCGGATATCGATGATCACCTTGGGCACGTTGCCGCTGATCAAGTCCCAGAAGCCGGGAATGCGTTCCTGGGGGTAGACCACGGTGACGTCCAGCATGGCGTCCAGCTGTTCGCCCATGGCGGCCAGGACGAAGGCCACGCCGCCGGCCTTGGGCTTGAGCAGGTGGCGCAAGGGCGAGGCTTGCTGCTCGCGCTTGGCCGGGGTGAAGCGGGTGCCTTCCAGGTAGTTGACCACGGTCACCGGCTGGCGCTTGAACAGCTCGCAGGCGGCCTTGGTGATCTCCAGGTCCTTGCCTTGCAGTTCCGGGTGCCTGGCCAGGAAGGCCTTGCTGTAGCGCTTCATGAAGGGGTAGTCCAGCGCCCACCAGGCCAGGCCCAGGAACGGCACCCAGATCAGTTCCTTCTTGAGGAAGAACTTGAAGAACGGCGTGCGCCGGTTGAGGGTCTGGATCAGGGCCGGGATGTCGACCCAGGATTGGTGGTTGCTGACCACCAGGTACGAGGTGTCTTCACGCAGGCCTTCGCCACCGCGAATGTCCCAGCGGGTGGGGATGCAGGAGGCGAAGATCAGCTTGTCGATCTCGGCCCAGGTCTCGGCGATCCACATCACCGCGCCGGAGGCATAGTCCCGCAGGCGGCCCGGCAGGACCAGCTTGAGCAGGGCGAACACCATCAGGGGCCCGAACAGCACCAGGGTGTTGAGCAGAAGCAGCAGGGTGACGAGACAGCCGGTGAGCAGTCGGCGCATAAGGCACTCTTTACAATTTTTGGGGCGCGTAATGATAAGCAGCTTCGGCGAGCAGGCCAAATTCTAGTGTGCTGGCGAATGTTTCACCTGCGCTGTGACAAGCTTTTTACAGTAACGCTCGGAACGGGCCGATCGTGCCCGAGGAAGCGGATAGCCTTTGCCGACTTTACGGATTTTCCCTGTTTCGCCACAGGCGCCTAATCGGCCGATACCCTCAATCGGAGCCTGTCCCATGAACCGCCCCCTGGACCCAGCCGCCCTGGCGGCCTATTTCGATAGCCAATACAACGCCCGGGCCAGCGTCGCCGATTATGCCCAGTACCCGCGCCTGTACCGAGCGCTATCGGACGCCGCCCATGCCCGTACACCTTGTCATCGCGATGTGGCCTACGGCAGTGGAGCCAACGAGCGACTGGATATCTTTCCGGCAGCGCAGAGCGGGGCACCGGTGCTGCTGTTCATCCATGGCGGTTACTGGCGCGCGCTGTCGAAGGCCGACTCGGCGTTCATGGCTCCGGCACTCACCGCTGCCGGGGCCTGTGTGGTGGTGCTGGACTACGACCTGGCGCCCGCCGTGACCCTGGACCAGATCGTCGACCAGGCCCGCCGTGCATTGGCCTGGCTCTACCGGCACGCCAGCGAATTCGGTGGCGATCCTCAGCGGCTCTATGCCAGTGGCAGTTCGGCGGGTGGCCATCTGGTGGGCATGCTGATGGCCGGAGGCTGGCAGGCTGGCCTGGGCGTACCGGACGATGTGCTGCGTGGTGCGCTGCCGATCAGCGGGCTGTTCGACCTGGAGCCGCTGCGCAGTACCCATATCAATGAGTGGATGCAGTTGAGCGTCGAGGATGCCCGGCGCAACAGCCCGCTGCTCCATTTGCCAAGCAGTGGTGCAGGGGAGCTGGTGATCAGCCACGGGGGCCTGGAAAGCGCGGAGTTCGCCTGGCAGTCCGCAAGCTTTCTCAAGGCCTGGAGGGATAGCGGATTTACCGGACGGATGGTACCGGCGCCCCACAAGAACCACTTCGATGTGGTGCTCGAACTGGGCCAGCCCGGTACACCGCTTTACCAGGCGCTGTGCCGGCTCATGGGGCTGGACGTGCGGTAACACCCGTTGCCGGCGGTAACGCCGGGCGACGGGAACCAAAGGCGGCAGGCGGGCTGCCCGCCCGCGAGTTATCCGGAAAAACCGCCAATGTTATCCACCGGCTGCCCTGGCCGACGGGTGCCGGTCAAGCTGGCATGGAGCGTGCCTCAGCGACCTGGAGTACGCCACAAGAGCGTGCGTCCGATCTTGCATTCCAAGGTGCCGTGCGATGAACACCATCAATTCCATTCGAGACATTTGCACTGAGGGCCGCGACCTTGTCTACGCCCAGCATTGGATGACCGCCATTTGTGGGCCCCATGAGTTGAGCTCTCGTGGCCCTGGCCAGGTGCGCTTCAGCCATCGCGGTACGGTACTGCGCTCGACGGCCATGACCTTGGGCCTGATGCACCACGGTGCCGAGGTCAGTGTCAGCATCGAAGATGGCGTGGGCCTGGACTGCTACAGCCTGAGCCTGCCCTTGAGCGGCGAGCAGCAGGTCAATGTCGGCGGATGCACCCTGGGCTCGGATCGCAACCGTGGGGTGATTCTTTCGCCCTATGGGGCCCAGCAACTGGATATCGCCGCCAATTGCCTGCAGTTGCACATAGCGATCCCGCGCCAGGCCATGGAGCAGGGCCTGGAGCATCTGCTGCAGCGACCGATGCAGGAGCCGCTGCGCTTCGAGCCTTCGATCGATGCCGTGCAGGGCGCCTCCGGCAGCTGGTGGCGCATGGTCGAGCATCTGGTACAGGACCTGCGCACCAGCATCGCCCTGTATGACCAGCCCGGGTTCACCCGGGACCTGGAGCATGCATTGATCAAGGGCCTGCTCCTGGCCCAGCCGAACAACTACAGCGTCAGGTTACGCCAGGATCAGGAGCGCCACCTGCCGCATTACCTGGTGCGGGCCCGGGAGTTCATCCATGCCCATGCCCGGGAGGCGTTGGACCTGGACGCGATCGAAGCGGCCGCTGGGGTGTCGCGCTCCAAGTTGTTCGAGTGTTTTGGCCGGTACCTGGGGGTACCGCCGATGATCTACCTCAAGCGCTATCGCTTGAATGGCGTGCGCGAGCAACTATTGGAGGACGGTTGCCCGGGCAATATCTCGGCGATTGCCATGTCTTGGGGATTTTTCCACCTGGGGCGGTTTTCTGGCGAGTACCGCAAGCTGTTCGGCGAGACGCCCAGCGCGACCTTGCAACGCCTGGTGGCGCGGCGGGGCGGCCACTAACGCCGCGCCGCGCTGGCAGATGGGCTTCTAGCTCGGGGTGCCCGTTGGCTGGCTGCACGCGGCCCGCAGGAACTGCCGGCGTACCCACTCATCCCCCATGCCATGTTGCAGCACCCGTTGCCGGGCTTCGTCCGGTAGGGTCGAGACCTCGCCGTACAGGCACGACCAGCGCTGGCAGTGCTCGGCCAGCTCCCGCTCGCCGGCTTCCCAGGCCGCCAGGCGCGCCGGGATATCGCGGCGATCCTGCAAGCCTTCCAGGTAATGGGCCAGGGCCAGCCCGGTTTGCATCGACATGCCGCCGCCCTGGCCCAGGTGCGGTGGCTGGGCATGGGCGGCATCGCCGATCAGCGCCGTGTGCCCCGCCGACCAGGCTCGGACCTTGACGATGCTGTATTGCGCCCAGGGCAGCACTTCGTCCACCCGTTCGATCAGGTGCGCCCAGGTCGGAAAGGCCTCGCACCAGGTCGCATGATCCAGCGGCGAGGCCTTGCCCCGGATGTCGTCCTTCTGGCAGGTCAACGCCAGGTAGATGCGTTTTCCGTCCAGCGGGGTGATCAGCAGGCGGCGGTTGCCGCTCCAGCACTCCAGGTACTTGCCCTGGCCGTCCGGGCCGAGCTCCTGCTGGGTACCGGGAATGATGGCGCGCAGGGCGCCTTCGTCGGTCTGCTGGTGGAACTGTTCCAGCCCCAGCGTTCGTCGTACCACCGACCACACGCCATCGGCACCGATGGCCAGGTCCGCTTGCTCGTGTCGGGCACCGGCGAACAACAATTCGCCAGCAGCGCTGGCGCCGAGCACTTCGCAGCCGGTGCGGATATTTACCCCGGCGGCCAGTGCCGCGTCCCTCAGGCCCGCCAGCAAGGCGCTACGGGCCACTGTCACCAGGCGTATCCCGGACGGTAGCTGGCCTGCCTCGAGTATTCGTCCGGCACCGTCGCGCTGCTCCATGGCCCGGCCATGGAAGGCATCGGCGGCAATCGCCTTAACGCCCAGGGCCTCGAGGATACGCAGGCCGTTTTCCCAGATGTAGATGCCCGAACCCTGGGCCCGCAGTTCGGCCTGGCGTTCGTAAATGGTCACCGACCAACCTCGCTGCGCCAGGGCTGTGGCGGCGGCGAGGCCACCGAAACCTCCGCCGGCGATGATCGCGTTGAAACCCTTGTTCATGGGATCGCTCCTATTCAAGCGCAGAAGAATTCATCGATGGCCCGGGCCACGGCCTGGGGGTTCTCCAGAGTCGGGAAGTGGGTATTGCCGGGGATGTGGCAGGGGTCGAACCAGCTGTGTTCGGCGGCGAAGTCCTGCTGCATGCGCCGGTAGCCCGGGTCCAGCGGTTGCGAATAGATATGCCGCACCAGGGGCTTGTCAGCGATGCTCGACATGCGCTCCAGCGGGCTGCCCCAGCGCCGGTAGCAGATCTCGATCTCGCGGCAGGCGCGGCGCCACATGGTGCCGTCGAACCAGGGCATTTCGTGGCGCAGGTGCTGGAGCACATCGGCGTTGTCGGTGCTGGCGGCCCACTCGTCGAAGAAGCTCTGGCGACCGGTGGCATAGTCGGTGGGGTGCTGGCCTTGGGCGAGCTGCTGCCAGAAGCCCTCATGGGGATGCATCAGCCAGTCGACCACCACGGTCTTGGGGAGGCGTTTGCTACCCAGGCGTTCGCAGACCTCCAGGTTGACCCAGCAGCCGTGGGACGTGGAGACCAGGCGCACTGAGTCCAGGCCCTTGAAGTCAATGAAGGCCAGCAAGTCGTCGGCCAGGTCCAGGGCGCTGAAGTCGCCGCCGTCTGTCTGCTTCGGGTCGTGGCCGCGCCAGTCCAGGCACATCACATGAAAGCGCTCGGCCAGCAGTGGCGCCAGGCTCTTGAACAGCCGGCGATCCTGGCACCAGCCGCTGAGCAGCAACAGGCTCGGGGCTTCGGAGTCGCCGGTTTCGGTATAGGTCATCAGGACATCGTTCAGGTGCACGGTCTGCATGGTGTCGTTCCTTTGCGATTGAGTAAGCGAGGCAGCGGGACGCGCTGGCCGGCGCCAGTCAATGGTGCGCCGGGGGTGGGGGACGGGCTATCCGGTGGGTGGGGAGTCGTTGTCCGCAGAGTCCCAGGCTGGGGCTACAGACGTTTGCCGCGATAGCGCGATATCGTGCGAACCAATTACTTGGCGGCGGTCTAAAATCCCGCTGTCCCTTTCCTCGAGGAATCCTGCGTCGTGAAATCCGTCCTTGCTCTGCTGTCTCTGGTGGCGTTGCCGGTCCTGGCCGCCGAACCGACCCTGTACGGTCGCTACGAAAACATCCGTTTGCCGGAGATCGGCGAAACCTTGCAGGCCAAGATGGATACCGGGGCCCTGACTGCGTCGCTGTCGGCCAGGGACATCCAGACCTTCACCCGCGATGGCCAGACATGGGTGCGCTTCCGCCTGGCCACCAAGGATGCCGGCGACAAGGTCTACGAACACAAGGTGGCGCGGATCAGCAAGATCAAGAGCCGCTCCGACGAAGACGACGAGCGTGAGGAGCCCCAGGCGGCCAAGCGCCCGGTGGTGGAGTTGGAAATGTGCCTGGGCAACGTCAAGCGCACGGTGGAGGTCAACCTCACCGACCGCAGCAGCTTCAACTATCCGCTGCTGATCGGCGCCAAGGCCCTGCGTGAATTCGGCGCGGCAGTGAACCCGGCACGGCGCTACACCGCCGACAAGCCTGACTGCTGATGGGGCTGCCGCGCGCGGCGGTGCAAGCTCCGATTGACTGTCCATAAGGCATCCGGCACCGTTCGCCCATTGAATTTGCGTGCTTGGATGCCATGCCCCATATCCTGATTGTCGAAGACGAAGCGGCGATTGCCGACACCCTGGTTTTTGCCCTGCAGGGCGAAGGCTTCAGCACCACCTGGCTGAGCCTTGGGCAGGCCGCCCTGGAGTACCAGCAGGCGACCCCGGCGGACCTGATCATCCTCGACATCGGCCTACCGGATATCAGCGGCTTCGAAACCTGCAAGCAACTGCGGCGCTTCAGCGAAGTGCCGGTGATGTTCCTCAGCGCCCGGGATGGCGAGATCGACCGGGTGGTGGGCCTGGAGATCGGCGCCGACGACTACGTGGTCAAGCCCTTCAGCCCGCGGGAAGTGGCGGCCCGGGTCAAGGCCATCCTCAAGCGCATCGCGCCGCGCCCGGCACTGGAGCCGGAAGCGGCGGCCTTGTTCACCATCGATCCCGAGCGGGTGCAGATCAGCTATCGCGGCCAGGCCCTGAGCCTGACCCGGCATGAGTTCCGCCTGTTGCAATGCCTGCTGGAGCAACCCGAGCGGGTGTTCAGCCGCGAGCAACTGCTCGATGCCCTGGGGGTGATGGCGGACGTGGGTTACGAGCGCAACATCGACAGCCATGTGAAGAGCCTGCGGGCCAAGCTGCGCCTGGTGGCGCCCCAGGCCGAACCGATCCAGACCCATCGCGGCCTGGGCTACAGCTACAGCCCGAGTCACGCCTGATGACCCTGGGCCTGCGGATCTTCCTGGTCTACCTGCTGTTCATCAGCTTCACCGGTTATTTCGTGCTGAGCACGGTGATGAAGGAGATCCGTCCCGGGGTGCGCCAATCCACCGAGGAAACCCTGGTGGACACCGCCAACCTGCTGGCGGAGATCCTGCGCGACGACTTCAAGGCCGGCACCCTCAGCGAGAATCGCTGGCCGCAACTGCTGCGGGCCTACGGCGAGCGCCAGCCTGCGGCGACCATCTGGGGCCTGCCGAAGAACCAGGTCAACCACCGGATCTACGTGACCGACGCCCGGGGCATCGTGGTCCTGGACTCCAGCGGCCTGGCGGTGGGCCAGGACTATTCGCGCTGGAACGACGTCTACCTGACCTTGCGCGGGCAATACGGCGCACGTTCGTCACGGGCGGTGGCCGATGACCCGAATTCTTCGGTGATGCACGTGGGCGCGCCGATTCGCGACAACGGCCAGATCATCGGCGTGGTGACGGTGGCCAAGCCCAACAGTTCGTTGCAGCCCTATGTCGACCGTACCGAGCGGCGCTTGCTGTGGTACGGCGCCGGGCTGATCGCCATGGGCCTGTTGTTCGGCGCTTTGCTGTCGTGGTGGTTGAGTGCCGCGCTGCGTCGCATGACCGGTTATGCGCTGGCGGTAAGCGAAGGGCGGCGGGCCGAGTTGCCGCATTATCGCGGCGGCGAGATGGAGCAACTGGCCACGGCGGTGGAGCGCATGCGCACCCAGCTGGAGGGCAAGGCCTACGTCGAGCGCTACGTGCACACCCTGACCCATGAACTGAAAAGCCCGCTGGCGGCGATCCGTGGCGCGGCGGAACTGCTCCAGGAAGACATGCCCCAGGCCCAGCGCCAGCGTTTCGTCGGCAATATCGACAGCGAAAGCGCACGCATGCAGCAATTGATCGAGCGCCTGCTGAACCTGGCCCAGGTGGAGCAACGCCAGGGCCTGGAGGAGCGGGTCAAGGTGCCGCTGGCGCCCCTGGTCCAGGACTTGCTCGACAGCCAGCACGGGCGTATCGAAGGCAAGCAGTTGCAGGTGGAGCAACAGGTGCCGGCGGACCTGGCCTGGTCCGGCGAACCCTTCCTGCTGCGCCAGGCCCTGGGCAACCTGCTGGCCAACGCCCTGGACTTCAGCCCGGCCCAGGGTGTGTTGCGCTTCGCGGCCCGGCACACGGAGGAGGGTGTGGAGCTGGCGCTGTTCAACCAGGGCGAGCCGATTCCGGACTACGCCCTGCCACGGTTGTGCGAGCGCTTTTACTCCCTGCCGCGCCCGGACAGCGGGCGCAAGAGCACGGGCCTGGGGCTGAACTTCGTCGACGAGGTGGTGCAGCTGCATGGCGGCCAGCTGCGGATCGACAACGTGCCCGGTGGTGTCCAGGTGACGTTGCGCCTGCCTTGACCTGCGGATGTGGCGAGGGAGCAAGCCCTCTTGCCACAAAGGCCTTGGGGATTCTCCACAGAGTCTCCACACGGGCTCCATAAAACCCCCATGGCGGGGGCCCAGACTCTCCTGCATTCACACACGGAGAGCCCCATGAACCGCAATCTGACTTTCAAGCTCGGGGCCATCGGCCTCTTGATCATGCTGTTGCTGATACCGCTGCTGATGATCAGCGGGCTGATCAGCGAACGCCAGCAATTGCGCGATGGCGTGCTCGAGGATATCGCCCGCAGTTCCAGCACCCAGCAACAGCTTCGCGGCCCGGTGCTGGTGGTGGACTACCGCAAGACCGTGCGCACCTGGAAGACCGACGAAAAGACCAAGAAGCGCTATCAGGAGGTGGGCGAAGAGCAGGGGCGCCTGTTCTTCCTGCCGGAGCAGTTCGAGCTGGACGGCAAGGTCCAGACCGAGCTGCGCGCCCGGGGTATCTACGAGGCGCGGCTGTTCCACGCCGACAACCACATCAGCGGCCAGTTCGTGGTGCCCGAGCAATACGGGATCAAGGAGGATTTTGCCGACTACCAGTTCGACCAGCCATTCCTGGCCGTGGGCATCAGTGATATCCGTGGGATCGAGAATGCCCTGCAACTGCAACTCAACGGCCAGGTCCTGGATTTTGCCCCGGGCACTTTCGTCAATTGGCTGGATGAAGGGGTGCATGTGATGCTGCCGCCCCTGGACCTGAGAAAGGCCAGTCGCCTGGACTTCGCCTTCGACCTGCGCCTGCAGGGTACCGGCCAGTTGGCGGTGCTGCCGGTGGGCAAGACCAGCAAGGTCCTGCTGACGGCCAACTGGCCGCACCCGAGTTTCATCGGCAACTACCTGCCGGTACGTCGGGAAGTCACCGAGAAAGGCTTCTCGGCCATCTGGCAGACCTCGTTCTTCTCCACCAACCTGGAACAGGCCATGGAGCGTTGCGCATCCGGCACGCAGTGCCAGGGTTTCAACAGCCGCAGCTTCGGCGTGAGTTTCATCGATCCGGTGGACCAGTACCTCAAGAGCGACCGGGCGATCAAATACGCCTTGCTGTTCATCGGCCTGACCTTCGCCGGCTTCTTCCTCTTCGAAGTGCTCAAGAGCCTGGCGGTGCACCCGATACAGTACGGCCTGGTGGGCGTGGCGCTGGCGTTCTTCTACCTGTTGCTGCTGTCGTTGTCCGAGCACCTGGGCTTCGAGCTGGCCTATGGCGTGTCGGCTGCGGCCTGTGTGGGGTTGATCGGTTTCTATGTCAGCCATGTGCTGCGCAGTTGGCGTAACGGCGCGATGTTCGCAGGCGCCCTGGCTGCCTTGTACGGCCTGCTCTACGGCTTGCTGAGCGCCGAGGACTACGCGCTGCTGATGGGCTCGTTGCTGCTGTTCGGCCTGCTGGGGGTGTTCATGGTGCTGACCCGCAAGCTGGACTGGTATGGCGTTGGCCAGCGCAAGGAGGCGCAACCGCTGCACTTCGACCTGGGGGTGATCCGTGAGTAGGTCGCTGGGTTTGCGTGAGGACCAGCGCCTGGGGCAGACCCTGGCGCTGCGGATTGCCGGACTGTTCGTACCGGATGCCTGCTGGCTGGAACGCCAGCAGGCAGGCTTAGGCAAACCGGCGGTGCGTATGGCAAGGCACCGCTACCGTTCGGACCGGTTGACCGATTAACGCGGCTGGCTGTCGAGCATCGAGGCGCGCTCGCTGATCTCGGCGTACCAGGCGGCGAGCCGGGGCTGGGCCTGGCGCCACTCCAGGTCGGGGTGGCGGAAATCCAGGTAGCCCAGGGCACAGGCGACGCTGATGGCGGCGATGTCGAAGTGGCTGGCCAGCTCGGCAATGGCGTGGGCCTCGAGCTCTGCCAGGCCCCGACGGATCTTGTCGCGCTGGCCCTCGATCCATGGCTCCCACTGCTGTTCGGGCGCACGCAGGATCAGTTCGTAGCGCACCAGCAGCGAAGCATCCATGATGCCGTCGGCCAGGGCCGCGAGGGTCAGGCGCCGCCAGCGGGCCGAGCCCTCGCGGGGGATCAGCGGGTTGCCGACGTGCTGCTGGTCGAGGTAGTCGAGGATCACCCGGCTGTCGTACAGCACTTGGCCGTCGGCCAGGCGCAGGGCGGGGATCTTGCCCAGGGGGTTGTCCTGGTTCAGCGTGGCATCGGGCTTGACCGGGGTCAGCTGGCAGTCGTGCAGGGCGACTCGATCCAGCTGCCCGGTTTCATGCAGCAGCACCATGACTTTGCGTACATAGGGTGATGCCGGGTTGTGGAACAGCGTCATGCTTGGGGTGGACATGAATATTCCTCGTGGATAGGGGAGCACAGGCTCTCGCCCGAGGATCTTAGCGCAGCCGGTGGCACAGGCCACAGGTGTGCATGGGCTATGGACAAGGAGTAGTGGATGCGCAGGTCTTATCTTCGGCACGGGCTGATCAGCCTGGCCCTGACCTTGCTGGGGGCCCTGGCGGTGTACCTGGCCCTGCAGTACGAGTTTCGCCGCAAGGGCGAGGGCGAACCGGAGCTGATCATGGCATTCGCCTACATGGCCTGGTACTGGGCCTTGCCGGCGCTGACGCTGCCGGCCCTGGGCTGTGCCCTGCTGGGCCTGCGCGGCCCGGCCCGGGTGACCCGCCCCTGGCGCTGGGGCCTGGCGGCCAGTTATGTACCGTTGCTGGGGCTGGCACTGTTCAGCGTGCTGGTGGCCATCGAGGCGCTGCAGGAAAACCACGGGTTCATCCCGGTGATGCTGGTCGGCCTGGTGCTGTCCATGTACCTGTGGCGCGGTTTCCCAGCTGCCGGGGTCAAGCCGCGCCCTGGCGCTTGAACAGGCCACGCAGGGCGATCAGTGCCGGCAGGCCCAGGCCGATCCAGCTCAGGCTGTCCCACAGGCCGTCGCCCAACAATGCCGCGAACAGCCCGGCGGCGCTGAGCAGACCGATGGCCAGGGGCGCGGCGAAGACCTTCCAGAAGCTCGCTTGACGGCGTTTCATGGGCGCGCCTCCGGTAACGGCCTGGCGGCTCGACGGCGGACGATCCACAGGTACAGGCCGCTGCCCAGGACGATGATGGTCAGCACGTCCATTACGGCCCACAGCACCTTCATCGGCATGCCGCCGTAGTCACCGAAGTGCAGCGGTTGCGACATGCCCATGGCATCCATGTACCAGGGGCGGCCGGCCACGGCAGTGACTTCCAGGGTGCTGGCGTCGATCAGCACCGGGGTCAGCAGGTGCGAGGTCAGGTGGCTGTCGCCCTTGAGGAACACTGCATAGTGATGCTCGCTGGAGAAGCGCGTGCCGGGGAAGGCGATGAAGTCCGGTTGCATGCCTGGGACTGCGTCCCGGGCGATGTCCAGCAGGCGACTGGCCGGCGCCAGCGTTTGCAGCGGCGGCGCATCGCGATAGGGCGCGACCATCGCCGCGAGGCTGTCGTTGCGCCAGGCGGCGATGATCAGGTCGGCACAGGCGCTGATCACCCCCGTCACTCCCACCACCAGGGCCCAGGTCAGGGTCACCACGCCGATCAGGTTGTGCAGGTCGAGCCAGCGCAGGCGGCGGGACTTGTCCTGGCGCACGGTGGCGAATTTCAGGCGGCGCATGAACGGCAGGTAGAGCACGGTGCCGGAGACGATCGCCAGCACGAACAGCACGCCCATGAAGGCCAGCAGCAACTTGCCCGGCAACTCGGCGAGCATGTCCACGTGCAGGCGCAGGATGAACATCATCAGGCCGTCGTTGGCCGAGGGCGTCTCCAGTGCCTCGCCGGTACGGGCGTCGAGCATGAAGGTATAGGAGAGGTTGGGGTCGGTGCCGGCGGTCTTGGCCATGATGGTGGTCACGCCGTTGGGCTCGTCATCTTCCCAGCCGAAGTACTGCAGGACCTCGCCCGGCCGATGGGCCTCGGCGGCCTTGACCAGTTGCTGCAAGTCCAGGCGCGGTGTATCGGCGGGCATTTCCCGCAACTCGGGGGCATTGCCCAGCAGGTGGTCGATCTCGTGGTGGAAGATCAGCGGCAGCCCGGTGAGCGCCAGCATCAGCAGGAACACCGTGCAGATCAGGCTGGTCCAGGTGTGGATGAAGGACCAGCGGCGGATGGTTGTGCTTTTCATTCATTAGCCTTCAGACACGCGAAGGCCGTCCTGGCGGACGGCCCGGTCGTTAACTCAGCGGGTTACCACTGGTAGGTGGCGCTGGCGACCACGCTGCGCTGATCGCCGAAGTAACAGTACGACCCATCGCAAGTGGAGATGTAGTCCTTGTCGAACAGGTTGGTGGCATTGAGTTTCAACGACGCCCCTTTCAGGCTCTTGTCCAGGCGGCCGAGGTCGTAGTGCACAGCGGCATCGAACACGGTGTAGGCGTTGGCCTTGCCAAGCCAGGTATTGCCCTCGTCACCATAGGTGTTGCCGGTATAGCGAGCGCCGGCACCGATGCCGAAGCCATCCAGTACGCCGTCGTGCCAGGTGTAGTCGGCCCACAGCGAGGCTTGCTGGTTCGGCATCCGTTGCAGGCGGTTGCCCTTGTAGATGCCTTTTTGTATCTCGGACTTGGCCAGGCTATAGGCGGCGATGACCTTGAGGTTGTCGGTCACGTCGGAGACTGCTTCGAGCTCCAGGCCCTTGACCTTCACTTCGCCGGTCTGGCTGGTGATCGACTGGCCACCTGCGCCGATGCTGGTTACCTGGACGTTCTTCTGGGTCAGGTCGTAGACCGCCGCGCTCAGTAGGGTGTTCGAGCCTGGCGGCTGATACTTGATGCCCAGCTCCCACTGCTTGCCTTCGGTGGGTTTGTACGACTCGAGCGGGTTGGCGCTGGCGTTGCTCGCTGGCTGGAAGGATTCGGCATAGGACAGGTACGGCACGAAGCCTGAATCGAATACATAGCTGAGCGCTGCGTTGCCGCTGAAGTTCTTGTTGCGATCCGTATTGGTCACGTCCTTCTTGTTGAAGTAGGTGGTGCCCTGGTGCACCCAGTCTTCACGTCCTCCGAGGGTCAGGCGCCAGTTGTCCAGGGCCATCTGGTCCTGCACGTAGAGGCCGGTCTGGACAGTTTTCTGGTTGTAGTCGTAAAAGGCGCCGGAGCGTGCCGGGCGCACGATCGGCTGGCCATAGACCGGGTTGAAGATGTTGGTTTTGCTGACCTCGTCGTAAATCGACAGATAAGAGGTGTCGGAACGCTGGTGGTCCAGCCCGAGCAGGACGGTATGGCTGATATCGCCGGTGGTGAAGTCGGCCTGGAAATTGTTATCCACTGCGAACTGGCCGATGTCTTCGTTGACGTTGGTCGATATGCGATTCATGTTGCCCTCTGCATCGACTGGGGCGTATGCGTAAGGGCCCACTGTCAATTGCTGGAAGGACAGCTCCGACTTGGTGTAGCGCAGGTTCTGGCGGAACTGCCAGACATCGTTGATGCGATGTTCGAAGGCGTAGCCCAGGGCGTAGTAGGTACGGTCGTAGAACTCGTAGTCCGGATCACCCAGGTTCTTGTGGTGGGAGACCTTGCCCAGCGGCGACTTGATCTTGGTACCCACGATCGGCATGAACTGGCTGGTGGCGCCGGTATCGTCGCGAGTGAACTGCGACAGCAGGGTCAGCTTGGTGTCGGTGTCGATGTTCCAGGTCAGGCTGGGAGCGATGTTGTAGCGCTTGTTGTCGATGTGGTCGACCTGGGTCCCTGCATCGCGGATGACACCGCTGAGCCCATACAGGAACCGGCCTTCGTCATCGATCTTGCCGGTGCTGGCGAAGTTGAGCTGGCGATAGTTGTCGCTGCCGTATTGCAACTGGATGGAGTGGCTGGCTTCGGCACTGGGGCGCCGGCTGACCATGTCCAGCAAGCCGCCCGGAGGCGTCTGGCCATAGACCGAGGATGCCGGGCCGCGCAGCAAGGCCAGGCGGTCTAGGTTCCAGGTCTCGGCTTTCGGGTTGGCGTACGCGCCCCGTGGCAGTGGCAGGCCGTCGAGGAACTGGGTGGGTTCGAAGCCGCGCACCAGCATCCAGTCGTAACGGGTGTCACTGCCGTAGCTGGCGGAGACGATGCCGGGCATGTAGCGCACCGCGTCGTCGAGGTTCTGGACGTTGCGATCCTCCATCTGTTGGCGGGTAGCAACGGAAATCGAACGCGGCGCCTCTACTAGCGAGGTATCGGTCTTGGTGCCAGCGGCAGTACGGGTAGCGACGTAGCCTTCCACCGGCCCCCAGGCACTTTCATAGGCCTGCTGGCCACTGATATTGGTTTCCGGCAGGGCCACGACGCCCTCCGGTGCAGCCACCAAGCTGTAGGTGCCGGCGCCGCTGTGCTCCAGTTGCAGGCCAGTACCGCGCAGGGCTTCGCGCAGGGCGCCGGCGGCGTCGAACTGGCCCTGGACCGGGGCCGAGGTCTTGCCGGCGGCCAGGGACGGATTCAGGCTCAGGGCCAGGCCGGCCTGGCTGGCGATCTGGTTCAAGGTGCTGGCCAGGGGCGCCGCCGGCAGGTTGTAGGCGCGCACGCTGGAGGACTGCTCGGCCGCCATCAGCAACGGGCTGGCCAGGGGGGCGCTCAGGGCAATGGCAATGGCCAGCAGGCTGGGGCGCAACAGGGTGTCTAGCGGGCGGGACATACGGCGGCTCCTGGATGGAAATGTTTCGCAATTGCCTATGAGCCGGATGAGATTCGAAAAGTGATAGGGCGAATTGAAAATAATTTAGATTTGCGAAAGAAGGGCAGTCGCCCGCCGGCTCCAAGGCAGGTTGGAGTCGGCGGGAAAGGGGATGTCAGGGCTTGGGATCGGCCTTGGCGACGACGTTGACCCACCAGTCGGTACGTCGCTCGATCTGCACTGGCAGGGTCGGCAGCAGGGCGTCGAGCGCCAGGTCGGTGTTGTGCAGCGGGAAGCTGCCGGTGATGCGCAGGTCGGCCACTTCGGGGGCGACACCCAGGTAGCCGTGGCGATAGCGGCCCAGTTCCTTGATCAGGTCGCCCAGTCGGGCGTTGTCCACCACCAGCATGCCCAGGCTCCAGGCATCGGCACCCATGGCCAGGGCCTGCGGCGCTTGCAGGCCATCGCGCTGCATCAGCACCTGCTGGCCTTCCTTGAAGACTTTTTCGTCCTGGCCTTCCTGGGGCCGCGCCGCCACCGCCGACTGCAGCACGCCCAGGCGCGTGCCCTGGTCCTCGCGCTTGACCAGGAACCGCGTACCCAGGGCCCGTAGCCGGCCGTCGCGGGTCTCGACGATGAACGGGCGACTGTCGCCGTGTCCGGTCTCGATCAGGACTTCGCCTTCCTGCAGGATGAGGCGCCGCTGCTTGTCGTCGAAGCGTACGTCCAGCGCGCTGTGGGTATTGAGGTTGATCAGGGTGCCGTCGGACAGGCGCAGCATGAGTTGCTCGCCGGTGCCGGTGCGCTGGTCGGCCAGCCAGTAGTCCAGCGGCAGGTAGTGCTGCTCGAGGAACAGCCCCAGGCCTCCCACCAGCACCACGCTGGCGATCCCGCGGCCCAGCTTGCGCACGCGCCGGCGCAGGCCTTCGCGCGATTGCACCAGGGCATTGCGGGCCGGGCCCGGAGCCAGGTTGAAGCGCTGGTCGAGCATGCCCAGCTGGCGCCAGGCACGGGCGTGTTCTTCATGGGCGCAGTGCCACTTGGCGAACTCTTCGTGCTCCAGGGCGCTGGCGCCGCCGTCCAGCGACAGTTGCCAGGCAATGGCGGCGTCCAGCACCCGGGCGGACACCGGCTTGGAACTGATGGGGGTCATGTCGGCTCCCCGTAGAGGGCGATGTAGCATTGGCGGATGCCCTGGGCCAGGTACTGGCGGACCCGGGGTACGGAGACCCCCAGGCGGATGGCGATCTCGGCGTGGCCCAGGCCATCGAGGCGGTTGTAGAGAAAGGCCGCGCGGGCCTTGCTCGACAGTTTATCGAGCAGGCGGTCGATAGTCTTGAGGTCTTCGAGGATCATTTGCTGTTCTTCCGGCGAGGGTTGTTCGGCCTCGGGGATCAGCAGCAACTCGTTGAGATAGGCCTGCTCCAGGGCGGCACGGCGGAAATGATCGAACAGCAGGCCCTTGGCGATGGCCGCCAGGAAGGCCCGGGGCTCACGGGGGGCCTTGAGCTCATCGCGCCCCAGCAGGCGCACGAAGGTGTCCTGGCTCAGGTCTTCGGCCCGTTGTGCACAGGCCACGTTGCGCCGTAGCCAGGCCAGCAGCCAGCCACGATGGTCGCGATACAGGGTATCAACCAGCTCATTGCGGGGACTTTGGACTGACGACAACGGGAATCACCAGGGGGAAGTTTCAAATAACGAGAATTATTCGCGATTGTGGCAGAGGCGAAACAGTGGCGCAATTGACGCTGGTCGGCAATCGATCCATGGGGTGGGGCCGGTTGCGGTGAGGTCGCGAGCTCCCTCACCCGCGAAACCTAGAAGGAGGGAGCCTGCCGGCGGCGTCTCCACTGGCCCAGGCGCTGTTGCAGGCTCAAGGGGCTGTGGATTTGTTGCTGTTGCGCGCGGTTGAACAGGATCAGCGCCAGTTCGGCAGTGGCCAGGGCATCGGCCGCGGCATGGTGGCGTTCCACCACCTGTAGCTTGAACCAGTCGACCCAGTCATCCAGGCCGGCCTCGCGGATAGGCGCTTGTGGGCAGAGCAGCGGGGCCATGTCCGCCACATCGAGGAAGTCGTGCTGCAAGCGGTAGCCCAGGCTGTCCTTCAGTGCGCGGCCAAGCATGTGCTGGTCGAACGGGGCGTGGAAGGCCAGCAGCGGGCTGTCGCCAACGAACTCCATGAAGTCCAGCAGGGCCTCCAGCGGATCGCTGCCGGCCGCGATGGCGCTGGGGCCCAGGCCGTGGATCAGCACGCTGGGGCTGAGCTTGTGCCCCTCGCGCTGCAGGGTGCGTTCGAACTGCTGGCTGAAGTCGATGGCCCCGTCCTCGATCACTACGGCCCCGATGGACAGCACCTGGTCGCGATTGAGGTTCAGGCCGCTGGTCTCGACGTCCACCACCACCCAGCGTTGTTCGCGCAGGCTGCGCTCATCCAGCGGGGAGAATGCCGGCAGGCGATCGCGGCGCTGTTGCTGGGTGCTGTCCAGGACGCTGGCGGCAGGGCGGAACCAGTTGAACAGGCTCATAGCTGGTACCGCAGGGCCAGGCTGCTCTGCAGGCGCTGGGCCTGGCGCAGGGACTCGCGCAGGATGCGCCGGTCCAGGTGATTGAGGCTGTCCGGGTCGAGCCGGTTGGAGTAGGGCTGGTTGTCCCGGGTCTGGCGCTGGTGCTGTTGCATGCGGGTTTGCTGGATGAAGTGGTAGGCCTCTTCATAGGCGGCGCCGTCCAGCGGCTCGATGACTTGCTTGGACACCAGTTGGCGCAGGCGCTCCAAGGTGTTGATGGCGCCGATGCCGTTGGCCAGGGCCAGCAGCCGGGCACCGTCGACGAAGGGCGTGAGGCCCTGGACCTTGAGATCGAGGGTGGCTTTCTCGCCGTTCTTTTTGGCCAGTACGAACTCGCGAAAGCGACCCACCGGCGGGCGCTGGCGCAGGGCGTTTTCTGCCAGCATGCGCTGGAACAGGCGATTGTCGGCCACCTGGTCGAGGATGCCGCGGCGCAACTGCTCGGCACCTTGCTCGTCGCCCCAGACCACCCGCAAATCGAAATAGATGCTCGAGCCCAGCAGGTTCTCCGGGGTCGCCTCGCGGATGAAGGCGGCGAAGCGCCGGGCCCATTCGGCTCGGGACAGGCACAGCTCGGGGTTGCCGGCCATGATGTTGCCCTTGCACAGGGTGAAGCCGCACAGGGCCAGGCTCTGGTTGATCTGCTGGGCGATGGGCAGCAGCTTGCCGCGGATCTCGGCGGCGTGGGCCGCGTCCCGGGCCTCGAACAGGATGCCGTTGTCCTGGTCGGTGTGCAGGGTCTGTTCGCGCCGGCCTTCGCTGCCGAAGCACAGCCAGCTGAAGGGCACGCCGGGGTCGCCCTTGTCGGCCAGGGTCAGCTCGATCACCCGGCACACGGTGTGATCGTTGAGCAGGGTGATGATGTGAGTGATCTGGGTCGATGAGGCGCCATGGGCCAGCATGCGTTCCACCAGTTGGCCGATCTCGCCGCGCAGCGCCACCAGGTGTTCCACTCGCGGCGCGTTGCGGATGGTGCGTGCCAGGTGCACCAGGTCGACCCGTTGCAGGGAAAACAGGTCGCGCTCGGACACCACGCCGCACAGGCGTTGCTCCTTGACCAGGCAGACGTGGGCGATATGGCGCTCGGTCATGGCGATGGCGGCGTCGAAGGCGCTGTGGTCCGGGCTGAGGAAGAACGGCGCCTGGGTCATGTGGCGTTCGATAGGCTGGTTGAGGTCCTGGCTGCCGTCGGCCACCACCTGGCGCAGGTCGCGCAGGGTGAAGATCCCCAGGGGCGCCTTGCGTTCGTCCACCACCACGATGCTGCCTACCTGTTGTTCATGCATCTGCGCCACGGCTTCGCGCAGCGGCGTGGCCGGGGAGCACGTCACGGGGTGGCGCATGGCAAGCTCGCCCAGGCGGGTGTTCAGCGAGTATTGGGTACCGAGGGTTTCGACAGCCTTGCGCTTGACCTGCTGGTTGACCTGGTCGAGCAGGCTGCTGACCCCACGCAGGGCGAAGTCGCGAAACTCCGCCGAGAGGGCGAACAGCTTGATGAAGGCATTCTTGTTCAATTGCAGGCAGAAGGTGTCTTCGGCGGCCCGGTGTTCGGTACGGGTGGCGCGTTCGCCCAGCAGCGCGGCCAAGGGGAAGCACTCACCGGTGGTGATCTCGAAGGTGGTTTCGGTGCTGCCCTTGGCGGCGTGGGTGCGCTCACCCACCACACGGCCCTGCTTGACGATGTAGAAGTGCTCCACCGGGCCGTCGGCGGGCTTGATGATGCTGTCGCCGGGGCCGTAGAAGCGCAGTTGGCACTGTTCTACCAGATAGGCCAGGTGCAGGTTTTCCATCTGGTTGAAAGGGGGGAAACGTTGCAGGAACTGCACAGTGCCCTGGATGTTCTGCAACACCGCGGTCTTCCCTGCCTGGATGAAGGCGTCCGCTTTACTCATGACGATTACCGCAAGCTTTTTGGATTTGTTGTGTTCGGATCAGGGCAATGGTCGGCCCAGGGACTGGCAGGTGCCCATTGGACGTAAGTCTAGGAGGCGCCTCGCTATTGCCGTGCTCTTGGGTCGCGTTGCTTCGGGCTTGGCCGGTTCGGCTACCGGGGGCCGGACATTTGGCTTTGAGCCACAGGCCATCGATGCAAAAAAGCTCTGATCAAGGCTCTTGGCAATTTTTCCGACGAAGTGCACATTGGAGGCCTGCCTGGCGATGTCTGACCACTGTGCTAGGTGATTCGATCCTGTAGAGAACTGTATGTCCGACCACGATATCTTGAGCGATGCCGAGCGCGAGGCGCTGAGTGCCGTCATGCTGGAGCCCGATCTGCCGGCGCAGCGGGTGTTGATCGCCGATGACGACAAGGATGCCCGCGAATTGCTTTCGGAGATCCTCGGTCTTGATGGCATTCGTTGCATGACCGCGGCCAGTGGCAAGGCTGCGTTGGAAATGCTCGAGTCGAACAAGTCCATCGGCCTGTTGATCACCGACCTGCGCATGGCACCTTGCAGTGGCCTGGACCTGATTCGCCAGGTGCGTGAATCGGAACGGGCGGCGTTGCCGATCATCATCATTTCCGGCGATGCCGATGTGCGCGACGCCATCGCCGCCATGCACCTGAGCGTGGTGGACTTCCTGCTCAAGCCCATCGACACCGGCAAGCTGTTGGCGTTGGTCAAGCACGAGCTGGGCGTGGTGCTGTAGCGCCAAGGGGGCAGCGAGCCGAAATGAAAAAGCCCCGGTCATGGACCGGGGCTTTTTTGTTGCTGGTGCTGCGCCGTTACAGGCCGTTCTTGGCCTTGAACTCACGGCGCCGACGGTGCAGGACCGGCTCGGTGTAGCCGTTGGGTTGCTTGGTGCCTTCGATCACCAGTTCCAGGGCAGCCTGGAAGGCGATGTTGCTGTCGAAGTTCGGGGCCAGTGGGCGGTACAGTGGGTCGGCGGCGTTCTGCCGGTCAACGACTGGAGCCATGCGCTTGAGGCTTTCGAGCACCTGCTCCTGGGTCACCACGCCATGGCGCAGCCAGTTGGCGATGTGCTGGCTGGAGATCCGCAGGGTGGCGCGGTCTTCCATGAGGCCGACATCGTTGATGTCCGGCACCTTGGAACAGCCCACGCCCTGGTCGATCCAGCGCACCACGTAACCAAGGATGCCCTGGGCGTTGTTGTCCAGTTCGTTCTTGATCTGCTCCGGCGTCCAGCTCGGGTTGACTGCCAGCGGGATGGTCAGGATGTCATCCACCGAAGCACGGGCGCGCTTGGCCAGTTCGGCCTGGCGGGCGAATACGTCGACCTTGTGGTAGTGCAGCACGTGCAGGGCGGCGGCAGTCGGCGACGGCACCCACGCGGTGTTGGCACCGGCCAGCGGGTGGGCGATTTTCTGTTCGAGCATCGCTGCCATCAGGTCGGGCATCGCCCACATGCCTTTACCGATTTGCGCACGACCTTGCAGGCCGGTGCTCAGGCCGATATCGACGTTCCAGTTCTCGTAGGCGCCGATCCATTTCTCGGCCTTCATGTCGGCCTTGCGCACCATGGCGCCGGCTTCCATGGAGGTGTGGATCTCGTCGCCGGTGCGGTCGAGGAAGCCGGTGTTGATGAACACCACGCGCTCGCTGGCCGCCTTGATGCAAGCCTTGAGGTTGACCGTGGTACGGCGCTCCTCGTCCATGATCCCGACTTTCAAGGTGTTGCGCGGCAGGTTCAGCACCTCTTCGATGCGGCCGAACAGCTCGTTGGTGAACGCGGCTTCTTCAGGGCCGTGCATCTTCGGCTTGACGATGTACACCGAGCCGGTACGGCTGTTCTTGCGCGAGGTGTTGCCGTTGAGGTTGTGGATCGCCGCGAGGCTGGTGACCAGGCCGTCGAGGATGCCTTCCGGCACTTCGTTGCCGTGCTGGTCGAGGATCGCGTCGATGGTCATCAGGTGGCCGACGTTACGCACGAACAGCAGCGAACGACCATGCAGCTTCACGGACTTGCCGTCGGCGCCGGTGTACTCGCGGTCGTCGTTCATGGTGCGGGTGAAGGTCTTGCCGCCCTTGGCCACTTCTTCGGCCAGGTCGCCTTTCATCAGGCCCAGCCAGTTGCGGTAGATCACTACCTTGTCGTCGGCATCGACCGCGGCGACCGAGTCTTCGCAGTCCATGATGGTGGTCAGGGCCGCTTCCATCAGCAGATCCTTGACCCCGGCGGCGTCGGTCTGGCCGACGGGGCTTGCGGCGTCGATCTGGATCTCGAAGTGCAGGCCGTTGTGCTTGAGCAGGATCGCGGTCGGTGCCGCGGCATCGCCCTGGTAGCCGATCAGCTGGGCATCGTCGCGCAGGCCGCTGTTGCTGCCGCCCTTGAGGCCTGCCACCAGCTTGCCGCCAACGATCTTGTAGCTCACCGAATCCACGTGGGAGCCAGCGGTCAAGGGGGCGGATTCATCGAGAAAGGCGCGGGCGAAGGCGATGACCTTGTCGCCGCGGACCTTGTTGTAGACTTTGCCCTTTTGCGCACCATCGGCTTCGCTGATGGCGTCGGTGCCATACAGCGCGTCGTACAGCGAGCCCCAGCGGGCGTTGGAGGCGTTGAGGGCGAAGCGGGCGTTCATCACCGGCACTACCAGCTGCGGGCCTGCCATGCGGGCGATCTCTTCATCGACGTTTTGGGTCGTCGCCTGGAAATCCGCTGCTTCTGGCAGCAGGTAACCGATGTCTTGCAAGAAGGCTTTGTAAGCCACGGCGTCATGCGCCTGGCCGGCACGAGACTGGTGCCAGGCATCGATCCGGGCCTGGAAGTCGTCGCGCTTGGCGAGTAGGGCTTTGTTCTTCGGGGCCAGGTCGTGGATGACCTTGTCGGCCCCGGCCCAGAACGCGTCGGCGGTGAGGCCGGTACCGGGAATGGCTTCGTTGTTCACGAAGTCGAACAGGACTCTGGCGACCTGCAGGCCACCGACTTGAACGTGTTCAGTCATTGCTTGCCTCACTCTGCTCAGCTATTTCGCTTTTCAGCTCTTCAAATTAACAATGAAGCCGGCGGCCATTTAAAGCACAACCCTGATCACCAGTACATGCCATCGCTGGCGGCTGGGTGCTTCCAATCAACGGCGGAGCCTTGCTGACGGGGATTGCGGGGGTTGTGATCAAGCCTTGGCAGACATCGTTCCAACATTATGTAGTGCGCGCTGCGGCATACTACATGATGAATTGCGGTTGTGAAAATTAGACTAAATACGTCGTTTCGCGACTCAATAATGCAGTGCGGTCACGCTGGGAAGCTTGGTGTTCGCAAAAAGCCGATGGATTGTTCCATATAAATACAAAAAGTTGTACACGATTTGTATTTTTGGGCTACCGGTCCATTTGCCTGGCCTCGACCAGGGGCACCGGGCGCTGCTGGCGAGGCTGCCTATAATTGCTCTTCCACCCGTAAAAGAGGGCTGCGCCATGGACCATCTCGTTCTCACGGTATTCGCTGCGGACAAGGCCGGGCAGGTCGAACGCATTGCCCAGTGCATCGCCGCCCACGGTGGCAACTGGCTGGAAAGCCGCCTGTCGCGCATGGCCGGGCAGTTCGCCGGCATTCTCCGGGTGGCGGTGCCGGCCGAAGCCTACGATGAGCTGGTGGACGCCTTGCAGGGGCTTTCGGCCCAGGGCATCCGGGTGTTGATCGCGCAAAGCAGCATCGAGCAATCTTGCACCTGGAAACCCATTGCCATGGAACTGGTGGGTAACGACCGACCGGGGATTGTCCGGGACATCACCCGCTTGCTGGCGGAGCAGGGGGTCAATCTGGAGCGGCTGGTGACGGAAGTGCGGCCGGCGCCCATGAGCAGCGAGCCGCTGTTCCATGCCGAGGCCATCCTGGCAGTGCCCCTGACCCTGTCCCTTGAGGTCTTGCAGGCACGCCTGGAAACCCTGGCGGACGACCTGATGGTGGAGTTGGTGCTGCGCAGCGAAGGCTGAGGGCCGTTGGATGGGTTATCCCAGTAAAGCGTGCATGCGCCTGTGGATAACCTGTAGAGACCCGGCGCTGGCCCAGGGGTGTCGCGGCTTCCCGTGAATTGATCAAAAAACCGGCAATTTCAAGGGCTTGTGCACAAACGGCGGGGACCAGCTTGTGGATAAGCTTGGGAAGAACCGCCGCAGGCCACAGGGGACGTGGCCTGCAGATGATTGATTGTTTATTGATCAGTTACGTCCGCGCAGGCTCAGCCAGGCATCCACGCTGTACACCGCCAGGCCCGCCCAGATGAACATGAAAGCCACCAGGGTGCTGGAGGACAGTTGCTCACCGAACAGCAGCACGGCCTGGAGCAGCACCAGGGTCGGGGCCAGGTATTGCAGGAACCCCAGGGTGGTGTAGGGCAGGTCCCGGGCGGCGGCGTTGAAGCACACCAGCGGGATCAGCGTCACCGGGCCGGCCGCCACCAGCCACCAGGCTTCTGAGCTGGTCCAGAAGGCCGCATGGGCGCTGCTGGCGTCCGGGTGCAACAGCAGCCAGGCCATTGCGATGGGCACCAGCATCCAGGTTTCCACCACCAGCCCCGGCAAGGCCTTCACTGGAGCCTGTTTGCGGATCAGGCCATAGAAACCGAAGCTCAGCGCCAGGGCCAGCGAGACCCAGGGCAGGCTGCCCAACTGCCAGACCTGCTGGGCCACCCCGACCGCCGCCAGCAGCACCGCCAGCCACTGCAGGCGGCGCAGGCGCTCGCCGAGGATCAGCATGCCCATCAGTACGTTGATCAGCGGGTTGATGTAGTAGCCCAGGCTGGCCTCGACCATGCGCCCGTTGTTTACCGACCAGACATAGGTCAGCCAGTTGGCGGCGATCAGGGTGCCGCTCAGGGCCAGGATCGCCAGGCGCCGTGGGTTGTCCCGCAGTTCCCGCCACCAGCCGGGGTGCTTCCAGACCACCAGCAGCAGGCCGCCGAACAGCGCTGACCAGAGCACTCGGTGGACGATGATTTCCACGGCGGGCACGCTGGCGATGGCTTTGAAATAGAGCGGAAACAGACCCCAGATGATGTAGGCGGTCAGGCCCAGGATGTACCCGCGGCGCGGGTTGGCGGCTTGCATGGAGAATCCTTGCTTAGGCAACTATCAAAGGCGCGATTGTAAGGATAATTGTCTATACCTGTCCTGGCTTTTCCGTGCATGGCCTGCCGTTCCCGCCCGGGGCTTCAGAACAGCCGCAGGGGTTCTTCGTCGAGCGCCGCCAATTGTTCGCGCAGGGCCAGTACCTGGTCGCCCCAATAACGTTCGCTACCGAACCAGGAGAAGCTGCGGGGGAACGCCGGGTCATCCCAGCGCCGGGCCAGCCAGGCGCTGTAGTGCATCAGGCGCAGGGCCCGCAGCGGCTCGATCAGTGCCAGTTCGCGAGGGTTGAAATCGTGAAACTCGCTGTAGCCGTCCATCAACTCGGACAACTGGCCGAGGCGTTCCTGGCGGTCCCCCGCGAGCATCATCCACAGGTCCTGCACCGCAGGGCCCATGCGACAGTCGTCCAGGTCGACGATATGGAACACCTCGTCGCGGCACATCATGTTGCCCGGGTGGCAGTCGCCATGCAGGCGGATGTTCTGGTGCGTAGTGGACTGATAGAGGGCTTCCACGCGCTTGAGCAGGTCGCGGGCGACGGACTCATAGGCCGGCAACAGGCTCTTGGGAATGAAGTTGCCTTGCAGCAGAGTCGCCAGGGAGTCGTGGCCGAAGTTCTGCACGCCCAAGGCCTCGCGGTGGCTGAACGGGCGGCTGGCACCGACGGCGTGCAGGCGGCCCAGCAGTTGCCCGAGGCGATAGAGCTGGTCGAGGTTGCCCGGTTCCGGGGCGCGGCCACCACGCCTTGGGAACAGGGCGAAACGAAACCCCGCATGCTCGAACAGGCTGCGCCCTTCATGGACGATCGGCGCCACTACCGGCACCTCGCACTCGGCCAGTTCGAAGGTGAAGCTGTGTTCTTCGAGGATGGCCTCGTCGCTCCAGCGCTGGGGGCGGTAGAACTTGGCCACCAGTGGCTCGCCCTGGTCGATGCCGACCTGGTAGACGCGGTTCTCGTAGCTGTTGAGGGCCAGGACCCGGGCATCACTGAGAAAGCCGATGCTTTCCACGGCGTCCAGGACCAGGTCGGGGGTGAGGGTATCAAACGGGTGCGACATGCTTACTCCTGCGCGCAGCAGGCTGCCGCGTCCGGCCCAGCATGGTAACGCAGACGGGCAGGCCGGTGGAGGGCGCTATGGCGCCTGCCTCGGCCAGAGGCAGGCGCCGGTTCGGCACGCGCTTGGATCAAGCGCCGATGATGCCGCCATCTTCCCGGGTAATGGCCATCACCGAGGACCGCGGCTTGCCGTTGGGCAAGTGCTCAGGGAAGGTCGAGCCGCCGTTTTCCCCCGGGTGCTGGATGCCCACGAACAGGGTCTTGTGGTCCGGGGCGAAGGCGATCCCGGTGACTTCGCAGCCCACCGGTCCGACCATGAAACGGCGGATCTCGCCGCTGTCGGGATCGGCGCAGAGCATCTGGTTGTTGCCCATGCCGGCGAAGTCGCCACTGTTGCTGTAGTCGCCGTCGGTGAGGATCCACAGGCGCCCGGCCTTGTCGAAACCCAGGCCATCGGGGCTGTTGAACATGTTCTGCGGGGTGATGTTGGAGGAGCCGCCCTTGGGCTTGCCGGCGTGCACGCCAGGGTTGCCGGCGACCACGAACAGGTCCCAGGAGAAGTTCAGCGAGCCATGGTCGTCGCCACCGGTGCGCCAGCGCAGGATCTGCCCATAGACGTTTTTCTCCCGCGGGTTGGGGCCGCCCACCGGCATGCCATCCTCACCGCGCTTGGAGTTGTTGGTCAGGGTGCAATACACCTGGCCATCCTTGGGGCTGACCACGATCCACTCGGGACGGTCCATGCGTGTGGCCTGGACCACGCTGGCGGCCAGGCGGGCCTGGATCAGCACCTGGGCCTGGTCGGCGAAACCGCTGCTGGCGTCGATGCCGTTCTTGCCATGGGTCAGCTCGATCCACTGGCCCTGGCCCTTGGGGTGGTCCGGGTTGCCATCGCCTGCATCGAAACGCGCCACATACAGCGTGCCGTGGTCCAGCAGGTCGCGGTTGGCCTTGGGATGACGGTGGTTGATGCGGTCGCGGCTGATGAATTTGTAGATGAACTCACCGCGTTCGTCGTCGCCCATGTAGACCACGGCGCGGCCATCGCGGGTTTGCGCCAGGGCGGCGTTCTCATGCTTGAAGCGGCCCAGGGCGGTGCGCTTGATCGGGGTCGATTGCGGATCGAAAGGGTCGATCTCCACCACCCAGCCGTGGCGGTTGAGCTCGTTGGGGTTCTTGGCCAGGTCGAAGCGCGGATCGTGCAGGTGCCAGTTGATGTCGCGGCTGGCCACCGAGGCGCCATAGCGCTTCTGGGCGGCGTCGAACTTGTGCTCGGCGTTGCTGCTGCCGAAGCAGTCGGTGAAGTTCTCTTCGCAGGTCAGGTAGGTGCCCCACGGGGTCTTGCCATTGGCGCAGTTCTGGAAGGTGCCGAGGACTTTCTTGCCCTTGGGGTCGGCGCTGGTCTTGAGCAGCGCGTGGCCGGCGGCGGGGCCGCTGAGGCGGATCGGCGTGTTGCCGTGGATACGCCGGTTGTAGCGCGAGCCCTGGACGAACTGCCACTGGCCGTTCTTGCGTTGCACCTCGATCACTGAAACGCCTTCGCTGGCCTGGGCCTTGCGTGCGTCCTCGGCCGACTGTGGCAGGCCGCCGTGGGGGAAGAGGTAGCGGTAGTTGGTGTATTCGTTGTTGATCGCCATCAGGGCCCGGTTGCGGTCATCCGGGAAGGCGAACAGGCTCATGCCGTCGTTGTTGTCGCCAAATTGCACTTCTTGGGCCTGGGCGGTGCCATTGCCACTCGGGTCGAAGGCCGGGCCGTTCTTGTGCAACGGCTGGCCCCAGCTGATCAGCACCGAGGACTTGTAGCCCGGCGGCAGGGTGATGGTGTCGCTGGTGGCACTGGGGATGCTGGCAAAACCCAGCAGTTGGCCGTTGCCGGCGCTGACACCGGCAGCCAGGGCGCTGCGGCTCAGCAGGCTGCCGCCCAGGAACAGGGCTGCGCCGCACAGGGCGCCGGCACCGATGAAGCCCCGGCGGCTGAGGCCGACGATCTGTTCCAGGTCGGTGGGTTGGTCTTCTTCTAACAGGCTCATATCAGGCTCCCTGCGGGTTTTTGCAGCCACCTTAATGAGCACCGATGACGAATTTGTTGCAGGCCCAAGACCTTGAAAAGGGGCGTCCGGGAGCTTGGGGCCAGGGTCAGAGCGGAGTTCCCAGGAGCACATGGGAGGGGGAGAACTGCACCTGGACCGGCCGGTCTTGCGCCAGCCCCAGGGTTTTCAACAGCAGCGGCTCGGCCAGGGCACAGAGAACCTGGCCATTGGGCAGGGCGATCCGGACTTCGCAAGGGCCGTCCTCGGCATCGAGAATTCGCTCGATGGTGCCTGTGAGGCAATTGTGTCCAGTTGTTACCGGGGCCCCGACGGCCTGCACGTCCAGCCATCCCGCCTTGATCAGGGCCACGACCTCGGTGCCGGGGGCCAGTTCCAGGCGCTGGGTGCTGTCGTGGGTGATCTGCGCCTTGAGCTGGACCCCGTCGGGCAGTTCCAGGCTGAGCAGGTCGTTGCAACCCTGCGGGACAATTTCATGGACCTTGCCGTGCAACTGGTTGCGCGCACTGGTGCGTAGCATCAAGCGCCCCAGCAGGTCGAAATCGCTGGCGTCTTCAGCCGCTTCCAATACCTGGGCCTGCAGCACCTGCAGGCGCTGATAGAGGCGCAAGACCCGTTCACCTTCGGCGGACAGCCTGGCGCCGCCACCGCCCTTGCCGCCAACGCTGCGCTCCACCAGCGGGTTCTGGGCCAGGTTGTTGAGCTCGTCGATGGCGTCCCAGGCCGCCTTGTAGCTCAGGCCGGCACTTTTCGCTGCACGGGTGATGGAGCCCTGCTCGGCGATGTGCTGCAACAGCGCGATGCGCTGCGGGCGACGGGCGATGTGTTGGGTCAACAGGGTGGGCAGGGACATGGCTGGGACGCTTCGGGCACGGAAGATGGACTGGGAGTTTGCGGCTTGAGCGACGAGAGTCAAGTCAGTCCGGGGCCTCGGGCCTGGGAGTACGGGCCAGGCAATAGACGTCCACCTGGCGGGCTCCGGCTGCCAGTAGCAGGCGAGCCAGGGCCTGGGCGGTGGCGCCGGTGGTCAGGACGTCGTCCACCAGCGCCAGGTGCCGGCCCCTGACCTGGGCATCGCTTGCCAGGGTGAACGCCCGGCGCAAGTTACCCTGGCGAGCCCATGCCCCCAGGCCTTGTTGTGCAGGCGTGTCCTGGGTGCGCCGGACCCACTGTGGCTCGACCGGTAGTTGCAGTTGCCGACCCAACCAGTGGGCCAGCATGTCGGCCTGGTTGAAACCGCGCTGGCGCAGGCGGCGCCGGGACAGTGGCACCGGCACCAGGCAGTCCGGCCGGGGTAACCCCTCGTCGAAACGATAATGCAGGAACTGCCCGAGAAGCTCGGCCATCAGGCGGCCAAAAGGCCACTTTTCATGGTGTTTGAAGCGGCTGACCAGGCTGTCTATCGGGAAGTCGTAGCGCCAAGGGGCGATGACCTTGGTGAACGCCGGAGGTCGTTGCAGGCATTGGCCGCAGGTCGATCCCGCGACCGGCAACGGCAGGGCGCAGACCGGGCACTGGGCCCCGAGCCAGGGCAGGTCGTGCAAGCAGGGCGTGCACAGGGCCATGGCTGAATCGCTGGGTTCGTCGCAGAGCAAACAGGTTTGTTTGTTTTTTAGCCAAATGTAAACCGGTACTTTTCTTTCTGGTTGACAGTGCATGGCGGCTTCCTTAAATATGCCGAACATCCGTGTTGCGGCTGTGGACTTTCCCTGTCCCGCACCGCCTGCCAAGCATAATCAAGGAACCGCCCATGAGCGCCAGCACCACCGCCACCTTGCGTCATGACTGGACTTTGGCTGAAGTCAAAGCCCTGTTCACCCAGCCGTTCAACGACTTGCTGTTCCAGGCGCAGACGGTGCACCGCGCGCATTTCGATGCCAATCGGGTCCAGGTTTCCACCCTGCTGTCGATCAAGACCGGCGCTTGCCCGGAAGATTGCAAATATTGTCCGCAGTCCGGTCACTACAACACCGGCCTGGAAAAGGAAAAACTCCTGGAAGTGCAGAAGGTCCTGGAAGAGGCTGCCCGGGCCAAGGCCATCGGCTCCACGCGTTTTTGCATGGGCGCGGCCTGGAAGCATCCTTCCGCCAAGGACATGCCCTACGTGCTGGAGATGGTCAAAGGGGTCAAGGCCATGGGCCTGGAGACCTGCATGACCCTGGGCAAGCTCGACCAGGAGCAGACCGAGGCCCTGGCCCAGGCTGGCCTGGACTACTACAACCACAACCTGGACACCTCGCCGGAGTTCTACGGCAGCATCATCACCACCCGCACCTATAGCGAACGCCTGCAGACCCTGGCCTATGTGCGCGATGCCGGGATGAAGATCTGTTCCGGCGGCATCCTGGGCATGGGCGAGTCCCTGGACGACCGTGCCGGGCTGTTGATCCAGCTGGCCAACCTGCCGGAGCACCCGGAGTCGGTGCCGATCAACATGCTGGTGAAAGTGGCCGGTACGCCGCTGGAAAATGCCGATGACGTTGACCCGTTCGACTTCATCCGCATGCTCGCCGTGGCGCGGATTCTCATGCCGCAATCCCATGTGCGCCTCTCCGCTGGCCGTGAGGCCATGAACGAGCAGATGCAGGCCCTGGCCTTCTTCGCCGGCGCCAACTCGATTTTCTATGGCGACAAGTTGCTGACCACCGCCAATCCGCAGGCCGACAAGGACATGCAGCTGTTCGCCCGCCTGGGCATCCAGCCCGAAGCGCGCGAAGAGCATGCCGATGAAGTGCACCAGGCGGCCATCGAACAGGCCCTGGTGGAGCAAAAGAGCAGCGAGCAGTTCTACAACGCTGTCGTCTGAGCGACCGACCACCCGTAGCCCGCTGCCACAGGCCGCGACCGACCCGAAAGGGGGCGAGGATCAGGAGTGCATCCCGATCTCGCACACCTGTCGCGGCCAGGGGCAGAGGCGACGGCTCATCTTTTGATCATCGAGGCCTGCATGTCTTTTGATCTTGCCGCGCGCCTCGCTGCGCGCCGTGCCGAACACCTGTATCGCCAGCGTCCCCTGCTCGATAGCCCCCAGGGGCCGCAAGTGGTGGTCGACGGCCAGCCATTGCTGGCGTTCTGCAACAACGACTACCTGGGCCTGGCCAATCATCCGCAAGTGATCGAAGCCTGGCGCGCCGGTGCCAGTCGCTGGGGCGTGGGCGGTGGCGCCTCGCACTTGGTGGTGGGCCATAGCGGCCCGCATCACGCCCTCGAAGAGGCCTTGGCAGAACTCACCGGCCGCCCTCGGGCGTTGCTGTTCAGTACCGGCTACATGGCCAATCTCGGGGCGGTCACGGCCCTGGTGGGGCAGGGCGACACGGTGCTGGAAGACCGTCTCAACCATGCTTCGCTGCTGGATGCCGGGCTGCTCAGTGGCGCGCGTTTCAACCGCTACCTGCACAACGATCCGGCCAGCCTGGCCAAGCGCCTGGAAAAGGCTACCGGCAATACCCTGGTGGTCACCGACGGGGTATTCAGCATGGATGGCGATGTGGCCGATCTGCCGGCCCTGGCCCGTGAAACCAAGGCCCGAGGCGCCTGGCTGATGGTGGACGACGCCCATGGCTTCGGTCCCCTGGGTGCCAACGGCGCGGGCCTGGTAGAACATTACGGCCTGGGCCTGGATGAGGTGCCGGTGCTGGTGGGGACCCTGGGCAAGGCTTTCGGAACCGCTGGGGCCTTTGTCGCAGGGAGCGAGGAGTTGATCGAGAGCCTGATCCAGTTCGCCCGGCCCTACATCTATACCACCAGCCAGCCGCCAGCGTTGGCCTGTGCCACCTTGAAGAGCCTAGAGCTACTGCGCAGCGAACACTGGCGCCGCGAGCACCTGGCGAGCCTGGTCCGCCAGTTCCGTCGGGGCGCCGAGCAGATCGGCCTGGAGCTGATGGACAGCTTCACTCCGATCCAGCCCATCCTGGTCGGCGACAGCGCCCGGGCCATGCGCCTGTCGCAGAGGCTGCGCGAGCGCGGGATCCTGGTCACCGCTATTCGCCCGCCGACGGTCCCGGCCGGCAGCGCGCGGTTGCGCGTGACCTTGTCCGCCGCTCACAGCGAAAGTCAGGTACAGCTATTGTTAGACGTATTGGCAGATTGCTTCAGTGAACGGCAGGCGGGACCGAGCCATGCGTGATCGACTGATTCTGTTGCCCGGCTGGGGCCTGGGCGTGTCACCCCTGGAGCCCCTGGCAGCGGCCTTGCAAGGATTGGATGAGCACCTGAGGGTGGAGATCGAGCCGTTGCCGGAACTGGTATCCAGCGACCCGGCTGACTGGCTGGATGAGCTCGATGACGCCCTGCCCGATAACGCCTGGCTGGGCGGCTGGTCCTTGGGAGGCATGCTCGCCTCGGAGTTGGCCGCACGGCGTGGCGAGCGTTGTTGCGGCCTGCTGACCCTGGCCAGCAATCCCAGTTTTGTCGCCCATGAGCATTGGGCCAGCGCGATGGCCGGGGAGACCTTCGATGGGTTCCTGGCGGGCTGCGCTGGCGATCCGCGTGCCACCCTCAAGCGCTTCTCGCTGCTTTGCGCCCAGGGTGCTGGCGATCCGCGAGGTTTGTCCCGGTTGCTGCTCGGTGGCGCGCCGGTCACCCAGCCCGAGGTGTTGATGGCTGGCCTGGAGTTGCTGGCGCAGCTCGACACCCGTGAGGCCTTGCAGGGTTTTCGTGGGCCGCAGTTGCATCTGTTCGCCGGGCTCGATGGCCTGGTGCCTGCCGAGGCGGCGAGTGAGTTGCTGGCATTGTTGCCGGATGTAGAGGTTGGCCTGATTGAACAGGCCAGCCATGGTTTTCTCCTGGAGGACCCCCATGGAGTGGCGGGTGCGATCCAGGCTTTCTTGCATGAGTCCGGTGATGACTGACCTGTCTGTTCCCGTCCCACCTACAGGCCTGCCTGACAAGCGCCGGGTTGCGGCCTCGTTCTCCCGTGCCGCTGCCAGCTATGACAGCGTTGCCGAGTTGCAACGAGCGGTTGGCCAGCAATTGCTGGAGCGCTTGCCCATTGGCTGGGCCCCTGCACGCTGGCTGGACATGGGGTGCGGCACCGGGCACTTCAGCCGGGCGTTGGGCGCACGCTTTCCTGATGGCCAGGGCCTGGCCCTGGATATTGCCGAGGGTATGCTCGAGCATGCCAGGCCCCTGGGCGGCGCTGAGCATTTTATAGCGGGAGACGCCGAGCGCCTGCCGTTGCGGGCGGACAGCTGTGAGTTGATCTTTTCCAGCCTGGCGGTGCAGTGGTGCGCTGATTTCGCCGCGGTGCTCAGCGAGGCGCGACGAGTCCTCAAGCCCGGTGGTGTGCTGGCCTTCGCCAGCCTGTGCGTGGGCACCTTGCACGAGCTGCGCGAGAGCTGGGCACAGGTGGATGGGCAGGTGCACGTCAATCGCTTTCGCGAGTTCGAGCGCTATCGCCAATTGTGCGACGCCAGCGGTTTGCGAGTGCGGAGCCTGGAGCGGGTACCCCATGTCCTGCACTACCCGGACGTGCGCAGCCTGACCCATGAACTCAAGGCCCTGGGCGCGCACAACCTCAATCCTGGTCGCCCTGGTGGCCTGACTGGGCGGGCACGGATCGCAGGGTTGATCGCGGCCTATGAGGGCTTTCGCCAGGCCAAGGGGCTGCCGGCGACTTACCAGGTAGTCCATGCCGTATTGGAGAAACCACTATGAGTCCTGCCTATTTCATCACCGGCACCGACACCGAGGTGGGCAAGACCACCATCGCCGCTGGCCTGCTGCATGCCGCGCGCCTGGCCGGGCTGAGCACGGCGGCGGGCAAGCCGGTGGCGTCCGGTTGCGAGCTGACGGCCAAGGGCCTGCGCAATGCCGATGCCTTGGCGTTGCAAGCGCAGGCGTCGTTGCCACTGAGCTATGAGGAGGTGAACCCGATCGCCTTCGAGCCGGCCATCGCTCCGCACCTGGCCGCACGCGAGGCGGGCGTGGCATTGACGGTGCAGTCGTTGCTGCTGCCCATGCGCCACATCCTGGCCAAGGGCGCGGATTTCACCCTGATCGAAGGTGCAGGTGGTTGGCGCGTACCCCTGGCGGGCCAGGACAATCTCTCGGACCTGGCCATGGCCCTGGGGTTGCCGGTGATCCTGGTGGTGGGGGTGCGGCTGGGGGGCATCAACCATGCCTTGCTGACTGCCGAAGCCATTGCCCGGGACGGCCTGCAACTGGCGGGTTGGGTGGCCAATATCGTCGATCCGAAGACCTCTCGTCTGGAAGAGAACCTGGCGACCCTGGCCGAGCGTCTTCCTGCGCCGTGCCTGGGTAAGGTGCCCTGGCTCCGGCTGGCTGGGGCCGAGGCGGTGGCCGAACACCTGCAACTGGATCTGCTGGACTAGATTTTGCCTATGGCAGGGCATTTGGCCATTAGTGTTTTTGACGGGCGTTTTCTTGACGGGTCTGCTTCAATGACACCCGTCATTCATTTTCCAGGTCGAGTTCTCTCATGGAAATTTCCGGGAACAGCGCTTTCTACGCCGGGCTGAACGCGATTCAGGCCGGGCAGAATCGTGTCGATCAAGCCGCTGGCCAGATTGCCAGCACCGCTGTCGACCGCTCCGCGGGCAGTCAGTCGTCGGAGCTTCAGGTCAACCGCCTGCGCGGTGTGGACCGCAGCCAGGAGTCGGACGTGGCCAGCAGCGTGGTGGAAATGTCCGCCGGCAAGTTCCAGGTGGAACTGGGCGTCAAGGTCGCCAAGGCCTCGGATGAAGCCCTCGGTACGCTGATCGACACCTACGCCTGATTGTCCTTTCGTCGAAGCCCGGCCCCCGTTTTCGGGGGCCGGGCTTTTTCATGCCTGTCTTTATGCCATGTCCTCGGCTGAATTCTTGCGCTGACTGATTGCCGACTAGCCGGCTTCTACACTTCATGGCAGTGCCGTGGGCCTTGGCCTACGCGGGTGTTACATGCCGATGACGAAAGGTATTTGTCCGACGCTTGACAAGATTTGGGCGTAAACGTATGTTTCAAACAACTGTTTGACCGCTATAAAAACTCAACGCGGTTGTTCATTCCCGGTTACATCAGCAGAGGTTTATCGCTATGCCTGACTACAAGGCCCCCTTGCGTGATATTCGCTTCGTTCGTGACGAGCTGCTTGGTTATGAGGCGCACTATCAGAGCCTCCCGGCTTGCCAGGACGCCACTCCGGACATGGTTGACGCCATTCTCGAGGAAGGTGCGAAGTTTTGTGAGCAGGTGCTGGCGCCGCTGAACCGTGTGGGCGACCTGGAAGGTTGCACCTGGAGTGAATCTGGCGTTAAGACCCCAACCGGCTTCAAGGAAGCCTACAAGCAATTCGTCGAAGGCGGCTGGCCAAGCCTGGCCCACGACGTCGAACACGGCGGCCAGGGCCTGCCTGAGTCGCTGGGCCTGGCGGTCAGCGAAATGGTCGGCGAGGCCAACTGGTCGTGGGGCATGTACCCAGGCCTGTCCCATGGCGCGATGAACACCATTTCCGCCCACGGTACGCCTGAGCAGCAAGACGCCTACCTGACCAAGCTGGTGACCGGCGAGTGGACCGGCACCATGTGCCTGACCGAGCCACATTGCGGCACCGACCTGGGCATGCTGCGCACCAAGGCCGAGCCTCAGGCCGACGGTTCCTACAAAGTCACCGGTACCAAGATCTTCATCTCCGCCGGTGAACACGATATGGCCGACAACATCGTCCACATCGTACTGGCTCGCCTGCCGGACGCCCCGGCCGGCACCAAGGGTATCTCGCTGTTCATCGTGCCCAAGTTCCTGCCCAACGCCGATGGCTCTGTCGGCCAGCGTAACGCCGTGAGCTGCGGTTCCCTGGAACACAAGATGGGTATCCACGGCAACGCCACCTGCGTGATGAACTTCGACGCGGCCACCGGTTTCCTGATCGGCCCGGCGAACAAAGGCCTGAACTGCATGTTCACCTTCATGAACACCGCTCGCCTGGGTACCGCGCTGCAAGGCCTGGCCCACGCCGAGATCGGTTTCCAGGGTGGCCTGAAATACGCTCGCGACCGCCTGCAAATGCGCTCGCTGACCGGCCCGAAAGCACCGGACAAGGCTGCCGACCCGATCATCGTGCACCCGGACGTACGTCGCATGCTGCTGACCATGAAGGCGTTCGCCGAAGGCAACCGCGCCATGGTCTACTTCACCGCCAAGCAGGTGGACATCGTCAAGTACGGTGTGGATGAAGAAGAGAAGAAGAAGGCCGATGCCCTGCTGGCCTTCATGACCCCGATCGCCAAGGCCTTCATGACCGAGGTGGGCTTCGAGTCCGCCAACCACGGCGTGCAGATCTACGGTGGCCACGGTTTCATCGCCGAGTGGGGCATGGAGCAGAACGTTCGCGACAGCCGCATCTCGATGCTGTACGAGGGCACCACCGGTATCCAGGCCCTGGACCTGCTGGGCCGCAAGGTGCTGATGACCCAGGGCGAGGCGCTGAAGGGCTTCACCAAGATCGTCCACAAGTTCTGCCAGAACAACGAAGGCAACGAAGCCGTGAAGGAATTCGTGGCACCGCTGGCGGCACTGAACAAGGAATGGGGCGAGCTGACCATGAAAGTGGGCATGGCCGCGATGAAGGACCGTGAAGAAGTCGGTGCTGCTTCGGTGGACTACCTGATGTACTCCGGTTACGCCTGCCTGGCCTACTTCTGGGCCGACATGGCACGCCTGGCGGCCGAGAAGCTGGCTGCCGGCACCACCGAAGAGGCCTTCTACACCGCCAAGCTGCAGACCGCGCGCTTCTACTTCCAGCGCATCCTGCCGCGTACTCGCACTCATGTCGCCACCATGCTGTCGGGCGCCAACAACCTGATGGACATGAAGGAAGAGGATTTCGGCCTGGCTTACTAAGCCTGTCCGGCTCCACTGTGAAGCCGCTCGCCCCTCGGGGCGAGCGGCTTTTTTGCATCTGCGGACCTTCGGTAAAAATTCCCGACTAAAACGCTAAGCTGAAGCGATTCCCTGCCGTTACAGAGGTGGCAATGTGACGCCTGTCACATCGCATGTGCTTAACTTCTGTAATGAAGGCACAATGCCATCTACTGATAAGCCGGGTTGGAGTTTTACCCTTGCCGCGTTCTTCCGCTGTACGTTTCAGTCACTTTCTTCCGTCTTTACTGCTTCTGCTTGCTGGGCTGGCGGCCGCCTACGTCAAGGACCTCAACGTATTCTTCACTTCGCTGTTCAACGTGCTGCCGACCCTGGTGCTGTTGCTCGGCGGGGCGTATTGCGCGGTGTATCGACGCCAGCGCGAGCTGTTCCTGATGGTCACGGTGTACATCGCCTACTTCCTGCTCGATACCCAGACCGACTTCTACCGGGACAATGGCCGGGTCCGTGAGGATGCCGCGGTGGTATTCCACCTGTGCTGCCTGTTGCTGCCCTTGTTGTTCGGTTTGTTCGCTGCCTGGCAGGAGCGCACGCATCTGTTCCAGGACATGGTGGCGCGCTTCGCCGTGTTGCTCGCCTTCGGCAGCGTGGCCCTGGGCCTGGAGCAAAGTTATCCCCAGGCGCTGCTGGCCTGGTTGGCAGAGATTCGCTGGCCAGCCCTGCATGGCAGCTGGATGAGCCTGATCCAGTTGTCCTATCCGGTGTTCTTCGCCGCCTTCCTGCTGTTGGCGATCCAGTACTGGCGCAGCCCACGGCCGCTGCATGCGGCACAACTGGTGGGCTTGCTCGGGCTGTTCTGGATGCTGCCCAAGACGTTCATCCTGCCCTTCACCCTGAACATCATGTGCAGCCAGGTGATGTTGATGATTGCCTCTGCGGTGGCCCACGAGGCCTACCAGATGGCCTTTCGGGATGAGTTGACCGGGCTGCCGGGGCGCCGAGCCCTGAACGAACGCATGCAGCGGCTGGGGCGCAACTACGTGCTGGCCATGACCGACGTCGACCACTTCAAGAAATTCAACGACACCCATGGCCATGACGTAGGCGACCAGGTGCTGCGCCTGGTGGCCAGCAAGTTGTCGAAGGTCACCGGTGGCGGCCGGGCCTATCGTTATGGCGGCGAGGAGTTCGCCGTGGTGTTCGCCGGCAAGAGCCTGGATGAATGCATGCCGCACCTGGAGATGATCCGCGAGATCATCGCCGGCTATAACATCCAGCTGCGCAACCAGGAAAATCGTCCCCAGGACGACCAGCAAGGTCGCCAGCGCCGTGGCGCCGCAGGGGCTTCCAGCGTGTCGGTGACCATCAGTATCGGCGTTGCCGAGCGGCTGATGGAGCACCGGACTCCCGAGGAAGTGCTCAAGTCTGCCGACCAGGCGCTCTATAGCGCCAAGGGCGCGGGGCGTAACTGCGTGATGGCCTTTGGGCAGAACCGGCGCGGCGCAGTGCGGATGGACGCGGCCGCAGGTTAGGTGATGGCGGCGTATTCAGCGCCCGTACGATCATTGGCAGGCCTGGATGGCGGCAGTAGGTTGCAATGACCTGTTGCCGCAAACGCCGATGCCGGTGCGCCCAGCACCACCGTGCGCTGGCCAGGCCGGCCCCCAACGTTTCTTGATTTCCATCGACTGCTGCCAGGGGCCAAGGTCCGTCTGCCGGTAGCACTTTTCAGCTGTTAGACAAACGGTCACATCTGTCAAAAGCCCCGCTCTCGGCCGGCCTTGTCATGCTATTGCCAGTTATTGACTAAAAATTACAAAACGGTCACCAGATGACCCTATGTGTCTCAAAAGTTGTTCGGGTACACTCGACTCTCCGTAAATGGGCCCACTCCGGCCCGCTTGTCTTTAGATCTTGCGAGGTTTGCCATGGCTGACTACAAAGCGCCCCTGCGCGATATGCGCTTCGTCCTCAATGAAGTCTTCGAGGTCGACAAACTCTGGGGCCAGTTGCCGGCGCTGGCAGAAACGGTGGATGCCGAGACCGTCGAGGCGATCCTGGAAGAAGCGGGCAAAGTCACCGCCAGGAGCATCGGCCCGCTGAGCCGCAGTGGCGATGAAGAGGGCTGCCGCTGGAACGATACTACGGTCACCACTCCAGAAGGTTTTCCACAGGCCTACCAGACTTACGCCGAGGGCGGCTGGGTCGGGGTCGGTGGTGATCCCGAGTTCGGTGGCATGGGCATGCCCAAGGTGGTATCGGCCCAGGTCGAGGAAATGGTCAACTCCGCCAGCCTCGCGTTTGGCCTGTACCCGATGCTGACTGCCGGGGCGTGCCTATCGATCAATGCCCACGCCAGCGAAGAGCTCAAGGCCACTTACCTGCCGAACATGTATGCCGGTGTCTGGGCCGGTTCCATGTGCCTGACCGAGCCTCACGCCGGTACCGACCTGGGGATCATCCGCACCAAGGCCGAGCCACGGGCCGATGGCGCCTATGCGATCACCGGGACCAAGATCTTCATCACGGGTGGCGAACACGACCTGACGGAAAACATCATCCATCTGGTGCTGGCCAAGCTGCCGGATGCACCGGCTGGTCCCAAGGGCATCTCGCTGTTCCTGGTGCCCAAGTTCATGGTCAACGCCGATGGCAGCCTGGGCGAGCGCAACCTGGTGAGCTGCGGTTCGATCGAGCACAAGATGGGCATCCAGGCTTCCGCTACCTGTGTGATGAACTTCGACCAGGCTCTGGGTTACCTGGTGGGCGAGCCGAACAAGGGCCTGGCGGCCATGTTCACCATGATGAACTACGAGCGCCTGGGGGTGGGCATCCAGGGCCTGGCCACTGGCGAGCGTTCCTACCAGAACGCGGTGGAGTACGCCCGTGACCGCCTGCAGAGCCGTGCACCGACCGGCCCGCAAGCCAAGGACAAGCCTGCCGATCCGATCATTGTCCACCCGGACGTGCGCCGCATGCTGCTGACCATGAAAGCGGCCAACGAAGGCGGTCGGGCATTCTCCACTTATGTGGCGATGCAACTGGATACCGCCAAATTCAGCGAGGATACCGACACCCGCAAGCGTGCGGAGAGCCTGGTGGCCCTGCTGACCCCCGTCGCCAAGGCATTCCTTACGGACCTGGGCCTGGAAACCACGGTCCATGGCCAGCAGATTTTTGGTGGCCACGGTTACATCCGCGAGTGGGGCCAGGAGCAACTGGTGCGTGACGTGCGCATTACCCAGATCTATGAGGGCACCAACGGTATCCAGGCCCTGGACCTGGTAGGGCGCAAGATCGTTGGTAGCGGCGGTGCGTTCTACAAGCTGTTTGCCGAGGAGATCCGCCACTTCACCGCGACCGCCGATGCCACGCTGGATGAGTTCGTCCGTCCGCTCAATGCGGCACTGGACAACCTGGATGAGCTGACCGCCTGGGTGCTGGATCGCGCGGCGACCAATTCCAACGAGATTGGCGCAGCGTCCGTGGAGTACCTGCAGGTATTCGGCTACACGGCCTATGCCTACATGTGGGCACTGATGGCCAAGGCGGCCCTGGGCAAGGAGCAGGACGATGATTTTTATGCCAGCAAGCTGGGAACAGCGCGTTTCTACTTCGCTCGCCTGCTGCCGCGTATTCATTCCCTGAGCGCTTCGGTCAAGGCCGGTAGCGAATCACTGTTCCTGTTGCCTGCGGAGCAGTTTTGATCGGGCAAAGTGCCTGTAAGTCATCTCTTACATCACGTGCTGCAGTTCGCCCATATCGGTGGATAAGGGGTACAGCTAATCTACGTTACATGGACGTCGCGCAGGAAGCGCAAAGCAACAACACGGACACGTAGGATTCCGCCAGGATGGTGGAGTGAAATGGATGTCAGGGAAACAGTCTGCAAAGCCCCGCTTCGGCGGGGTTTTCTTTTGCCCGGATTTTTTCCTCTCGCTGTTTCAGCCCAGGGTTTCCGGCAGCGCCGGGCCACTCAGGCGTCCGTCCTGGGTATGCAGCGGGTCCTCCAATAGCGTACGCAGCAATTCCAGCGTTCCTTGCTGACGCTGCAGGTCACGGCACACCAATCCGACTTTCAGCGGCACCCTGGGCTCGCTCAAGGGCTTCCAGAGCAATTCCCGGTTGCCGTGCTGCTGCTGGGAGCGTCCCGGCAAGACCGTGGCCAGCCGGGTATGAGGCAGGCTGTCGAGAATCCCCGCCATATTATTCAATTCCGCTTGCACCTGCGGACGCCGTCCCAGGTTGGCCAGTTGTGCCTGCCAGATCTGGCGGATCTGGAATTCCTCCCCTAGCAACAGCATCGGTAGCTCGGCCGCCTGGCTCATGGATACTTTCTTGAATTCGCGCAGGGGATGCTGTTCGGGGATGACCAGGGTCAGCTCGTCTTCGTACAGCGCAACGCCATGCAACCCCGGTTGCCGCGGTGGCAGATAGCTGATGCCGATGTCCAGCGAACCGTTGAGCAGGCGCCGTTCGATTTCCAGCCCGGTCAATTCGTAGATCTGCACCACCAGGTGTGGCTGGGCCTTGCGCACCCGTTCCAGCATTTGTGGTACCAGGCTGCTGTGCACGGTTTGCAGCACGCCGATGGCCAGGGTGCGCAGGGCCTGGCCCTTGAAGTTGCGCAGGGCCTCGCGAGCCTGTTGCAGGCCATCGAGCAGGGGCAGTGCGTGGTTGTACAGGGTATGGGCGGCGAGGGTCGGCAACAGGCGCTTGCTACTGCGTTCGAACAGACTGACATCCAGGTGCTGTTCCAGCTGGCGGATCTGCTGGGAGAGCGCCGGTTGGGAGATCGAAAGACGCTCGGCGGCACGCCCTACATGGCCTTCTTCATACACCGCGACGAAGTAACGCAGTTGCTTAAAATCCATAAGTATTTCTTATCGAAAAAGCTTAAAAATCGAAATGGCCCGAAGCCCCGTGGAAGCCTAGTCTAGCGCCTATTCACAAGGCTTACAGGGCCGCGCAAGGCGATGAGTACCGTTCGGGTCGATGGCATTTACATAGGCAAGGCAAAAAATACGGGCCGTGCTCAGCTCGGTAACCGCGACAAACGTCCAGTTGCCAGCCGACCTGGGATGTGGCTCCAGGGGCTGCCGGCATGAACCTGTTCAGCCTGCGCCGCTCCCCGCCCAGCCTGGACGACCTGGCCATCGCCCCTAGCCCGGCCGCCATGGCCGACAGCTTGTCCAGCGATTGCCTGATGCCCAGCGTCCAGCGCCCCCAGCCGGTATTTGTCCGGGGGCAGGGTTCCTGGCTCTGGGACAGCGACGATCGTACCTACCTGGACTTCACCCAGGCCGGAGCCGCCAACAGCCTTGGCCACAGCCCGTCGGTGCTGGTCAATGCGCTGACGGCCCAGGCGCAATCGTTGATCAACCCGGGCTCCGGGTTCTACAACCGCGGCATGCTCAAACTGGCCGCTCGCTTGTGCCGCAGCACCGGCAGCGACCAGGCCTATCTGCTGGGCAGTGGTAGCGAGGCCTGCGAGGCGGCGATCAAGCTGGCCCGCAAGTGGGGCCAGATCCATCGTGGTGGCGCGGCGGGGATCATCACGGCCAGCCAGGCCTGCCATGGTCGAGGTTTTGCCGCGCTGTCGGCGGCAGGCGGTGGCGCCGCGGGCAATCGTTTCGAACCGCGCCTGCCGGGTTTCAGCCAGGTGCCGTTCAATGACCTGCCAGCCCTGCATGCAGCGGTGGACGCACAAACCGTAGCGATCATGCTCGAACCGATCCAGGGCGAGGCCGGGGTCGTACCGGCCACCGAGCATTACCTCAAGGGCGTGGAGCGGCTGTGCCGTGAGCTGGGCATCCTGTTGATCTTCGACGAAGTCCAGACCGGTATCGGCCGTTGCGGCACCTTGCTCGCCGAGCAGTTGTATGGCGTGCGTGCCGACATCATCGCCCTGGGCAAGGGCCTGGGCGGTGGAGTGCCGCTGGCGGCACTGCTGGCCCGGGGCAAGGCCTGCTGTTTCGAACATGGCGAACTCGACGGCACCCATCACGGTAATGCCCTGATGACTTCGGCCGGCCTGGCGGTGCTCGATTGCCTCCAGGAGCAGGGGTTCCTGCAACAGGTGCGCAGCCATGGCCAGTATCTGGGGCAGGGGCTGGCTCGCCTGGCCAGCCGTTACGCCCAGGGCCAGGTCCGTGGCCAGGGACTGCTCTGGGGCATGAGCCTGGCAGACGATTCGGCGCACGCGGTGGTCAAGGCTGCATTGCAGGAAGGACTGCTGCTCAACGCCGTGCAACCGGACTGCCTGCGTTTCACTCCGGCGCTGACCGTGAGCAAGGGCAATATCGACGAGATGCTGCTGCGCCTGTCCAGGGCCTTTGCCCGGGTCCGCACCGCACAATTGCAATGTCGCAAGGGAGTGGCCGTCTGATGCGTGTACTGATCCTGCAGCATTCCCCGGCCGCTGGCCCGGGCCGTATCAGTCAGTGGCTGCTGGAGCGAGCCACGGCCGTACACATCTGCCACCTGCATGCCCATGCCCGTTTGCCGCGACTGGACAGCTTCGACCTGCTGATCCTCCTGGGCGGCCCCATGAGTGTCCATGATGAGGCGAAGGCGCCCTGGCTGGCTGCGGAAAAACGCCTGCTGCGCAAGGCATTGTCTGCCGGCAAACGAGTACTGGGCATCGGCCTGGGTGGCCAGCTCCTGGCTCAGGCCCTGGGCGCCCAGGTCCGCCCCTGCGCTGCTAGCGAGATTGGCTGGTGGCCCGTGGAGAAGTACCCCAGCGCCCAGGACTCGCCCCTGGGACTGGCGTTGCCGGAACGCTTGATGGCGTTCCATTGGCATGGTGAGAGCTTCGATCTGCCCAAGGGCGCCTTGCCGCTGTATCGCTCTGCGGCTTGTGCCAACCAGGGGTTTATCTGGCAGGAGCGCGCCATTGGCTTGCAATGCTTGCTGCAGAGCGACCTGCAAAGCATCGAGGCGCTCTTGCAGTCGCGCCCCAAGGGGTGGTTGAGCGCCGAACAGGATGCAGGCCCCGAGAGTGTCGAAGATCGCCAGGCGATCCTCGCTGGCATCCCTCATTGCAGCGGCCTGGCCCCGACGTTATTCCGGGTGCTGGACTATTTGTCCGGACCTCACCCAACCCTGCGCTAACAGCATTCCTGAACCGTCTCGCGGTATAACGCATCGCCCCGTGTCCGATCTTTCGCACGGGGCGTTTTTTTGTCTCTGTTTTTTCCAGACCCGAATGGCGATACCCCCCCAGTGGCCTGGCTCTCAAGCTGCTGGGCACCGTGCACAAACACAGGGGCGAGGTCCTCGCTTGAGCGGGCCATAGACCGGTTGGCAATTGTGCTGAACCCTGGCCAGAGGCCAGGGTCGATTGCAGGTAGGGCTCATCCGAGCCGTTTCTGTCTGGAGCCATCCATGGATCTGATCCGCATTATCTTCGCCATCCTGTTGCCGCCCCTTGGCGTGTTCCTGCAAGTGGGATTCGGCGGCGCCTTCTGGTTGAACATCCTGTTGACCTTGTGCGGATACATCCCCGGTATCGTGCATGCGGTGTACATCATCGCCAAGCGCTAGAAAGCATCAGGCCCGCTCCAGGCGGGCCTGATATTCAGTGCTGCGCCTGCAACACCTTGCGGTAGAACAGCCACTCCTGTTCCAGGGCGTGGGCCTGGTTTGCGGCCTTGCGAAAACCGTGGCGTTCTTCCGGGTAGTAATGGGCCTCGGCGGCAAGCCCCTGCTCTTGCAGGGCCCTGAGCATGACCCGGGTTTGTTCGGGGACCACCACGGCGTCCAGCTCGCCCTGGAAGAACACGACGGGTACCCGGATCTGACCGGCGTGCAGCAACGGCGTACGCGCCAGGTAGCGCTCGCGATCCTGCTCGGGATCACCGATCAACCAATCCAGGTAGTCGCCTTCGAACTTATGGGTGGTGCGGGCCAGGGCCAGGGGATCGCTGACGCCATACAAGCTGGCGCCGCCACAGAAGACCTGGCGCGAGGCCAGGGCGCAGAGGGTGGTATAGCCCCCGGCGCTGCCGCCACGAATGAATGCCTGCCGCGGATCGATCAGGCCCTGCTCGGCCAGGTGAGCTACCACGGCGCAGGCGTCTTCCACGTCCACTTCGCCCCAGCGCAGGTGCAGCGCCTGGCGGTAGGCACGGCCATAACCCGTGCTGCCCCGGTAGTTCAGGTCGGCTACGGCAAAGCCACGCTGGGTCCAGAACTGGATACGAGGGTCGAGCATCGGATAGCAGGCCGACGTCGGGCCACCGTGGATGAACACCACCAGGGGTGGGCGCTGTACGCCATTCATGGCCGGATAGAAGAAACCATGGGCCTGGCCATCGCCACTGGCGTAGCACAGTGTTTGCGGCCGACTGATGCTGTGTGCCGGTAAGGGGGCGACGCCACCGGCCAGTACCCGGACCTGGTGAGTCTCGCGGTCGATGGCGATCACCGCCGAGGGACTGATGGGCGAGGCAGCGATGCAATAGATGTGGTGTGCATCCACCGCCAGGCTGCGAAAACGGCTGTAGTCGCCAGTGAAATCATCGTGCGAGCCATCCGCTCGGTGCAAGCCGAGGCGGCCGAAGCCTGCTTCGGTCCAGCTGGCCAGCCAGGTCTCTTCGCCGAGGGGCAGCCAGGTACAGCCACCCAATTGCCACGGGGCCGGGGCATGGTCCGCCGCTGCACAGGGCAAGGCCCGCAGGCCGTTGCCCGACTCGATCCAGGGTTGCCAGAAGCCCTGGCGATCGGTGAGGCAGCACAGTCGGTCATCGCGGTCGAAGCGCGGTTGCTGCAACGACTCCTGGGCGTTGTCGCCCGCCATGCAACGCGGCGCTCCCCAGCGACCGTCGGCCTGGCGTTCGGCGAGCATCAGGCGAGTGCTGGTCCAGGGCTGATGGGGGCGGTCCCATTCGATCCAGGCCAGGCGCTGGCCATTGGGGCTCAGGGTGGGCGCGGCATAAAAATCGGCACCGGCGGCCAGCAGATGCTGGTGCCCGGTTTCGATATCGATGGCCAGCAAGCGATGGCGGTCATCGCATTCCTCTACGGCCAGGACCTGGCCGGCGTAATGCTGGACATCTCCATAGCGGCAGTCGCCCCGGGTCAGCGCCACGGGAGTGCCACCGGCCAGCGGCTGGCGATACAGCTGCTGGTCCTCGTCGTTGACGAACAGCAGGCTGTCGGCGCCGATGCAGAAGGCACCACCGCCGTATTCGTAGACCCGGCTGCGGGCACTGAAGCCGGGTGGGATCAGGCAACGAGCCTGGCCCTGATGCCAGTGCCAGATCCGGCAACTGGCATCTTCTGGGCGATATTCATTCCAGAACAGGCCCTGGGGCGTCAGTTGCAGTTCGGCGAAGTCGACGCCAGCGGCGGTGGCCTGGCTGGCACTGAAGGGTTCAACCCTTGGCGATGAGGCGTGAGTTTCGTTCATTGCGAAATGCCAATTGCTCGATGGTCTGGGTGGCGGTTTCGGACTCTTCCCGGGCCTTGAGGATCATCCCGTGGTGCGGCGACTTGCTGCATACCGGGTCGGCATTGCTGGCGTCGCCGGTCAGCATGAAGGCCTGGCAACGGCAGCCGCCGAAGTCCTGTTCCTTTTCGTCGCAGGAGCGACACGGGTCGGGCATCCAGTCGTAGCCGCGAAAGCGGTTGAAGCCGAAGGATTCATACCAGATGTGCTGCATGCTGTGCTCGCGCACATTGGGAAATTGCACCGGCAGCTGGCGGGCACCATGGCACGGCAGGGCCGTACCGTCCGGGGTCACGGTGAGGAACAGGCTACCCCAGCCGTTCATGCAGGCCTTGGGGCGTTCTTCGTAGTAGTCCGGAGTGACGAAGATCAGTTTGCACGGATGCCCCTGGGCCTCCAGCTTGGCGCGGTATTCGTTGGTGATGCGCTCGGCGCGCACCAGTTGCTCCTGGGTTGGCAGCAGGCCAACACGATTGAGCTGGGCCCAGCCATAGAACTGGCAGGTGGCCAATTCGACGAAGTCGGCTTCCAGGGCGATGCACAGTTCGATGATGCGGTCGATCTTGTCGATGTTGTGCCGATGGGTGACGAAGTTCAGCACCATCGGGTAGCCGTGGGCCTTCACCGCTCGGGCCATCTCCAGCTTCTGCGCGAAGGCCTTCTTGGAGCCGGCCAGCAGGTTGTTCACCTGCTCGTCGCTGGCCTGGAAGCTGATCTGGATATGGTCCAGGCCAGCCTTCTTGAAGTCGCTGATCTTCTGCTCGGTGAGGCCGATGCCGGAGGTGATCAGGTTGGTGTAGAACCCCAGCTTGCGCGCCTCACCGATCAGTTCGGCCAGATCCTGGCGCACCAGCGGTTCGCCGCCGGAAAAGCCCAGCTGCGCGGCGCCCATCTCCCGGGCCTCGCGAAACACCTTGAGCCACTGGGCAGTATCGAGCTCCTTGCCCTGTGCCGCGAAGTCCAGCGGGTTGGAGCAGTACGGGCATTGCAGCGGGCAGCGATAGGTCAGCTCGGCCAGCAGCCACAGCGGCAGGCCGATCTCCGGCTTGGCGGGCACGTTGGAATCAGCCGAGTTCGATCCAGTGCTGGGCACGGGCGACCTCCATGAATTGCTCGATATCGTCACCGAGCTCGGCGACCCCGGGGAACTGCACCTGCAGTTCGCCGATGATCGCTGCCACGTCGCGCTCACCGTCGATCAAACCACCGATCAGGGCGGCGCTGTCGTTGAGCTTGATCATGCCCTCGGGGTACAGCAGGACATGGCCCTTTTGCGCCGGCTCGTACTGGAAGCGGTAGCCGGGGCGCCAGCGTGGGGTTTTGCTGCGATCGAAACTCATAAGGTGATCCCTTTGTGCCAGACCCGCTGCTCGGTGACGCTGTGATAAGGCGGGCGGTTCAGTTCATAGGCCATGCTCATGGCGTCGAGCATGCTCCAAAGAATGTCCAGTTTGAACTGGAGAATTTCCAGCATGCGCTCCTGGCCCGCGCGGGTGGTGTAGTGCTGCAGGGTGATGGCCAGGCCGTGCTCCACGTCTCGCCGGGCCTGGCCCAGGCGCGTGCGGAAGTACTGGTAGCCGGCCGGGTCGATCCACGGATAGTGCTGGGGCCAGCTGTCCAGGCGCGACTGGTGGATCTGCGGGGCGAACAGTTCGGTCAGGGAGCTGCTGGCGGCTTCCTGCCAACTGGCGCGCCGGGCGAAGTTGACGTAGGCATCCACGGCGAAGCGCACCCCCGGCAATACCAGCTCCTGGGAGCGCAACTGGTCCGGGTCCAGGCCCACGGCCTGGCCCAGGCGCAGCCAGGCCTCGATGCCACCGTCCTCGCCAGGGGCGCCGTCATGGTCCAGCAGGCGCTGGATCCATTCGCGGCGTACTTCCCGGTCCGGGCAGTTGGCGAGGATCGCCGCATCCTTCATGGGGATGTTCACCTGGTAGTAGAAGCGGTTGGCGACCCAGCCCTGGATCTGCTCGCGGCTGGCCCGGCCTTCGTACATCGCCACGTGGTAGGGGTGATGGATGTGGTAATAGGCGCCCTTGGCGCGCAGGGCCTGTTCGAATTCGGCGGGGGACAGCGGGGTGTCGGTCATCTGGGTTCTCCGGGGCTTGGCCTGGTCGCGGGCGGGCCCGCGGTTGCGCAAACGGCCCCAGGGCGCTGGGGCCGAGCTTGTGGGGGATAGGCCCTACAGCTCAATACTCATTCCGTCGTAGGCCACTTCCACCTTTCGGCGTACCAGTTCGGCACGTTCGGCGGAGTCTTCGTCGAGGATCGGGTTGGTGTTGTTGATGTGGATAAGCACCTTGCGCTGGCGTGGCAGCTGTTCCAGCACTTCGAGCATACCGCCGGGGCCGTTCTGCGCCAGGTGGCCCATCTCCCGGCCGGTACGGGTGCCGACGCCACGGCGCTGCATCTCGTCGTCTTCCCACAAGGTGCCGTCCACCAGCAGGCAGTCGCTGGCGGCCATGATCTGAAGCAGCGGCGCGTCCACCTTGCCCAGGCCCGGTGCGTAGAACAGCTTGCCGCCGGTGCGCAGGTCCTCGACGATCAGCCCGATGTTGTCGCCCGGGTGCGGGTCGAAGCGATGGGGCGAGTAGGGCGGTGCGGCGCTGCGCAGGGGCAGTGGGGTGAAGCGCAGGTTGGGGCAGGCAGCCACGCTGAAGCTCTGGTCCAGTTCGATGCGGTTCCATTGCAGGCCGCCGTTCCAGTGGCTGAGCATCTTGAACAGCGGGAAGCCGGTGCTCAGGTCCTCGTGGACCATGTCGGTGCACCAGACCTGATGCGGGCAGCCTTCGCGCAGGCTGAGCAGGCCGGTGGTGTGGTCGATCTGGCTGTCCATGAGGATGATGGCGCTGATCCCGGTATCGCGCAGGGCTCGGCCGGGTTGCATGGGGGCAAAGCCCTGCAGTTGGGCGCGAATATCCGGGGAGGCGTTGCACAGCACCCAATTCACCCCGTCATCGGAGATTGCAATGGACGACTGGGTACGGGCCTGGGCGCGCAGGCTGCCGTCGCGAAATCCCGCGCAGTTCACGCAGTTGCAGTTCCACTGCGGAAAACCACCGCCGGCGGCGGAACCTAGAATCTGGACAAACATGGACGCTCCCTGGGCTGTGACTTGAAGATTGTGGACGACTGAAAATGAAAACGCCCCGGACGGGCCGAGGCGTTGCGCTGGATGTTCCGACCGAGGTCAGAAATCAGCGGCTGGCGAAGTACATGGTGACTTCGAAGCCGATGCGCAGATCAGTGTAAGCAGGTTTGGACCAAGTCATGAAAGTGCTCCATTGAGGTGGGTGGGACGGGTGCTGCCTATACATATAGTCCACCTCCGGGCGGAGATGTTCAGATGCTTAGGCGGCTATCTTACTAAATTCCCATAATGGGTTGTCCGCAATTCTTCAAGAAAGCTCATTACAGCGCCGGTAATGATCATGTTGCCGCTTGCCAGGGCGAACCCGGGCAAGGGCCGTTGGCCAGGGCCTTCCAGCCTCCGGTCGCCTGCTGCAATTGCTGGGCGGCCCGGATCACCGCGGTGGGCGTCAGGGCTTCGATGCTGGCCTGCAGTTGTTGCAGATAGTCCGACGGATGGCCGGCCAGGCGTGCTTGCCACAGCAGTTGTGCCGCCTGTTCCAGGGGCAGCTGGGCTGGCTGCAACTGCTGGGCCAGGGCCTGGCGCTGTTCGACCCAGGCCTGGGCATCGAGAGCCTGCAAACGTTCGGGCAATTGCTGGAGGAACTGTTCCAGGTGGCCCAGGATCTCGATGAGACTGCTGTTGGGCGACTGCACGCCGAACAGCAGGCCGGTGCGGCCATCGCGTTGGCGCACCGCGCTGAAGACGCCGTAGCCCAGTTGCAGCTCGACCCGCAGGCGCTGGTAGAACGGGGTCTGGCAGAGTTGCCCCAGCAGGCGCCAGGCCGCTTCGTCGGCCAGCAGGCTCGATGGGCTTTGGCAGAACAGCAGCAGTGCCTGCTCTGCGCTGTCCATGGACACCGTCTGCCAGGCATGGCCGGTTTGCGCCAGCAGCGCCTGGCTCAGCTGGGTATCCGCGGTGCCGGGCATTCGTTGTAGAGATCGGGCCAGTGCATCTTGCATGTGGGCCGGCAAGGCGACCGCCAATCCGTCCCAGCGGGCCTGGTCCCACAGTGCTTGCAGGGCCTCGGCGGTCAAGGCTTCGCCACTGTCGGGCAGGGGTTGTTCGGCGAAGGCCTTGAGCAGTTGGCGCAGGGGCATTGGCGGCGTCTCGTCGTTGCCTTGGCCTGCCTGCCAGAACGCCGGCGCGGGTTGTGCCAACTGCTGCAAGGCCTGTTGCAGCACTGCGGGCATGGGCTGGTGCAGGCCGCGCAGTTGCAGTAGCCAGTCTGTGCCAGAGGCTGTGAAGCTCAGCTCCACCCCGGCTTGCCGGGAATCGTCGGCCAGAGCCCCCAGGCTGCGCTGCAAGCGCTGGTGCCAGCCGCTCGGGATTGCTGTGGCCAGGCGCCAGCGCAACAGTAATTGCCCTTCGCCGCTATCGGCGGGCAATGCCTGGCTGTAGCTCAGGGCCGAGTGCTCGCGTCGGCCTCGGCTACGGTCCTGGGCGAAGGTGCGCAACCCGCGGTGTTTGCTGCTCTGTCCGCGAATCAGGCCCGCCGGGGGCGCCTCTGTGGGGCTGCGCAGGAAGGGGTTGGCAGGTGGCAGCTGCCAATCGCCACTGAAACTGTCCACAGCCTGGGGCTGCAATTGCCGCAGCAAGGCCTTGAGGGCTGCAAGCCCGCAGTCGTCCAGGTCCTGGGCGGTATGGCTGCTATCCCGGCGTGCCAGTTCCAGGGCGCTGCCGACCTGCACGCGACGTTGTTGCAACAGGGCGTACTCCTCGCGCAATGGCGGCCAGTCGCCCTGGGCGGTGAAGAACCCCAGCCAGTCCAGCAACAATTGGCGAACCTGTTGCTGCGCTTCGCAGCTTGCCTGGTTCAACTGCAATTCCAGGTGCAGCAGCCCCTGGCCGGCAAACTGATACAGCGCCTGGGCCTTGAGGCTGTGGGCCAGTGACTGTTGTTGGAGCTTGGCGAGCAAGCCGCCGGGTTTGCCCGATTGCAGCCAGGTACAGAGGAAGTCCAGCGCCGTATCGGCGCCCTGCGGCAACTCTTCAAGGGCGAACACCAGGTCCAGGCGCTGGCCGTTCAATCGTTGATAAGGGTTGGGTCCAGTGGCCAGCAAAGGCGGTGGGGGCGCTTGCTCCCGGCGTTGGCCCGCTGGCAAGCCTGCGCCGTAAAGTTCGGCCAGGGCCCTGAGTTCGGCCACAGGCTGTGGCCCGGCCAGGCTCAAGGTCATCTGTCCGGCCTGGTAGAAATCATCATGGAATTGCCGCAGGCCTTGCTGGAAGGCGGGGCTGGCCAGGTTCAGGCTGTAGCGATTGCCAGCATGGAAGGCCCGCAGCGGATGGGCCGCGGACAGGCCGTCGAACAAGGCGAACTGGCGTTGGGCCGTGGCATCGCGGGACCAAGCGAGGAATTCCGCATGCAGCACCTCGCGCTCGCGCCGTTGTTCGGCGAGGTCCAGGCGGGGCCGGGCGAGCATGTCGCACAGGCGCTCCAGTCCTGCGGCGAAGGCATTGGCCGGCAGTTCGAAAAAGAACTCGGTGCTGCGCTCGCAGGTCTTGGCGTTCAGTTGCCCGCCCTGGGCGCGAACATAGGCCATCAACCCCTGATCGGCAGGAAACCGCTCGGTGCCGAGAAACAGCAGGTGCTCCAGGAAGTGCGCCAGGCCCGGCCAGGCCGGTGGTACGTCATGACTGCCAGCGGCGACCCGCAACGTTGCGGCGCAACGCTTGAGGTGAGGGGCATGGCGCACGGAAACCTGCAGGCCGTTGGCCAGGGTTTCCAGGTGGGGCAGGGGGTGGTTCGGCGCGGGCATGGGCACATCCAGGACAGAGAGGTGCCCATGCTAGCGGATATCCCGGGATCAGCGCTTGCCCAGCGCCGTGTAAAGCTCGGGACGACGGTCGGCCAGGTAGCGATTCAGCGCCCGGGATTCGTTCATCAGTGCTCGGTCCAGGGTGCCGATGATCAGGGCCTCGTCCAACCCGGCCAGGGCGATGCGGCTGCCATCCGGGGCCGCGATGCTGCTCTGGCCACAGTAGCGGATCTGGTCTTCCTGGCCGCAGTAGTTGGCATAGGCCACGTAGCACTGGTTCTCGAAGGCCCGGGCACGGATCGTGACATCAGCGACGAAATCGTAGGGAATCATGTTCGCCGTCGGCACCAGGATCAGTTCGGCGCCGGCCAGGGCCAGGCGCCGGGCGTTCTCCGGGAACTCGATGTCGTAGCAGATCAGGAAGCCGAGCTTCCAGCCGTTGAGCTCCACCAGGGGGAAGTCGTCTGCGCCGGCGCTGAACATCGAATGGTCCAGGTCGCCGAACAGATGGGTCTTGCGGTAGTTGCACAGGCGCTGGCCGCTGGCGTCGATCAATTGCACGGAGTTGTAGATCTGGCCATCGGCGCTGCGCTCCGGATAACCGTAGAGAATGGCCATCCCGGTGGACTGGGCGATGGCGGCGATACGTTGGGCCGCCGGGCCGTCCTGGGGCTCGGCCAGCGCACTGACGGCCTCCAGGCCGATGTTGTAGCCGCTGAGGAACATTTCCGGCAGCACCAGCAGGTCGACTGCGCTGGCCTGCGTGGCCACCTGCTGCAGCCGATGCAGGTTAGCGGCTACGTCCAGCGGCTGTGGAGGGCACTGATACAGGGCGACACGCATGTTCTTCACTCCTCTGACTTGCGGTGGCGGCTATCTTCGCCGCTACCACAGGCTCGGGCCAAGCCCGTTTGGCGCCTTTGCAGGCGCCGGGTCGGCCGGCCCCGGTGTGGCTCAATCGGCCAGGGCAATAGGGCCTATCTCGTTGAACACATCGCCCGGTCCCGGATTCTCCGGATGGGAGGCGCCGCCGAAGTGTTTCATGATGCCCCACACCGCATTGAGGGAGGTCTGTACCGCACCTTCGACCCAGGCTGGGGTCCAGGACACATCGTCGCCAGCGATGAAGATACCGCGCTGCTCGGCCGGCATGTCGTCCTGCATGAAGTGTGCATACATCCGCTGGTTGTAGCGGTAGTGGCCCGGCAGCGCGCCCTTGAAGGCACCGAGGAAGTGCGGGTCGGCCTCCCAGGAGACGGTGATCGGGTTGCCGATGACGTGGCCGGCGATGTCCACCTTCGGGTAGACCTTCTTCAATGCGTCCAGCGCAAGCTGCACACGTTTTTCCACCGGGTGCGGCAGCATCTTCATGGCATCGCTCATCCAGGAGTAGGACAGGCAGATCACCCCTGGCTTGTCGTCGCCGTTGTCGAACAGGTAGGTACCGCGAGTCAGGCGATCGGTGAGGGTCATGCTCATCACGTCGCGACCGGTCTGCGGGTCCTTGTCCTTCCAGAATGGCCGGTCGACCATGACGAAGGTCTTCGACGATTGCATGTAGCGGGTGCGGTCCAGGGCCATCCACATCTTCTGCGAGAACAGCGCTTCCTCGCACTCGATCTGGGTGGTCAGCAGCCAGGTCTGGCAAGTGGCCAATACCGCCGCGTAGTGGCGAGTATCGCCCCAGTAGTCGGTAACGGCGAAGGTGCCATCGGCGGCGCGGGCGATCTTCTTCACGCCGGGGCGCGGTGCGCCGTTGTGCAGCTTGGCCAGGGAGGTACCGGCCGGCCAGTGGGCGCATTGTTCCGGGATGTGGCTCCAGATGCCGCGGGGCACTTGTTCGACGCCGCCCACCACCAGGTGCTGGTGGTCGTCGCAGTTGGTCATCACCACGCGGAAGATTTCCAGCATGGAGTTGGGGAAGTCCGAGTCCCAGCCGCCGGTGCCGAAGCCTACTTGGCCGAAGATTTCGCGGTGGCGGTAGGACAACTGCGAGAACGCCTTGGAGGTGGCGACGAAGTCATAGAAGGTGCGGTCGTCCCACTTGGGCACCAGCTCGTCCCACAGGGCCTTGAGCTTGAGCGTGTCGCGCTCGCGGATGGCGTCCTGGATCTGTGAGAAGCGTGCACCGTCTTCCAGGGCATCGGCCCAGGCCCGGGCCACTTCGCGGAAGATTTCCGGCAGATCGTCCATCTTCTCGGCGTAGTGGCTGGTGCCTTCCAGGTCGACCACGGTGCTGCCCGAGGCTGGCGTCAGCGGGTTGGGGAAAGGACGGGTTTCCAGGCCGAGCTTGTCGACGTAGTGGTAGAAGGCGGTGCTGGACACCGGGAAGCGCATGCCACCCAGCTCGGCGATGATGCCGTCGGCGCCTTCGAAGGTTTCCGAACGCAGGCGGCCGCCCATTTTCGATGCTTCGTAGACCACTGGCTTGAGGCCCATCTTCATCAATTCATAGGCTGCAACCAGCCCGGAGATGCCGGCGCCGACGATCGCCACTTCGGCGCCGTGCTGGGCCTTGGGAATGCTGCCCAGGCCGGCGGGGTGCTCGATCCAGTCATCGAAGGCGAAAGGGAAATCCGGGCCGAAGATGGTGATCGGTTTCTTGCCGTCTGCAGGATGGCGATTGTTCTTGTTCATGGCTGACCTTGGCGGGCGGCTCAGCGAAATGCTGAGTATAGGAAAAGATGGCAGCCATTCTAGAGAGGGGTGTGCTCGTAAATAAGACGCAAACTGTCGTCGTTATGCATTGTTATTTATCAATATGACGAATTATTCGAGCATGTTGACGAAGTCTTGCCAGGCCCTAGAGCGCATGCCCGCGATCGATCTTGCTGCTGAGGATGATCGAGGTGGTGGTCTTTTCCACGCCGTCGACACTGCCGATCTGGTCCAGCAGTTGATCCAGCTGTTCCGGGGATTCGGTGCGCAGCCAGGCCACGTAGTCGAATTCGCCACTGACCGCGCACAGTTGCTGGACCTGGGCCATGCCACTCAAGCGGCGCAGGACTTCCTTGCCGGAGCGCGGTTGGACCTTGATGCCGACATAGGCCTGCAACCCGCCATCGATCACCCGCTGGCCCAGGCGTACGCCATAGCCGGTAATGACCCGGGCCTTTTCCAGGCGCGCCAGGCGCGAGGTCACGGTGGTACGGGCGATGCCCAGTTGCCGGGCCAGCATCGCCACGCTTTCGCGTGCGTTGATTTGCAGGGCGGCGATCAGCTGACGGTCGACTTCGTCGAGAACGGGAGGACGGCTATCGGACAAGATGGGCTCCAGCGCGGTGGTCGGGGAGCGCACATGTTAGCGTCTCCCACGGCCCGCCGCTCGTCGCCGGGAGCTGCCTTTGGGCGACGCGGGCTCAGGCGGGAATGACCTGGGCGAAGGCGTGGCGAAAGCGCTGCATGTCCTGCTCGTCGCCGATGCTGACCCGTGCCCAGTTCGGCCAGCTGTCCCAGACCCGACCGATCTTCACTTGGCGTGCCGCCAGGGCATCCACCACGTCCTGGGCCGGGCGCTGGACATCGACCATGAAGCAGTTGGCCTGGGAGGCGGTGCAGTTGAACCCGCGTTGCTGCAACCAGGCGATGGTCGCGTCGCGCAATTGTTGGTTGTGTCGCTTGCGCTCGGCCAGCAGGTGCGGGTCTTCCAGGCTGGCTAGCCCTCCCAGCAAGGTCGACGCCGCCGGCACGTTGTAGCCGCCGTAGGTTTCCAGGCGCTCGAGCAGCGCCGGCTGGCCCACGGCTAGCCCCAAGCGAGCCCCGGCCATGCCGTAGATCTTGGAGAAGGTGCGCAGCACCAGTAGCTGCGGGTGCTCCTTGACCAGCGGGATGCAGGTGCTGGCCGTGGAGAAGTCGATGTAGGCCTCGTCGATCAGCATGACCGCCCCCTTGGGCAGGCGTGTCAGTGCCTGCTCGATGGCCTGGCGTGGTGTCAGGGTGCCGGTGGGGTTGTTGGGGTTGCACAGGTAGATCAGGCCCGGCGCCGGGTCGACGGCGAGCATCGCTTGCAGGTCGTGGGCGTGGTTGGCGTCCAGCGGCACCTCATGCACCTTGGCCTGGCGTCCCTCGGCAGCTTCCCTGGGAGCCTCGTAGGAGGGTGTGGCCATGACCAGGCTCGCGTCCTGGGTGAAAGCCACGACCGCGTGCTGCAATGCGGCCTTGGAGCCGCAGAAGCTCTGCACATGATCCTCGGGAATGCCCTGCTGGCGGGCGAACAGCGCGTTGAGCCGGTACTGGATCTTGTAGGGATAGCGACCGCTGAGGGCGATGCCTTGCTGCATGGCCTGGCGGCTGGCAGGAGAGGGGCCCCAGGGGCTCTCGTTGAAGTTGATCAGGACATCGGTGGCCGTTGGTGGTACCGACGATGGGGTGGGTTCGGCAGCCTGGCTCCAGCCTGGCAGTGACAGCAGCGGCAGGGCGGATGCCAGCCCCATGAGTGATCGGCGCGTAATCTCAACCATCGATAAATCCCTTTCTTATCGTGAAAGACCCCGAGGCGTCTTTTGTCCTGGTTGGACATCGATATGACGGCGGGAAAACAGCGGGATTTAAGCTGGCGATTCAGTGGCCATGGGTGAAGCAGGCAGATTTCAGGCATGAAAAAACCGCGCAATGCGCGGCTTCGAAGATGGTGGGCCCACACGGACTTGAACCGTGGACCAAAGGATTATGAGTCCTCTGCTCTAACCAACTGAGCTATAGGCCCTCAGTAGGCGGCGGATTATAACGATGGTTTCTCGGCTGTGCTATCCGAAAAATCGGAAACGCGGATCTGCAGGAAGCTGGCGCAGAACTCCTCCGCTTCCAGGGGCAGGCTGACGATGTAGCCCTGGATCTGTTCGCAGCCTTCCAGGGTGAGGAAGGTCTGTTGTTCCTGGTTTTCCACGCCTTCGGCGATCACCGTGAATTGCATGCTGCGGCCCAGGGCGATGATGGCGCGCACGATCGCCACGTCGTGGGGGTCGTCCGGCAGGCCGCGGACGAAGGATTGGTCGATCTTGAGGAAATCCAGGGGCAGGCGCTTGAGGTAGCTCAGGGACGAGTAGCCGGTGCCGAAGTCGTCGATGGCCAGTTGCACGCCCAGGCGCTTGAGCTGATGCAGGACCTCCAGGGCTTCCTCGGCCTGGCTCATGATGAAGTTTTCGGTGATTTCCAGTTGCAGCAGGCCAGGTTGCAGGTCGTAGTCGTCCAGCAATTGCTCGATGCGCCCCAGCAGGTTGGGTTGGCGCAGTTGTGCGCCGGCCAGGTTCACCGACAGCGGTCCGAAGTTCTCGTAGCGCTGGTTCCAGTCGTGCAGGTATTGGCAGGCCTGTTCCAGGACCCAGTCGCCGATTGGCAGGATCATGCCGTTTTCTTCGGCCAGGGGGATGAAGTGTTCCGGCGGTACTTCGCCGAAGCTGGGGTGGCGCCAGCGGATCAGTGCTTCGGCGCCCACCAGCTCGTGGTTGAGGAGGCTGATCTTGGGCTGGAAGTACAAGGTCAGTTCATTGCGCTCGATCGCCCGGCGCAGTTCATGTTCCAGGGCCACGCGCTCGCTGGCTTGGGCGGTCAGGTCGCGGGTGTAGCGTTCCACGCGGTTGCGCCCCTTGGCCTTGGAGCGGTACATCGCGGCATCGGCGTTCTTGATCAGGGTGGCGACATCGCTGCCGTCCTTGGGGTAAAGGCTGGTGCCGATGCTGGCACTGATGAAGAACTCGTGCTCCCCGGCCTGGAACGGTGCGTTGAAGCAGTTCAGCAGCTTGCCGGCGATGTGGTCGGCGTCGCTGGCTTGGTGCAGGCCTGGCAGCAGGATGATGAACTCGTCCCCGCCCAGCCGGGCCACCGTGTCGATGTCACGCAGTTGCTCCTTGAGGCGTACGGCAATGCCCTTGAGCAGCAGGTCCCCCACGGGGTGGCCAAGGCTGTCGTTGATGTGCTTGAAGCGGTCCAGGTCGAGGAACAGCACCGCACCCTGGCCGCCGTTGTCCTGTTGGTTATTGAGTGCGGCCAGCAACCGGCTTTCGAACAGGGTGCGGTTGGGCAGGCCCGTTAACGGATCGTGGTGGGCCTGGTAGTCGAGCCTTGCCTGGGCGTGCTTGAGGCTGGAGATATCGGCGAACACCGCGACGAAGTGGGTGATCTGCTGTTCCTGGTTGCGCACGGCGTTGATCGTCAGCCAGTTGGGGTAGAGTTCGCCGTTCTTGCGCCGGTTGGAGATCTCCCCCTGCCAGTGTCCTTCCAGGGTCAGCTGGTGCCACATCGCCGCATAGAAGGCGCTGTCATGCAGCCCTGAAGCCAGCAGGCGCGGAGTATGTCCCAGGGCCTCTTTCTCGCTGTAGCCGGTGATTTCACTGAAGGCTCGGTTGACTGCACTGATGCGTTGCTGGGTGTCGGTGATCATGACGCCTTCGGCGGTGCTTTCGAAGACGGTGGCAGCCAGTTGCAGTTTCTCCTGCATCAGCTGGCGATCGGTAATGTCCCGGGCGATGGTCAGCATGCAGTCGTCATCGCCGATGGGAAGCGGCCGGCTGGAGAGCTCGCAAAGGCGGATCTGGCCATCGCTGCGGCGGATATGGCAGGTGAAGTCACGCACGAAACCGTCCCGCTGCAAGAGTTCGAGCATGCGCTTGCGTTCGTTGAGGTTGACCCAGATTCCCAGGTCGAGGGTCGAGCGGTCCAGGGACATGACGCTGTTGAAGCCGGTGATGCGCCCGAAGCCCTCGTTGACCTCCAGCAGCAGGCCATCTTGCTGCCGGCTCAGGAGCAGTCCGTCCGGCGATGCGTGGAAGGCTTTGGCGAACTTTTCTTCCGAGGTCTGCAGCCGCTGCTGGGTTTCCTTGAGCTGGCTGATGTCCCGGACCACCACCACCAGCGCCGCTGTGGTGTCCAGATCGAAAGGTTCGGCGGAAATCAGCCCGGTGAACAATTGGCCGTTGTGGCGCCGAAAGGACATTTCCAGGTTGCGGATACTCCCGGCTTGCAGGCGCTGCAACAGGCTGGGGCCGACGTCCGGGATGCCCCAGATGTTGAGCTGGGTGGCGGTCTGGCCGATCACCTGGGCGGCGCTCAGGCCGATCTGTTCCTCGAATGCCTTGTTGACCTCCAGCAGGCAGCCATCGGACAAGCGGGCGATGACCAGGATGTCCGGGCACTGCTGGAACACCGAGGCGAACTTTTGTTCGGACAGGCGCAGGGCCTCTTCGGTGTGCTTGGCTTCGCTGATATCGATCATCAGGCCGCGCATCACCGGCTCATGGCCGTGCTCGATCAGGCTGACGATGTCGCGGACCCACAGGCAGCGGCCATCGGCGGTGATCACCCGGTAATCGAGGCTGTGGTCGCGTCCGGATTGTACCGCCAGATCGCAAAACGCCTGGGCGCGGGTCAGGTCGGCGGGGTGGATGATGTTGCGCCAGAACCCGGGGATCAACCAATGGGCCAGGGGGTAACCCAGCAGCGGCTCGGCGTGGGGCGAGACGTAGCTGTAGGTGAAGTCGCTGATATTGGCTTCCCAGGCGATGGCAGAGAGGCTTTCGACCAGGCTGCGGTAGTGGTATTCGCTGCTGCGCAACTCCTGCTCCAGGGCGACTCGGCGGGAGATTTCCGAGCTCAGGCGACGGTTGATACGAATGACCACGGCCAGCACGGTGACCAGCAGCAGTAGGCCAGGCAGGCCATAGACCAGTACGTCCCGCCAGAATGTCCGGTGATCGAGCACACTGCCCACCCAGCGTTGCTGGATCGTGCTGATTTCGTCCGGGCTGAGATCGGCCAGGACCTTATCGAGAATGCCTACCAGGATCTTGCTGTCCCGAGGCACGCCCATGGCCAGCTGGTAGCGGTAGGGCGTCTCGCCGCTGACGTAGAGGCCTTCGAGCTTGAGCTGGCGCAGGCTCCAGACACTGGAGGCAAGGTCGCCGACCACGGCATCGACCTTGTCGGTGGCCAGGGCTTGCAGGGTCGAGCTGACGTTCGGCATGGCCACCAGGTTCAGGTCCGGGTGATGGGAGCGCAACAGCTCGTGAGGGGCGTAGTTCTCCACTACGGCAATCTTGAGGCCGTACAGGTCATCGAGATTTCGGGGCTGTGCCCCGCCTTTGTGGGCCAGGATCACGATGGGGAAGTCGAGGTAGGGGCGGGTGAAGGCCATGTAGCTCTGGCGTTCGGGGATCGACATGATCCCCGGTAGCAGGTCCAGCTTGCCTTGCTTGGCGTCTTCGAGAACGGCGGTCCAGCTGGCAGGTTCTATAGGCTTGAGGCTGATGGACAGGCGTTCCTGGATCAGCTGGATATAGTCGGCCGCCAGGCCCTGGTAGCGGCCTTCTTCGTCGCGAAACTCAAAAGGTGGCCAGGAGGCATCCACGCCCAGGCGCAGTTCCGGGTGAGTCTTGAGCCAGCTACGTTCTTCGTCGGTGAGAGTCAGTGCGCCAGCCGTTGCGGTCCAGGTAAGCAGCGCCAGCAGGAGCATGGCCGACAGTCTGGGCATAACCGTCTCGTTATGGAGCGGATGAATGCTTCGAGTGTAGACGGGGTATTTGGCGGGGAAAGGTGAAGGGGCGGCAAAAAGCAAAACCCCCAGCAGGGCTGGGGGTCTTGGGCTTACTCGTCGAGGAAGGAGCGCAGATGCTCGCTTCGCGTCGGGTGGCGCAGCTTGCGCAGCGCCTTGGCTTCGATCTGGCGAATCCGCTCACGGGTGACGTCGAACTGCTTACCAACTTCCTCGAGGGTGTGGTCGGTATTCATGTCGATGCCGAAGCGCATGCGCAATACCTTGGCTTCACGAGCGGTGAGGCCGGAGAGTACTTCGCGTGTCGCTTCCTTGAGGCTTTCCACGGTGGCGACATCGATTGGCGACTGCATGGTCGAGTCTTCGATGAAGTCGCCCAGATGGGAGTCTTCGTCATCACCGATCGGGGTTTCCATGGAGATCGGCTCTTTGGCGATCTTCAATACCTTGCGGATCTTGTCCTCAGGCATTTCCATGCGCTCGCCCAGCTCTTCCGGGGTCGGTTCGCGACCCATTTCCTGGAGCATCTGCCGGGAAATACGGTTGAGCTTGTTGATCGTCTCGATCATGTGCACCGGGATACGGATGGTGCGAGCCTGGTCGGCGATCGAACGGGTGATCGCCTGGCGAATCCACCAGGTGGCATAGGTCGAGAACTTGTAGCCGCGACGGTATTCGAACTTGTCCACCGCTTTCATCAAGCCGATGTTGCCTTCCTGGATCAGGTCGAGGAACTGCAAGCCGCGGTTGGTGTACTTCTTGGCGATGGAGATCACCAGACGCAAGTTGGCTTCAACCATCTCTTTCTTCGCGCGACGGGCCTTGGCCTCGCCGATCGACATGCGACGGTTGATTTCCTTGATCTCGGCGACCTTAAGGCCGGTTTCGGTCTCAAGCGCAGTCAACTTCTGCTGGCAACGGACGATGTCCGGCTGCAGGCGGGCAATGGCTTCGGCGTACTTGCTCTTGCCTTTGGCCAGGGCCTCGGTCCAGCTTTCATCCACTTCGTTGCCGGGGAACTGGCGCAGGAAGTCGGCACGCGGCATGCGGGCATCACGCACGCAAAGCTGCATGATGGCGCGTTCCTGCTGGCGCAGACGATCCAGGGCGCTGCGTACGCGCTCGACCAGGCCTTCGAATTGCTTCGGTACCAGCTTGATCGGCATGAACAGCTCGGCCAGGGCCAGCATTTCGTCGATAGCCTGCTTGTTCTCGCGGCCATGCTTCTTCAGGGCCTTGCGAGTGACTTCCAGCTGATCGGCGACGGCGCCGAAACGCTGTGCGGCGACGACCGGATCCGGACCGCTTTCGGCTTCTTCTTCGTCTTCGGAGGCTTCACCGTCTTCGTCTTCGCTGTCGTCGTCCTCTTTCGCCGACTTGGTGTCGACAGGTGGAGGAATCTCGGCAGCGGGCGGGGTAATGCCGTCGTCCGGGTCGATATAACCGCTGAGGACGTCAGACAGGCGGCCACCTTCGCTGGTGACGCGAGCGTATTCGGCGAGGATATGGTCTACCGTGCCAGGGAAGTGCGCGATCGCGCCCATCACTTCACGGATGCCTTCTTCGATACGCTTGGCGATTTCGATTTCGCCTTCACGTGTGAGCAGCTCTACGGTACCCATTTCGCGCATGTACATGCGCACTGGGTCGGTAGTGCGACCAATGTCGGTTTCCACAGCCGCCAACGCAGCGGCGGCTTCTTCAGCTGCTGCTTCATCGGTATCGGCTTCGGCCAACAAAAGGGCATCCGCATCCGGAGCACTCTCGAATACGTTGATCCCCATGTCGTTGATCATGCGGATGATGTCTTCCACCTGTTCCGGATCTGAAATATCCTCCGGCAGGTGGTCGTTGACCTCCGCGTAAGTCAGGTAACCCTGCTCACGTCCACGGCTGATCAACTCTTTGAGGCGAGACTGCTGTTGCGCTTTTCCGGACATAACACCCTATCCACTGAAGGTCTTGGCGGGCAAAAAACAAGCCGAGGATTATACCCGAGCTATGACCTCACGCGCCAGTTGAGGTCGGGTTTGATGCGGGAACATTGCGTTTTAGAAGCTCAACCAGCTGTTTTTTCTCATCGCTGCTGAGCTCGCTTTGACGCGATTTCCTGAGAAGTTGGTCTAAAACACGCTCGCGTTGGCGAGCTGACAAGCTGTTAATGGTGTCGAAAAACTGTTGTTCAAGGTTATCTCCGTCGATTAACCACTCTTTTTCCGCCAGTGCGTTAAGTAGATTTCCTTGCGAGGTGCCGTGCCAGCGCGCCATCAGCTGATGAATAGAGCGTAGCTGAGGATTTTTCTGCACGGCTTCGATCAGGGCTACCAGCAACTGTGTATTGGTGTTGTCGTCATCGGCAAAGTGCCCGGCATCTTCAACTTTTTTTGCCAGCTGAGGATGGTGCAGCAAGGTTCGCAGGGCTGACTGGATGGGCGGCTCCACTGTTGCAGGCGTTCGCGGGGCGCGGGGTTGGTCGCGATCGCCCTGGCGCTTGCCCTTGCCGTTCTTGTCCCAGGGCTTGTTTTCCCATTTCTTGCCGCCGCTCTTCTTCGGCGTCCATTCCTGCTGTGGGGCGTACGCTTCCTGGTGCGGCTCATTGTAGTCGGCGTAGTCCGGCATGCCGTCGTAGTCGATGCCTGCGTCGTAGTTCGGCGAGGCTTGCGGCGCGGGATTGTGGGCCAATTGATTGACTGTTTCGTTGCTGAGGCCTGTGATCTCGGTGAGGCGCTGGCGCATCAGGATGCGCAGGTTGGCCCCTGGAATCTTTTCGATCAGCGGTGCTGCCAGCGTTGCCAGGTGGGCCTTGCCTTCCAGTGAGCGTGGATCGGCTTCCTCGATCAGTTGCTGGAAGAAATAGTCGGCCAGCGGTTGTGCGTGCTGGTTGATCCGGGCAAGGAACGCGTCGGTGCCTTCCGAGCGAACCAGGGTGTCGGGGTCTTCTCCTTCCGGAAGGAACAGGAAGCGCGCCCGACGTCCGTCCTGCAGGCAGGATAGCGTGGCCTCCAGGGCGCGCCAGGCGGCCTTGCGCCCGGCTTGGTCGCCGTCGAAGCAGAACAGCACATTGGGCACGATGCGGAACAGGCGCTTGAGGTGTTCTTCGCTGGTGGCGGTGCCCAGGGTCGCGACGGCATTGCGCAGGCCCTGCTGGGCCAGGGCGATTACGTCCATGTAGCCCTCGACGACGATGATCTCGTCGAGGTTGCGATTGTTCTTGCGGGCCTCGAACAGGCCGTAGAGTTCCTGGCCCTTGTGGAACACCGGGGTTTCCGGGGAGTTCAGGTACTTGGGTTTGTCGTCTCCAAGCACGCGGCCGCCGAAGGCGATGATCCGGCCGCGAGTATCGCGGATCGGGAACATGACCCGGTCGCGAAAACGGTCGTAGCGTTTACCGGTCTCGGCATTCTCGATCAGCAGGCCAGCATCGATCATGGCTTTCTGCTGCAGGGTGTCGCTGCTCAGGTGCTTGAACAGGTTGTCCCAGCCGGGAGGGGCAAAGCCCAGGCCGAAATCCCGGGCGATCTCGCCGGTGAGCCCGCGTCCCTTCAGGTAATCCACTGCTGCCTTGCGTGCGGGGTGGTTTTTCAGGGCCTGGCGATAGTAGTCGGCGGCGGCGGTGAGCAGTGGGTACAGGGGCGAGTCGGTGGGTTGGCGAGGCTTGCGCTGGCCACGGCCGCTTTCCTCGCGCGGCACTTCCATGCCGGCGGTTTTCGCCAGTTCCTCGACGGCCTGGGGAAAGTCCAGGTTGTCGTGGTCCATGATGAAGCCGAGGGCGTTGCCGCCGGCGCCGCAACCAAAGCAGTAATAGAACTGCTTGTCGGGGCTGACGCTGAAGGAGGGGGTCTTTTCCTTGTGGAACGGGCAGCAGGCGGTGTAGTTCTTGCCAGCCTTCTTGATCTGCAGGCGCGAGCTGACGACATCGACGATGTCGGTGCGGTTCAGAAGGTCGTCAATAAAGCTCTGGGGAATAAGCCCGGCCATGGCGTTCTCGTCATCACTGCGGGGAAAAATAGCCCTGGCGATGTCGTCGAAAGATCTAGGGCGAGGCGTGAGGCGTGCGCGGTTCGACCCGGGTCTTCGGCGTGGTCGCAGTCGGGAAGTGTATCTGCCGAACGTCCACTGACGTTAGCTTCAATCAGTATTCGAGTATCTGAAAGATGTTGCTCCGGCAGCAAGCGTCGAGTGGGCTTCAAAGCTCACCAGGCCAGTACCGGGGAGGGCGCCTTGGGCGCAGGAATCAGTAAGGGTGTGCTCGTCAGTAGCCTTGGAAGGCTCGTCAGAAAAGACGTGCACCACTGGCAAGAGCCAGGTCTGACGTGATGAAGCAGATTTGCCTGGGTCACCAGGGTGACTTCGGCGGTGAAGCATCAAGCATGATCCGCAAATGCCATTAGCCCGGCTGAAGGCCGGGCTTGGCAGAAGCTTGCAGCGAACGTCTGTGTATTAGTACAGACGTACGGCGCGGCGCTGTTCGCGCTGAACTTTCTTGGCGTGACGCTTAACAGCAGCAGCTGCTTTGCGCTTACGCTCGGAAGTCGGCTTCTCGTAAAATTCGCGGCTACGAACTTCAGCCAGAACACCGGCTTTTTCGCAGGAGCGCTTGAAACGACGCAGAGCTACGTCGAAGGGTTCGTTCTCTTTAACTTTGACGGCTGGCATCCAGAGCTACCTTCATTCATTACCGGGGTCAACGTTCTCGTCGTGAAAAATCGCGGCTAAGATCGTCGGTTTTTAAGGGTTGCGGATGTTAACCCCTCGCCGCCAGGAATGCAAAGCCTCTGATCGAAAACCGCTGGTCGGGCGAGGGAGTGGCGACTATCATGCGCGCCTTCGAATTCAGCCCCTGCAAGGCGCAAACCCATGCTAGTACTGGGATTAGAAACTTCCTGCGACGAAACCGGCGTCGCGCTTTACGACAGCGAGCGAGGCCTGTTGGCCGATGCGCTATTCAGCCAGATCGACCTGCATCGCGTCTATGGCGGCGTGGTGCCAGAACTGGCGTCCCGTGACCACGTCAAGCGCATGCTGCCCCTGATTCGCCAGGTCCTGGCGCAAGCCGACTGCGTGCCCACAGAGATCGATGCCATCGCCTACACCGCCGGTCCCGGTCTGGTGGGGGCCCTGCTGGTAGGTGCCTCCTGTGCCCAGGCACTGGCCTTTGCCTGGGGGATTCCGGCCCTGGGGGTGCACCACATGGAGGGGCATTTGCTGGCGCCGATGCTGGAGGCACAACCGCCACAGTTTCCGTTCGTCGCTTTGTTGGTGTCCGGTGGACATACCCAGCTGGTCAGGGTCGACGGCATCGGCCAATACGAACTGTTGGGCGAGAGCCTGGACGATGCCGCTGGCGAGGCTTTTGACAAGACCGCCAAGCTGATCGGCCTTAATTACCCTGGCGGTCCCGAGATCGCGCGCCTGGCGACCCAGGGCGTGCCGGGGCGTTTTGTCTTCCCGCGCCCGATGACCGACCGCCCAGGCCTGGAGTTCAGTTTCAGCGGCCTGAAGACGTTTGCCTTGAACACCTGGCAGCAATGCGTCAGCGCTGGAGACGACGGTGAGCAAACCCGTTGCGACATCTCTCTCGCCTTCCAGCAGGCGGTTGTGGACACTCTGACCATCAAGTGCAAGCGTGCCCTGAAGCAGACTGGCCTCAAGAGCCTGGTGATCGCCGGTGGCGTGAGTGCCAACAAGGCCTTGCGGGCTTCCCTGGAAAACATGCTCGCCGAGATGAAGGGTCATGTGTTCTACGCCCGGCCGGAATTTTGTACCGACAACGGAGCGATGATTGCCTACGCTGGCTGCCAGCGGTTGCAGGCGGGGCAAAAGGAAGACTTGGCGATCAGCGTCCAGGCTCGCTGGCCCATGGAGCAATTGTCGGCCTTGTGAGGGCCCAGCGCCGAGATCGCCCGCTGAAGCGTTTCATTGGTGGGATTCAAAAATGCCGTTCGCGCCCGGCGAACAGGTCGCGTAGATTGCCGCGGTGGCGCCAGACGATCAGCAGCGTGAGCACGCTCATCGGCAACAGCGCCTCGGGTTCCTGCCAAGCCAGCAGTGGCAGGGTCAGGGGCGTAGCGATCAAGGCGGCCAGTGAGCTGGTGCGGGTCAGGTAGAAGGTCAGTCCCCAGGCGGCGATGGCCAGCAGGGCGGCCGGGGGATAGAGCCCCAGCAGCATGCCGGCGGCGGTGGCGACACCCTTGCCGCCACGAAAGCGGAAGTACAGCGGGAACAGGTGCCCGAGCACGGCGTAGAGCCCGATCCAGGCCTGTTGTTGCAGTGACAGCCCGGCAAGATGGGCGATCAGCACGGGGACCAGGCCTTTGCACAGGTCCCCCAGCAGGGTCAGGATCGCGAGCTTTTTGCCGGCCAGGCGTAGCATGTTGGTGGCGCCGGCATTACCGGAGCCGCTCATGCGCGGATCGGGATTGCCCGTGACGCGGCTGAGCAAGATAGCGAAGGACAGAGAGCCGAGCAGGTAGGCGAGAATCGCCAGTGACCAAAACATGCTAACTATTCCGGGCGAGGACGCCCTGATTCTAACGGCGCATTGCGCCCTTGTCGTGCTGCGGAGAAGAGTGCTTGGACAGAGTGTTTATCGAGGGACTGGAAGTCGACACCGTGATTGGCGCCTACGACTGGGAGCGCGGCATTCGCCAATGCCTGCGCCTTGACTTGAGTTTTGCCTGGGACAATCGCCCGGCCGCCGCTGGCGACGACCTGACGCTGGCCCTGGACTACGCCAGCGTATCGGCCCGGATCCAGGCGTTTGCCGAGCAGGCCCAGTATCAGTTGGTGGAAACCTTTGCCGAGCGCCTGGCCGAGGTGCTGATGGGCGAATTCAATATTCCCTGGCTGCATTTGAAGCTGACCAAGCCCGGCGCCGTCCCGGCCGCCAAGGGCGTTGGCGTGGAGATCGAGCGCGGATGTCGCTGACTCAGGTATTTCTAGGACTTGGTAGCAATATCGAGCGTGAAGTCCATTTGCGGGCCGGACTCGATGCATTGGCTGGCTTCCTGGTGGACATGCGTTGTTCGGCCGTGTTCGAAAGCCAACCGGTCGGAATCAAGAGCGGGCCATTCTTCAATCTGGTGGTCTCGGCTTTTACCGACCTGCCCCTGATCGAACTGGATCGTCGCTTGAAGTTCATCGAGGCCGATAACGGGCGCTACGCCCCCGATCGCAAGGGGCTGCCGCTGGATATCGATGTGCTGCTCTACGGCGACCTGACCGGCAACTTCGATGGCTTGGTCTTGCCGCGTGCGGAAATCCTGAAGAACGCCTTTGTGCTGTGGCCTTTGTCGCTGATGGCCCCAGAGCGAGTGCATCCCCTGGCAGGCAAGAGCCTGGGGGCTCTCTGGGAAGAGGCGCAGATCGACCAGGTGTTGGCGCCTGTGGCTTTTGAGTGGCGTGGCGTGCAATTGACTCCGGCAGACCTCTAGGCCGGGGTCTATTCCATGCGGACAAGGCAACCTTGTCCGCATGTCTTCAAGGGGCGAACTGCTCTTTGTAGGCCTTGAGTGCTTTTAGGCGCTCCAGTCGCAGTGCTTCTCCCAATTGCGGCCCTTTGAAGCCTTGTTCCAACAAGGGCTGCACCGCTACCGCACGAGCGGCGCTGGCTGCGCCACGCAGGTAGTCGGCTTGCGGGTAGGGGCGGGATTCGAGGCCGAGCCGGCCGCGTGCGTCCATCTCGCAGGCAGCAACGAACTCCTCGAAGCGTTGCGGGCGTCGGAAGACGTCGAAGCTCTGCAGCAGCTCCAACAGCGTCGAGGCCTTGAGCTCCTGGGCGCGGTGAGCGTGGGTGTGATATTGGCCCACCAGCATTGCCAGCTCCTGGCATTCCCTGGGCACCTTGAAGCGTTCGTTGATTGCCTTGATCAGCTCCAGGCCGGCCTGCTCATGACCGATGTGCCGCGGCCATTCTTCCTGCGGCGTAACACCCTTGCCCAGATCGTGCAGCAGGCAGGCCCAGCGCACGCTCAGCGCTTGCCGGTGCAGGGCCGCTTGTTGCAGGACGCTCAGGGTATGCAGCCCGGTATCGATCTCCGGGTGGTGAAGCGCCGGTTGGGGAACCCCGAATAGCGCATCGACCTCTGGCATCAGTTCTGCCAGGGCACTACAATCATGCAGGATCTGGATAAAGACCTGGGGCTGATCCTCCATCAGGGCGCGGGAGATCTCTTTCCAGCTGCGTTCTGCCGTCAGGGCCTGCAATTCGCCTGAACGACTGAGCTGGTGCATCAGTTCGAGGGTCTCTGGCGCGACGCGAAAACCCAGCCCGGCATAGCGCGCAGCAAAGCGGGCAACCCGTAGAACCCGCAGGGGATCTTCGGCGAACGCCGGGGAAACATGCCGCAGCAGTCGGTTTTCTAGATCCTTCTGGCCGTTGTAGGGGTCAGTGATGGCCTGCTGCTCGTCCTCGGCCATGGCGTTGATGGTCAGGTCGCGGCGGATCAGGTCCTCTTCCAGGGTGACCTCGGGACTGGCATGGAAGGTGAACCCGCCGTAACCGCGCCCACTCTTGCGCTCGGTCCGGGCCAGGGCATATTCCTCGCCACTTTTGGGATGCAGGAACACCGGGAAGTCCGCACCGACCGGGCGAAAGCCCTTGTCGATCATTTCCTCGGCGCTCGCACCGACCACGACCCAGTCGATATCGGTAACCGGCCTGCCGAGCAAGCGATCACGTACCGCACCGCCGACTTTGTAAATCCGCATAAAAAACCTCCGTTAGCGCGACAGGATACCCCTTGTGGCGGCCTAACGGAGGCTTGTGGGGCCACCTAGAGGTGGATGACTGCCAGGTCCAGGCGCCCGTAGTCGTTTTCGCCGTGGTCGTTCTTGGGCGGCACGTGGTGGGTCTTCATCACCTGGTCGCCTTGCAGGGTTTCCAGGTGGATGTCGAAGCCCCATAGCCGATGCAGGTGCTTGAGTACCTCGTCGGTGGATTCTCCCAGTGGTTTGCGGTCATGTTGCTGGTGGCGCAGGGTCAGCGAGCGGTCGCCGCGCCGGTCGATGCTCCAGATCTGCACGTTGGGTTCACGGTTGCCCAGGTTGTATTGAGCGGCCAGGGTCTCGCGGATGACGCGGTAGCCGCTTTCGTCATGGATGGCCGGGACCAGCAGGTCGTCCTTCTGATCGTCGTCCATGATACTGAACAGCTTGAGGTCACGGATCACCTTGGGCGAGAGGTACTGCAGGATGAAGCTCTCGTCCTTGAAGCTGCTCATGGCGAACTTGATGCTCGACAGCCAGTCGGTGCCGGCCAGTTCCGGGAACCAGCGGCGGTCTTCCTCAGTGGGCTCTTCGCACATGCGGCGGATGTCCCGGTACATGGCAAAGCCCAGGGCGTAGGGGTTGATGCCGTTGTAGTAGGGGCTATCGAATCCCGGCTGGAACACCACGCTGGTATGGGAGGCCAGGAACTCCATCATGAAGCCGTCGGTGACCAGGCCTTCGTCGTACAGGTCGTTCATCAGCGTGTAGTGCCAAAAGGTGGCCCAGCCTTCGTTCATTACCTGGGTCTGGCGTTGTGGATAGAAATACTGGGCGATCTTGCGCACGATCCGCACGATCTCCCGTTGCCAGGGCTCGAGCAGCGGAGCGTGTTTCTCGATGAAATAGAGGATGTTTTCCTGGGGCTCTGCCGGGAACCGCGCATTGTCCTTGTCGCTATTTTTGTCCGCACCCTTGGGAATGGTGCGCCACAGATCGTTGATCTGCTTCTGCAGGTGCTCTTCGCGATCCTTCTGCCGGCGCCGTTCCTCTTCGGCGGAGATCGGATAAGGGCGCTTGTAGCGGTCGACGCCGTAGTTCATCAAGGCATGGCAGGAGTCGAGCAGATCCTCCACGGCGTCGATGCCGTGGCGTTCCTCGCATTGGGAAATGTACTGCTTGGCAAACACCAGGTAGTCGATGATCGAACTGGCGTCGGTCCAGGTGCGGAACAGGTAGTTGCCCTTGAAGAAGCTGTTATGGCCATAGCAGGCATGGGCCACCACCAGGGCCTGCATGCAGATGGTGTTTTCCTCCATCAGGTAGGCGATGCAGGGGTCGGAGTTGATGACGATCTCGTAGGCCAGGCCCATCTGGCCACGGCTGTAGGATTTTTCTGTGCTGAGGAAGTGCTTGCCATAGGACCAATGGTGGTAGCCCAGCGGCATGCCCACCGAGGCATAGGCGTCCATCATCTGCTCGGCGGTGATCACTTCGATCTGGTTGGGGTAGGTGTCCAGGGCATAGCGAGCCGCGATACGGCTGATTTCGCGGTCGTAGGCCTGGATCAGCTCGAAGGTCCATTCCGAGCCGGTGGAGATGGGCTGGCGTTTCTGCTCTCTGGCGGTCATGTCACTAACCTGCGCTGGAAGAGTTCACGGAAGACCGGATAGATATCTCCGGCCGAAACCAGTTGTTGCTGGGCAAACGTCTCGGGAAAGGCTTCGGCGATACGTTCGTACTCGAACCACAGGGCCTGGTGTTCCCGAGGCGTGATCTCGACGTAGGTGTAGTACTGCACGAACGGCATGATCTGGTTGATCAGGATATCGCGGCAGATGGGTGAGTCGTCATTCCAGTTGTCGCCATCGGAGGCCTGGGCGGAATAGATGTTCCATTCATTGCTCGGGTAACGCTCGGCCATGATCTCCTGCATCAGCTTCAGGGCGCTGGAGACGATGGTCCCGCCGGTTTCCCGCGAGTAGAAGAATTCTTCCTCGTCCACTTCCCGGGCGCTGGTGTGATGGCGGATGAAAACCACGTCGATCTTGTCGTAGTTGCGCTTGAGGAACAGGTACAAAAGGATGAAGAAGCGCTTGGCGATGTCCTTGGTGGCCTGGGTCATGGAGCCGGAAACGTCCATCAGGCAGAACATCACCGCCTTGGAGCTGGGATTGGGTTGCTTGACCAGCAGGTTGTACTTCAGATCGAAGGTGTCGAGGAATGGCACGCGATGAATTCGCGCGCTCAGGCGTTCGATTTCTGTTTCAAGTTCTTGTATGTCGCCGAAGTTGTCCGGTTCTTCGCGTTTCAGGCGAGCCAGCTCCTCCTTGGCCTCGCGCAGTTTGGCGCGGCTGCTGCCGGACAGGGCGATGCGTCGCGCATGGGCAGAGCGCAGGGTGCGGATGATGTTGATCCGCGATGGGTTGCCTTCGTTGCTGATCCCGGCCCGCACTGTCTTGAAGGTATCGGTGCCCGTCAGGTTGCGCTTGACCAGGTTGGGCAGCTCCAGGTCCTCGAACATGAACTCGAGAAACTCCTCCTGGGTGATCTGGAAGACGAATTCATCCATGCCCTCGCCGGAGTTGCCGGCCTTGCCGCGACCACTTCCACCCCCTCCGCCGCCTTGGGGCCTGGCGATATGTTCGCCGGCGGTGAACTCCTTGTTGCCTGGATGGACCACGGTCTGCTTGCCGCCGCGGCCGTGATGCAGCACCGGCTCGTCGATATCGCGCCCGGGAATGCTGATCTGCTCGCCATGCTCCATGTCGGTAATGGAGCGCCGGCTGACGGCTTCTTCGACGGCTTTCTTGATGTGGTCGCGATAGCGCCGCAGGAACCGTTGGCGGTTCACGGTGCTCTTGTTCTTACCGTTCAGGCGTCGGTCGATTACGTAGCTCATGATTCCTCCGGTGACTGGATGCAGCCGCAAGCCTCAAGCTTCATGCTGCAAGAAAGAGCAGCCACCGCTGCTGCAAGCCGCGGCGCGGGTTCGAGCCCGACGCCGGACGACTTGCAGCTTGCGGCTTGTCGCTTGCCGCTTTACTGCGATTTCCTGACCCGCAGGTACCATTCCGACAGCAAGCGTACCTGCTTGTCGGTGTAGCCACGCTCCACCATCCGGGTGACGAAGTCGTTGTGTTTCTGTTGATCCTCCTTGCTGGCCTTGGCGTTGAAGCTGATGACCGGCAACAGGTCCTCGGTGTTGGAGAACATCTTCTTCTCGATGACCACCCGCAGCTTCTCGTAGCTGAGCCAGGTGGGGTTCTTGCCGTTGTTGTTGGCCCGGGCGCGCAGCACGAAATTGACGATCTCGTTGCGGAAGTCTTTCGGGTTGCTGATGCCCGCCGGTTTTTCGATCTTTTCCAGTTCTTCGTTGAGCGCCACGCGGTTGAGGATCTCGCCGGTTTCCGGATCGCGGTATTCCTGGTCCTGGATCCAGAAGTCCGCGTACAGCACGTAGCGGTCGAAGATGTTCTGGCCGTACTCGCTGTAGGACTCCAGGTAGGCCGTCTGGATTTCCTTGCCGATGAACTCGATGTAGCGCGGTGCCAGGTATTCCTTGAGGAAGCGCAGGTAGCGCTCGCGGGTTTCGGCCTGGAACTGCTCCTGTTCGATCTGTTGTTCCAGTACGTACAGCAGGTGTACCGGGTTGGCCGCCACTTCATGGGGGTCGAAGTTGAAGACCTTGGACAGGATCTTGAAGGCAAAGCGGGTCGAGAGGCCGTTCATGCCTTCATCGACCCCGGCGCTGTCGCGGTACTCCTGGATCGACTTGGCCTTCGGATCGGTGTCCTTGAGGTTCTCCCCGTCATAGACGCGCATCTTGGAGTAGATGTTGGAGTTCTCCGGCTCCTTGAGGCGCGAGAGCACGGTGAATTGCGCCAGCATCTTCAAGGTATCCGGGGCGCAATGGGCCTTGGCCAGGGAGCTGTTGAACAACAGCTTGTCGTAGATCTTCACCTCGTCGGTCACGCGCAGGCAGTACGGCACCTTGACGATGTAGATCCGGTCGATGAAGGCCTCGTTGTTCTTGTTGTTGCGGAAGGTGTGCCACTCCGATTCGTTGGAGTGGGCCAGCAGGATGCCGGTGAACGGGATCGCCCCCAGGCCCTCGGTGCTGTTGTAATTGCCTTCCTGGGTCGCGGTCAGCAATGGGTGCAGCACCTTGATCGGCGCCTTGAACATCTCGACGAATTCCATCAGGCCCTGGTTGGCCCGGCACAGCGCCCCGGAATAGCTGTAGGCGTCGGCGTCGTTTTGTGGGAATTCCTCGAGCTTGCGGATATCCACCTTGCCCACCAGGGCTGAGATGTCCTGGTTGTTCTCGTCGCCAGGTTCGGTCTTGGCCACCGCGATCTGGTTGAGGATCGACGGATACAGCTTCACCACCCGGAACTGGCTGATGTCGCCACCGAACTCCGACAGGCGCTTGGTCGCCCAGGGCGACATGATGGTGTTCAGGTAGCGCCGGGGAATGCCGAAGTCTTCCTCGAGGATGGCGCCATCTTCCGTGGCGTTGAACAGCCCCAGTGGCGATTCGAAGACGGGTGAGCCCTTGATGGCATAGAAGGGGACTTTCTCGATGAGCTGCTTGAGTTTTTCGGCCAGGGACGATTTACCGCCACCCACCGGGCCCAGTAGGTAGAGGATCTGTTTCTTCTCTTCCAGGCCCTGGGCGGCATGGCGGAAGTAGGAAACGATCTGGTCGATGCACTCTTCCATGCCATGGAAGTCTTCAAAGGCCGGGTAGCGCCGGATCACCTTGTTGGAAAAGATTCGCGACAGCCTCGAGTTGGTCGAGGTGTCCAGCAGTTCGGGTTCGCCAATGGCCAATAGCAGGCGCTCTGCGGCCGAGGCATAGGCGCTGCGGTCCTTCTTGCACAGCTCGAGGTATTCCTGCAGGGAAAACTCTTCCTGGCGCGTGGATTCGAAGCGTTGTTGGAAGTGGCTAAAAATACTCATGACGTCACCTCGCTCGATACGTGGAGCCGGCTACGGATCAGTCAGTCAAGTGCTGGCATGCAACTGATGAAGTTCCAGTTGCTGTTTACCCCCCAGAACACTTTCAAAGCTATCGAGCTTGAAAGCTAGTACCGATGACCCGCTCGCCGGTGTACCGGCTCTCCCCTGATTTGGATGGCCTGTGGCTAAGGATAGTTCGGAATCGCAGAGGTCAAGGGCGGATGGCGGATTAGTTGCGCGCTACCGTTCGTCTGGTGTTGCGTCAGCCCGCGTAGATCACGGGCTAGAGCGGTAGAAAAAAATTATTCGGCGTTGCCCTGGGCGATTTCGGCCGGGTAGATGTTGCGCCACAGTTCGAAGCCACCATCGAGGCTGTAAACGTCTGAGAAACCCTGGCTGACCAGGTAGGCTGCGGCGCTCTGGCTGGAGTTGCCGTGGTAGCACACGACCACTAGCGGTGCATCCAGGTCGGCTGCGCGAATGAAATCGGAAATGGAGTGGTTGTCCAGGTGCACCGAGCCGCTGATGTGGTTCAGGGCATAGGTTTGCGGGTCGCGGATATCCACTACAACGGCGCCTTGTTCGCGCAGTGCCTGGGCCTGTTCGGGGGGGATACGTTTGAATTCGCTCATGGCGGACTCCTGGTTTGTCGGTCGGCTCCGTCTAGCAGACGGGCAGGGATTGGGTGGAGGCGGGCGCCACATGGCCATGGGCGTCGCAGTCGCAGTTCAGGCGCAGTCCGGTGTCGACGTTCATCAAGGTCATGGAGCCGCCCCAGACGCAGCCGCTATCCAGGGCAATGATCCCGGGTTCGTTGCTCTGGCCTTCGAGGGCTGCCCAGTGACCGAAGATGATCCTGATCTCCCGGGTCTTGCGCTCCTTGTGGCTGAACCAGGGGGCGTAGCCCGGTGGTGCCGTGTCCAGGCCTTCCTTGGTCTTGAGGTCGAGTTTGCCTTCGCTGGTGCAGAAGCGCATGCGAGTGAAATAGTTGGTGATGACTCGCAGGCGGGTGATGCCCTTGAGGTCGTTGTCCCACTTCGCCGGGTCGTTGCCGTACATGCCCTCCAGGAAGGGTTCGAACAGGCTGTCGTCCTGCAGGGCGAGCTCGACCTCGGTGGCGTATTTCTGTGCTTTCTTCAGTGACCACTGGGGGGCGATGCCGGCGTGTACCAGGGCGGTCTTGCGTGCTTCGTCGTAGTGCATCAGCTTTTGCTGGCGCAACCATTGCAGCAGCTCCTCGCAGTCCGGGGCTTCGAGGATTTCCCGCAGGGTGTCGGACTTTTTCAGGCGCTCGACATTGCGCCAGGCGGCCAGCAGGTGCAGGTCGTGGTTGCCCAGCACGCAGACCAGCGAGTCGCGGATGGAGTACAGGTAGCGCAGGGTTTCCAGGGACTGCGGGCCGCGATTGACCAGATCCCCGACCAGCCACAACCGATCCCGAGCAGGGTCGAACGCCACCTGCTCAAGCAGGCACTGCAGCGGTTCCAGGCAGCCTTGCAGGTCGCCAACGGCGTAGGTGGCCATCAGTGCAGCGCTCCGGGGACCGCGAGGCGGAACGGCGCGATGATGGCGTCGAATTGCTTGCCGTCCTCGGCCAGCATTTGATAGCTGCCCTGCATATTGCCAACCTGGGTGGTCATCACCGTGCCGCTGCTGTAGGTGTGGCTCTTGCCGGCGGCGATCAGTGGCTGTTGGCCGACCACGCCGGCGCCGCGCACTTCTTCTACATGGCCGTCGCCATCGGTGATCACCCAGTGCCGGGACAGCAGCTTGGCGGGTAGCGAGCCGTTGTTCTGGACGGTGATGGTGTAGGCGAAGGCGAAGCGATTCTGTTCGGGTTGCGATTGGTCGGCCAGAAAGTGGGTGACGACGCTGACGTCGACCTGATAGCGAGGATCGGACATGCAAAGGGCCTTTAGAGCAAAGCGGACGCGGGATAGAAGCTGACGCCGGTCAGTCTAGGTCAAGTAGCGGGTAGTAGACCAGCCATCCTGGCTGGCGTTCTGCCCGCTGTCGCTTGCCGGTAATTGTCAGTTGGCGGCGGGCTTGACCTGATCGGCCAACTGGTCGGCCAGGCGTACGAAGGCTGCCAGGTCGAGCTGCTCGGGACGCAGGCTGCCATCGACGCCGGCGGCCTCGATTTCGGCGCTGCTCAGGAGCGCCTTGAGGGTGTTGCGCAGGGTCTTGCGACGCTGGTTGAAGGCTTCGCGGACGATACGCTCCAGCAGCTTGTGGTCCTTGGCGGGATGCGGCAGCACTGCATGGGGCACCAGGCGCACGATGGCCGAGTCGACTTTCGGGGGCGGATTGAAGGCGCCAGGGCCGACGTTGAACAGATGTTCCACGCGGCAGTGGTACTGGACCATGATCGACAGGCGGCCCCAATCGCCACCGCCCGGTCCGGCGGCCAGGCGCTCGACTACTTCCTTCTGCAGCATGAAGTGCATGTCGCGGATCAGGCCGGCGTTATGCAGCAGGTGGAAGATCAGCGGGGTGGAGATGTTGTAGGGCAGGTTGCCCACCACCCGCAGGCTGCCGGGAGCGGCACCCAGGGTGTTGAAGTCGAACTTCAGGGCATCGCCCTGGTGCAGCTTGAAGTTGTCCCGGCCAGCGAACTGCTGGTTGAGGATGGGCACCAGGTCCTTGTCCAGTTCCACCACGTCCAGTTGTGCACCGCTGCCCAGCAGGCCTTCGGTCAGGGCGCCCTGGCCCGGGCCGATCTCCAGCATGCGGTCCAGGGGCTTGGCGTTGATGGCCCGCAGGATGCGGTCGATGACGCCGGCGTCGTGCAGGAAGTTCTGGCCGAAGCGCTTGCGCGCCCGGTGCTGGTATTGCTCGGTCATATACGGTTCTCGGCCATCTGGTAGGCGGTTTCCAGGGCGACCTGCAGGCTGCCGGTATCGATCCTGCCGCTGCCGGCCAGGTCCAGGGCAGTGCCATGGTCGACCGAGGTGCGGATGATCGGCAGGCCGAGCGTCACATTGACGGCCGCGCCGAAGCCTTTGTACTTCAGCACGGGGAGGCCCTGGTCGTGGTACATCGCCAGCACTGCGTCGCAATGCTCCAGATATTTGGGGGTAAACAGAGTGTCGGCCGGCAACGGACCGCGCAGGTCCATGCCTTCTTGGCGCAGACGCTCCAGGGTGGGTTCGATGATGTCGATTTCTTCGCGGCCCAGGTGGCCGCCTTCGCCGGCATGGGGGTTGAGCCCGCAGACCAGGATGCGCGGTTGGGCGATGCCGAATTTTTGCTGCAGGTCGGCATGCAGGATCCGCGTGACCCGTTCCAGGCGCTCGCTGGTGATCGCATCGGCGATGTCCCGCAGCGGCAGGTGAGTCGTCACCAGGGCGACGCGCAGGCCTCGGGTGGCCAGCATCATGACCACTTGCTGGGTGTGAGTCAGGTCCGCGAGAAACTCGGTGTGCCCGGAGAAGGCGATCCCGGAATCATTGATCACGCCCTTGTGTACTGGCGCGGTGATCATTCCGGCAAAGTGCCCGTCCAGGCAGCCCTGGCCGGCACGGGTCAGGGTCTGCAGGACGAAGGCCGCATTGGCCTGGTCCAGCTGGCCGCTGACCACCGGCTTGCCCAGCGGAGTATCCCAGACGTACAGGCTGCCTGCCGGAGCGGGGGCATCCGGTAGATGGTTCGGGTCCACCGGTAGCAGGTTGACGGCCACTCCCAGTTGCGCGGCCCGCTCGGTGAGCAGGTCGCGGCTGGTAATGGCAATCAGGGGATGCGGCTGGAGTTGCGAGGCGAGCAGCAGGCATAGGTCAGGGCCTATACCCGCCGGTTCGCCGGGTGTCAGGGCAAAACGTCTGGGGTTCACTGCGCGGCCTGTTCAGCGCCAGGCAGCTTGATCTCGACGTAGGCCTCGTCGCGGATCTGCCGCAACCAGGTCTGCAGCTCTTCATCGTACTTGCGGTTACGCAGGACGGTCATGGCTTGCTGTTCACGAGCCTGGCTGGTGCTGTCGGTGGCGCGACGGCCAAGGACTTCCAGGACGTGCCAGCCATAAGGGCTCTTGAACGGCTTGGACAGCTGGCCTTGTGGAGTCTTGGCCATGACTTCGCGGAACTCAGGTACCAGGGCGTTCGGATCGACCCAGTTGAGATCGCCACCGTTGAGCGCCGAGCCCGGGTCTTCCGAGTAGCTCTTGGCCAGTTCGGCGAAATCTTCACCGGAGCTGATGCGGTCGTAGAGTTTCTGCGCCAGGCGCTTGGTCTCTTCTTCGCTGCGAATCTCGCTTGGCTTGATCAGGATGTGGCGCACGTGCACTTCATCGCGCACCTGATTGCCGCCACCACGCTTGTCTACCAGCTTGAGGATGATGAAACCGCCTGGAGTGCGGGCTGGCTGAGTAATGTCACCCACGGCCATGGCACTCAGTTCACGGTCGAAGGGCGGTGGCAGTTGAGCGGCTTTACGCCAGCCCATGTCACCGCCTTCCAGGGCGTTGTCGCTACCGGAGCGGGCGATTGCCAGCTGGCCGAAGTCGGCACCCTGCTTGAGCTGCTGGTACACCTCCATGGCCTGGCGGGCAGCACTCTGGATCGCTTCGGAGCTGGCGCTTTCCGGCGTCGGGATCAGGATGTTGGCCAGGTGCAGTTCTTCGGAGAGCTGCATCTTGCCCAGGTCCGAGGCCAGGAAGTTCTTCACTTCCTGTTCCGATACCTGGATGCGTTCGGCCACACGGCGCTGGCGCACACGGCTGATGATCATCTCGCGGCGAACCTGGTCACGGGCGTCGTCATAGGACAAGCCATCGTGGGCCAGGGCGGCGCGGAACTGCTCGATGCTCATGCTGTTGCGCTGGGCAATGGTGCCGATGGCCTGGTTCAGCTCTTCGTCGGTGATGCGGATGCCGGAGCGCTCGCCAATCTGCAATTGCAGGTTCTCGACGATCAGGCGCTCCAGGACCTGCTGTTCCAGGACGCTGGTAGGCGGCACACCACCGCCACGCTTGGCGATGGTCTGCTGGACTTCATGCACTCGTTGATCCAGCTGGCTCTGCATGACGACATCGTTGTCGACGATCGCCACCACCTTGTCGATGGACTGCACCGCAGCGCTGGCCGCAGTGCTCATGCTCAGGAACAGCGCGCCCAGCATCAGCGGGCGCAGACAATCAGAAAGCTTGGTCTTCACGTTCACGATAACCTTGGATGCCTTTGTCGAGGAAGCTCTCTACTTTGGTGCCCATGACGCCACCGAGACCCTTCAGAACAATTTGGAGGAAGATGCCGCGGTCGCCACTTTCGTTTTGCGGAGCGTTCTGACTGAACTCGTCGTACTTGACCCAGTAACGGTTGATCAGGCGCAGTTTCCAGCAGCAGTTGTCGTACTCGAAACCACCGAAGGCCTCGAGCGTGCGGTTGCGGTTGTAGTCGTACTGCCAACGGCTGATGACGTTCCACTGCGGCACGATCGGCCAGATCACCGAGAAGTCGTGCTGCTGGATCTTGTAGTAGTCCTTCACGTAGCCAGGCTTGCCTCGGACTCCGTAGTCGCCACTTCCAACTTTCCAGGTACCGCTGTTCTGGTCGTAGCGGATCTGGTCGTTGCGATAGCGGTAGCCGACGTTGACCACCTTGTTCGGGTTGTCTTCCGGCTGGTAGTGGAGCATGGCGCTGCCGGAGCGCGGGCTGCGGCTGTCCGGGTCCCAGTTGTACTCGGCAGTGGTGCGCCAGTCGCGGTTATAGCGGTATTCGTACTCAAGAGCATAAGGCGACACGTTGGACTTGGCGTCGTCGCGGGTACGGTAGTCGATACCCGGCAGCTGGACGGTACGGTCCCTGAAGTACAGGGCTTGGCCGACACTGATGCGCTGGCGCTGGAAGCCGTTGTCTTCGATCCAGCGGCTGGTCACGCCCAGGGACAACTTGTTCTCGTCGCCGACGCGGTCGGAGCCGGAGAAGCGGTTGTCGCGGAACAGCGATGCATAGTTGAAGGTGTATTCACCGGTATCGAATACCGGAATGTCTTCTTGGTTCGTCTCTGGAACATAGAGATAGAACAGGCGCGGTTCCAGGGTCTGATTGTAGTTCTTGCCAAACCATTGGGTCTGGCGGTCGAAGTACAGGCCACCATCGATGCTAGCGATCGGTACGCTGCGGTTTTGGTTGCGACTGTAGTCTCCACCGACATAGCGGGCTCCGATCGAGGCTGCGTAGTTACGAGCATCGACAATGCCTTGTTTGCCCTTGCTATCCAAGTCTAGGTCGTACTGGGTGTACATGTACTTGAGAGACGGTGTCAGGTAGCCATAGCTCCAGTTCAGCGGCAGGCTGACGCCAGGCTTGAGGTTCAGGCGATTGCCATTGGCCCGAGCCAGGCCGGCCACGTTGGTATCCAGTCGAGGAGTGCCTACGGCTACTCCGTCTACGAATGGGCCACCGTCCTTATCGAAGTAATTGCCTTTCAACAGATCCCGCTCAAAGCGCACCACTTCGGTTTCATAGGTGAAGTCCAGGCCTTGTGGATGGTAAGGCAAGGCACCATTGAAGGTGATCTGTGGCAGCCGATCGTACGGTGTAATGTTGGAGACGCTAGCTAACTGATACGCCTGTACATTCAGGCGTGCAGTGTAGTTGTCGCCACGGTAGGTCACGACGCCTTGCTGGTTGACATAGTCGGCGGACTTCACGCCGATCTGGTCGGTCTGCAGGTCCTGGAAGTAGTACGGGTCGCTGATCTTGGTGTAGTCGACTTCGGTCATCACCCGCGAGTCGAGCCCACCCTTGTGCTGCCAGTTGAGCATGTAGCGGGTTTTTTCGGAGTCGGTCTGCTTCCGCCGATCGTCGCTCTCGTCGTTCAGGTAGGCGCCGCCGAACTGCCCTTCGCTGTTCTTGGTCAGGTAGCGGAATTCGCCTTCCACCAACATGCCGCGCTTGGCCATGTAGCGCGGGTACAACGTGGCATCGTAGTTCGGTGCCAGGTTGAAGTAGTACGGGGTCACCAGGGTGAAGCCGCTATCGCTGTCGGTGCTGAAGCTTGGTGGCAGGAAGCCGGATTGACGGCGATTGTCGATCGGGAAGTAGATGTACGGGGTGTAGAGGACCGGGAAGTCCTTGACTCGCAATGTCACGTTGGTCGCGGTACCGAAGCCGGTGGCCGGGTTCAAGGTGATGTTGTTGCCCTTGAGCTGCCAGGCGTTACTGCTCGGTTCGCAAGTGGTGTACGTACCGTCCTTGAGGCGGATGATGGCGTTTTCCGCACGCTTGGCGTACAGCGCGCTACCGCGTACCCGCGACTTGTGCATCACGTATTCGGCGTTGTCGACCTTGGCCTCACCGGTGTCCAGCTGCACGTCGGCGTGGTCGCCGACCATCAGCGTACCGTTGTCGCGGATGCGTACGTTGCCGCTCAGTTCGCCACGGTTCTCCGCCTGGTACAGATTGGCCTCGTCGGCCTCGACCTGCATGCTGCCCTGGCGCATGACCACGTCGCCGGCCAGGGTCGCCACCTGCTGCTCCTGCTGGTAACGCGAAGCCTTGGCGCCGATGAAGGTCGGAGCATCACTTTTCTTCGTCGAATCATTCATGCCAGGACGAATTGGTTCGATATAGGCACCAGAGCAGTAAGGACCGGTCTCGGCCAGTTGCGCTGCGGTGAGCTTCTCGCGCGGTACCCAGTCGAGGTGGCTGTAGTCCGCGCTGCGGGACTTCAGGCCGCGGCCCTTGGCTTCGGTCACCAGGACCGGCTTGTCGCCGGCAACCTCGCCTGCAGTCCCGCTTTCGCTGGAGCTGATGGCATTGGCGTCATGGACCGGGCGCGGAGGCAGTTGGGCTGCACTGGTTTTTGGCGCACAGGCCCAGCCGCCGGACGCAGAGACCGAGCAGTCATACTGTTCCGCGGCGACCACGAAGGAAGTGGCTAGAGGTTGCAGGGCCAGCAAACTGCCGGTAACCAGCAACGGGAATTTTTTACGAAACGCGGGGGATTTCAATGCCATCTTATTAGTCCGGGCTTCCTGCGTGCCATCTGCCCGCGGTGTGGGCCGCACGCCTCTCGATGGTCTGAAAAAGATGCTGGATAATAAAGCATGACCCGCTTGACGGCTAGGGCCGTCGGAGACCCTTGTAATGCCTGACCAAGATGTACGCTTGCAACACCTGAAAGTTTGGCTCGATGAGCAGTTGGCGATCGTTTATGCAGCACAGGGCTGGGGTGAAGTCCCCCCGGCTACATTGGTCGCGGCCAGCAGCGACGCGAGTTTCCGCCGTTATTTCCGTTGGCAGGGCGCTGACCGCAGCTTTGTGGTGATGGACGCTCCGCCCCCCCAGGAAAACTGCAAGCCCTTCGTCGATATCGCCGGTTTGCTGGCGAGTTCCGGCATCAACGTGCCGAAAATTTATGCACAGGACCTGACGCGCGGGTTCCTTCTGCTCAACGATCTGGGCAACCAGACCTATCTGGATGTGATCGACGAGCACAATGCCGATGGGTTGTTCGAGGATGCATTGCAGGCGTTGCTGGCGTTTCAGCAGTTGCCCATGAGCGCGCCACTGCCCAGCTACGATGTCGCCCTGCTGCGCCGCGAACTGGAGCTGTTCCCCGAATGGTATGTCGGCCGTGAGCTGGGGATTGTCATGGATGAGCAACAGCGCCAGCAGTGGCAGCGAGCCAGCGACCTGCTGATCGACAGCGCCCTGGCCCAGCCCAAGGTGCTGGTACACCGTGACTATATGCCGCGCAACCTCATGCTCAGCCAGCCGAACCCAGGGGTGCTGGACTTCCAGGACGCGGTCTACGGCCCGGTCACCTACGACATCACCTGCCTGTTCAAGGATGCATTCCTCAGCTGGCCGGAGCCTCGTGTGCGCGGCTGGCTGGACACCTACTGGAACCAGGCGCGGGGAGCGGGTATCCCGGTCCAGGAAGACTTCGAGGAGTTCCTGCGGGCCAGCGACCTGATGGGGGTCCAGCGTCACCTGAAGGTGATCGGTATTTTCTCGCGGATCTGCCACCGTGACGGCAAGCCCCGCTACCTGGCCGATGTTCCCCGCTTCCTGGCTTATATAGAGGCTGTTCTGGCCCGTCGCCCCGAGCTGGCGGAGTTGGAGCAACTGCTGCGCAGCCTGGAGCAGCCAAGGGGTGCCCAAGCATGAAGGCAATGATCCTGGCCGCTGGAAAGGGCGAGCGCATGCGCCCTTTAACCCTGACCACGCCCAAGCCCTTGCTGCCGGTGGCGGGCGTACCGCTGATCGAGTATCACCTGCGGGCCCTGGCGGCCGCGGGCTTTCGCGAGGTCGTCATCAATCACGCCTGGCTCGGCGAGCAGATCGAGGCGGCTCTTGGCGACGGCCAGCGCTGGGGCTTGAGCATCCGTTACTCGGCCGAAGGCCAGCCGCTGGAGACCGGCGGCGGGATCTTCCAGGCGTTGCCGTTGTTGGGTGAAGAGCCGTTCCTGGTGGTCAATGGCGACATCTGGACCGATTATGACTTCGCAACCCTGCGCCGCCCCCTGGCCGGCCTGGCCTATCTGGTCATGGTGGACAACCCGGCGCATCACCCTACGGGGGGCGACTTCTGCCTGGAGAACGGCCTGCTGCACGATGGCCAGCCAGGAGCGGCGACCCTGACCTACAGCGGTATATCGGTACTGCATCCTCAACTGTTCCGGGATTGCGCTGGCGGTGCTTTCAAGCTGGCGCCCCTGCTGCGTGAAGCCATGGCCCAGGGCCAGGTCAGCGGCGAGCACATGCACGGCCAATGGATCGATGTAGGAACCGTCGAGCGCCTGGCGCAGGTCGAAGACCTGCTGCAAGCGGGGCGCTGATATGTGGTGGCCAGGGACTCTGATAGGAGCCGGGGCGGGCTTTGCCATTGCCAGCATTCCGGGGGCCATGCTCGGTGCATTATTGGGGCAGGCGCTGGATCGGCGCCTGCAACTGTACAACTGGGCCCATGTACGCGAGCGCCTGGGTGGTCGACCGGCGCTGCGCAACGATGAATTGCTGTTCGTACTGCTTGGGCGCCTGGCGAAAAGCGACGGCCGAGTGGGCGACGGGCATATCCAGCAGGCGCGCCAGGAGATGCGCTCGCTGGAGATGAGCGAAGTCGCGCAACGCCGGGCGATTGCTGCATTCAATCGGGGCAAGTCGGGCAATGACCGCCTGCGCGGTTATTTGCGTCGCCTGGGAGAGCAGCCCCATGCCGCCGAAGGCGTGTTGCGTGCTTGCTGGCGCATGGTCTGGGCCGACGGTCGAGTGGGTACGGCGGAGCGCGAGCTGATCCAGCTCTGGGGCAAATGGCTGGGTTGGACCAGCGAGCAGATCCAGGCATTGGCCCAGGACTATGGTCCCGCCAGGAGACATCCGGTCGAAAGCGCCATGACTTACCAAGAGGCGCTACGCCTGCTGGGTGTCGCGGCGACCACCGAGCCTGCGCAGATCAAGCGTGCCTACCGGCGGTTGCTCAGCCGCCACCACCCCGACAAGGTCGCCGGCAGCGGTGCTACGCCGGAGCAGGTACGGGAGGCTACGGAGAAGACCCGGGAGCTGCACAGCGCCTATGCGCTGGTACGCCAGCGCCGGGATTTTCGCTGAGGGTCGATGCACCAGGGTCGCTGCCTGTCCGGCAGCGGCCCGGCGTCTTCAGCTCTCGCTGTTTTGTGGGTTGAGCCAGCCACGCACCCGGCGGAACAGCTGTTCTTGCTGAGCGCTGTTGTTGCCAGGCAGGGCCTTGAGGGCAATCTGGCTGAAGTTCGAGTGCTTCAGGCGCTTGCTGGCCTGCAGGCGCTCCAGGGCCGCTTTGCGCGCGGAGGCCTGGTCGACATAGAAAAAGTCGGCGGTGGCCAACTTCAAGGTCTGGGTCAGCTCCACCAGTTGCGGTTTGCCATTGGCCGGTGACTGTGCGGCCACCATCACCAGCTTTTGCACTTGGGATGGTTGTTTTTCGCTCAAGTAGCGAGCGGCCCAGTAGGCACCGGTGCCATGCCCCAGCAGCACGATGCTGCGGGCATTCTGCTGTTCGGCGAAGGCCAGGGCCGCGTCGACCCGGGCGAAGATACGCTCGGCGTCGGCCTTGACCTGCTCCTCGGTGGTTTCGGCGACCGGATGATCGGCCACCTCGGCTTCACCGCCGGCGACTTGCTCGATGGGTTTGGCTTCGGTGCTGGCGTCCTTGGCGGTATTGGCTGTATCGACCGGCGCAGGCGTCGTCTCGACGATCCGTGGCTGGGCTGCTTCGCTTTGCATGTCCGGCAGGGTCAGGCTCAGGCTGCCCCAGTCGGTATCCGGCAACTTGTTGCGCAACGGCGCAATGACTTGCGGCCAGTCTGCGCTTTCGCCGGCCCCGGGAATGATGATCACCACGCCCTTGGGTTCGCTGGTATTGGCCGGTTTCCAGAGTGCCAGGAAGCTGCTGGCGCCAGCCTGCAACTGCTGTTGTTCCTGGGCCGGTAGCTGGCGCTCCAGGGCTGCGGCCTCTTCCAGGCTGCGTTCGGGCAACGGCTGGCGCTGCTCGGGTTGTGGCTCGGTGGGCTTGGCCTGCTCAGCCGGATCGGCGGCTTGTGCAGAAAAGGTCCAAGGCAGGATCAGCGACAGGCACAATGCGGACAGTGCCGAGCGGTGGACAAGGGACATCGGATATTCCAGGCCAGAATTAATTCCGGCAGCCTAATGGGTTGGTCAGTATTTGTCAGGGTGTGAGACTTCGGATGATGCGCTTTCGCTGCCTTTTGCTTATCGGCTGCCTGTGCCTTCCCTTGATAGGCAAGGCCGCACCCGCGCCCCATGGGCCAACCGCGCCGCTTGGCCACGAGCTGCGCCAGTGGCTGGAACAGCACCCCGAGTTGCGTGTCGGCTTGGTGCTGCAAGCGCCTTTCGCCCAATACGACCGGCGCCTGCAGCGGTTGTCCGGGGCCAACGTCGAACTGATGCAGGCCCTGGCCCGGACCCTGGGCATCGAGCTGAGCTGGCGTAACTTTCCCGACCAGGCCCAGCTGGAACAAGCCCTGCACGATGGCGAGATCGATATGGCCCCGGGCTTGACCCAGACCCCGGCGGGGCTGCGCCTGTGGTTATTCAGCGATCCCTACATGCGCGTCCCGCAGTTGGTGGTGGGGGAGCAGAAGGGTTCCGGTGCGGTGGAGCTGGAAAAACTCGACGCCCAGGCCCGGGTAGCGGTGCGCATGCCCAGTGCAGTGGCTGACTATCTGCGCCTGACCTACCCCAACCTGAATTTGCAGGGCGTGCCCCAGGAGCGCCAGGCGTTGCAGTTGCTGTTCAGCCAGCAGGCCCGCTATGCGGTGGTGGATGAGGCCCAGCTCAGCCGTTTATCGGCACAAGCGGAGTTCGCCGGGTTGACGGTCGTAGGGGATATCGGTCTGCCGCAGTTGCTGCGGGTCGCCACCCGTCGCGATTGGCCGGAGCTGGCCAGCATCGTGCAAATCGCCCTGCGGACGATTCCGGCCAAGGAGCTGGAGCAGGTGCATAACCGTTGGTTGCAGCCCAAGTACTCGCGCCTGGGCGAGTCTCCAGGCAACTGGCGTAGTCTCAGCCTGTTGCTGGCGTTGTGCCTGTTGGCCAGCCTGGCGGCGGTGTTCTGGCAGCGGCGCCAGCAGCGCGGGCTGGAGCAACGGCTGTTGGCCGCGCGCGAAGACATTGCCCTGCGTGCGGCCAGTGAAGAGGCGCTGCGCCTGACCCAGTTTTCCATCGACCAGAGCACCGTGGGCATTCTCTGGGTCAATTGGGACAGCCACATACGCTACGCCAATCGCGCCGCCGAGGAGATGCTCGGTTATCCGCCGGGGGCGGTGATCGACCGGCCACTGATCGATTTCGAGCCCAACCTGCACATGGACCGCTGGCTCAATCTCTGGAGGCGTGCCCGGGCCAGCGCGGAGGGTGCACAGAGTTTCGAGACTCAATGCGTGCGGGCCGACGGCAGCATCCTGCCGACGGATGTGTCCCTGAGCTTCCTGCGTTTTCGCCAGAGCGAGTACCTGGTGGTCTATCTCACCGACGTCACCGAGCGCCGTCGCGCCCTGGCCGCGTTGCGTGAGAGCGAAGCGCGCCTGCAGGGCATCGCGGCCAACGTACCGGGCCTGGTGTTCCGCCTGGAGCGGGCGCCGGTCAGCGGGCAGATCGACTTCGCCTACATCAGCGAGGGCAGCCAGACCCTGGTGGGCTATTCGCCTGCGGTGCTGGCCCACCGGGACAAGGGCCTGCGCAGCCTGGTGCACCCTGATGACAAGGCCAGTTACCACCAGACCCAGGACCAGGCCCTGGACACCGACAGTGACTGGTCCTGGCAGGGGCGTATCCTCACCCGCCAGGGCCAGCAGCGCTGGGCCGAGATCAAGGCGATTACCCGGCAGCTGGACGACGGCACCTTCGTCTGGGACGGCATCGTCTGGGACATCAGCGAGAGCAAGCGCATCGAGTTGGAGCTGGCCAGTTCCCGCGAGCAGCTGCGCGAGCTGTCGGCGCACCTGGAGAGCGTGCGGGAAGAGGAAAAGGCCCGCATTGCCAGGGAGGTCCATGACGAACTGGGGCAGATGCTCACTGTGCTCAAGCTGGAGACCTCCATGTGCGAGCTGGCCTACGCCCAGCTCGACCCTGGGCTGAATGAGCGCCTCAACAGCATGAAGCGCCTGATCACCCAACTGTTCCAACTGGTGCGGGACGTGGCCACGGCCTTGCGCCCGCCGATCCTGGATGCCGGCATCGCCTCGGCCATTGAATGGCAGGCCCGGCGTTTCGAGGCGCGCACGCAGATTCCGTGCCTGGTGGACGTGCCGGAGAACCTGCCGCGCCTGAGCGACGCCAAGGCCATCGGCCTGTTCCGGATTCTCCAGGAAGCCCTGACCAACGTTATGCGCCATGCCCAGGCGCATACTGTGGAGCTGTCCCTGGTGCTGGACGGACCTCAGTTGTGCATGAGCATCAGCGACGATGGCCTGGGGTTCGATACCAAGGCCACGCGCCCGACCTCCTTTGGCCTGGTGGGCATGCGCGAGCGGGTGCTGATCATGGGCGGTAGCCTGGCGCTGCACAGCGAGCCGGGGGAGGGCACCAGCCTGACCGTCCGTGTGCCCCTGGACCTACAACAATAACGAGGAGAACCGCGTGATTCGTGTACTGGTAGCCGAAGACCACACCATTGTCCGCGAAGGCATCAAGCAACTGATCGGCCTGGCCAAGGACCTGACGGTCGTGGGGGAGGCGAGCAATGGCGAGCAACTGCTGGAGACCCTGCGCCAGGTGCCTTGCGAGGTGGTGCTGCTGGATATCTCCATGCCCGGGGTGAACGGCCTGGAAGCTATCCCACGGATCCGCGCCCTGAGCGATCCGCCGGCGATCCTGGTGCTGTCGATGCATGACGAGGCGCAGATGGCCGCCCGAGCCCTGAAGATCGGCGCCGCCGGCTACGCCACCAAGGACAGTGATCCTTCGTTGCTGCTGACTGCAATCCGCAAGGTCGCCGCCGGTGGGCGCTACATCGATCCGGAACTGGCGGACCGCATGGTCTTCGAGGTCGGCCTCACCGATGCCCGGCCACTGCATTCGCTGTTGTCCGAGCGCGAGTTCTCGGTGTTCGAGCGCTTGGCCCAGGGTGCCAATGTCAATGACATCGCCCAGCAACTGGCCTTGAGCAACAAGACCATCAGCACCCACAAGGCGCGGCTGATGCAAAAGCTCAACGTCACCTCCCTGGCCGAACTGGTGAAGTACGCCATGGAACACAAGCTGCTCTGAGCCAGCTCCCCCGCCACAATGGATACGCCTCGAGCTCGATGGTCCTGGTCAAGGCATTGGCGGGGCATATCCGTTTACGACATCGCCACTTCCCGGCCTTTGCCTGTTCTTGCGGCTTGTTGCTTCAAGCTGGCCTCTGCTCTTGTCTGTTTCCGCCATTCTTGTAGGGCAATCCCTACAGGCGACCTTCCAGGCGGCTGAGGCGAATCTCTCCTACCCCCCGATTTCCGGGCCTTGTGGGCTGCACTAGGCTTGCCCTACAGCCGTCTAAAACAAAAAGGTGCGGGTATGAGCGAGGTCGATTCAAGCGCTGGGGCCAATGATGTTCTGGTCAGCTTTCGTGGTGTGCAAAAGAGCTACGACGGCGAAAACCTGATCGTCAAAGACCTCAACCTGGAAATTCGCAAGGGCGAGTTCCTCACCCTGCTCGGGCCGTCCGGCTCCGGCAAGACCACCAGCCTGATGATGCTGGCCGGTTTCGAGACCCCGACTGCCGGCGAGATCCAGCTGGCCGGACGCTCGATCAACAATGTGCCGCCGCACAAGCGCGATATCGGCATGGTGTTCCAGAACTACGCGCTGTTCCCGCACATGACCGTGGCCGAGAACCTGGCGTTCCCGCTGTCGGTACGGGGCCTGGGCAAGACCGACATCAGCGAGCGGGTCAAGCGCGTGCTGAGCATGGTCCAGCTGGACTCCTTCGCCCAGCGCTATCCGGCGCAGCTGTCCGGTGGCCAGCAGCAGCGGGTGGCCCTGGCCAGGGCCCTGGTGTTCGAGCCGCAGCTGGTGCTGATGGACGAGCCCCTGGGGGCGCTGGACAAACAGCTGCGCGAGCACATGCAGATGGAGATCAAGCACCTGCACCAGCGCCTGGGCGTGACCGTGGTCTACGTGACCCACGACCAGGGCGAAGCCTTGACCATGTCCGACCGGGTGGCGGTGTTCCACCAGGGCGAGATCCAGCAGATCGCCCCGCCGCGGACCCTCTACGAAGAACCGAAGAACACCTTCGTCGCCAACTTCATCGGCGAGAACAACCGCCTCAGCGGCCGCCTGCACAGCCACGACGGCGAGCGCTGCGTGGTGGAGCTGGGGCGTGGCGAGAAAGTCGAGGCATTGGCGGTCAACGTCGGCCAGGTCGGCGGCCCGGTGACCCTGTCCATCCGCCCGGAGCGGGTGAGCCTCAACGGTTCCAGCGAACACTGCGCCAACCGCTTTTCCGGGCGGGTGGCGGAGTTCATCTACCTGGGCGACCACGTCCGGGTACGCCTGGAAGTCTGCGGCAAGAGCGACTTCTTCGTGAAACAGCCGATCGCCGAGCTCGATCCCGCGCTGGCGGTGGGTGACGTGGTACCGCTTGGCTGGCAAGTCGAGCACGTTCGTGCGCTCGACCCGCTTCTAGAGGCGAATTGATCGCCCCCCCTGCAACACCAACCTGCACGTGGAGAACACAATAAAATGCTGAGATCCCTGAAACTCACAGCCCTGACGCTGGGCATGCTGGGGGCGGCGCACGCCCTGGCGGCGGGACCGGACCTGACCGTGGTGTCCTTTGGTGGGGCGAACAAGGCGGCCCAGGTCAAGGCCTTCTACGCTCCGTGGGAAGCGGCGGGCAACGGCAAGATCGTCGCCGGCGAATACAACGGCGAGATGGCCAAGGTCAAGGCCATGGTCGACACCAAGAGCGTGTCCTGGGACCTGGTGGAAGTAGAGTCCCCCGAGCTGTCCCGCGGTTGCGACGAGGACCTGTTCGAACCCCTCGACCCGGCGCTGTTCGGCAAGGGCGAAGACTACGTCAAGGGCGCCATCCAGCCGTGTGGCGTGGGCTTCTTCGTCTGGTCCACGGTGCTGGCCTACAACGCCGACAAGCTCAAGGCGCCGCCAGGCAGCTGGGCTGACTTCTGGGACACCCAGAAATTCCCGGGCAAGCGCGGCCTTCGCAAGGGGGCCAAGTACACCCTGGAGTTCGCCCTGATGGCCGACGGCGTCGCGCCCAAGGATGTGTACAAGGTACTGGCGAGCAAGGATGGCCAGGACCGTGCCTTCAAGAAGCTCGATGAGCTCAAGCCCAACATCCAGTGGTGGGAAGCCGGCGCCCAGCCGCCGCAGTACCTGGCTTCGGGCGACGTGGTCATGAGCTCGGCCTACAACGGCCGGATCGCCGCGGTGCAAAAGGAAAGCAACCTGAAGGTGGTGTGGAACGGCGGCATCTACGACTTCGATGCCTGGGCCATCCCCAAGGGCCTGGACAAGGCCCGTGCCGAAGCGGCGAAGAAGTTCATCGCCTACTCGGTGCAACCGCAGCAGCAGAAGACCTACTCGGAAAACATCGCCTATGGCCCGGCCAACACCCAGGCCGTGCCGTTGCTGGCCAAGGACATCCTCAAGGACATGCCGACCACTCCGGAGAACATCGCCAACCAGGTGCAGATCGACGTCAGCTTCTGGGCTGACAACGGCGAGCAGCTGGAACAGCGCTTCAACGCCTGGGCGGCCAAGTAACCATCGCTAGTGGCAGGGGCGGGCTGGCCCGCTCCTGTCGGTGGTGTATTCGAAAGATCGATTCGCGGAGTTTGTCATGACCATCACCGTTCCCCTGGACGCGGTCGCCGGCCCGACCCTCAAGCAGCGACTGGCCCGTGCCGAGCGGGTCAACCGCTGGAAGGCCCAGGCCCTGATCGCGCCGCTGGTGCTGTTCCTGCTGCTGGTGTTCCTGGTACCGATCGTGGCGCTGCTGTACAAGAGCGTCGGCAACCCGGAAGTGGTCGGCGGCATGCCGCGCACGGTGGTGGCCGTGAATGCCTGGGACGGCCGTGGCCTGCCCGGCGAGGCCGCCTACAAGGCCTTGAGCGAAGACCTGGCCGAGGCTCGCAAGAACCAGGGCCTGGGCGACCTGTCCAAGCGCCTGAACATGGAACTGGCCGGCTATCGCAGCCTACTGACCAAGACTGCCCGCGCCTTGCCGTTCAAGGCCGAGCCCGAATCCTACAAAGAAGCCATGGAAGGGGTGGACGAGCGTTGGGGCGACCCGGCCTACTGGCAGGCGATCCGGCGCAATACCAGCAACCTGACCCCCTACTACCTGCTGGCGGCGCTGGACCACCGGATCGACGACCTGGGCGAGCTGGCCCCGGCGACCCCGGACCAGTCCATTTACCTGGATATCTTCGCCCGGACCTTCTGGATGGGCCTGGTGATCACTGCCATCTGCCTGGTGCTGGCCTATCCCCTGGCGTACCTGCTGGCCAACCTGCCGGCGCGCAAGAGCAACCTGCTGATGATCCTGGTTTTGCTGCCGTTCTGGACTTCGATCCTGGTGCGGGTAGCGGCCTGGATCGTGCTCCTGCAGTCCGGCGGCCTGATCAACAGCGCCTTGCTGGCCATGGGCGTGATCGACAAGCCCCTGGAGCTGGTGTTCAACCGCACCGGGGTCTACATCTCCATGGTGCACATCCTGCTGCCGTTCATGATCCTGCCGATCTACAGCGTGATGAAGAGTATCTCGCCGACCTACATGCGCGCGGCGATTTCCCTGGGCTGCCATCCGTTCGCCAGCTTCTGGCGGGTGTACTTCCCGCAAACCTATGCCGGGGTCGGCGCCGGTTGCCTGCTGGTGTTCATCCTGGCCATCGGCTACTACATCACCCCGGCCCTGCTGGGCAGCCCGAACGACCAGATGGTCAGCTACTTCGTGGCCTTCTACACCAACACCAGCATCAACTGGGGCATGGCCACTGCCTTGGGCGGTCTGCTGTTGCTGGCGACCATCGTGCTGTACCTGATCTACAGCTGGCTGGTGGGCGCCAGTCGCCTGCGCCTGAGCTAAGGAGAGAATCGAAATGCTGAGCCCCTACATGTCGCCCGTCGAGCGGGTCTGGTTCTACAGCTTGCGGATCCTCTGCGGCTTGATCCTGTTGTTCCTGGTGCTGCCGGTGCTGGTGATCATCCCGTTGTCGTTCAACTCGGGCAGCTTCCTGGTGTATCCGCTGCAGGGCTTCTCGCTGCACTGGTACCAGGACTTCTTCGCTTCCGCCGAATGGATGCGCGCCCTGAAGAACAGCATCATCGTGGCCCCGGCGGCCACAGTGCTGGCCATGGTCTTCGGCACCCTGGCGGCCATCGGCCTGACCCGTGGCGATTTTCCCGGCAAGTCGCTGGTCATGGCCCTGGTGATCTCGCCGATGGTGGTGCCGGTGGTGATCATCGGGGTCGCCAGCTACCTGTTCTTCGCCCCGCTGGGCATGGGTAACAGCTTCTTGTCGCTGATCATCGTGCACGCGGTGCTCGGGGTGCCGTTCGTGATCATCACCGTCTCGGCGACCTTGCAGGGCTTCAACCACAACCTGGTGCGGGCGGCAGCCAGCCTGGGCGCCTCGCCGCTGACCACTTTCCGCCGGGTGACCCTGCCGTTGATCGCCCCGGGGGTGATCAGTGGCGCGTTGTTCGCCTTCGCCACCTCGTTCGATGAAGTGGTGGTGACCCTGTTCCTCGCCGGCCCCGAGCAGGCGACGCTGCCCCGGCAGATGTTCAGTGGTATTCGCGAGAACCTCAGCCCCACCATCGCCGCCGCGGCCACGCTGCTGATCGCCTTCTCGGTGATCCTGCTGCTGACCCTGGAGTGGCTGCGTGGGCGCAGCGAAAAACTGCGTACGGCCCAGGTTTGAGTCCTGGGCCGAGCGATAACCTGATCTGCGGCAAGGGTCTGGTTGCCGCCGAAAACCACAATGGCTCCATCCAAGGACCTGGATTGCCTGATGCCTGCAAGGGCGCGGGGCATTCCAGCCCGACCATGGTGAGGGCTCGTGCCGTAGCGAGGAACCACCGGCTTTCCCTGTCGTGATGCCGATCGGGCATCACGGCGACCCGGTTTTGCAATCCCCAGCTACGCTTGTGCCAGCTTTCATCTTTATATAAGAGGCTGCGCACATGAGTATTTCCTCTTTCAAGATTGCCCATAAGCTGCTCACCGGCAGTACCGCCATTGAACAGTTGGGCGCCGAACTGACCCGCCTGGATGTGGATAACCCCTTGATCGTCACCGATGCCATCCTGCTTGAGTCCGGCACGGTGGGGCTGGCGCTGGCGCACCTGGGAGGGCGTGACTACGAGATTTTCGACCGGGTGCGGCCTGATCCGGAAATCGCCATCGTCGAGGACTGCATGCAGGTCTATCGCGAAGGGGGACATGACGGCCTGATCGGCCTGGGGGGCGGTAGCGCCATCGATATCGCCAAGAGTGTCGCGGCCTATGCCGGGTATCACGGCGCCTTGCAGGATCTGTTCGGGGTCGACCAGGTGCCACGCAAGGGGCCGCCGCTGATCGCCATTCCCACCACGGCCGGCACCGGCTCGGAGGTGACCAACGTGGCGATCCTCTCGGACAAGGCCGCGCAGTTGAAAAAGGGCATCGTCAGTGACTATCTGCTGCCGGACGTGGCCCTGGTCAGCCCGCAGATGACCCTGACCTGCCCGCGCAGCGTGACCGCAGCCAGTGGTGTCGATGCCCTGGTGCATGCTGTCGAGGCATACCTTTCACTCAATGCTTCGTCGATCACCGACTCCCTGGCCATCGGCGCCATTCGCTTGATCGCCAAGGCCCTGCCCAAGGCTTTTGCCAATCCTTCCAACCTGCAGGCGCGGGAAGACATGGCGACCGCCAGCTTGATGGCCGGCATGGCCTTCGGAAATGCTGGAGTGGGCGCGGTGCATGCCCTGGCCTATCCCCTGGGCGGGCGTTTTCACGTGTCCCATGGGGGCAGCAACGCCTTGCTGCTGCCCTATGTCATGACCTGGAACAAGGTGGCTTGTGTCGAGCGCATGCAGGATATCGCCGCAGCCATGGGGGTGCGTACGGCGCGCTTGAGTGCCAACGAGGCCGCTGACCGGGCGGTGGAGGCGATGAGTGCCCTGTGTGCCGCGGTGGAGATACCCAGGGGCTTGCGTAGTTTCGGCGTGCCCGAGGAGGCACTTGCGAGCATGGCCCAGGAGGCTGCGGGTATCGAGCGGCTGATGCGCAATAACCCGCGCAAGCTGAGTCCCGCCGATATCGAGCAGATCTATCGAGCGGCCTACTGATCATCGAGGTTACGGTGTGCGCTCCAAAGCATGAGGTATACAATGCGCGCCATCGTGATTCTGCTCAACAAAGGTGCGTCATGCAGCCCTTCGCTATTGCTCCGTCGATTCTTTCCGCCGACTTCGCCCGCCTGGGCGAGGAAGTGGACAATGTCCTGGCCGCCGGGGCCGATATCGTCCACTTCGATGTCATGGACAACCATTACGTGCCGAACCTGACCATCGGCCCGATGGTCTGCGCGGCATTGCGCAAGTATGGGATCACCGCCCCTATCGATGCGCACCTGATGGTGAGTCCGGTGGATCGCATCATTGGCGACTTCATCGAGGCGGGCGCCACCTACATTACCTTCCACCCGGAGGCCACGCTGCATGTGGATCGTTCCCTGCAAATGATCCGCGAAGGCGGTTGCAAGGCCGGCCTGGTGTTCAACCCGGCGACTCCGCTGGATGTACTCAAGTATGTGATGGACAAGGTCGACATGGTCTTGCTGATGAGCGTGAACCCGGGCTTTGGCGGGCAGAAGTTCATCCCTGGCACCCTGGACAAGCTGCGTGAAGCGCGAGCGCTGATCGATGCCTCCGGTCGGGATATCCGCCTGGAAATCGACGGCGGCGTGAATGTCGGCAACATCCGCGAGATCGCCGCAGCCGGCGCGGACACCTTCGTCGCCGGTTCGGCGATCTTCAATGCGCCCAACTACCAGGAAGTGATCGAGAAAATGCGCGCCGAGCTGGCGCTGGCTCGATCATGAGTGCATTCGAGCAGCTGTTCTGCGGGAACCTGCCACGGCTGGTGATGTTCGACCTGGATGGCACCCTGGTCGACTCGGTGCCTGACCTGGCTGCCGCCGTGGATCAGATGCTGCTCAAGCTGGGGCGGCCTCCGGCGGGAGTCGAGGCCGTGCGCAACTGGGTCGGCAACGGTGCTCCGATGCTGGTCCGCCGGGCCTTGGCCAATAGCCTGGACCCCCAGGGGATCGATGATGCTGAGGCCGAGCATGCCCTGGAGCTGTTCAATGCGGCTTATGAGGGGAGCCACGAGCTGACGGTGGTCTATCCCGGTGCCCGGGAAACCCTCAAGTGGCTGTACAAGCAAGGGGTCGAGCTGGCGCTGATCACCAACAAGCCGGAGCGCTTCGTCGCGCCCTTGCTGGATCAGATGCGCATCGGTCGCTATTTCCGCTGGATCATCGGCGGCGATACGCTGCCACAGAAGAAGCCCGACCCGGCGGCGCTGTTTTTCGTCATGAAAATGGCCAGTATTCCGGCTTCGCAATCGCTGTTCGTCGGCGACTCGCGCAGTGATGTATTGGCGGCCAAGGCGGCTGGGGTCAAGTGTGTGGCCCTGAGCTACGGCTACAACCACGGGCGGCCTATCGCCGAGGAGTCGCCAGCCCTGGTGATCGACGATCTGCGGGCGCTGATCCCCGGTTGCTTAGAACCTGCCGCTGAGATAACGTTGCCCGACGCTGTTCCATCCCCTTCTGGAAATTCCATCGTGGTGGTCACTCGCAAACTCTGGATGAAAGTCATCAAGGCCTTGGCCCGTTGGCGTTGGCGCGCCTGATTTTTGTCTGGCCGGCCCTGCCGGCACGTTTGCATACCTGACTGTTAGACCCTCAGCCACGAGGCATCCCATGATTCGCGAAGAATTCCTGCGCCTGGCAGCAGCCGGCTACAACCGTATCCCGCTGGCCTGCGAAACCCTTGCCGACTTCGACACCCCGTTGTCGATCTACCTGAAACTGGCCGACCAGCCCAACTCCTATCTCCTGGAGTCGGTGCAGGGGGGCGAGAAATGGGGGCGTTATTCGATTATCGGCCTGCCGTGCCGCACCGTGCTGCGGGTGCACGGCTACCGGATCAGCGTGACCCATGATGGCGTCGAGATCGAAAGCCGCGAAGTAGCTGATCCGCTGGCCTTCGTCGAAGAATTCAAGGCGCGCTACAACGTACCGACCATTGCCGGCCTGCCACGCTTCAATGGCGGCCTGGTGGGGTATTTCGGTTATGACTGTGTGCGCTATGTGGAGCCGCGCCTGGGCCAGTGCCCGAACCCTGATCCGCTTGGCGTGCCGGATATCCTGCTGATGGTCTCCGATGCCGTGGTGGTGTTCGACAACCTGGCGGGCAAGATGCACACGATCGTGCTGGCCGACCCGAGCCAGGACGATGCCTTTGAGTCTGGCCAGGCACGCCTGCAAGAGCTGCTCGAGCAGCTGCGCCAGCCAATCGCGCCGCGCCGTGGGCTGGACCTGGACCGACCGCCTGCCGGCGAACCGGTGTTTCGCTCCAGTTTCACCCAGGACGACTACGAGCGTGCGGTGGAGACCATCAAGGAATACATCCTGGCTGGTGACTGCATGCAGGTGGTGCCCTCCCAGCGCATGTCCATCGACTTCACGGCCGCGCCCATCGACCTGTACCGGGCCCTGCGCTGCTTCAACCCGACGCCGTACATGTATTTCTTCAACTTCGGCGACTTCCACGTTGTGGGCAGTTCGCCGGAGGTACTGGTCAGGGTCGAGGACAACCTGATCACCGTGCGCCCGATCGCCGGTACTCGCCCGCGGGGTGCTACCGAAGAAGCCGACCAGGCCCTGGAGCAGGATCTGCTGTCGGATGCCAAGGAAATCGCCGAGCACCTGATGCTGATCGACCTGGGCCGCAATGACACCGGGCGGGTCTCCGAGATCGGTTCGGTGAAACTCACCGAGAAGATGGTCATCGAGCGTTATTCCAACGTGATGCACATCGTCTCCAACGTCACCGGTCAAATGAAGGAAGGCCTGACGGCGATGGACGCACTACGGGCGATCCTGCCGGCGGGCACTCTGTCCGGCGCGCCGAAGATCCGCGCCATGGAAATCATCGATGAGCTGGAACCGGTCAAGCGCGGGGTCTACGGCGGTGCCGTGGGTTACTTTGCCTGGAACGGCAACATGGACACCGCCATCGCCATCCGTACGGCAGTGATCAAGGATGGCGAGCTGCATGTGCAGGCCGGTGGCGGCATCGTCGCCGACTCGGTACCGACCCTGGAGTGGGAAGAGACGCTGAACAAGCGTCGAGCAATGTTCCGTGCCGTGGCACTGGCTGAACAATCCCCCGCATCCAAGGCTTGAGGAGTTTCCACTTATGTTGCTGATGATCGATAACTACGACTCCTTTACCTACAACGTCGTGCAGTACCTGGGCGAGCTGGGAGCCGAGGTGAAGGTGGTGCGCAATGATGAGCTGACCGTGGCCGAGATCGAAGCGCTCAAGCCCGAGCGCATCGTGGTTTCGCCTGGCCCTTGCACGCCGACCGAGGCTGGCGTTTCCCTCGAGGCGATCAAGTATTTCGCCGGCAAGCTGCCGATCCTGGGCGTTTGCCTGGGCCACCAGTCCATCGGCCAGGCCTTCGGTGGCCAGGTGGTGCGGGCCCGGCAAGTGATGCATGGCAAGACCAGCCCGGTATTCCATCGCGACCTGGGCGTGTTCGGTGGCCTGAACATGCCGTTGACCGTGACTCGCTACCATTCCCTGGTGGTCAAGCGCGAGACCTTGCCCGAGTGCCTTGAAGTCACTGCCTGGACCCAGCTGGAAGATGGTTCGGTCGACGAAATCATGGGCCTGCGCCACAAGACACTGAATATCGAGGGTGTGCAATTCCACCCTGAATCCATCCTCACCGAGCAGGGCCACGAGCTGTTCGCCAACTTCCTCAAACAGAGCGGCGGCACGCGCTAAGGACTTTTCATGGATATCAAGACTGCCCTGAGCCGTATCGTCGGCCACCTGGACCTGAGTACCGATGAGATGCGCGATGTCATGCGCCAGATCATGACCGGTCAATGCACCGATGCACAGATCGGCGCTTTCATGATGGCCATGCGCATGAAGAGCGAAAGCATCGACGAGATCGTCGGTGCCGTATCGGTGATGCGCGAACTGGCCGACAAGGTCGAGCTCAAGACCCTCGACGGTGTGGTGGATGTGGTCGGTACCGGTGGCGACGGTGCCAACATCTTCAACGTTTCCACCGCGTCGGCCTTCGTGGTGTCGGCCGCGGGCTGCACCGTTGCCAAGCACGGCAACCGTGCCGTATCCGGCAAGAGTGGCAGCGCCGACTTGCTGGAGTCGGCCGGGGTCTATTTGAACCTGACGCCCGTGCAGGTGGCACGCTGCATCGATAACGTCGGCATCGGCTTCATGTTCGCCCAATCCCACCATGGCGCCATGAAGTATGCCGCCGGCCCGCGCCGGGACCTGGGCCTGCGCACGCTGTTCAACATGCTCGGCCCGCTTACGAATCCGGCCGGTGTGAAGCACCAGGTGGTGGGCGTGTTCACCCAAGCCCTGTGCCGGCCGTTGGCCGAAGTGTTGCAGCGCATGGGCAGCAAGCATGTACTGGTGGTGCATTCCCAGGATGGCCTGGATGAGTTCAGTCTGGCGGCACCGACTTATGTCGCGGAGCTGAAAAACGACCAGATCACCGAGTATTGGGTGCAGCCGGAAGACCTGGGCATCAAGAGCCAGAGCCTGTTCGGCCTGGTGGTGGAAAGCCCGGCGGCGTCCCTGGAGCTGATTCGTGATGCCCTGGGGCGGCGCAAGACCGAGCATGGCCAGAAGGCCGCTGAAATGATCGTACTCAATGCCGGCGCCGCCCTGTATGCGGCGGACCATGCCAGTAGCCTCAAAGAAGGGGTCGCCCTGGCCCACGACGCTTTGCACACCGGCCTGGCCCGGGAAAAGCTCGAGGAACTGGGCGCCTTTACCGCGGTGTTCAAGCAGGAGAATGAAGGATGAGTGTGCCGACAGTTCTGGAAAAGATCCTCGCCCGCAAGGTCGAGGAGGTTGCCGAGCGCAGCGCGCGCACTACCCTGGCCGAACTGGAGAGCCTGGCGCGGGCGGCCGATGCCCCGCGAGGTTTTGCCAGGGCCCTGCAAGAGCAGGCCAGGCTCAAGCACCCTGCGGTGATCGCCGAGATCAAGAAAGCCTCGCCGAGCAAGGGCGTGATCCGTGAGGACTTCGTTCCCGCCGAGATTGCCAGGAGCTACGAGAAGGGCGGCGCCACCTGTTTGTCGGTGCTTACCGATGTGGACTACTTCCAGGGCGCTGATAGCTATCTGCAGCAGGCTCGGGCGGCATGCAAGCTGCCGGTGATCCGCAAGGACTTCATGATCGATCCGTACCAGATCGTCGAGGCCCGGGCGCTGGGTGCCGACTGCGTGCTGCTGATCGTTGCTGCGCTGGACGATGTGCGGATGGCGGAGCTGGCGGCAGTAGCCAAGGGCGTTGGCCTGGACGTACTGGTGGAAGTACATGACGGCGATGAGCTGGAACGGGCCTTGAAAACCCTGGATACGCCGCTGGTCGGGATCAACAACCGCAACTTGCACACCTTCGATGTCGATCTGGAAACCACTCTCGACCTGCTGCCGCGGATTCCTCGCGACCGCTTGGTGATCACCGAGAGCGGTATTCTCAACCGGGCCGATGTCGAGCTGATGGAAATCAGCGATGTCTATTCGTTCCTGGTCGGCGAAGCCTTCATGCGTGCCGAGAACCCGGGTACTGAGTTGCAGCGCCTGTTTTTCCCGGAGCGTGGTTTGCCGGTCACGGGGTCGACCCTGGACTGAAACTGTGACGATGAATGAGCCGGCGATGCCGGCTTTTTCATATCCATTGCCAAGGAATCTGCATTGCCATGATCCAACCCACTGCCCTTAGCGTCGAAGCCGGCCTGCAGGCCGAGCAGGATCTGCTGGCCCAGGTATGTGCCGGCGAACAGGAGTTCGGCCTGCTGTTCTGGCAGCCTAGCGATCGGGCGCTGGTCATGCCTCGACGCCTGAGTCGCTTGACCGGTTTCGAACAGGCCTGCCTGGCCTCGGAGGCTAACGGTTGGCCGGTTTTGCTACGCGAGACCGGCGGTGAGCCTGTGCCTCAGTCAGCCGCCACGGTGAACATCGCATTGGTCTATGCCCCGCCTCGTAGCGAGGGGGACCAGGGCCGGATCGAAACCGCTTATCGCCGCTTGTGCCAGCCGATCTGCGACCTGCTCAGTGAGCTGGGCGGTACCCCCTCGCTGGGAGAGGTAGACGGCGCCTTCTGTGACGGACGCTTCAACGTCAATCTCGATGGCCGCAAGATGGTCGGTACAGCCCAGCGCTGGCGCCAGAGCAAAGGTGGCCAGAGGCCGGTGGGCCTGGTGCATGGTGCGCTGCTGCTGGAGAACGAGCGCGAGTCGATGGTGGGCGCTGTCAATACATTCAATCAGGCTTGCGGCCTGGAGCAGCGTTGTCGGGCCGAGAGTCATATCGCCTTGCATGAGGCTTTTGCCGCCCCGGATGCGATCGCACGCCTGGACAGCCTCTACCGGCAGATGCTCAGGGGCTTCCTGCCGGTTTAGCGGGTGCCGAAGACCACCATGGTCTTGCCCTTGACGTGTACCAGGTTGCGTTCTTCCAGGTCCTTGAGGACGCGACCGACCATTTCCCGAGAGCAGCCGACGATCCGGCCGATCTCCTGGCGGGTGACCTTGATCTGCATGCCGTCCGGGTGAGTCATGGCGTCCGGTTGCTTGCACAATTCCAGCAGGCAACGGGCGACTCGCCCAGTTACATCGAAGAAGGCCAGGTCACCGACCTTGCGCGTGGTATTGCGCAGGCGCTGGGCAATCTGCCCGCTGAGGACGTAGAGAATGTCGGGGTCGTTCTGTGACAGCTCGCGGAACTTGGCGTAGCTGATCTCGGCGACTTCGCATTCCACCTTGGCTCGCACCCAGGCACTGCGCAGCTGTTCATGCCCGGGATCTTCGAACAGCCCCAACTCTCCGAAGAAGTCCCCGGCGTTGAGATAGGCGATGATCATTTCCCGACCGTCATCGTCCTCGATGAGGATGGTCACCGACCCCTTGATGATGAAGTACAGGCTATCGGCCACATCACCGGCGCAGATGATGTTGCTTTTGGCCTGATACCGACGGCGCTGGCAATGCATCAGCAGCTTGTCGAGATTTTTAATCTTGGGAGTAGGGGTAATGGCAACCATGGTTGTATCCCGGAAAGCCTGCACGGTATGGGTGGTTTTCTTATGGGGCGGAAAGCATCGGCGTCGAAAGCTGGCGATGCGCCATTCATTTGGCGTCAGCTTAACAGACACATCCCATGCAGATTTAAGAATTTTCTTACATGTGGGCTGCTTTTGGCATCACGATGGAGCTCACAGCCAGTGCAAAACCCTGTGCTAAGCTGGCGACCCTTTTTTAAAGCAGTGGAGTCTGGGCGATGAAGGCACGCATCCAATGGGCTGGCGAAGCCATGTTCCTCGGGGAGTCGGGCAGTGGCCATGTGGTAGTCATGGATGGCCCGCCCGAAGCCGGTGGGCGTAACCTGGGGGTTCGTCCGATGGAGATGCTTCTGCTGGGCGTAGGTGGTTGCAGCAACTTCGATGTGGTCAGCATCCTGAAGAAGTCGCGCCAGGCAGTTGAAAGCTGCGAGGCCTTCCTCGAGGCCGAGCGTGCCACCGAGGATCCGAAGGTCTTTACCAAGATCCACTTGCATTTCGTGGTCAAGGGCCGCGGCTTGAAAGAGGCCCAGGTCAAGCGCGCCGTTGAGCTGTCCGCCGAGAAGTACTGCTCGGCCTCGATCATGCTTGGCGCTGCGGGCGTCGCCATTACCCACGATTACGAGATTGTCGAGCTGGGCTGAGCGCCGGCAGGTTTCGTGGACAAAATAAAAGGGCGCTCAAGCGCCCTTTTTTGTGTCCGGAGTGCGGCTTTAGATGCGGTAGGTACTCTTGGTCATGACCTTGGCTAGCAGGCTCATGCCGAACTTCACCGGTGCCGGGAAGCGGAAGCCGCCAGCCTCAAGGGCCGTTTCGGCGTGGTGTTCCTCGTCGATGCGCATTTGCTCGAGGATGGCCCGGGACTTTTCATCTTCCGCAGGCAATTGCTCCAGGTGATCGTTCAGGTGCTTGCAGACCTGGTCCTCGGTGGCGGCGACGAACCCCAGGCTGACCTTGTCGCTGATCAGGCCGGCGGCAGCGCCGATCCCGAATGAGAGACCGTAGAACAGCGGGTTGAGCACGCTGGGATGACTGCCCAATTGGCGAATGCGTTGTTCGCACCAAGCCAGGTGGTCGATTTCTTCCTCGGCGGCATGTTCCATGGCCTGGCGCACCTGCGGCAGTTTGGCTGTCAGGGCCTGGCCCTGGTAAAGCGCCTGGGCACAGACTTCCCCGGTGTGATTGATGCGCATCAGGCCGGCGACGTGCCGGGTGTCCTCGTCACTCATCTGCGCTTCCGGCTGCACGATGGCCGGCGACGGGCGATAAGGTTGGCCACTGAACGGCAGCAGCGTACGCATGGCCATGTCGGCTTGCAGCAGCAGGCGGTCAATCGGCGAGTAGTGACGTTGGGTAGTCATGCTTATCTCCGGGAAGTATTACGGCGGCCAGTTTACTCCAATCGATGGGGTGAAACCTGCGCTGGATCAGCGCACCTTCGCCTCGGTTGGGCGAAAGGGCGCCGGAAGGGTCGATCAGCCCGGAGGCCAGTTCATCTGGCGTTGACCCAGGACGTGCATATGAATGTGATAGACGGTCTGGCCGCCCATTTCATTGCAGTTCATCACCACTCGGAAGCCGTCCTCGCAGCCTTGCTCCTTGGCCAGGCGCTGTGCGGTGAACAGGATATGTCCGGCCAGGGCCTTGTCGTCCTCGGTGAGGTCGTTGAGGGTGCGGATGGGTTTCTTCGGGATGACCAGGAAATGCACCGGCGCTTGCGGGGCGATGTCGTGGAAGGCCAGAACCTGGTCATCCTCGTAGATGATCTTCGCGGGTATTTCTCTGTTGATGATCTTGGTGAACAGAGTATCCACAGCTGTTTCTCCATTGGGTTGGTCCGGGCTGAGTTTACTCAGGCGCAAGCCCTGCGCCCAGCCCGGATGGTCTCTAGCGTGGGCAGTAGGCCCGGTTGACGTAGCCGACGATCTTGCGGGTCAGCCAGCGCGAGCTCAGGCGGTTGGCCAGGCTCATCCAGCGGTTTAAGCGCCCCGGGATAATGATGGCGCGATCCTTTTCCAGGGCTCGTACTGCATACAGCGCGACTTCCTCGGGGCTCATGAGCAATTTGCTGTCTTTGAGCTTCTGGGTATCCATGTGCGCGTTATGAAAAAAGCCAGTGCGGGTCGGCCCAGGGCAGAGCACCGATACCTTTACCGCGCACTTTTTCAGTTCTTCACGCAGTCCTTCGGAGAAATGCAGGACGTAGGCCTTGCTGGCGTAGTACGTACTCATCCAGGGGCCCGGATGGAAGGCCGCGACCGAGGCGACGTTGAGGATCTGGCCACCGCCCAGCAGTGCCATGCTGTTGCCCAACGCATGGCAGAGGCGGGTGAGGGCGAGGATGTTGACCTCGATCAGGTCCTGCTCGGTCATCCAGTCCTGGGCCAGGAACGGGCCGCTGGTACCTATGCCTGCGCAGTTGACCAGCAGGTCTATCTGCCGGTCGCCTTCTTCCAGTTCCAGCAGGAAGCCGGACAGCCTCAAGGGTTCGCCCAGGTCGCAGGCGCGGAACAGAACCTCGACGCCGAAGCGCTGGGTCAGTTCCAGGGCAATACTTTCCAGCTGATCACGCTGGCGGGCCACCAGGAGCAGGTTGCGGCCACGCCGGGCCAGGGCTTCGGCCATGGCCAGGCCTATGCCGCTGGAAGCGCCAGTGATCAGAGCGTAACGGGTCATGCAGTTCTCCATCGCAACGGCCGACGGCCCGCGACAGGGAGGGTCGCAGGCTTGGACGCGTCTATTCTTCGTCGGATTCTACAGGGCTCGCGGCCTCGGCGGCTTCTGCGGCGGCCGCTGCTGCATCAGTCGCAGCGCTTTCGGCCTCGTCACTGCTGGAGTCGTAGGACTCGCTGTAGCTGGTTTCGCTATAGCGGTCTTCCAGGGAGCTCAGGCCGCCGGCCACCATGCCGACGATGATCACCAGCAGCAGTACTACCCACATCCAGGACAGGACTTTCACTGCCGTGGTGTTGGGCGGCGGCGGGGCACCATAGCGGTTGGCCACGTTGCTGCCGGGGCTGACCATCAGTACCAGAGGGAAGATGCTGCCGACGATGGGAACGAAGTTCAGCAGCCACAGCCAGCCCGACCAGCCCAGGTCATGCAGGCGTTGAACGCTGATCTGGATGCTGACGACGATGAAACCGATGAATACGATTACCCCGGCGAAAATGCCCAGCCCCATGAGCAGCGTGGAGTTGAGCAGGGTCGCGGTGATCGCTCCGAACAGCGCGCCGACCCCTATCACGGCCAGCAAGGCGACGGTCAGTACCAGGGTCCAGGCCAGGTAGCGCAGGCGACCGATGCGCCCTTCGAAACTGAAGACGTTGAGCATCGCGTATTGAGGGATGGCATCGCCGACCGAGGCTTGTGGTGGTGCATAAGGCGAGTCCGCCACGGTGGCTGGACGAGGAGCTGCCGGGGTGACCGCTTCCAGGCTCAGCTCCAGGGTCGGTTCGGCTTCGATCCGGGCATCGAGCCCTGCGTTTTTCAGGGCTTCCAGATAGCGCTGTGCATCGGCCTGGGTCAGGTCGCGCTTGAGCTCTACCGGTTGCCCGTTGAACAGGCGTTCCACTGCGGCCGTGTCGGTTTTGAACAGCTCGGCGAGGTTCAGTTGTGCCGTGGTTTTTTCGACACCTGGCAACAATGTGCCGTCGAAGACGATTTTGTAGCGGGTTTCGCTCATGGGGGCATCCCTGTCACTTGAAATGAAGGCTTACAGCAAAGACACGTAGTTTAAGGCCAGCGCCCCCTGGCTGGCCAAAAAACTATGAGAACTGGTTATCGTGGCCAGCGTTTGGGTAGCTGTGCCGAGCGTTCCAGGGCGTTGCGATATTCCTTGTCCAGCCGCTGGATCAACTGGTCGACGCTGGGCAGGTCGCCGATTTCACCGACGCCTTGGCCGGCTGACCAAACGGTTTTCCAGGCCTTGGCTTCATCGCTGATGGGCTTGAGCTTGGAACCGAAGTTGATTTCACCCTTGCCTTGTAGTGCGGCCATATCGAAGCCGGCGTTCTCCAGGCTTTGACGCATGAAGCTGGCGGGCACCCCGGAGACTGCGGCGGTGTGCACGATATCGGCAGCTTGTGAGCCCAACAGCATGTCCTTGTAGCCTTGGGGGGCGTGGCTCTCGGTGGTGGCGATGAAGCGGGTACCGAGGTAGGCCAGGTCGGCGCCGAGGACCTGGGCGGCGAGAATCTCGTGGCCGTGGTTCAGGCAGCCGGCCAGTAGCAGGGTTTTATCGAAAAACTGGCGGATCTCGGCCACCAGCGAGAATGGGCTCCAGGTTCCGGCGTGGCCACCGGCACCGGCGGCTACGGCGATCAGGCCATCGACTCCGGCCTGTGCGGCCTTCTCGGCATGGCGGCGAGTGGTGACGTCATGGAATACCAGGCCACCGTAGCTATGTACGGCATCCACCACCTCCTTGACTGCCCCGAGGCTGGTGATGACGATTGGTACCTTGTGCTCGATGCAGATTTCCAGATCCGCCTGCAGCCGTGGGTTGCTGTTGTGCACGATCAGGTTCACGGCATAGGGCGCGGGATTCTCCAGGGTGGCCAGGCCCGCTTCGATCTCCTCCAGCCAGGCCTTGAAACCGCTGCTTTCGCGTTGGTTGAGTGCCGGGAAGCTACCGACCACGCCGTTGCGACAGCAGGCCAGGACCAGTTCTGGATTGGAGATCAGGAACATCGGAGCCGCCACCACGGGCAGGCGCAAGCGTTGTTCGAGCAAAGCGGGCAGAGACATCGGTATACCCCCGGGAAAGCAGCTAGATAGAGTTAGAACGGTCTGACGACGACCAGAATTACAATAGCCAGCAATAGCAGAACCGGTACTTCATTGAACCAGCGATAAAAGACATGGCTGCGGGCGTTTTCGCCACGGGCGAAGCGCTTAACCTGCGCGCCGCACATGTGGTGGTAGCCGATCAGGATCACGACCAGGGTGAGCTTGGCGTGCATCCAGCCGCCTTGGCTGAAATAGGCTCCGGGGTTGAGGCTGATCAGCCCGATGCCGAAGACCAGTGCCGCGATCATTGCCGGGCCCATGATGAAGCGATAGAGCTTGCGCTCCATGACGCAGAAACGCTCGCGGCTGATGCTGTCCTCGCTTTGGGCGTGATAAACGAACAGGCGCGGCAGGTAGAACAGGCCGGCAAACCAGCAGACCACGCTGACGATATGAAAGGCCTTGAGCCATAGATAGAGCATTTTGGTTATCCCCCAGATTCACGGTGGCGCGATAGTAGAGGCTAGAGCGTCCATACGTCACCTTGACGGTTGTCGCAGGGGGTTACCGCCCCTATTATCGGCAGCTTTCCAGTGGGTTCGTTGAGGGCAAGGTTTATGGTCAAGGTCGGTATCGTCGGCGGCACGGGTTACACCGGGGTCGAGTTGTTGCGTCTGTTGGCACAACACCCACAGGCACGGGTAGAGGTCATCACCTCGCGATCCGAAGCGGGCCTGGCCGTTGCCGACATGTACCCGAACCTGCGCGGTCACTATGACGGCCTGGCCTTCAGCGTGCCGGATATCAAGACCCTGGGCGCTTGTGACGTGGTGTTTTTCGCCACCCCCCACGGTGTCGCCCATGCCTTGGCTGGCGAGCTGCTGGCGGCGGGAACCAAGGTCATCGACCTGTCGGCAGACTTTCGCCTGCAAGACGCCGATGAGTGGGCCAAGTGGTATGGCCAGCCTCATGGCGCTCCCGAGCTGCTGGACGAGGCGGTCTATGGCTTGCCGGAAGTCAATCGCGAAAAGATCAAGCAGGCGCGCCTGATTGCGGTGCCGGGTTGCTATCCAACGGCGACCCAACTGGGTTTCCTGCCTCTGCTGGAAGCCGGCCTGGCTGATACGTCCCGCCTGATCGCCGACTGCAAGTCGGGTGTCAGCGGAGCAGGTCGTGGTGCCAGCGTGGGCTCGCTGTATTCCGAAACCTCCGAGAGCATGAAGGCCTATGCTGTCAAAGGGCATCGCCATCTGCCGGAAATCCGCCAGGGCCTGCGCCGTGCGGCGGGGAAGGATGTCGGCCTGACCTTCGTGCCGCACCTGACACCCATGATCCGTGGTATCCACTCCACGCTTTATGCCACCGTCGTGGACAAGTCGGTCGATCTGCAAGCCCTGTTCGAGAAGCGCTACGCCAATGAACCGTTCGTCGATGTCATGCCCGCGGGCAGCCACCCGGAGACCCGTAGCGTGCGGGGTGCCAATGTCTGCCGTATTGCCGTGCACCGGCCGCAGGGTGACGACCTGGTAGTGGTGCTATCGGTGATCGACAACCTGGTCAAGGGAGCTTCTGGCCAGGCGGTGCAGAACCTCAACATCCTGTTCGGCCTGGACGAGCGCCTGGGCCTGTCCCATGCGGGCATGCTGCCTTAAGGTCGCTGCTGCGCTGGAGAAAAAGGCCCGTTTGACGGGCCTTTTTGCGTCATGGGCATTGCTGTACGACTATTGATATACCGTAACAATAGTTGACCGCTTTTCTGGGAGAAGCGGATAATGCGCGTCATCACGCAGTATGGCGGCGTAACGCCGGGAGATAGTCAGCATGAGCGTTGAATCCTTCACCCCCACGGCTTTGCAATTCACTCAAGGTGCAGCGCACAAGGTGAAGACCCTGGTCGATGAAGAGGGGAATGATCGCTTGAAGCTGCGCGTATTCGTTACGGGCGGCGGTTGTTCGGGGTTCCAGTACGGTTTCACCTTCGATGAAGAAGTAGCCGAGGATGACACCATCGTTGAGCGCGAAGGTGTGAGCCTGGTTGTCGACCCGATGAGTTTCCAGTACCTGGCAGGTGCCGAGGTGGATTATCAGGAAGGCCTGGAAGGCTCGCGTTTCGTGATCAAGAATCCTAACGCCACGACTACTTGTGGTTGCGGGTCTTCGTTCTCGATCTAGTCAGGCAGCAAAAGCTTTCTCTAGCGCCGCAGGACCCATGGTCCTGCGGCGTTTTGCTGTCTGGCACTCAAGCTGGATAGATCGCGCCCAAGATACGTGGGCCCCGGGCTCCAGTAACGCTGGGGCGATTGCCTGCTATGCCTTCCAGGCAGCAATGGGCTAGCCAGGCGAATGCCATGGCTTCGACCCAGTCTGGATCGACACCATAGAGCGCCGTACTGTTGACCTGGGTTCCAGGCAATAGCGCCGCCAGGCGCTGCATCAGGGCTGCGTTGTGGGCCCCGCCGCCACACACCAGCAGTTCCTGTGTTTCGGCCTGGGCTGCCTGTAGGGATTCGACGATGGTCAAGGCCGTCAACTCCAGTAGGGTGGCTTGTACGTTCGCGGCCGGAACTGCCGGGTGCCGTACCAGATGTTGTTGCAGCCACTGGAGATTGAAGACTTCGCGTCCGGTACTTTTGGGGCCCTGGGTCGCGAAGAACGGATCGTTGAGCAGGGTCTTCAGTAGCGGGGCATCAACTTGGCCGCTGGCCGCCCATTGACCGTCACGATCGAAGCTTTCCCCTCGTTGCAACTGGATCCAGGCATCGAGCAAGACGTTGCCCGGGCCGCAGTCGAAGCCTGCGACTGGCTTGGCAGTCTCGATCAGGCTCAGGTTGCTGAAGCCTCCGACATTCAACACCGCACGGTTGCCGGGGCGTTGTTCGAACAGCGCTTCGTGAAATGCAGGAACCAGGGGGGCGCCTTGTCCGCCTGCGGCTACGTCGCGACTACGGAAATCACTGACGACAGTGATTTCCGTGAGTTCGGTGAGCAGTGCCGGGTTGCCTATCTGCACCGTGAAACCACGGCTCGGCTCGTGGCGTACGGTCTGCCCGTGGCTACCAATGGCGCGGATATCACGGGCTTGCAGGTGCTGGCGTTGCAGGAGGCTGTGGATACCTTCGGCTGCCAGTCGGACCCAATGTTGCTGGGCAATGGCAGAGCGAGCGATCTCATCGGGGCCGCTGGCGCACAAGCTCAGGAGCTCGGCGCGCAGGGATGAGGGCATGGGGATGTAGTGGGTGGCGACCAACTTGATCGCCGGGCTTTGCTCGATCAGGGCGATGTCCAGCCCATCAAGACTGGTCCCGGACATCACGCCTATATAGAGCGCCATGGCTTAGCGCTTGCTCGAGGCCAGCATGGTGGCCTTTTCCTGGTCCATTCGGGCCATTAATGGCTGGCTCTGCTGGAGGAAGCGTGGGCGCTCTGCCTTGGCGATCGGGTCGGCCATTGGCAGTTTCTGACCCAGCGGGTCGACATGGACGCCGTTGACCTGGAATTCATAGTGCAGGTGCGGTCCGGTGGACAAGCCGGTGGTGCCGATGTAGCCGATCACCTGGCCCTGCTTCACCGAACCACCTGTCTTGACGCCCTTGGCGAAGCCCTGCATATGGCCGTAGAGAGTGCGATAGGTGTTGCCGTGCTGAATGATCACGGTGTTGCCATAACCGCCGCGACGACCTGCCAACAGGACTTTGCCATCGCCGGCTGCCTTGATCGGCGTGCCCCGTGGGGCCGCATAGTCGACGCCTTTGTGGGCGCGGATCTTGTTCAGGATCGGGTGTTTGCGACCGGCCGAAAAACGCGAACTGATGCGGGCGAAGTCTACCGGGGTACGGATGAACGCCTTGCGCATGCTGTTGCCATCAGCGGTGTAGTAGCTGCTGGAGCCTTGTTTGTTGGTATAGCGTACGGCGGTGTAGGTCTTGCCGCGGTTGGTGAAGCGTGCAGAAAGGATGTTGCCGGTGCCTACTACCTTGCCATTGGCGACCTTCTGTTCGTAGATCACGTCAAACTCGTCACCCTGGCGAATATCCTGGGCGAAGTCGATGTCGTAGCCGAAGACGTTCGCCATATCCATGGTCAGGCTGTGGGAGAGCCCTGCGCGAGCGGCCGATTGTGACAAGGAGCTGTTGATGACCCCGTGGACATAGGCGGAGCGGACCACCGGCTTGGTGGTGACCTTGGCGAAAGCGAAGCCTTTCGGGCCCTTGGTCAGGGTAATGGTCTCAAGGTCGCTGACCTTGCTGTGGAGTTTGTTCAGCTGGCCATCGGGGGTCAGTTCGAATTCGAGCTTCTGGCCATGCTTTAGCTGAGAAAACTGCTTGGCCTGCTTGTCGCTGGCCAGTACTTCGTGGACGGCGGTTGCTGGCAGGCCAACTTTTTCGAACAGCGTCGAGAGAGTATCGCCCTTGGCGACAAGGACTTCACGATGACCTGGAGCCTTGGGCTCTTCTGCGACGGCAGGAGTCGATTCGACCTCTGCTTTTTCTGTAGGCGCTGGGGTTGCGTTATCGATCTGGGCGAATGGCGGGGCAACCGCTTCATTTGTGGCTTGTTCGGTAGATGCAGCGTCTTGATCTTGTCGCAGTTGTTCGATCGGACTTTCCAGATCAAGACTCAATGTCGTTTTTTTGGCCTCTACATCG
>NZ_CP049045.1:6692500-7160000 GCF_001705995.2 Pseudomonas sp. BIOMIG1BAC | reverse complement strand
CAAACCGATGCAAACTCCGAATACCTACAAGTGCCGAGCATGGGAGACACACGGCGGGTGCTAACGTCCGTCGTGAAAAGGGAAACAACCCAGACCGTCAGCTAAGGTCCCAAAGTTATGGTTAAGTGGGAAACGATGTGGGAAGGCTTAGACAGCTAGGAGGTTGGCTTAGAAGCAGCCACCCTTTAAAGAAAGCGTAATAGCTCACTAGTCGAGTCGGCCTGCGCGGAAGATGTAACGGGGCTCAAACCATACACCGAAGCTACGGGTATCACGTAAGTGATGCGGTAGAGGAGCGTTCTGTAAGCCTGTGAAGGTGAGTTGAGAAGCTTGCTGGAGGTATCAGAAGTGCGAATGCTGACATGAGTAACGACAATGCGAGTGAAAAACTCGCACGCCGAAAGACCAAGGTTTCCTGCGCAACGTTAATCGACGCAGGGTTAGTCGGTCCCTAAGGCGAGGCTGAAAAGCGTAGTCGATGGAAAACAGGTTAATATTCCTGTACTTCTAGTTATTGCGATGGAGGGACGGAGAAGGCTAGGCCAGCTTGGCGTTGGTTGTCCAAGTTTAAGGTGGTAGGCTGAGATCTTAGGTAAATCCGGGATCTTAAGGCCGAGAGCTGATGACGAGTTACCTTTTAGGTGACGAAGTGGTTGATGCCATGCTTCCAAGAAAAGCTTCTAAGCTTCAGATAACTAGGAACCGTACCCCAAACCGACACAGGTGGTTGGGTAGAGAATACCAAGGCGCTTGAGAGAACTCGGGTGAAGGAACTAGGCAAAATGGCACCGTAACTTCGGGAGAAGGTGCGCCGGTGAGGGTGAAGGACTTGCTCCGTAAGCCCATGCCGGTCGAAGATACCAGGCCGCTGCGACTGTTTATTAAAAACACAGCACTCTGCAAACACGAAAGTGGACGTATAGGGTGTGACGCCTGCCCGGTGCCGGAAGGTTAATTGATGGGGTTAGCGCAAGCGAAGCTCTTGATCGAAGCCCCGGTAAACGGCGGCCGTAACTATAACGGTCCTAAGGTAGCGAAATTCCTTGTCGGGTAAGTTCCGACCTGCACGAATGGCGTAACGATGGCGGCGCTGTCTCCACCCGAGACTCAGTGAAATTGAAATCGCTGTGAAGATGCAGTGTATCCGCGGCTAGACGGAAAGACCCCGTGAACCTTTACTATAGCTTTGCACTGGACTTTGAATTTGCTTGTGTAGGATAGGTGGGAGGCTTTGAAGCGTGGACGCCAGTCTGCGTGGAGCCATCCTTGAAATACCACCCTGGCAACTTTGAGGTTCTAACTCAGGTCCGTTATCCGGATCGAGGACAGTGTATGGTGGGTAGTTTGACTGGGGCGGTCTCCTCCTAAAGAGTAACGGAGGAGTACGAAGGTGCGCTCAGACCGGTCGGAAATCGGTCGCAGAGTATAAAGGCAAAAGCGCGCTTGACTGCGAGACAAACACGTCGAGCAGGTACGAAAGTAGGTCTTAGTGATCCGGTGGTTCTGTATGGAAGGGCCATCGCTCAACGGATAAAAGGTACTCCGGGGATAACAGGCTGATACCGCCCAAGAGTTCATATCGACGGCGGTGTTTGGCACCTCGATGTCGGCTCATCACATCCTGGGGCTGAAGCCGGTCCCAAGGGTATGGCTGTTCGCCATTTAAAGTGGTACGCGAGCTGGGTTTAGAACGTCGTGAGACAGTTCGGTCCCTATCTGCCGTGGACGTTTGAGATTTGAGAGGGGCTGCTCCTAGTACGAGAGGACCGGAGTGGACGAACCTCTGGTGTTCCGGTTGTCACGCCAGTGGCATTGCCGGGTAGCTATGTTCGGAAAAGATAACCGCTGAAAGCATCTAAGCGGGAAACTTGCCTCAAGATGAGATCTCACTGGGATCTTGAATCCCCTAAAGGGCCGTCGAAGACTACGACGTTGATAGGTTGGGTGTGTAAGCGCTGTGAGGCGTTGAGCTAACCAATACTAATTGCCCGTGAGGCTTGACCATATAACACCCAAGCAATTTGCTTAAGAAGCGAGTTGCGGTGTGTGAAGACGCACGAACCGAAAGTTTGCAGCACACAAACCTATTACATACCCATTCGCTGGAACGTTGCCCAAACAACGGCTCAGCTACAGAATTTCTTGACGACCATAGAGCATTGGAACCACCTGATCCCATCCCGAACTCAGCAGTGAAACGATGCATCGCCGATGGTAGTGTGGGGTTTCCCCATGTGAGAGTAGGTCATCGTCAAGATTAAATTCCGAAACCCCAATTGCGAAAGCAGTTGGGGTTTTGTCTTTGCGCTGGCGAAAATATTGAGCTTTTTGCTAGGAGCTGCCTTTGTAGTCATACATGCCGGTTTCTATGCAATGACTCTGGGCATGGCTATCATTCCTGCCTCATTGTGAGGCGGAATCAGCATGTCAGCGTTGTTAGAGCTTCTTAAAGATGGACGATTTCACTCGGGGCAAGCCCTCGGGGAGATCCTGGGTATCAGTCGTAGTGCCGTTTGGAAGCAGCTACAGCTTCTTGAAGCTGACCTGGGGCTGGTCATTCACAAGGTTCGGGGGCGTGGATATCAATTGGCTGCCCCTATTGCCTTATTGGATGCTGCAGAGATTGCCCGACAGTCATCTGAGAAGACCTGGCTTATCCAGGTCCACGACTCGATTGATTCGACTAATGCCGAAGCCTTGCGCTCCGTTGAGCGTGGATCCTCTATCCCGCTTCTTGTTTTGGCGGAGCGCCAAACATCAGGGCGTGGTCGGCGAGGTCGCAAGTGGACCAGTCCTTTCGCGGAGAATATCTACTACAGCCTAGTCCTACGCATAGACGGTGGCATGCGCCAGTTGGAGGGGCTTAGTCTGGTGGTAGGTCTGTCCGTTATGCGTGCTCTCAGGGAGAGTGGCGTTCCTGGAGCGGGGCTGAAATGGCCAAATGACGTTCTGGTCGCTCAGAAGAAGATTGCAGGAATCCTGTTGGAGTTGGTGGGTGATCCTGCAGATGTATGTCATGTGGTTCTCGGTATTGGGATCAACGTAAACATGCAAACTTCCGAAGAAGTCGACCAGGCATGGACCTCTGTAAGGCTGGAATCCGGTAAGTCAGTTGATCGCAACCAGTTGATTGCGCGTCTCAATGACTGCCTGGCTTTCTATCTGGAGCGTCATCGCCTGCAAGGATTCTCTGCTATCCAAAAAGAATGGGAGGAGAGTCATCTTTGGCAGGGGTGTGCAGTCTCCTTGATTGCGGGTGCGAGCAATATTGATGGAGTGGTATTGGGCATTGATCATCGAGGGGCATTGCGCCTGAGCGTCGATGGTGAGGAAAAGGTATACAGCGGCGGCGAGCTCAGCCTGAGGTTGCGCAATGATCCTGAGTGAGGGGAGCGGCTGTTGATCTAGGGGGCTGCCCAGGACAGCTGTGGATGCTTTCGTTCAGGTGAGTTGTGGTGCTGTTTAGGTGGTGGCTGAAACTGTGTGGACGGCTTTTGCCCGGTTATTTCTCGATGTCGCGGCTGTGACGGTCAAAGCCCCCCCTGGGGTGGTAACAGTCTAGATAGGAGCTTCAGGCGGCATTACGCGCAGTTGCTTGGCCAGTGAGCTATAGGCTCCCTGCTGAGTAGCCCGCGATCGTTACTGAGGCCGTGGAGTATTGCTTCACGATTCAATTAAGGGTGATGAATATCCATCGGGAGCGGGGCATGCCTTCCCTCATAACCGAAGGGAAGCGCTGGCCTGCCTGCTGGAATGATGTTGCTGCGGATGCGGATTGTTCCTGGCCTGGCCTTCGTTTGGCTATCTCTGGCTTGTCCCTGTGCTGAGGTGAATATGCGCTGGCTGTTTCTTTTGTTGTTGGTTCTCAATGGTTTCTATTATGTCTGGCATCAGCAAGAAGCGCCGCTTCGCGCGAAAGAGGTGATGCCTTTGTCGCTCTATCGTGGTTCCCAGCAGGATATTCGTTTATTGAGCGAGTCCGTTGAGTCCGTGGCAAGGCGTGATATCGCCGCCGTTGGTGAGGAGACTGAGGCTAGTTGTATCTATTTAGGAGGCTTCCTGCGTCGAGAGGTCGCTCAGCAGCTTGAGCAGCGGCTAAAGGGAAGCGGGGTCGAGACGCGGTTGCAATCTTTGGGTGCGGGATCAGCCCCCGGTTTTTGGTTGCGCATATCTCCTGAAAGCAGGCATTTACTGGATGATGTTCAGCTTCAAAACCTTGCTAAGGAATTCAATGAGTTAAAACATAAAATAATGCCCTGTGAGGGGGTTGCAACTGGTGATTAGGTTGCATAGAATGGCGCCCGCTCCGAAGCGAAGACTTCTTGAAGTCAAAGTGAAAGAGCAGCGTCATGCAGCTAACCTCAAGATTTAATTGAGAAAATGCTTGACAGAAGGGTAGCTTAGTATAGAATGCTGCCTCGCTTAGGAGGGGTTCCCGAGCGGCCAAAGGGATCAGACTGTAAATCTGACGTCTACGACTTCGAAGGTTCGAATCCTTCCCCCTCCACCAGATTTAGCGAGAGCTGCAGGCTCCGCGGGTATAGTTTAGTGGTAGAACCTCAGCCTTCCAAGCTGATGATGCGGGTTCGATTCCCGCTACCCGCTCCAAGTTTGCAGGTTTTGCAAAGTGTTACGCTCTTGTAGCTCAGTTGGTAGAGCACACCCTTGGTAAGGGTGAGGTCAGCGGTTCAAATCCGCTCAAGAGCTCCATATAACAAGGCAGATATGAAAATATCTGCCTTTGTTTTAATGGCTTGGGTGACTTGCTTAATTCTTCTCCTAGGGGTGATTTCGATGGCTAAGGAAAAGTTCGAACGTAATAAGCCGCACGTCAACGTTGGTACCATCGGTCACGTTGACCACGGTAAAACCACTCTGACCGCTGCTCTAACTCGCGTTTGCTCCGAAGTTTTCGGTTCGGCTCGTGTTGACTTCGACAAGATCGACAGCGCCCCAGAAGAAAAGGCTCGTGGTATCACCATCAACACTGCACACGTAGAGTACGATTCGAACATTCGTCACTACGCGCACGTTGACTGCCCAGGTCACGCCGACTACGTAAAAAACATGATCACTGGTGCTGCCCAGATGGACGGCGCGATCCTGGTTTGCTCGGCTGCCGATGGTCCGATGCCACAAACTCGTGAGCACATCCTGCTGTCCCGTCAGGTAGGCGTTCCGTACATCGTTGTCTTCCTGAACAAGGCTGACATGGTTGACGACGCTGAGCTGCTGGAACTGGTTGAGATGGAAGTGCGCGACCTGCTGAGCACTTACGACTTCCCAGGTGACGACACTCCGATCATCATCGGTTCGGCTCTGATGGCTCTGAACGGCCAAGACGACAACGAAATGGGTACCACCGCTGTTAAGCGTCTGGTAGAAACTCTGGACACCTACATCCCAGAGCCAGAGCGTGCTATCGACAAGCCGTTCCTGATGCCAATCGAAGACGTGTTCTCGATCTCCGGTCGTGGCACCGTGGTAACTGGCCGTGTTGAGCGTGGTATCGTTCGCATCCAGGAAGAAGTTGAGATCGTTGGTCTGCGCGATACTCAGAAAACTACCTGCACCGGCGTTGAGATGTTCCGTAAGCTGCTGGACGAAGGTCGTGCTGGTGAGAACTGCGGCGTTCTGCTGCGTGGCACCAAGCGTGACGACGTTGAGCGTGGCCAGGTTCTGGTTAAGCCAGGCACCGTTAAGCCGCACACCAAGTTCACCGCTGAAGTTTACGTTCTGAGCAAAGAAGAAGGCGGCCGTCATACTCCGTTCTTCAAAGGCTACCGTCCACAGTTCTACTTCCGTACTACTGACGTGACCGGTAACTGCGAACTGCCAGAAGGCGTTGAAATGGTAATGCCAGGTGACAACATCCAGATGACTGTCACTCTGATCAAAACCATCGCGATGGAAGATGGTCTGCGTTTCGCTATCCGTGAAGGCGGTCGTACCGTCGGCGCTGGCGTCGTAGCCAAAGTCATCGAGTAAGTTCTTGCAATATCTCCATCGGGCCGGCATAATGGTCGGCCTGATTTTGTTTTAGGTCAGTAGCTCAATTGGCAGAGCGACGGTCTCCAAAACCGTAGGTTGGGGGTTCGATTCCCTCCTGACCTGCCAGATTCTCTCAATGTATCTGGCTTTCTTTTCACAGGATCTTCATAGATGACTCCTAAGGCTGAAGCTCAAGGTTCTCGCTTCGATCTGCTGAAGTGGCTCGTTGTGGTCGCGTTGGTGGTTGTTGGTGTTGTTGGTAATCAGTATTACTCTGGTTTGCCGATCCTGTATCGCGTGTTGGCGTTGCTTGTTATTGCTGCTGTTGCTGCCTTTGTTGGCTTGCAGACTGCAAAGGGCAAGTCGTTCTTCGGGCTGGTGAAGGAAGCTCGTACTGAGATTCGTAAAGTCGTATGGCCGACTCGCCAAGAGACCACTCAAACCACGCTGATCGTTGTTGCTGTGGTCCTGGTTATGGCATTGCTGCTGTGGGGGCTAGATTCCCTGCTCGGTTGGCTTGTTTCCTTGATTGTTGGCTAAGGGTGTCCCGTGGCTAAGCGTTGGTACGTTGTGCATGCTTACTCGGGTTACGAGAAGCATGTAATGCGCTCGTTGATCGAGCGTGTGAAGCTGGCAGGCATGGAAGATGGCTTCGGCGAAATTCTGGTCCCCACTGAAGAAGTGGTTGAGATGCGTAACGGCCAGAAGCGCAAGAGTGAGCGTAAATTCTTTCCAGGCTATGTGCTGGTTCAGATGGATATGAATGAGGGTACTTGGCACTTGGTCAAGGATACCCCTCGAGTCATGGGTTTCATTGGTGGTACTGCTGACAAGCCGGCACCTATCACTGATAAGGAGGCAGAAGCGATTCTGCGTCGCGTCGCTGATGGTAGTGACAAGCCCAAGCCTAAGACGCTGTTTGAGCCGGGTGAAGTGGTCCGTGTTACTGACGGTCCATTTGCTGACTTTAACGGTACGGTCGAAGAAGTTAACTACGAAAAGAGCCGGATCCAAGTGGCCGTGCTTATTTTCGGTCGCTCTACGCCTGTAGAGCTAGAGTTCAGTCAGGTCGAGAAGGCATAACTGGACGAAGATCCCAACCCCGCAGCCTTAGGCTGTGGGGTTTTGTCGTCACTGGGATAAACGCGCAAGTAACCGGGGAGCCTTTTTAGGCGTCTGAACCCGTAATTGGAGTGCCTCATGGCTAAGAAAATTACTGCTTACATCAAGCTGCAAGTTAAGGCCGCCCAGGCCAACCCAAGCCCGCCCGTTGGTCCAGCTCTGGGTCAGCACGGTGTGAACATCATGGAATTCTGCAAGGCTTTCAACGCCCGTACCCAGGGGCTTGAACCAGGTCTGCCGACTCCTGTGATCATCACTGTTTACAGCGACCGTAGCTTCACTTTTGAAACCAAGAGCACCCCTGCTTCGGTTCTGCTGAAGAAGGCTGCTGGTTTGACTAGCGGTTCCGCTCGTCCGAACACCGTTAAGGTTGGCACCGTTACCCGTGCTCAGCTGGAAGAGATCGCGAAAACCAAAAACGCGGATCTGACTGCAGCTGATATGGATGCAGCCGTGCGTACTATCGCCGGTTCTGCTCGTAGCATGGGCCTTAACGTGGAGGGTGTGTAATGGCTAAGCTGACCAAGCGCCAAAAGGCTATCGCCGGCAAGATTGAAGCAGGCAAAGCCTACAACTTCGTAGAAGCCGCTGCTCTCCTGACCGAGCTGTCGACCGTTAAGTTCAGCGAGTCCGTAGACGTTGCTGTAAACCTTGGCGTAGACCCACGTAAATCTGACCAGGTCGTTCGTAGCGCTACCGTGCTGCCGCATGGCACTGGCAAGACCGTTCGCGTGGCCGTGTTTACCCAAGGCCCAGCTGCTGAAGCTGCCCTGGCTGCCGGTGCAGACCGCGTAGGCATGGACGATCTGGCTGCCGAAATGAAAGGCGGCGATCTGAACTATGACGTTGTTATTGCTTCTCCGGATGCAATGCGCGTTGTAGGTCAGCTGGGTCAGGTGCTGGGTCCTCGTGGCCTGATGCCTAACCCGAAGGTTGGTACCGTGACTCCAGACGTAGCCTCGGCAGTTAAGAACGCCAAGGCTGGTCAGGTTCGCTATCGTACCGACAAGAACGGCATTATCCACACCTCCGTTGGCAAGGTCGGCTTCGATGCCGTCAAGCTGAAGGAAAACGTTGAAGCCCTGATCGCTGATCTGAAGCGTATCAAGCCTGCTTCTTCGAAAGGTATCTACGTCAAGCGCGTTACCCTGAGCACCACCATGGGCCCAGGTCTGGTTATCGACCAGGGTTCGCTGGACGTATAAGCATGAGCGGGCGCAAGCGATTGCGCCTGTTGAAAAAATTGGGGTCCCTGCCTGGCGGGGGCTATCCAAGACCGTAGGCGACGTAAGTCTTAAACCACAAGCCTACGCAGATGGTGCTCCCGGTTCCTTACCGAATCAGACACCAAAACGACATCCAGCCTAGGTTGGATGAAACGGTAACAAGCAGGAGTTAAACCCGTGGCAATTAAACTCGAAGACAAGAAGGCCATCGTCGCTGAAGTCAACGAGGCTGCCAAAGTTGCCCTGTCCGCTGTTGTGGCTGATGCCCGTGGTGTGACAGTAGGCGCTATGACCGGACTCCGTAAAGAGGCCCGCGAAGCTGGTGTTTATGTACGTGTCGTACGTAACACTCTGCTCAAGCGCGCAGTTGAAGGCACTCAATATGACGTGCTCAACGACGCGTTCGTCGGCCCTACCCTGATTGCATTCTCCAAAGAACATCCGGGCGCTGCTGCTCGTATTTTCAAGGAATTCGCAAAGGGTCAGGACAAGTTCGAGATCAAGGCAGCTGCGTTCGAGGGCAAGTACCTCGCAGCAAACGAGATCGACGTGTTGGCTTCGCTGCCAACTCGCGACGAAGCTATTGCGAAGCTGATGAGCGTGATTCAAGGCGCTACCAGCAAGCTGGCTCGTACTCTGGCGGCTATTCGCGACCAGAAAGAAGCTGCTGCTGCCTAAGGCACCGCAAGCCCTTTCAAAATCATATGTTTAATTTGATGGCTGCGTAAGCTGTCACCCCAATACAGGAATTCATAGTCATGTCTCTGACTAACGAGCAAATCATCGAAGCTATCGGCCAGAAAACCGTTCTGGAAGTTGTTGAGCTGATCAAAGCGATGGAAGAAACCTTCGGCGTTACCGCTGCTGTTGCCGCTGCTGGCCCAGCTGCTGTTGCTGCTGTTGCTGAAGAGCAAACCGAGTTCAACGTTATCCTGGCTGACGCTGGCGATAAGAAAGTGAACGTGATCAAGGCAGTACGTGAACTGACCGGTCTGGGCCTGAAAGAAGCCAAGGCAGTAGTTGACGGCGCTCCTGGCATGGTTCTGGAAGGCGTTGCTAAAGAAGCCGCTGACAAAGCCAAAGCCGCTCTGGAAGAAGCAGGCGCTAAAGTCGAGCTCAAGTAAGCATCGACTTTGTGTCTCCAGCCCAAGCGTTGAGCGAACGGCTGATGGCTGGTGGCTTTTGCCACCGGCCTTTTTCCGTTATTGGCGACCGATCGAGTCGGCGTCTTTAACGTGCTGTAATCCACCCTGAGTGGTGGCGCAAACCAAAGGGTTTGCACGATTTTCTGGCTGCTCCCGTCGGGAGGAGCCGAATAAGCAGGTGACCAAGCTGGGGAACGCTGATGGCTTACTCATACACTGAGAAAAAACGTATCCGCAAGGACTTTAGCAAGTTGCCGGACGTCATGGATGTGCCGTACCTCCTGGCCATCCAGCTGGATTCGTATCGTGAATTCTTGCAAGCGGGAGCGACTAAAGATCAGTTCCGCGACGTGGGCCTGCATGCGGCCTTCAAATCCGTTTTCCCGATCATCAGCTACTCCGGCAATGCTGCGTTGGAGTATGTCGGTTATCGCCTGGGCGAACCGGCGTTTGATGTCAAAGAATGCGTGTTGCGTGGCGTGACTTACGCCGTACCTTTGCGGGTAAAAGTTCGTCTGATCATTTTCGACAAAGAGTCGTCGAATAAAGCGATCAAGGACATCAAAGAGCAAGAAGTCTACATGGGTGAAATTCCCCTGATGACTGAGAACGGTACCTTCGTAATCAATGGTACCGAACGTGTAATCGTTTCCCAGTTGCACCGTTCCCCTGGCGTATTCTTCGACCACGACCGTGGCAAGACGCACAGCTCCGGTAAGCTCCTGTACTCCGCGCGCATCATTCCTTACCGCGGTTCGTGGTTGGACTTCGAGTTCGACCCGAAAGACTGTGTATTCGTCCGTATCGACCGTCGTCGCAAACTTCCAGCGTCGGTTCTGCTGCGCGCCCTGGGTTACACCACCGAGGAAGTACTGGACGCGTTCTATACCACCAACGTATTCCACGTGAAGGGCGAGAGCCTGAGCCTGGAGCTGGTGCCTCAGCGCCTGCGCGGTGAAGTTGCCGTTCTGGATATCCAGGATGACAAGGGCAAGGTTATTGTCGAGCAAGGACGTCGTATTACTGCTCGTCATATCAATCAGCTGGAAAAAGCCGGTATCAAAGAGCTGGATGTGCCTCTGGACTATGTTCTGGGTCGCACTACCGCCAAGGCTATCGTGCATCCAGCGACTGGTGAAATCCTGGCAGAGTGCAACACCGAGTTGAACACCGAGCTGCTGGCAAAAATCGCCAAGGCCCAGGTTGTTCGCATTGAAACTCTGTACACCAACGACATTGACTGTGGTCCATTCGTTTCCGACACGCTGAAGATCGACTCCACTAGCAACCAACTGGAAGCTCTGGTCGAGATCTATCGCATGATGCGTCCTGGCGAGCCGCCAACCAAGGATGCTGCCGAGACCCTGTTCAACAACTTGTTCTTCAGCCCAGAGCGCTATGACTTGTCCGCCGTTGGCCGGATGAAGTTCAACCGTCGTATCGGTCGTACCGAGATCGAAGGTTCGGGCGTGCTGTGCAAAGAAGACATCGTTGCTGTTCTGAAGACCCTGGTCGACATCCGTAACGGTAAGGGCATCGTCGATGACATCGACCACCTGGGTAACCGTCGCGTACGTTGCGTAGGCGAGATGGCCGAGAACCAGTTCCGTGTGGGCCTGGTGCGTGTAGAGCGCGCGGTCAAGGAACGTCTGTCGATGGCTGAAAGCGAAGGCTTGATGCCGCAGGACCTGATCAACGCCAAGCCCGTGGCTGCGGCAGTGAAGGAGTTCTTTGGCTCCAGCCAGCTGTCCCAGTTCATGGACCAGAACAACCCGCTGTCCGAGATTACCCACAAGCGCCGTGTGTCTGCACTGGGCCCAGGTGGTCTGACTCGTGAGCGCGCAGGCTTCGAAGTTCGTGACGTACACCCGACTCACTACGGCCGTGTATGCCCGATTGAAACGCCTGAAGGTCCGAACATTGGTCTGATCAACTCCTTGGCTGCCTACGCTCGCACCAACCAGTACGGTTTCCTGGAGAGCCCGTATCGTGTGGTGAAAGAAGGCCTGGTAACCGATGAGATCGTGTTCCTGTCCGCCATCGAAGAAGCTGACCACGTGATCGCCCAGGCTTCGGCGACCATGAACGACAAGGGTCAGCTGATCGACGAGCTGGTAGCTGTACGTCATCTGAACGAATTCACCGTCAAGGCGCCGGAAGACGTCACCTTGATGGACGTTTCGCCGAAGCAGGTAGTGTCGGTTGCAGCGTCGCTGATTCCGTTCCTCGAGCACGACGACGCCAACCGCGCGTTGATGGGTTCCAACATGCAGCGTCAGGCTGTACCAACTCTGCGTGCCGATAAGCCGCTGGTGGGTACCGGCATGGAGCGCAACGTTGCTCGTGACTCCGGCGTGTGCGTCGTGGCTCGCCGTGGTGGTGTGATCGACTCCGTCGATGCCAGCCGTATCGTTGTTCGGGTTGCTGATGATGAAGTTGAAACCGGCGAAGCTGGTGTCGACATCTACAACCTGACCAAATACACCCGCTCGAACCAGAACACCTGTATCAACCAGCGTCCGCTGGTGAGCAAGGGTGACAAGGTCCAGCGTGGCGACATCATGGCCGACGGCCCGTCCACCGACATGGGTGAACTGGCACTGGGTCAGAACATGCGCATCGCGTTCATGGCGTGGAACGGCTTCAACTTCGAAGACTCCATCTGCCTCTCCGAGCGTGTGGTTCAGGAAGACCGCTTCACCACCATCCACATCCAGGAACTGACCTGTGTGGCGCGTGACACCAAGCTTGGCCCAGAGGAAATCACTGCGGACATCCCGAACGTGGGTGAAGCTGCACTGAACAAGCTGGACGAAGCCGGTATCGTTTACGTAGGTGCTGAAGTTGGTGCTGGCGACATCCTGGTCGGCAAGGTCACGCCAAAAGGCGAAACCCAGCTGACTCCGGAAGAAAAGCTGCTGCGTGCGATCTTCGGTGAGAAGGCCAGCGACGTTAAGGACACCTCCCTGCGCGTGCCAACCGGCACCAAAGGTACTGTCATCGACGTACAGGTATTCACCCGTGACGGCGTGGAGCGTGATTCGCGTGCCCTGTCGATCGAGAAGAGCCAGTTGGACGAGATCCGCAAGGATCTGAACGAAGAGTTCCGTATCGTTGAAGGTGCAACCTTCGAACGTCTGCGTTCCGCTCTGGTCGGTCATAAGGTGGAAGGCGGTGCCGGCCTGAAGAAAGGTCAGGAAATCACCGACGAAGTGCTCGATGGTCTTGAGCATGGGCAGTGGTTCAAGCTGCGCATGGCTGAAGATGCTCTGAACGAGCAGCTCGAGAAGGCCCAGGCCTATATCGTTGATCGCCGTCGCCTGCTGGACGACAAGTTCGAAGACAAGAAGCGCAAGCTGCAGCAGGGCGATGACCTGGCTCCAGGCGTGCTGAAAATCGTCAAGGTCTACCTGGCAATCCGTCGCCGCATCCAGCCGGGCGACAAGATGGCCGGTCGTCACGGTAACAAGGGTGTGGTCTCCGTGATCATGCCGGTTGAAGACATGCCGCACGATGCCAATGGCACCCCGGTCGATGTGGTCCTCAACCCGCTGGGCGTACCTTCGCGTATGAACGTTGGCCAGATTCTCGAAACTCACCTGGGCCTGGCGGCCAAAGGTCTGGGCGAGAAGATCAACCGTATGGTCGAAGAGCAGCGCAAGGTTGCTGAACTGCGTACCTTCCTGGACGAGATCTACAACCAGATCGGCGGTCGTAACGAAGATCTGGACAGCTTCTCCGACCAGGAGATCCTGGACCTGGCGAACAACCTGCGCGGCGGTGTGCCAATGGCCACTCCGGTGTTCGACGGTGCCAAGGAAAGCGAAATCAAGGCCATGCTCAAACTGGCGGACCTGCCAGAAAGCGGCCAGATGCAGCTGACCGACGGTCGTACCGGCAACAAGTTCGAGCGTCCAGTTACCGTTGGCTACATGTACATGCTGAAACTGAACCACTTGGTAGACGACAAGATGCACGCCCGTTCTACCGGTTCGTACAGCCTGGTTACCCAGCAGCCGCTGGGTGGTAAGGCGCAGTTCGGTGGTCAGCGTTTCGGGGAGATGGAGGTCTGGGCACTGGAAGCATACGGTGCTGCATACACTCTGCAAGAAATGCTCACAGTGAAGTCGGACGACGTGAACGGCCGTACCAAGATGTACAAGAACATCGTGGATGGCGATCACCGTATGGAGCCGGGCATGCCCGAGTCCTTCAACGTGTTGATCAAGGAAATTCGTTCCCTCGGCATCGATATCGATCTGGAAACCGAATAACACGTGACGCGAAGGGGAGCGGGGCAGGTATTGCCCGCTTCCTGCTCCGCCAGGAGGAAAGGCCTTGAAAGACCTACTGAATTTGCTGAAAAACCAGGGTCAAGTCGAAGAGTTCGACGCCATCCGTATCGGATTGGCCTCGCCTGAGATGATCCGTTCGTGGTCGTTCGGTGAAGTTAAAAAGCCGGAAACCATCAACTACCGTACGTTCAAGCCTGAGCGTGACGGCCTGTTCTGCGCCAAGATCTTTGGCCCAGTAAAGGATTACGAGTGCCTGTGTGGTAAGTACAAGCGCTTGAAGCATCGCGGCGTGATCTGCGAGAAGTGCGGCGTTGAAGTCGCACTGGCCAAGGTTCGTCGTGAGCGCATGGCGCACATCGAACTGGCTTCGCCGGTTGCCCACATCTGGTTCCTGAAATCGCTGCCGTCCCGCATCGGCCTGCTGATGGACATGACCCTGCGTGATATCGAACGCGTTCTCTACTTCGAGAGCTATGTCGTTATCGATCCAGGCATGACCACCCTGGAAAAGGGCCAGCTGCTGAACGACGAGCAGTACTTCGAAGCGCTGGAAGAGTTCGGTGATGATTTCGACGCCCGTATGGGGGCCGAGGCTGTCCGCGAGCTGCTGCACGCTATCGACCTGGAGCACGAGATTGGCCGTCTGCGTGAAGAGATTCCGCAAACCAACTCGGAAACCAAGATCAAGAAGCTGTCCAAGCGCCTGAAGTTGATGGAAGCCTTCCAGGGTTCCGGCAACTTGCCAGAGTGGATGGTGCTGACCGTTCTGCCGGTTCTGCCGCCAGATCTGCGTCCACTGGTTCCGCTGGATGGCGGTCGTTTCGCGACTTCCGACCTCAACGATCTGTATCGTCGAGTGATCAACCGTAACAACCGTTTGAAGCGCCTGCTGGACCTGTCCGCTCCGGACATCATCGTGCGCAACGAAAAGCGTATGTTGCAGGAAGCTGTCGACGCCTTGCTCGACAACGGCCGTCGTGGCCGTGCTATCACCGGTTCGAACAAGCGTCCTCTGAAATCCCTGGCTGACATGATCAAGGGTAAGCAAGGTCGTTTCCGTCAGAACTTGCTCGGTAAGCGTGTTGACTACTCTGGTCGTTCGGTAATTACCGTAGGCCCGACCCTGCGTCTGCACCAGTGCGGTCTGCCGAAGAAGATGGCTCTCGAGCTGTTCAAGCCGTTCATCTTCGGTAAGTTGGAAATGCGTGGCCTGGCCACCACCATCAAAGCCGCCAAGAAGATGGTCGAGCGCGAGCTGCCGGAAGTTTGGGACGTTCTTGCTGAAGTGATTCGCGAACACCCCGTGCTGCTCAACCGTGCACCGACCCTTCACCGTCTGGGCATCCAGGCGTTTGAACCGGTACTGATCGAAGGTAAGGCTATCCAGCTGCACCCTCTGGTCTGTGCTGCGTACAACGCCGACTTCGACGGCGACCAAATGGCCGTGCACGTACCGCTGACGCTGGAAGCCCAGCTGGAAGCGCGTGCGTTGATGATGTCGACCAACAACATCCTGTCGCCAGCCAACGGTGAGCCAATCATCGTTCCGTCGCAGGACGTTGTACTGGGTCTGTACTACATGACTCGTGAAGCGATCAACGCCAAGGGCGAAGGTCGTGTGTTCGCGGACCTGCAGGAAGTCGACCGCGTATTCCGCGCCGGCGAAGCTGCTCTGCACGCCAAGATCAAGGTTCGTATCAGCGAAACCGTCAACGATCGTGATGGCGGCAGCGTGAGCGCCACCCGTATCGTCGACACCACTGTCGGCCGTGCGCTGCTGTTCCAGGTTGTGCCGAAGGGCCTGTCGTTCGACGTCGTCAACCTGCCGATGAAGAAGAAGGCGATCTCCAAGCTGATCAACCAGTGCTACCGCGTGGTTGGTCTGAAAGAGACCGTTATCTTCGCTGACCAGTTGATGTACACCGGTTTTGCTTATTCGACCATTTCCGGCGTTTCCATCGGTGTTAACGACTTCGTTATCCCGGATGAAAAAGCCCGCATCATCGGTGCTGCCACCGACGAAGTGAAAGAGATCGAGAGCCAGTACGCCTCCGGCCTGGTAACCCAGGGCGAGAAGTACAACAAAGTGATCGACCTTTGGTCGAAGGCCAACGACGAAGTATCCAAGGCGATGATGGCCAACCTCTCGAAAGAGAAGGTCATCGACCGCAATGGCGACGAAGTCGACCAAGAGTCCTTCAACTCGATGTACATGATGGCCGACTCGGGTGCGCGGGGTTCCGCAGCACAGATCCGTCAGCTGGCCGGTATGCGTGGTTTGATGGCCAAGCCAGACGGCTCCATCATCGAAACGCCGATTACTGCGAACTTCCGTGAAGGTTTGAGCGTACTCCAGTACTTCATCTCGACTCACGGTGCTCGTAAAGGTCTGGCGGATACCGCGTTGAAAACTGCGAACTCCGGTTACCTGACTCGTCGTCTGGTAGACGTAGCGCAAGACCTGGTTGTAACCGAGATCGATTGCGGCACCGAACACGGTCTGCTGATGACTCCGCACATTGAAGGCGGTGACGTAGTAGAGCCTCTGGGTGAGCGCGTATTGGGTCGTGTTATCGCCCGTGACGTATTCAAGCCAGGTACCGAGGACGTCATCGTTCCTGCCGGCACCCTGGTAGACGAGAAGTGGGTCGAGTTCATCGAACTCAACAGCATCGACGAAGTGGTTGTACGTTCGCCGATCAGCTGCGAAACCCGTTACGGTATCTGCGCCAAGTGCTACGGTCGCGACCTGGCCCGTGGTCACCTGGTGAACATCGGTGAGGCGGTCGGCGTTATTGCTGCCCAGTCCATCGGTGAGCCGGGTACCCAGCTGACCATGCGTACGTTCCACATCGGTGGTGCGGCAAGCCGGACCTCGGCGGCCGACAGCGTCCAGGTGAAGAACGGCGGTACTGTGCGCCTGCATAACCTGAAGCACGTAGAGCGTGTCGACGGTCACCTGGTTGCGGTATCCCGTTCCGGTGAACTGGCGATCGCCGACGACTTCGGTCGCGAGCGTGAGCGCTACAAGCTGCCTTACGGCGCCGTGATTTCGGTGAAGGAAGGTGACAAGGTCGACGCTGGTGCCATCGTGGCCAAGTGGGACCCGCACACCCACCCAATCGTTACCGAAATGAAAGGTACCGTGACCTACGTGGGCATGGAAGAAGGCATCACGATCAAGCGTCAGACCGACGAATTGACCGGTATGACCAACATCGAAGTGCTCGATGTCAAAGACCGCCCAGCTGCCGGTAAGGACATTCGTCCTGCTGTGAAGATGGTTGGCATGGATGGCAAGGATCTGCTGCTGCCAGGTACCGACGTACCGGCCCAGTACTTCCTGCCGGCCAACGCCCTGGTTGGTGTTGCCGACGGTGCGCAGATTGCGATCGGTGATGTTATCGCTCGTATCCCGCAAGAAACCTCGAAGACCCGTGACATCACCGGTGGTCTGCCGCGTGTTGCCGACTTGTTCGAGGCTCGTCGTCCGAAAGAGGCGTCGATCCTGGCAGAAGTCAGCGGTACCATCGCGTTCGGTAAAGAAACCAAGGGCAAGCGCCGCTTGGTCATTACCCCGAACGACGGTAGCGATCCGTATGAAGAGCTGATTCCAAAGTGGCGCCACCTGAACGTCTTCGAAGGCGAACAAGTGAACCGCGGCGAAGTTATCTCCGACGGTCCAAGCGATCCGCACGATATCCTGCGTCTGTTGGGTGTCAGTGCGCTGGCCAAGTACATCGTTAACGAGATCCAGGACGTTTACCGTCTGCAAGGCGTGAAGATCAACGATAAGCACATCGAGACGATTCTGCGTCAGATGTTGCGTAAAGTTGAGATCGCTGAATCTGGCGATTCCAGCTTCATCAAGGGCGACCAGATGGAGCTGACTCAGGTACTGGTAGAAAACGAGCGCCTGAGCACCGAAGACAAGTTCATCGCCAAGTTCACCCGCGTGTTGCTGGGTATTACCAAGGCGTCCTTGTCTACCGAGTCGTTCATCTCGGCGGCCTCTTTCCAAGAGACCACGCGTGTACTGACTGAAGCAGCGGTAACTGGCAAGCGTGACTATCTGCGCGGCTTGAAAGAAAACGTGGTCGTGGGTCGCTTGATTCCGGCCGGTACTGGTTTGGCTTACCACAGCGAGCGTAAGCGTCGTCGTGATGCCGACAAACCTCTGCGCGTAAGTGCAAGTGAAGTCGAAGCAGCACTGACAGAAGCGCTGAACTCCAGCGGTAGCTGATGCCAGTAATAGATTGAGACTAGGCCCCGATTTCTCCGACTGAGAACCTCGACATTCTTGTTGAGGTTCACTGATCGGGGAGTTCGGGGCCTTGTCTTGACTGGGGGTAAGATCCTCTTTAGACTCTTGTACCCCTAAAATTGGTGGAGTGTATGCTTCGCCATTTTGTTTATGTCGAAAGACAACAGTGGAGCTAGTAGATGGCAACTATCAACCAGCTGGTACGTCAGCCGCGTAAGCGTATCGTCGAGAAATCCGACGTGCCTGCGCTGCAGAACTGCCCGCAGCGTCGTGGCGTGTGCACTCGCGTGTACACCACTACGCCGAAAAAACCTAACTCGGCACTGCGTAAAGTATGCCGTGTGCGTCTGACCAACGGTTTCGAGGTTTCCTCGTACATCGGTGGTGAAGGCCACAACCTGCAAGAGCACAGCGTCGTACTGATTCGCGGCGGCCGTGTAAAAGACTTGCCAGGTGTTCGTTACCACACCGTTCGCGGCTCTCTGGATACCTCCGGCGTTAAAGGTCGTAACCAGGGTCGTTCGAAGTACGGTACCAAACGTCCGAAGTAATCGGTCGTTTTGCAGATTTTATTTATATTGAGTCGATAAGAGTAAGGTCGGGCACGTCTCCTTTGTTGGTAGCTGTCCCGAGCTAACCTGAAGACCGTTTGAGGGCTTATCAATGCCAAGACGTCGCGTAGCAGCCAAGCGTGAGATTCTGGACGATCCGAAATACGGAAGCCAGATCCTCGCCAAGTTCATGAACCACGTAATGGAAAGCGGCAAGAAAGCCGTTGCCGAGCGTATCGTTTATGGCGCGCTGGAAAAAGTTAAAGAACGCAAGAACAGCGATCCCCTGGAAATCTTCGAGAAAGCTCTCGACGCCATCGCTCCGCTGGTCGAAGTGAAGTCGCGCCGTGTAGGCGGTGCTACTTACCAGGTTCCGGTCGAAGTTCGTCCGTCCCGTCGTAACGCTCTGGCAATGCGCTGGTTGGTAGACTTCGCGCGCAAGCGCGGCGAGAAGTCTATGGCTCTGCGTTTGGCTGGCGAACTGCTGGACGCTGCCGAAGGCAAAGGTGCTGCAGTTAAGAAGCGTGAAGACGTTCACCGTATGGCTGAAGCCAACAAGGCTTTCTCGCACTACCGCTTCTAATATCGGCATCATTCAATTTGCGAGGGCTTTATGGCTCGTACTACAGCAATCAACCGCTACCGTAACATCGGTATCTGTGCCCACGTTGACGCGGGCAAGACTACCACTACCGAGCGGATCCTGTTTTACACAGGTCTCAGCCACAAGATGGGTGAGGTGCATGACGGCGCGGCTACTACAGACTGGATGGTGCAGGAGCAGGAGCGTGGTATTACCATTACCTCCGCTGCTGTTACTACCTTCTGGAAAGGGTCGCGCGGCCAATACGATAACTATCGTGTAAACGTTATCGATACCCCTGGTCACGTAGACTTCACCATTGAAGTAGAGCGCTCTCTGCGCGTACTCGACGGCGCGGTCGTTGTGTTCTGTGGTACTTCCGGTGTTGAGCCTCAGTCTGAAACCGTATGGCGTCAAGCCAACAAGTACGGTGTTCCACGTGTTGTTTACGTGAACAAGATGGACCGCGCCGGTGCCAACTTCCTGCGTGTAGTTGGCCAGATCAAGAACCGCCTGGGTCACACCCCGGTTCCGGTTCAGTTGGCTATTGGCTCGGAAGATAACTTCCAGGGTCAGGTCGACCTGATCAAGATGAAGGCGATCTACTGGAACGACGACGACAAGGGTACTACCTATCGCGAGGAAGAAATTCCTGCCGATATGCTGGACCTGGCCAACGAGTGGCGCTCCAACATGGTTGAAGCTGCTGCCGAAGCCAACGAAGAGCTGATGAACAAGTACCTTGAAGAAGGTGACCTGACCGCCGAAGAAATCAAGGCCGGTCTGCGTGCTCGTACCCTGGCCAGCGAGATCGTTCCTGCTGTCTGCGGTTCTTCGTTCAAGAACAAGGGTGTTCCCCTGGTTCTCGACGCTGTCATCGACTTCCTGCCTGCTCCTACCGAGATCCCTGCGATCAAAGGTATCCATCCGGACCTCATTGAGAAGCCGAAGGACGAGCTGGTTGACGCGGATTACGACGAGCGTCACGCAGACGATGCTGAACCGTTCTCTGCTCTGGCGTTCAAGATTGCCACTGACCCGTTCGTTGGTACTCTGACTTTCGTGCGCGTTTACTCGGGCTTCCTGAGCTCGGGCGACTCCGTGATCAACTCGGTCAAGGGCAAGAAAGAGCGCGTTGGTCGTATGGTGCAGATGCACGCCAACCAGCGCGAAGAGATCAAGGAAGTACGTGCAGGCGATATCGCTGCTCTGATCGGCATGAAGGACGTCACCACCGGTGACACTCTGTGCGATCTCGATAAGCAGATCATCCTTGAGCGTATGGACTTCCCTGAGCCTGTGATTTCGGTAGCCGTAGAGCCGAAAACCAAGCAGGACCAGGAGAAGATGGGTATTGCACTGGGCAAGCTGGCTCAGGAAGACCCGTCGTTCCGCGTCAAGACTGACGAAGAGACTGGTCAAACCATCATCTCGGGTATGGGTGAGCTGCACCTGGACATCCTCGTTGACCGCATGAAGCGCGAGTTCAACGTCGAGGCCAACATCGGCAAGCCGCAGGTTTCGTACCGCGAGAAGATCAGCAAGAGCAACGTTGAGATCGAAGGCAAGTTCGTTCGTCAGTCCGGCGGTCGCGGCCAGTTCGGTCACTGCTGGATCCGTTTCTCGGAGCCAGACGTCGATGCGAACGGCAACATTACCGAAGGTCTGGTCTTCACCAACGAAGTTGTTGGTGGTGTGGTTCCTAAGGAATACATCCCGGCTATCCAGAAGGGTATCGAAGAGCAGATGAAGAACGGCGTCGTTGCCGGTTATCCGCTGATCGGCCTGAAGGCTACCGTGTTTGATGGTTCCTACCACGACGTCGACTCCAACGAGATGGCGTTCAAGGTAGCGGCCTCCATGGCGACCAAGCAGCTGGCCCAGAAGGGTGGCGGTGTTGTGCTTGAGCCGATCATGAAGGTTGAAGTAGTAACCCCAGAGGACTACATGGGTGACGTGATGGGTGACCTGAACCGTCGTCGTGGTCTGATCCAGGGTATGGATGACTCGGTGTCCGGCAAGGTGATTCGTGCCGAAGTGCCACTGGGTGAGATGTTCGGTTATGCAACCGACGTTCGTTCCATGTCTCAGGGTCGCGCGAGCTACTCCATGGAATTCTCCAAATACGCCGAAGCTCCGTCGAACATCGTCGAAGCTCTCGTTAAAAAACAAGGCTGATTCAGCCTCCCCTTTAGGCTAGGAGTTAATTGTCGTGGCTAAAGAAAAATTTGAACGTAACAAACCGCACGTCAACGTTGGCACCATCGGTCACGTTGACCACGGTAAAACCACTCTGACCGCTGCTCTGACTCGCGTTTGCTCCGAAGTTTTCGGTTCGGCTCGTGTTGACTTCGACAAGATCGACAGCGCCCCAGAAGAAAAGGCTCGTGGTATCACCATCAACACTGCACACGTAGAGTACGATTCGAACATTCGTCACTACGCGCACGTTGACTGCCCAGGTCACGCCGACTACGTAAAAAACATGATCACTGGTGCTGCCCAGATGGACGGCGCGATCCTGGTTTGCTCGGCTGCCGATGGTCCGATGCCACAAACTCGTGAGCACATCCTGCTGTCCCGTCAGGTAGGCGTTCCGTACATCGTTGTCTTCCTGAACAAGGCTGACATGGTTGACGACGCTGAGCTGCTGGAACTGGTTGAGATGGAAGTGCGCGACCTGCTGAGCACTTACGACTTCCCAGGTGACGACACTCCGATCATCATCGGTTCGGCTCTGATGGCTCTGAACGGCCAAGACGACAACGAAATGGGTACCACCGCTGTTAAGCGTCTGGTAGAAACTCTGGACACCTACATCCCAGAGCCAGAGCGTGCTATCGACAAGCCGTTCCTGATGCCAATCGAAGACGTGTTCTCGATCTCCGGTCGTGGCACCGTGGTAACTGGCCGTGTTGAGCGTGGTATCGTTCGCATCCAGGAAGAAGTTGAGATCGTTGGTCTGCGCGATACTCAGAAAACTACCTGCACCGGCGTTGAGATGTTCCGTAAGCTGCTGGACGAAGGTCGTGCTGGTGAGAACTGCGGCGTTCTGCTGCGTGGCACCAAGCGTGACGACGTTGAGCGTGGCCAGGTTCTGGTTAAGCCAGGCACCGTTAAGCCGCACACCAAGTTCACCGCTGAAGTTTACGTTCTGAGCAAAGAAGAAGGCGGCCGTCATACTCCGTTCTTCAAAGGCTACCGTCCACAGTTCTACTTCCGTACTACTGACGTGACCGGTAACTGCGAACTGCCAGAAGGCGTTGAAATGGTAATGCCAGGTGACAACATCCAGATGACTGTCACTCTGATCAAAACCATCGCGATGGAAGATGGTCTGCGTTTCGCTATCCGTGAAGGCGGTCGTACCGTCGGCGCTGGCGTCGTAGCCAAAGTCATCGAGTAATCGACGACTCATAAAGAAGCCCCCGCTTGCGGGGGCTTTTTTATTGGGTTGACACTCTGTGGGGCCGTCTATAGAATTGCGCCTCCTTTTAACGGGCGTATTGCGCCCGGTGGGAATAGCAGCCTGGAGTCTGAAATCCAATGCAAAATCAGCAAATCCGTATCAGGTTGAAGGCTTTTGACCATCGCCTGATCGACCAATCCACCCAGGAAATCGTGGAAACCGCGAAACGTACTGGTGCTCAAGTGCGTGGTCCAATTCCACTGCCTACTCGTAAAGAGCGGTTCACCGTTCTGGTTTCTCCGCACGTCAACAAAGACGCGCGCGACCAGTACGAGATCCGTACTCATAAGCGTGTACTGGACATCGTCCAGCCAACGGATAAAACCGTTGATGCTCTTATGAAGCTTGATCTTGCGGCAGGTGTGGAAGTGCAGATCAGCCTCGGCTAAGACTCGGTCTTAGTCGTGTAACGCTCTGAAATGGGCGGCCATAGCGGGTGAAAGCCCCGTACACTCATGAGGTTTACAACATGACTATTGGTGTAGTCGGTCGTAAATGCGGTATGACCCGTATTTTCACCGAAGAAGGTGTCTCCATTCCGGTCACGGTCATTGAGATCGAGCCGAATCGCGTCACCCAGTTCAAAACTGAAGAAACCGATGGCTATCGTGCAGTGCAAGTCACTGTAGGTGAGCGTCGTGCTTCGCGCGTGACTGCTGCTCAAGCAGGTCACTTCGCTAAAGCGAACGTTGCTGCCGGTCGTGGCGTTTGGGAATTCCGTCTTGAAGAAGGCGAGTACCAAGCTGGCGATCTGATCAATGCAGAAATCTTCGCTGCTGGCCAACTGGTAGATGTTACCGGTCAGTCGAAAGGTAAAGGCTTCGCCGGTACCATCAAGCGTTGGAATTTCCGCGGTCAAGATAACACCCACGGTAACTCCGTTTCCCACCGCGTCCCGGGTTCTATTGGCCAGTGCCAGACTCCTGGTCGTGTATTCAAGGGCAAGAAAATGTCCGGTCATATGGGCGCTGAGCGCGTGACCGTACAGTCCCTGGAAGTAGTGCGCGTCGACGCTGAACGCAATCTGTTGTTGGTCAAGGGTGCCGTTCCTGGCGCTACTGGCGGCAATCTGGTTGTGCGTCCGGCTGCCAAGGCTCGCGGTTAAGGGGAAGCTGACATGCAATTAAATGTAAATGACGCTCAAGCGATCGAAGTTTCCGAACTGACATTTGGCGGCGAATTCAACGAGACGCTGGTTCACCAAGCAGTCGTGGCCTACATGGCCGGCGGCCGTCAGGGTAGCAAGCAGCAAAAGACCCGTTCCGACGTTTCCGGTGGCGGCAAGCGCCCATGGCGTCAGAAAGGTACTGGCCGTGCTCGTGCCGGTACTATCCGTAGCCCAATCTGGCGTGGCGGCGGTACCACTTTCGCAGCTCGTCCACAGGATCACTCCCAGAAGCTGAACAAGAAGATGTATCGCGCAGCAATGCGTTCCATCCTTGCTGAGCTGGTGCGTACTGATCGTCTGGTCGTGGTTCAGGATTTCGCTGTTGAAACTCCAAAAACCAAAGATCTGCTGGGCAAACTGAACGGCATGAGTCTGACCGACGTTCTGATCGTGTCTGACGCTGTTGATCAGAACCTGTACCTGGCTGCTCGCAACCTGCCGCACGTTGATGTTCGTGATGTGCAAGGTTCCGATCCAGTTAGTCTGATCGCATACGACAAAGTGTTGATCACTGTGTCGGCCGTGAAGAAATTCGAGGAGCTGCTGGGATGAACCAGGAACGCGTATTTAAAGTTCTGCTTGGCCCGCACGTTTCCGAGAAGGCTACGGTTCTGGCAGACAAGAAAGGCCAGTTCGTTTTCAAGGTTGCTACCGATGCAACCAAGCTGGAAATCAAGAAGGCCGTCGAAAGCCTGTTCAGCGTGAAAGTGGAACGCGTTACTACCCTGAATGTTCTGGGTAAGAGCAAGCGTACCGCTCGCGGTCTGGGCAAGCGTAATGACTGGAAGAAGGCAGTTATCTCCCTTCAGCCAGGCCAAGATCTCGATTTCAGCAGCAGTGCTGAGTAAGGAAGGGGCGCATCATGGCAATCGTTAAATGCAAACCGACTTCCCCTGGCCGCCGTTTTGTGGTCAAGGTGGTCAACCAGGAGCTGCATAAAGGCGCTCCTCACGCACCGCTGATCGAGAAAAAATCGAAGTCTGGTGGTCGTAACAACAATGGCCGTATCACTACTCGTCACGTTGGTGGTGGTCATAAGCAGCATTACCGTCTGGTCGACTTCCGTCGCAACGATAAGGATGGCATCGCTGCCACCGTCGAGCGTATCGAATACGATCCAAACCGTACTGCTCACATCGCCCTGCTGTGCTATGCAGATGGCGAGCGTCGCTACATCATCGCCCCTAAAGGCGTGAGCGCTGGCGACCAGCTGATCGCAGGTGCTCTGGCACCGATCAAGCCGGGCAACGCTCTGCAGCTGCGTAACATTCCAGTTGGTAGCACCGTACACGGCATCGAGCTGAAGCCGGGTAAAGGCGCGCAAATCGCTCGTTCCGCTGGTGCTTCGGCTCAGCTGGTCGCTCGCGAGGGTGTCTATGTGACCCTGCGTCTGCGCTCTGGTGAAATGCGTAAAGTGCTGGCTGAGTGCCGCGCGACCCTGGGCGAAGTCTCGAACTCCGAGCACAGCCTGCGTTCGCTGGGTAAAGCTGGTGCCAAACGCTGGCGTGGCGTTCGCCCAACCGTTCGTGGTGTTGCCATGAACCCGGTTGACCACCCACATGGTGGTGGTGAAGGTCGTACCTCCGGTGGTCGTCATCCGGTATCGCCATGGGGCTTCCCGACTAAGGGCGCGAAGACTCGTGGTAATAAGCGTACCGACAAAATGATCGTCCGTCGTCGCAAGTAAATAGAGGGATACGACAGTGCCACGTTCTCTGAAAAAAGGTCCTTTTATTGATCTTCACCTACTGAAGAAGATCGAAGTGGCGGCGGAAAAGAACGATCGCAAACCAGTTAAGACCTGGTCGCGCCGTTCCATGATCCTGCCACAAATGGTCGGTCTGACCATTGCTGTGCATAACGGTCGTCAGCATGTTCCAGTTCTCGTGAACGAAGACATGGTCGGCCACAAACTGGGCGAGTTCGCCGGTACCCGTACATATCGCGGGCACGTGGCTGACAAGAAAGCCAAGCGTTAAGGGGTAAGGAACGATGGAAGTAGCCGCTAAGTTGTCGGGCGCTCGAATCTCCGCCCAGAAAGCCCGCTTGGTCGCCGACCAGATCCGCGGGAAGAAGGTGGGCGATGCGCTCAACCTGCTGGCTTTCAGCAGTAAGAAAGCCGCCGAGATCATGAAGAAAGTGCTGGAGTCGGCCGTAGCCAACGCCGAGCATAACGAAGGCGCAGACGTTGATGACCTGAAGGTCTCCACCGTTTTCGTCAACGAAGGGCGTTCGCTGAAGCGCATCATGCCACGTGCCAAAGGCCGTGCTGATCGCATCGTCAAGCGGTCTTGCCATATCACTGTCAAGGTTGCTGACAAGTAACGGAGTCGAAGAGATGGGTCAGAAAGTACATCCCATTGGCATTCGCCTGGGAATCGTCAAGGAGCACACCTCCGTCTGGTACGCAGACGGTCGGACTTATGCGGACTATTTGCTCGCAGATCTGAATGTGCGTGAGTATCTCCAAGACAAACTAAAAAGCGCGTCCGTAAGCCGTATCGATATTCATCGTCCGGCTCAAACTGCACGCATCACCATCCACACCGCTCGTCCCGGCATCGTGATCGGCAAGAAAGGTGAAGATGTTGAAAAACTGCGTCAGGACCTGACCAAGCAAATGGGTGTGCCTGTGCACATCAATATCGAAGAGATCCGCAAGCCGGAACTCGACGGTATGCTGGTTGCCCAGAGCGTAGCTCAGCAGCTGGAGCGTCGTGTAATGTTCCGTCGCGCTATGAAGCGCGCCGTACAGAACGCCATGCGCATTGGTGCCAAAGGCATCAAAATCCAAGTGAGCGGTCGTCTCGGCGGTGCTGAAATCGCACGTACTGAATGGTATCGCGAAGGTCGTGTGCCACTGCACACCCTGCGTGCCGATATCGACTATGCCACCTACGAAGCTCACACCACCTACGGTGTGATCGGTGTGAAGGTTTGGATCTTCAAAGGCGAAGTAATTGGTGGTCGCCAAGAAGAGCTGAAGCCACAAGCACCAGCGCCTCGTAAAAAAGCTGCTAAGTAAGGGGTACGCCAAATGTTGCAACCAAAGCGTACGAAGTTCCGCAAGCAAATGACCGGCCACAACCGTGGTCTGGCACTGCGCGGTAGCAAAGTCAGCTTCGGCGAGTTCGCGCTGAAGTCTGTTGCTCGTGGTCGTCTCACCGCTCGTCAGATCGAGTCGGCACGTCGTGCCCTGACCCGTCACGTAAAACGTGGCGGTAAGATCTGGATCCGTGTATTCCCGGACAAGCCTATTTCCAAGAAGCCACTCGAAGTTCGGATGGGTAAAGGTAAGGGTAACGTCGAATACTGGGTTGCCCAGATTCAGCCAGGCAAAGTCCTGTATGAAATCGAGGGTGTTTCTGAAGAGCTGGCGCGTGAGGCTTTCGCCCTGGCTGCTGCAAAGCTGCCGCTCGCCACCTCCTTTGTTAAGCGGACGGTGATGTGATGAAAGCGAATGAACTTCGTGAAAAATCCGCACAGCAGCTGAACGAGCAACTGCTCGGCCTGCTGCGCGACCAGTTCAATCTGCGTATGCAGAAAGCAACTGGCCAGTTGGGGCAGTCTCATCTGCTCTCGCAAGTTAAGCGTGACATCGCTCGCGTGAAGACTGTGCTCAACCAGCAGGCAGGTAAGTAATCATGGCTGAAGCCGAAAAAACTGTCCGTACGCTGACTGGCCGTGTTGTCAGCGACAAGATGGACAAGACCATCACCGTTCTGATCGAGCGTCGCGTTAAGCACCCTATCTACGGTAAATACGTTAAGCGTTCGACTAAGCTGCACGCGCACGACGAAACCAACCAGTGCCACATCGGCGACAAGGTCACTATTCGTGAAACTCGTCCGATGGCCAAGACCAAGTCCTGGGCCCTGGTTGATGTTCTCGAACGCGCTGTGGAAGTCTAAGGGCTAGGGGTCGGAGAAATTATATGATTCAGACTCAATCCATGCTCGATGTGGCCGATAACAGCGGCGCTCGCCGCGTTATGTGCATCAAGGTGCTGGGTGGCTCCCATCGTCGTTACGCTGGTATCGGTGACATCATCAAGGTTACCGTCAAGGAAGCAATTCCTCGCGGTAAGGTGAAAAAAGGCCAAGTGATGACTGCTGTTGTAGTCCGCACCCGTCACGGCGTTCGCCGTGCAGATGGCTCGATCATCCGCTTTGATGGCAACGCTGCTGTTCTGCTGAACAACAAGCAAGAACCGATCGGCACCCGTATCTTTGGGCCAGTGACCCGTGAACTTCGTACTGAGAAGTTCATGAAGATCGTCTCGCTCGCCCCAGAAGTGCTGTAAGGAGATCCGACATGCAAAAGATTCGTCGTGACGACGAGATCATCGTGATCGCCGGCAAAGACAAAGGTAAGCGCGGTAAAGTGCTTAAGGTTCTGGCTGACGACCGTCTGGTCGTTGGTGGCCTGAACCTGGTCAAGCGCCATACCAAGCCTAACCCGATGTCGGGCGTACAGGGCGGTATCGTCGAGAAAGAAGCGCCACTGCACGCTTCCAACGTCGCTATTTTCAACAGCGAAACCAACAAGGCTGACCGCGTTGGTTTCAAAGTAGAAGATGGCAAAAAAATTCGTGTCTTCAAGTCGACCCAAAAAGCGGTTGATGCTTGAACACTGCTAGGTAGAAGACCATGGCACGACTACAAGAGATTTACCGGAAGGAAATCGCTCCGAAACTTAAGGAAGAACTTAAGCTTTCGAACGTGATGGAAGTTCCGCGCGTTACCAAGATCACCTTGAACATGGGTCTGGGCGAAGCGATCGGCGACAAAAAAGTCATCGAACACGCTGTTGCTGACCTGGAAAAGATCACCGGCCAGAAAGTCGTTGTGACTCACGCTCGTAAATCCATCGCTGGCTTTAAAGTCCGCGAAGGCTGGCCGATCGGTGTCAAAGTGACCCTGCGTCGTGAGCGTATGTACGAGTTCCTGGATCGTCTGCTGTCGATCTCCCTGCCTCGGGTTCGCGACTTCCGCGGCCTGAATGCCAAGTCCTTCGACGGTCGTGGCAACTACAGCATGGGCGTGAAAGAGCAGATCATTTTCCCGGAAATCGATTACGACAAGATCGATGCTCTCCGCGGTCTGGACATTACCCTGACCACCACTGCCAAGAACGATGACGAAGGCCGCGCTCTGCTGCGTGCTTTCAAATTCCCGTTCCGCAACTGATTGGAGTAGGAAAATGGCCAAGAAGAGCATGAAGAACCGTGAGCTGAAGCGTCAGCTCACCGTTGCCAAGTACGCCGCCAAGCGTGCAGCGCTGAAAGCTATCATCGTGGATCTGAACGCAAGTCCAGAAGCCCGTTGGGAAGCTACTGTCGCTCTGCAGAAGCAGCCACGTGACGCTAGCGCATCGCGCATGCGTAACCGCTGCCGCCTGACCGGTCGTCCGCACGGCGTTTACCGCAAGTTCGGCCTGGGCCGTAACAAGCTGCGTGAAGCTGCCATGCGTGGTGACGTACCAGGTCTGGTCAAAGCCAGCTGGTAATGACATCAAAGCCGCCGTGGTCGGGGTCGAGAGAACCCGATCGCCGGTGGTCTTGAGTGTGAATCAAGCCCCTTATGGGGCTTGATTCATTTCTGGGGTGTGTCTAGAATGACCGGCTCGCCTGAGCCCGTGTTTTTTGCCCGGGATTTCTCGGCGATAGTTGTAGCCGCAAGGCTAATTCTTTTTGTATCAGGAGCATCTAGCCCATGAGTATGCAGGACCCGTTAGCGGACATGCTAACTCGAATCCGTAATGCCCAGATGGCTGAAAAGTCCGTCGTAAGCATGCCGTCTTCCACGCTGAAGGTGGCTGTAGCAAAAGTCCTGAAGGACGAAGGTTACATCGCGGGTTATCAGATCAGCAGTGAAATCAAACCTCTGCTGTCCATCGAGCTGAAGTACTTCGAAGGCCGTCCGGTCATCGAGGAAGTGAAGCGCGTTAGCCGTCCAGGCCTGCGTCAGTACAAGTCCGTTGAAGAGCTGCCGAAAGTACGTGGCGGCCTTGGCGTGTCTATCGTCTCCACCAACAAAGGTGTGATGACTGATCGTGCTGCGCGCGCTGCCGGTGTCGGCGGCGAAGTTCTTTGCACTGTGTTCTAAGGGGGGATAAGCATGTCTCGCGTCGCTAAGAACCCCGTTAAGCTGCCAGCTGGCGTCGAAGTAAAATTCGCCGGCCAACAGCTTTCGGTGAAGGGTGCCAAGGGTACTCTCGAACTGAACGTACACGCCTCCGTTGAAATTGTTCAGGAAGCTGGTGAGCTGCGTTTCGCTGCTCGCAACGGCGACCAACAAACTCGCGCAATGGCCGGTACTACCCGTGCACTGGTAAACAACATGGTCCAAGGCGTAAGCCAAGGCTTCGAGCGTAAGCTCCAGCTGGTCGGTGTTGGTTACAAGGCACAAGCAAAAGGCACAGTGCTGAACCTGGCCCTCGGCTTCTCGCATCCAGTGGATTACGAACTGCCGGCAGGCATTACCGCTGAGACTCCTAGCCAGACCGATATCCTGATCAAGGGCATCGATAAGCAGCTGGTAGGTCAAGTGGCCGCTGAGATCCGCGACTTCCGTCCACCAGAGCCTTACAAAGGTAAAGGTGTGCGCTACGCGGACGAAGTCGTCCGTCGTAAAGAAGCCAAGAAGAAGTAGGGCATAGCAAATGACCGACAAAAAAGTTACTCGACTGCGTCGCGCTCGCAAAGCACGCCTGAAAATGCACGAACTCGAAGTCGTGCGCCTCTGCGTGTTCCGCTCTTCGCAGCACATCTACGCCCAGGTCATTTCGGCCGACGGCAACAAAGTCCTGGCAAGTGCCTCGACTTTGGATAAAGAACTGCGTGATGGTGCCACCGGCAACATCGACGCGGCCACTAAGGTTGGCCAGCTGGTCGCTACGCGTGCAAAAGCCGCTGGCGTCTCGCAGGTGGCTTTCGACCGCTCTGGCTTCAAGTACCACGGCCGCGTCAAGGCGCTGGCTGAGGCTGCTCGTGAAGCTGGGCTGGAGTTCTAAGTTATGTCCAATAACGACCAAAAGCGCGACGAAGGCTACATCGAGAAGCTGGTTCAAGTTAACCGCGTAGCCAAAACCGTTAAAGGCGGCCGTATCTTCACTTTCACCGCGTTGACCGTGGTTGGTGATGGTAAGGGCCGTGTTGGCTTCGGCCGTGGCAAGTCGCGTGAAGTGCCTGCTGCGATCCAGAAGGCAATGGAAGCTGCTCGTCGCAACATGATCCAGGTTGATCTGGATGGCACTACTCTGCAGTACGCAATGAAGTCCGCTCATGGCGCTTCGAAGGTGTACATGCAGCCTGCTTCTGAAGGTACCGGTATCATCGCTGGCGGCGCTATGCGTGCTGTTCTCGAAGTTGCTGGCGTTCAGAACGTTCTGGCCAAGTGCTACGGCTCGACTAACCCAGTAAACGTGGTTCACGCCACTTTCAAGGGTTTGAAAGCAATGCAGTCCCCTGAATCCATTGCCGCCAAGCGTGGCAAAAGCGTCCAGGAGATCATCTGATCATGGCTACCGTTAAAGTAACGCTGATCAAAAGCATGACCGGCCGTATCCCTAACCACAAGCTGTGCGTTAAGGGTCTGGGCCTGCGTCGCATCGGTCACACTGTAGAAGTCCAGGATACTCCCGAGAACCGCGGGATGATCAACAAGGCTTACTACATGCTGCGTGTCGAGGGTTAATCGATGAAACTCAATGATCTGAGTCCAGCGCCGGGTTCCCGTCGCGAAAAGCATCGTCCGGGCCGTGGTATCGGTAGTGGTTTGGGTAAGACTGGTGGCCGTGGTCACAAAGGTCAAACTTCCCGCTCCGGTGGCACCATTGCTCCAGGCTTTGAAGGCGGTCAACAGCCGCTGCATCGTCGCCTGCCGAAGTTCGGTTTCGTTTCCCTGAAAGCCATGGATCGCGCAGAAGTGCGTCTGTCCGAGCTGGCTAAAGTGGAAGGCGACATCGTTACCGTGCAGTCCCTGAAAGATGCCAACGTGATTAACCAGAACGTTCAGCGTGTGAAAATCATGCTGTCCGGCGAAGTTACTCGCGCTGTGACCATCAAGGGCATCGCAGCCACCAAAGGTGCGCGTGCGGCTATCGAAGCAGCTGGCGGCAAGTTCGAGGAATAAATGGCTAAGCAAGGTGCTCTCTCTGCGCTCGGCAAAGGCGGTATGTCTGAACTCTGGGCTCGTCTGCGTTTTCTGTTCATGGCGATTATCGTCTATCGGATTGGCGCACACATCCCGGTTCCAGGTATCAACCCTGATCGACTCGCAGACCTGTTTCGACAGAGTGAGGGGACCATTCTTAGCTTGTTCAACATGTTTTCCGGCGGTGCGCTGGAGCGCATGAGTATTTTTGCATTGGGGATCATGCCGTACATTTCGGCATCGATCATCATGCAGCTCATGACCGCTGTCAGCCCACAGCTGGAGCAGTTGAAGAAGGAAGGTGAATCTGGCCGTCGTAAGATTAGCCAGTACACCCGCTACGGCACTGTCGTCCTAGCTCTGGTTCAGGCCATCGGCATGTCCGTTGGTCTGGCAGGGCAGGGCGTTGCGTTCACTGGTGACTTTGGCTTCCATTTCGTCGCGGTATCCACTTTTGTGGCTGGTGCGATGTTCATGATGTGGCTGGGTGAGCAGATTACTGAGCGTGGTGTTGGCAACGGTATCTCGATGTTGATTTTCGCAGGTATCGTCGCCGGTCTTCCGAGAGCGATCGGGCAGTCTTTCGAGTCTGCACGTCAGGGTGATATCAATATCTTTGCCCTGGTTGCGATCGGTTTGCTGGCAGTAGCGATTATCGGTTTTGTGGTGTTCATTGAGCGTGGCCAGCGTCGTATTGCTGTTCACTACGCCAAGCGTCAGCAGGGCCGTAAGGTGTTTGCTGCGCAGACCAGCCACTTGCCGCTGAAAGTGAATATGGCCGGTGTTATTCCTGCTATTTTCGCGAGCAGCATTTTGCTGTTTCCGGCTTCGTTGGGTGCCTGGTTCGGTCAGTCTGAAGGTATGGGCTGGTTGCAGGACATCTCGCAGTCGATCGCTCCTGGTCAGCCGTTGAATATTCTGCTGTTTAGTGCAGGGATTATTTTCTTCTGCTTCTTCTATACGGCGTTGATGTTCAATCCGAAAGACGTAGCGGAAAACCTGAAGAAGTCCGGTGCCTTTATTCCGGGTATCCGTCCAGGTGAGCAGTCGGCGCGCTACATTGATGGCGTTCTGACCCGCTTGACCATGTTCGGTGCTCTATATATGACGGCCGTCTGCCTGTTGCCACAGTTCCTGGTGGTTGCTGCAAACGTTCCGTTCTACCTTGGCGGGACCTCGTTGCTGATCGTGGTCGTGGTTGTTATGGACTTCATGTCGCAAGTACAATCGCACCTCGTTTCCCACCAGTACGAATCCCTGATGAAGAAAGCCAACCTGAAGGGTTACGGCAGCGGCATGCTGCGTTAATCCATAAGGTTCGAGGAGTTGGTGATGAAAGTTCGTGCATCGGTGAAAAAGCTGTGCCGTAACTGCAAGATTATTCGCCGCGAAGGTGTTGTTCGAGTAATTTGCAGCGCGGAACCACGTCACAAGCAGCGCCAAGGCTGAGTGTGATTGTGCTTCAAGCCCGGCAGCTAGTGCGCTGCCGGGTTGATTATTTGTTATTACAGCGATATTATCTCGCGCCCTATTTCTTGGCTTCCGGGGCGTAGGTAGCTGTCAATTGGAGTCCCACTGAATGGCCCGTATTGCAGGCGTTAACATTCCAGATAACAAGCATACTGTTATCTCGCTGACCTACATCTATGGTGTTGGTCGCACTACTGCACACAAAATCTGTGCAGTGACTGGGGTAAACCCAGCTGCGAAGATCAAGGATCTGAGCGACGAGCAAATTGAACAGCTGCGTGGCGAAGTGGCGAAGTTCACCACTGAAGGTGATCTGCGTCGCGAAAACAACATGAAAATCAAGCGCTTGATGGATCTGGGCTGCTACCGCGGTCTGCGCCATCGTCGTGGTCTGCCAGTACGCGGTCAGCGTACCAAGACCAACGCGCGTACTCGCAAAGGTCCGCGTAAGCCGATCCGCAAGTAATCGCACCAGCGAATCGACAGGAATTTAGTCATGGCAAAACCTGCTGCTCGTCCTCGTAAGAAAATCAAAAAGACAGTGGTTGATGGCATCGCCCATATCCACGCGTCTTTCAACAACACCATCGTGACCATCACCGACCGTCAAGGTAACGCTCTTTCCTGGGCAACCTCCGGTGGTTCGGGTTTCCGCGGTTCTCGTAAGTCCACCCCGTTCGCTGCTCAAGTAGCTGCTGAGCGTGCTGGCCAAGCTGCGCTGGAATATGGCCTGAAGAACCTCGACGTTAACGTCAAGGGTCCAGGTCCAGGTCGTGAATCCGCAGTCCGCGCTTTGAACGGCTGTGGCTACAAGATCGCCAGCATCACCGACGTGACGCCAATCCCGCACAACGGGTGCCGTCCGCCGAAGAAGCGCCGCGTGTAATCCAGGAGATTGTAAAGAATGGCTCGTTACATTGGTCCAAAATGCAAACTGGCTCGTCGCGAAGGCACCGATCTCTTCCTGAAGAGCGGCGTGCGCGCTATCGAATCCAAGTGCAACATCGAAGCAGCTCCTGGCATCCACGGCCAGCGTCGTGGTCGTCAATCCGACTACGGTACCCAGCTGCGTGAAAAGCAAAAAGTTCGTCGTATCTACGGCGTTCTGGAGCGTCAATTCAGCGGCTACTACAAGCAAGCAGCTGGCAAGAAAGGCGCAACCGGCGAAAACCTGTTGCAACTGCTTGAATGCCGTCTGGACAACGTTGTGTACCGCATGGGCTTCGGTTCTACTCGTGCCGAATCCCGTCAGCTGGTATCGCACAAGTCGATCAGCGTAAACGGTCAGACCGTTAACGTTCCGTCCTACCAGGTTCGTGCTGGTGACGTGGTTGCTGTTCGCGAGAAAGCAAAAAACCAACTTCGCATTGTCCAAGCTCTCGATCTGTGTGCCCAACGTGGCCGCGTAGAATGGGTAGAAGTAGACACTGAGAAGAAGTCGGGCGTTTTCAAGAACGTTCCAGCTCGCAGTGATCTGTCCGCCGACATCAACGAAAGCCTGATTGTCGAGCTCTACTCCAAGTAAGGGCTAGAAAATAGGTGCATCCATGCAGATTTCGGTAAATGAGTTCCTGACACCCCGCCATATTGATGTGCAGGTTGTCAGTCCAACCCGCGCCAAGATCACCCTCGAGCCTCTCGAGCGTGGTTTTGGCCACACCCTGGGCAACGCGCTGCGCCGCATCCTGTTGTCCTCAATGCCCGGCTGTGCAGTAGTCGAGGCCGAGATTGACGGTGTGCTCCACGAGTACAGCGCCATCGAAGGTGTACAGGAAGACGTAATTGAAATCCTGTTGAACCTTAAAGGTCTGGCTATCAAGCTGCACGGCCGTGACGAAGTTACGCTGACCTTGTCGAAGAAGGGTTCGGGGGTGGTTACCGCTGCCGATATTCAGCTGGATCATGATGTCGAGATCGTTAACCCCGATCACGTAATCGCTAACCTGGCGTCTAACGGCGCTCTGAACATGAAGCTCGTAGTAGCTCGTGGTCGTGGTTATGAGCCGGCCGACTCGCGTCAAAGCGATGAAGACGAAAGCCGCAGCATTGGTCGCTTGCAGCTTGACTCTTCGTTCAGCCCGGTTCGCCGTATCGCCTACGTGGTGGAAAACGCCCGTGTCGAGCAGCGTACCAACCTGGACAAGCTGGTTATTGATCTGGAAACCAACGGTACCCTGGATCCTGAAGAGGCTATCCGTCGTGCTGCAACCATCCTGCAACAGCAGTTGGCTGCGTTCGTCGACCTCAAAGGTGACAGTGAGCCAGTGGTAGTCGAGCAGGAAGACGAGATCGATCCGATCCTTCTTCGCCCGGTTGACGATCTGGAACTGACTGTACGTTCGGCTAACTGCCTTAAGGCGGAAAACATTTACTACATCGGCGACCTGATTCAGCGTACCGAAGTAGAACTGTTGAAGACTCCGAACCTGGGCAAGAAATCCCTGACTGAAATCAAGGATGTTCTGGCCTCCCGCGGTCTGTCCCTCGGCATGCGCCTCGATAACTGGCCGCCTGCAAGTCTTAAGAAGGACGACAAGGCGACTGCCTGATCGTCGTAATCACCGAACGTTGTGTTTGGTAAGGAATGAACCATGCGTCATCGTAAAAGTGGGCGTCACCTGAGCCGCACCAGCTCGCACCGCAAGGCCATGTTCCAGAACATGGCGGTGTCGCTGTTCGAGCACGAGCTGATCAAAACTACTCTGCCAAAAGCCAAAGAACTGCGCCGCGTTGCCGAGCCGCTGATCACTCTGGCCAAGACAGACAGCGTTGCTAACCGTCGTCTGGCTTTCGACCGTACTCGTTCGAAAGCTATCGTTGGCAAGCTCTTCAACGACCTGGGCAAGCGTTACGCTACCCGTGAGGGTGGCTACCTGCGCATCCTCAAGTGCGGTTTCCGCGCTGGTGACAACGCTCCTATGGCGTACGTTGAACTGGTTGATCGTGCTGTCGGCGGCGAAGCTGTATCCGCTGAGTAAGACGTCAGTCTGAAACAAAGAACCGGGCCTAGTGCCCGGTTTTTTGTTTCTATATCCATTGCTAATTTCTATTGAGTTTTGAAATGTAATGCATTGGATGTTGTAATGTTGATGGTCAATACTCTTTGTCAGCCGATTAGCCGGCAGTTCCCAGACTGACAGAGGAATATTGAGCATGAGCCAGACCAAAATTCTTACGACCGCAAGTGGCGCTCCTGTCGCTGACAACCAGAATTCCCGCTCTGCCGGCCCACGTGGCCCGCTGCTTCTCGATGATTTCCACCTGATCGAAAAGCTTGCCCATTTCAACCGCGAAAACATTCCTGAGCGCCGTGTGCACGCCAAGGGCTCGGGTGCCTATGGCACCTTCACGGTTTCCCGAGACATCACGCAGTACACCAGTGCCAAGCTGTTCGAGTCAGTGGGTAAAAAGACTCCTACCTTCTTGCGCTTCTCTACTGTGGGTGGTGAACGGGGCTCGGCTGATACCGAGCGCGATCCTCGTGGCTTTGCTCTCAAGTTCTATACCGAGGAAGGCAACTGGGACATCGTCGGTAATAACACACCGGTGTTCTTCATTCGCGACCCGCTGAAGTTTCCGGATTTTATCCACACCCAGAAGCGTCTCCCTCAAAGCAACCTGAAGAGCGCCCAGGCAATGTGGGACTTCTGGTCGCATTCGCCAGAAGCCCTGCACCAGGTCACCATCCTCTTCTCTGATCGGGGTATTCCAGATGGCTACCGTCATATGCACGGCTTCGGCAGCCACACCTACAGCCTGATCAATGCCAAGGGCGAGCGGCACTGGGTCAAATGGCACTACAAGACCAAGCAAGGGATCAAGAACCTGGCTCCGGCAGAGGCTGCTCGTCTGGCTGGTACCGATCCGGACTATGCCCAGCGCGATCTGTTCAGTGCCATCGAGCGTGGCGACTTCCCCAAGTGGAGCGTTTGCATTCAGGTCATGACCGAGGCTCAGGCAGCAGCGCATTACGAGAACCCCTTCGATGTGACCAAGACCTGGTCGCAAAAAGAGTTCCCACTGATCGAGGTTGGTGAGCTGGAATTGAACCGCAACCCACTGAACTATTTCGCCGAGGTCGAGCAGGCGGCATTTGGTCCAAGCAATATGGTTCCGGGCGTTGGCCTGTCGCCTGACCGTATGCTGCAGGGCCGGGTATTTGCCTATGCCGATGCTCATCGCTACCGCGTTGGTACCAATCACCAGCAATTGCCGGTGAACGCCCCGCTGAGCCCCGTGAACAGCTATCAGCGAGACGGTGCGATGGCCTTTGGTGCCAATGGTGGTGCAGCTCCGAACTATGAACCCAACAGCTACAGCGATGCACCAAAGCAGGCGCCACGCTACGCCGAGCCGGCCTTGGCCCTCAGTGGCGCAGCCGATCGCTATGACCATCGTGAAGACAGCGATTACTACAGCCATGCCGGAGCCCTGTTTCGCCTGATGAACGATGAACAAAAGACCCTGCTGATCAGCAATATCGCCGGCGCCATGGCCGGGGTGACCGCCGATGTGGTGCAGCGCCAGTTGCAGCACTTCGTCAAGGCGGACCCAGCTTATGGCGAAGGTATCGCCAAGGCCTTGGGTGTATCGATCAACTAAGTCTAAATAAGAAGCAGAACCGCCCTCATTTGGGCGGTTTTTGCGTTATTTGTACTGCTTTTCTCAGATAATCTTCACTTTTCATGCTGTTTTTAAGTGACCTGCGAGTCAGCTTGGTTCAAACTATCCACTTTCAAGCAGGGAGATGTAGGGCGATGCAAGGTCACCCGGACGTAATCGATTACCTCAACACGTTGCTGACGGGCGAACTGGCAGCACGTGACCAATATTTCATTCACTCGCGGATGTACGAAGATTGGGGCTTCACCAAGCTCTATGAGCGGATCAACCACGAGATGGAGGAAGAGGCGCAACACGCCGATGCCTTGATTCGACGTATCCTGATGCTTGAAGGTACGCCGCGCATGCGCCCTGATGATCTGGATACTGGCACCACGGTGCCTGACATGTTGGCCAGTGACCTGCGCCTGGAATACAAGGTGCGTGCCGCACTGTGCAAGGGCATTGAGCTGTGCGAGCTACACAAAGACTACATCAGCCGTGACATCCTGCGGGTCCAGCTGGCGGACACCGAGGAAGACCATACGTACTGGCTGGAGAAGCAGCTGGGCCTGATCAAGTCCATCGGCCTTGAGAACTACCTGCAATCGCAGTTCTGATCGCAGGCCGCATTGGCGAATCCCCAGCGGATGCCAGAAACAAAAAAGCCCCTGGCGCCATACGGTACCAGGGGCTTTTTCATGGCCGTCAGGCCCGATCGCGGATCAGCAATGGCTTGAGATAATGCCCGGTGTGCGACTGAGGCATCTCAGCCACTTGTTCCGGTGTCCCTACCGCAATGATCTGGCCGCCTTTGGAGCCGCCTTCTGGCCCGAGGTCCACCAGCCAGTCGGCGGTCTTGATCACATCCAGGTTGTGCTCGATCACCACCACGGTGTTGCCGTGGTCGCGCAGGCGATGCAGGACGTCCAGCAACTGCTGGATATCCGCAAAATGCAGGCCGGTGGTCGGCTCATCGAGGATATACAGGGTCTTGCCAGTGTCTCGCTTGGACAGCTCGCGGGACAGCTTGACCCGTTGTGCCTCACCGCCGGACAAGGTCGTGGCCGATTGGCCGAGCTTGATGTAGGACAGGCCCACATCCATCAGCGTCTGCAGCTTACGCGCCAGGGCCGGTACCGGATCGAAGAACTCACGCGCTTCCTCGATGGTCATTTCCAGGACCTCGTGGATGCTCTTGCCCTTGTACTTGATCTCCAGGGTTTCGCGGTTGTAGCGCTTGCTCTTGCAGACGTCGCAAGGCACGTAGATGTCCGGCAGGAAGTGCATCTCCACCTTGATCAGGCCGTCGCCCTGGCAAGCTTCGCAACGGCCACCCTTGACGTTGAAGGAGAAGCGCCCCGGGCCATAACCACGGGAGCGCGATTCCGGTACCCCGGCGAACAGCTCGCGAATAGGCGTGAAGAGCCCGGTATAGGTGGCTGGGTTGGAGCGAGGCGTACGACCGATCGGGCTTTGGTCGATGTCCACCACCTTGTCCAGGTGCTGCAACCCATTGATGCTGTCGTGTGCAGCCGCCTCCAAGGTGGTGGCGCCGTTCAGCGCAGTGGCACTCAACGGGAACAGGGTGTTGTTGATCAACGTCGATTTACCCGAGCCCGAGACCCCGGTGACGCAGGTCAGCAAGCCGATCGGAATCTCCAGGTCGACATTGCGCAGGTTGTTGCCGCGCGCACCCTTGAGGGTCAGGGACAGCTTCTTGTTGCGTGGCGTGCGCTTGGCCGGGACCACGATCTTCACCCGGCCCGACAGGTACTTGCCGGTCAGGGAATCGGGGTGCTCCATGACTTCGGCGGCAGTACCTTCGGCGACGATCTGGCCGCCATGCACCCCGGCGCCCGGGCCGATATCCACCACGTAGTCGGCAAGTCGGATGGCATCCTCGTCGTGCTCGACCACGATCACGGTGTTGCCGATGTCACGCAGGTGCTTGAGCGTTCCCAGCAGGCGATCGTTGTCTCGCTGGTGCAGGCCGATGGAAGGCTCGTCGAGGATGTACATCACCCCTACCAGGCCGGCACCGATCTGGCTGGCCAGGCGAATCCGCTGGGCCTCGCCGCCGGAGAGGGTGTCGGCACTGCGGTCCAGGGTCAGGTAGTCGAGCCCGACATTGACCAGGAACTGCAGGCGCTCGCTAATTTCCTTGAGGATCTTGTCGGCGATCTCGCCACGGCGCCCGGTGAGCTTGAGGGTGGCGAAGTAATCGGTGGCGTCGCCGATGGGCAGGCTGGTGACCGCCGGCAGGGTTTTCTCCCCGACCCAGACATGTCGCGACTCACGCCGCAGGCGAGTCCCGCGGCAATCCGGGCAAGGCTGGGTGCTGAGGAACTTGGCCAACTCCTCGCGCACGGTAGCCGACTCGGTTTCCCGATAGCGGCGCTCCAGGTTCGGCACTATGCCTTCGAACGGATGGGAGCGCTTGACGATGTCGCCCCGGTCGTTCAGGTACTTGAAGTCGACATTCTGCGTGCCGCTGCCGTTGAGGACGACCTTCTGCTGGTCGGCCGGTAGCTGGTTGAACGGCACTTCCAGGCTGAAGCCGTAGTGGGCGGCCAGTGACCCGAGCATCTGGAAGTAATAGACGTTGCGCCTGTCCCAGCCTCGGATCGCGCCTTCGGCCAGGGTCAGCTCGCCATTGACCAGGCGCTTGACGTCGAAGAACTGCTTGACCCCCAGGCCATCGCAGGTCGGGCAGGCGCCGGCAGGGTTGTTGAAGGAGAACAGCTTGGGTTCCAGCTCGCTGATGGCGTGACCGCAGATCGGGCAGGCAAAGCGCGCAGAGAAGATCATCTCCTCCCCAGGTTCATCATCCATCGGCGCCACCAGGGCGATACCGTCGGCCAGGCCCAGCGCCGTCTCGAAGGATTCGGCCAGGCGCTGCTGCAAGTCGGCCCTGACCTTGAAGCGATCGACCACGACATCGATCGAGTGCTTCTTCTGCTTATCCAGCTTCGGCACTTCATCCAGCTCGAACAACTTGCCGTCGACCCGTGCACGAACGAAGCCTTGGGCGCGCAGTTCTTCGAACACCGAGAGATGCTCACCCTTGCGTTCGCGAATCACCGGCGCCAGCAGCATCAGCTTGCTACCCTCGGGCTGGGCCAATACCAGATCGACCATCTGGCTGACGGTCTGCGCCTCCAGTGGGATGTCGTGGTCCGGGCAACGTGGAGTACCGACGCGGGCATAGAGCAGGCGCAGGTAGTCGTAGATCTCGGTGATGGTGCCGACAGTGGAGCGAGGGTTGTGGGAGGTGGATTTCTGCTCGATGGAAATCGCCGGAGAGAGCCCTTCGATGGTGTCTACATCGGGCTTTTCCATCATCGACAGGAACTGTCGGGCATAGGCCGATAGCGACTCGACATAGCGGCGCTGGCCCTCGGCATAGAGCGTGTCGAAGGCCAGGGACGACTTGCCGGACCCAGACAGCCCGGTGATGACGATCAACTTGTCCCGGGGCAGGGTCAGGTCGATGTTCTTCAGGTTGTGGGTACGGGCCCCACGAATCAGAATCTTGTCCAAAAGAGGCCTCGATCGGCGGGCGTAAAGGCAGGAGTATAAAACTAAACACTGGATGGATGCACACTATTGGCGGTGCTTTTTCGATCACTGGAAGGGGCTGCGCGGCAAAGCGTCGCCATATATCCCCTCTATCGATGGGACTGGTAGAATCGCCGCCGGTTCACACGAGGTTTTTCCATGCACGATCCCCACAGCGAACGCATGAGCGGTAGCGAGACCCGCGCAGCAAGCGGTCTGGCCCTGGTGTTCGCCTTCCGTATGCTTGGCATGTTTATGGTCCTGCCGGTCCTGGCAACCTATGGAATGGATCTCGCAGGAGCGACCCCGGCCCTGATCGGGTTGGCGATTGGCGCCTACGGCCTGACCCAGGCGCTGTTCCAGATTCCCTTCGGGATCATTTCCGACCGCATCGGTCGGCGCCCGGTCATTTACCTCGGGTTGATCGTGTTCGCCCTGGGTAGCGTGCTGGCGGCCAACGCCGATTCGATCTGGGGCGTGATTGCCGGACGTATCCTGCAGGGGGCGGGAGCCATTTCCGCTGCGGTGATGGCGCTGTTGTCGGACCTGACGCGCGAGCAGCACCGGACCAAGGCCATGGCGATGATCGGCATGACCATCGGCTTGTCCTTCGCGGTGGCGATGGTGGTCGGTCCACTGCTGACCCGTAGCTTCGGTCTCTCTGGATTGTTCCTGGCCACGGGGGCCATGGCCCTGGTGGGCATCCTGATCATCGCCTTCATGGTTCCGCGCTCTACCGGTACGTTGCAGCATCGAGAGTCCGGCGTGGCCCGCCAGGCCTTGCTGCCTACCCTCAAGCACCCCGACCTGCTGCGCCTGGACCTGGGCATCTTCGTGCTCCACGCGATGCTGATGTCGAGCTTCGTCGCCTTGCCCCTGGCCCTGGTGGAGAAAGCCGGCCTGCCCAAGGACCAGCACTGGTGGGTGTACCTGACCGCGCTGCTGATTTCCTTCTTCGCCATGATCCCGTTCATCATCTATGGCGAGAAGAAACGCAAAATGAAACGAGTTCTGCTGGGCGCGGTCAGTACGCTGCTGCTCACCGAGCTATTCTTCTGGGAGTTCGGCAACAGCTTGCAGGCGCTGGTGATCGGCACGGTGGTGTTCTTCACCGCCTTCAACCTGTTGGAGGCCTCCCTGCCGTCGCTGATCAGCAAGGTTTCGCCGGCAGGCGGCAAGGGCACGGCGATGGGGGTGTATTCCACCAGCCAGTTCCTGGGTTCCGCGCTGGGCGGCATCCTCGGCGGTTGGTTGTTCCAGCATGGCGGTTTGTCGGTTGTGTTCCTCGGATGCGCAGCTCTGGCTGCACTCTGGCTAACCTTTGCTGTTACCATGCGCGAGCCTCCGTATGTGACGAGCCTGCGCTTGCCGTTATCGCCCGAAGCGATCCGCGAAGCCGGCCTGGTCGAGCGCCTGAAGGCCGTCGTTGGAGTAACAGATGCCGTGGTGGTGGCCGAAGAGGCTGCCATTTACATCAAATTGGATACCGAATTATTGGATCGCGCGACCCTCGAGCAGCTGGTCAATTCAGCTCCGTCGCCGCGCGAAGCCTAGGAGAACGTTATGGCCCGTGGGGTTAACAAAGTCATATTGGTCGGCACTTGCGGCCAGGATCCCGAAGTTCGCTACCTGCCTAACGGTAACGCGGTGACCAACCTGAGCCTGGCCACCAGCGAGCAGTGGACCGACAAGCAAACCGGCCAGAAGGTCGAGCGCACCGAATGGCACCGCGTGTCGATGTTCGGCAAGGTCGCGGAGATCGCCGGCGAGTACCTGCGCAAGGGTTCCCAGGTCTACATCGAAGGCAAGCTGCAGACCCGCGAGTGGGAAAAAGACGGCATCAAGCGCTACACCACTGAAATCATCGTCGACATGCAGGGCACCATGCAGCTGCTGGGCGGCCGTCCTCAACAGGGCGACCAACAGGGCGGCGGCAACAACTACCAGCAGTCCGCACCTCGCCAGCAGGCGCCACGCCCGCAACAGGCTCCACAGCGTCCAGCGCCACAACAGCCTGCGCCGCAGCCAGCACCGGACTTCGACAGCTTCGATGACGATATTCCGTTCTAAGCCGCTCCCCGGAACTTCTCACTGAAGTCTCCTACGAAACCCCCGCCTCGCGGGGGTTTTCATTTCTGCCCGATATACAACCTGCGGTACCTGGCAAGGTGTTCCGGGGGCTTGAGCAAGACACTATGGATGGAGGCCTTACATGAGGCGCTGCAAGCGGCTGCCTGGGGGCATCGTGGGTGGGCCGCCAGGCCACCATCTGGCGATTGGCCTGGACACCGGTATCGCCCTCGGACGCCAGGCGCGATGACCGCATCGTCGTTCAGTGGCCTGGGGCGCAGCTTCTATTTGCTCCAGCTCGCGGCCTTGCTGAATGCCGTGGGGGCCCGTTGCGGCCAGTTGGCGATTGCCTGGTGGGTCCTGGACAAGACGGGCGATCCGCTGTTGTTCTCTGCCTTCGTTGCCATTGCCACCTTCGCCGATGTGTTGTCCCGGGCCTTGTGCGGCTGGCTGGGCGATGAGTATGACCGCCAGCGCCTGCTGGTTGGCTGTTACGCCGTCAGCACGGCCGTGACGCTGGTGCTGGCAGGCCTGGGGACGCTGGATCTCTACCAGCCCTTGGCGATCGGTATCTGCCTGGCGATTTCCGGTATCAGCATCGGTATTCGCGAGCCGGTCCAGATGAGCCTGGTCCCCGGCCTGGTCGCCGCTGAACGAATCACGGATGCCGTGCGCCTGAGAAGCCTCGTCGGCGCCTCCTCGGCACTGATCGGACCGCTGGCCGCCGGCATCCTGTTGGGGCCGCTCGGTGTACTGGGCACGCTCTGGCTCAATGCCGTCGCCGTGATCCTGGCCTTGATCCTGACCGCGCTGGTGCGCAGCCCGGTTTCGCCGCGTAATGCGGATGGACCGCGACCTCGCGACCTCGCCACCTGGTACTGGCGCACCCGAGCGGGTTTCACCGCGCTGTACCGGATCAAGCCCGAATGGCACCTGAGCCTGCTGGCGTTCATCGTCAACTTTGCGCTGTATCCCTGGTTCGCGGTTTTGCTCCCGGTGCTGATCAATCGCCACTACCCGAAAGCTGCATGGCTGCTGGCGGTGACCGAAGGGGCCTTTGCCGTTGGGCTGCTGCTGGGCAGCCTGCTACTGGTCAAGCGCGCCAACCGACGCTGGGGGCGGGCGGTGGTGGTCTTCGCGGGATTCCTGCTGCTGGGTGCCAGCATGTCGGGCTGTGGACTGCTCACGCATTTTTTCGAGCTGCAGCCAGGGTGGTTCGCCTGCCTGACGCTGCCCTTGTTGCTCATCGGTGGTACGGGCCTGGTCATGGTCACGGTCAATACTTCCACGGTGCGCATGCTGGCCACGCCGGATCACTATCGAAACCGCATCGGTGCGGCCACCTCGTTCATTTCCGGCATGGTCATTCCCTTTGGTGCCCTGGTCGGTGGCACATTCTCCGGCCTGCTGGGCGCGAGCACCGCCATGGCATTGCTCGGCTTGCTGATCATCCTGGCCGTCATGCCCTGCCTGTTCAGTGGGGCACTGGTCCGGGTGCTGGGCATGAGTGATGAACAGATCAGGAATGCCTACAGCGACCTCTACCCCAAGGCGTTCGTGGATTGACGCCGACGGGCGATGACCATCGCCGCTGGAGTTTGTTGATGCGTTGTGCGCTACGGTCCCCTGAAGACGACCGTAGCGCACAGCCAGCTTACGGCTTTGGCCAGCCCGGGTGCCCGACCGGGCCCCTATAACGCCACCCGCCGCAGGCGCCCATCCAGTGCGACCACCCGCTGGTCCGGCGTGGGAATCGCCCGCCCACTCAGTCCCATGCCTTCGCTGACCAGCACCGCGCCCTCGACACAACACAGGTTGGAGGGTGTATCCAGGCCGCTGGCCAGTACCTGCACGCTGCGCTGTCGCAGGTCGCAGCGCAGCAGGCGCCCACTGAAACGGGCGAACCCGCCATGCAAGGCCTCGCCTGCCCAGTCGGGCTGCAATGGCTGCAACAACCGGTCGCACAACTCCAGTACCAGGACCCGTCCCTGTGGGTCTAGGGCCAGGCCGGTGGGCAGTTGCAGCCCGCGTACCAGCACCTCGATCCGCCCGTTTTCAGGCCATACCCGGATCACCTGGCCGGCCTTGTCGGCGAACTCGATCCCCTGGCGTGCCGGATCGCGGCGCAGTTCACCGGAAAACAGGCTGATCAGTACCGCCCCGGTCTGTGGTTCGTACACCAGGGTCACAGGCACCGCTTCCTGGCCCTGGTCCAGGTCGGGCAATTGGGCCAGTACCTGTTCGCCATCACCGGCGAACTCCACCAGTTGGTTGGTATCGGGCTTGACCGACAGCCAGCTCTGGCGGCCGGGGTGATAACACAGTGAGTTGAGGTTGCCGCGACTGTGGAACAGTGGCTCGGGCGGACTGTATTGCAGGTCGATGAGCTTCGAGCCGGCGACGTAGTCGGTCTGGCTGGCCAGGCAGCGGCCGGCTCCGAGGGCGATGTCCGACAGGCCCATGATTTCATCGCGCAACATGCGCGATTGCATGTTCATCGAGCGAAAGCCCTGGGCCAGGATCTCGGGTGGCAAGTATTCGCCGGGAGCTTGCGGGTTCGGGCGCAGACGGCTGATTCGACCGCTGAAGGGCTGCTCGGGCAACCCCGAGCCGGCTTCGGCCAGCAGCAGGCTGCCATCTTTCTGCAGGCAGGCGCCACGAGGGTTGAGCAGGCCTTGGGCCACGATGCGGCTGGGGCGCAGATGCTGTTCCGGCTGTGCGGGGATATGCAGGGCAACGGGCATGGGCGTCTTCTCCTTCAAGGCTGCCATGGGGTGCCGTTGAGCCAGGCGGTGAGCAACGCGCGCTGGCTCGGCGACATCGAGCGCACCACCGACATGTACAGCGTGGTGTTCTGGTAGTCGGGAGAGATCCGCGCGAGGATCGCCTGCTTGGCCCCCATTACCGCGTCGGGCTGGTTGAGCTGGATGTAGCGCGACATGGCCGGGAAGGCCAGGTAATGGAAGCGCAGTACGTTTTCGTACACCTGGTCCCAGGTGACCTGGCTGCCGGCCGGGATGCCGAAATCGGTGCGCGAGTATTTGCGAAAGTTGCTGTAGGTCGGATAGGTGGTGTCGTTGTTGATGATGTAGGTCAGCGTGGTGAAGCCGGCCAGGCCGCTGGAGCCGCTCTGTGGACTGATGTTAAAGCTCACCGAGGACTGGCCAGCCGGAACCGTCAACGAATTCGGGAACTGCAGGAAATCCCAGTACCGCTTGCCCTGGTAAGTGTTGGTCGCCGCCGCCGTGATGCCGATCTGAATGTCCTCCGGCATCGGGCCGCCAAGATAGCGGGCTTGCAAGGTGACCTGGATGCTGCGGTCGTTGGGATCGAAGTAGCTGTTGCGCTGATCGGTGTAGACCCGATAGGCAATCTCGGGGGCGGACAGCGCTCCACTGCCGGCCGTCCCGGGGGCAGAGATGTTCAAGGGATTGCTCTGGACCTGCTGCAACAAGGTGGCGTTCAGGGGCACGTCGATGATGCCCCCGTACAGGTAGTAGTCGAGCAGCATTGGATCATCGGGCTGGTAGATGGCCAGGGAAGTGTTGCCCGCCGCGATGGTGACGGTGCCGTAGTTGACATTGGGACCTATGGGGCTGGTGATGTCGTCGCGTCGGGCCCTGAAGGTCTGCTTGGGGATCAGGTTGACCATGTCCAGGCTCAGCAGGTCGTTGGCGACCTCGGCATAGGCGACGCTGCCGATGTTCTCATCGGCATTGACCAGTTGCCGGCCTGGCGGGCAGATCTGCGGCTCGTTGGCATAGGCGGTGGCCAGCGTGCCGATGACCCGGCCAATGCTCGGGTTGGGGCTGAACTGATTGGCCGCGTAGTCGGCGTTCAGTTGCGCGGTGGTCAAGGTCGGGCACATTTCGAACATCACGAAGCGCAGGACCAGGCCGGTGGCGCGTGGATCCTCGATCAGCGCCTTGAGCCCGGGGCTGGCGTGGTTGTAGCTGACGATGCTGCTCAGGGGGAACGTCAGCTGGAAGGTGCCGCTGCCATGGAAGGAGCCGGGCGAGTCCATGGTTCGCGGCAGCAGTACCCGGGTGTTGACGTCGAAGCTGCTGCACACGCTGTCCCAGCGAATCAGCAGTTGGGGCGTGTCGCCATCGCCGATCTGCAGGCCACCGACGAAAATCTGCGTGGTGGTGGTCGCCGTCGGGTCCAGGTCGACCATCATTGGCCCCGAGTAGGGGCCTTGCCCGGTGCCGGGGACCAGGGAGCCGAGCAGGTACACCGGTTGGCCGACCAGGTCGCCGCTGGGTTCGATCTTGCCCGGGGTGCCCTGGGAGCTGATCCGTGCATTCTGCAGGCTCACCACATGGTCGCCGTAGTGATTCCAGCCGCCCGCGGTGTAGCGGCTCTGGGGACCGATCTCGGGATCGGGGGCGTTGATCAACGCATACAACTGATCGTCACTGTAGTCCTTGGCGGCGGGGGACATGATCGAGGTCGTGAGGTCGAACAGATCCATCGTGCTGGTCGCGCCGGTGGGCAACGTCGGTGAGTTGTTGGGCACGCTGACATCGGTGGAAATGCCGCCCCAGAAGTTCAGCCGGGGTCCGTTCAATATGCTCATGGTCTATTCCTTGGCCTGGTGGCTGGCGGTTGCAGGGGCTTTGGCGAAACGGAACACGTAGGAGAAATCGCTCTTGCTGAGGCTGTTCAGCGGCGTCGCCATGGTGTGGCAGTTCATGCAACTGCTGCTGGGCTGGATATAGGCCTCCATGGTGACGTTGGCCGACAGCGACGGCGTCGGTGAGCCCTGCGGGTTACCCGGGTTGTTGGGCTGCTGCGGCCGTTGGGTAGTGATCAGCTGGTAGTGCTTGAACACGCTGGACTGCACAGGCGGGCTGCTCTGGAACTGGCCGTTGACCTGCTGGGTATCAGCGGTGATCGGGGTGTAGCGGTTCAGCGGGTCCGGGGTCTTGAAGCTGGCGCCGGGCTTGGGCTGGCACACCATGCCCGAGCTCACCGGCTGCCAGTTGCAGGGCGACTGGTTGACCTTGTCCGCCGGGGCCGAAGCATCGTAGTAGGAGTAGAAGACGCCGGCTGCCGGCTGATCCACCCACTGGTTCCCTTGCTGGACCTTGGGCGGCACGTTGTCGACCTGCTCGAAGGTCGACCAGACCCACTGCGGGAAGCCATCCACCTTGGTGATGATGTGCAGCCCCACCAGCCCCAGGTTGGCGTCCATCACGCCAATGGGCTTGCCCTGGTCGTCGAACTTCGTGACCTGGGCCTGCATCGTCAGGTAGCGGCTGGTGTCGTCGTTGGCGGTCATGATGCGCCAGCTGGACTTGACCTCCGTGGCGTTGCTGGGGAACTTGATGCTCTGGGCCGCCTCGACGATTTCGGCGTTGTAGAACTGGTTGTCGACGATGTAGCTGTAGGACACCTGGTTGGTGGCGATGTCGTAGTAGGTCGGGTTCTGGCGCTGGTCGATCAGCCAGCCGCCCACGGCCTGCAGGTCCGATTGCACCACCTGATTGTTCTTCACCGCGGCGATGTTGATCAGGCTCAGGCTCCGGGCTTTCGCCGGGGTGTCCCAGGGGCCTGGGTCCTGGCCCTCGGGCAGGAAGGTCTCGGCGATGCTCTTGTAGCTCTGCCACACGGTATCGCCAGCGCTGCCCAAGGGCTTGTTGCAATCCGGGGAGCCGCGCTGCCCGGCCAGGGCCGGCCAGTTCAAGGCGATGAACATCTGCCAGCTGTATTGATCGAAGGCCTGCTGCGACGCTCCGGCCGCAGGGACCATTGGGAGCGGTGGGCATTGGCCGACGGTCTGCGAGGTCGCTGCCGTGGGTTGCAGGGCAATGGCCGGCAAGCTGGCCGCACCCAATAGCAACAGGGCGGTGCAACGGCTCCAGTTCTTCATGAGGAGGCTCCTGTCACTTGCCCTCGGGCGTGAGTTGGTTCCACTGGGCGCGTTTGCCGTTGCTCAGCGAGGAAGGTGGGTTGAACAACTTGCAGGGCGGGGGATTGTTCGGGCACATCTGTGCCACCTGGTCCCAGGTCGTCGCCGGGTCTGGCTTAGCGACACGGAAGTTCACGTAGTTCTGGCTGATGATCGGCGCATTGGCATCGCTGACATCGCCGGAGAAATAGAACGACTGCGGGTGGCGGAACGCCGGCTGGCCGGAACCGTCGCTGGTGGCCTGCTTGTTGAAGGCATAGCCGAACAGGACGGGGGCACTGTTCTTGGCCGGGATCTCCAGTGCATAGGCCTGCACGCTGGCGCCGATGTTCTGGCTGCGGCGGGCGTCGTAGGGCAGGTGCCTGATGAAGTCCTGGGCTGGCGGATGGTTCATGGGCGAGAACATGCAGCAGGCGGGCATGTCCTTCGGACGGTCCTCGGGATAGGTCAGGAAGTAGGCCTTGTTGCCCAGGGAGACGAAGGAGCAGGTGTAGTTGTTGTCCTTGATCGGGAAGATCGGCAGGCAATACTTCTCGTAGTGCTCCATCATCGCGCCCTGGCCGTCGCCGTCCTTGGGCACATAGTTGATGTCGTAGTAGGTGCTGCCCTTGGACACGGTGTAGTCGGCCGGCTTCAGGGTACTGGGCGGGTTGCTGTAGGGCGGTGGATTGTCCTTGTAGTTGTTGAAGACCCGGTACATGGTCCAGTCGCTGATCCAGGTGGCCGGGAACGACGGATCGCTAGGCTCGCCGGTCTTGCGCTTGGCGACGCAATAGTTGTTGGCGATGGTGCACCCCTTGTCGTTGTGCACGCCCATGGTGAAATACACGTTGTCGCTGTTCTGGTCGGCCCACAGTACCTGGCTGCTGCACAGCAGCAGGGCCGATAGCAGCAGGCGCTTGAGGAAACTGGCGTTCATCTGACTCTCCTTGGCCAAAGCCGGGCGCCATGGGGCGTCCGGCGTGCCGTTACAGGGCGGTTGCTCAACTGTGTGAGTAGTTGTTGATATCCAGCGGCATGGGTGGGTAACCAGCACTCACCAGGTCCTTGGCCCAGATCTCCAGTACCTGCCGACGGCTCTGTGGCAGGTCCCGGGTGATGGGCATGGCCAGGGTGCTGGCCTCCTGGTATTCCTTGCTGATCAGGGTGATGAACTGCCCAATGGCGCCCTCGATGCGTAGCAGGGAATCGAGCGGCATGAACTTGTTCATGATCGGGTAGAGGTAATAGAAGGGCCGGAGGATTTTCGGGAAGATGAACTCGTTCCAGATCCGCGTACTGGCGTTAGTTTCCTTGCACATCTGGTTCCAGGTCCTGATGAAGTCCGCAAGTATCAGCGGATCCTGCGGCAGCACCCGCAATGGCGACAGGAAGTCGGTGAAGGCGTCGGTGTAGGAGAAGCTGAACGGAATGGGCGGTGGGTTCTGCGAGTTTTCCTGGATGAAGAAACGCACGGTGGGGAAACCTGCCGCCACCGCCCTCACCGTGAGTTGGGCGATGCCGGCGGCGTTGGTCTGGATGCTGGTCACGGTGTAGCTGACGGTACTGCCCAGATCGTCATTGATCTTGCCGATCTTGTCCTGGGCCTGATCGAACGCCAGGCAGGGTCGCAGATTCACCGCCGCCGCACATGACAGGTAGCTCTGGTAGCTGACAGGCTCCATGCCCGGTGGGTCTGCCTTTGCAAGGTTCCGGGTGATGGTGTTCAGGGTCCGGCCGCTGCCCACCCGATGCACATTGGCCTGCGGTGGGGCTCCGACGAACTGCGGCTTGATCGACTCGTTCAGCCCCATGTCCTCCGGATAGTTTTTGAACAGGTAGAAGTCCGCCTTGTTGCTGAACGCCAGGTAATAGTCGCTGGTGGTCAGCATGTAGGCGTTGTTGTACTCAGCGACCCACAAGGTGGTCCCGGCCGGTGCGGGCTGGCCATTTTTCTGCACCATGATGTTCAGCGTGCGGCTGTCACCCACATCGATGAAGCTGCCGCTTTCCATCACTTCAGCGGTCCACAGCTGCTGCTTGGCGGCGATGGTGTCGGTGTCTTGCAGGCGCAGCGCCAGGTTGCCCTGTTGCAGCTTGGCCTGGGCCGCGGCGTCCAGGGGCAGGTCCAGCAGGCCGGAACGTTTGTCGAACGCCGTCTGCTGATACTGCTCGAAGCCGAAGCGGGCCAGGGGGGTGAACGTTTTGTCGTCCGAGGCCAGTACGCCCAGTTCATAGTCGCCAACGTTGAATTTGCCCGCCACCGGAAGGCCGGTGTTCAACCGTTGCGGGTCAGGGTCGACCGCCCCGTCATGGGGCGTCGGGTAGATCGGAAAGGTATTGCCCAGGTCCAGGGACAGGGTATTGCCATGCAGCTCGGCGCTGAGTACTCCCAGGTTGACCGTGGCCGGATTGTCGGGAGTCCCCCCCATGTCTCCCTGTTTCACCTTGCAGTACGGCACCTTCACATCCTTGTTGGGCGCAAGGCGCTGGCCGGCTGGCGCAGTGGGGAACTCGTTTTTCAGCCACAGGCCCAGGATGCCGGAGGTACGGCTATGGGCCGGGTTGTAGAAGATCTCGGTCGGCTTATCCAGGCCCATCTGGTACAGCATCTGCAGCCTGGACATGTCCCAGGGCGCCTGGGAGTGGCTATCGACCACCTTGTAGTCATTGAACACACCGTTCTTGTCATAGACGGTCAGGTAAGTGGTGAACCTGAGCATCAGCCCCTGGGCATCCGGATTACTGTTCATTTCATCCTGCAGGCTCTGCAGCAACTGTGAGCCGCCAATCACCCAGTCCACCTGGTCCTTGGTAAAGCAGGACTGCCAGGTGCACGTTACATAGACCAGGCCGTGGAATGTCGCCGCCCAGTTGAAGTCCAGGAAGCGGTTGAGCATGCGACAGCCGTTTTTCAGGGTCACGCCGCAGGCGGCATCGCCCAGCACTATCTTGTCGAAGTACAGCGCGGTGAAGTTGTTCTGCCAGGGGCTTATATCGACAAAGCGTGCCGGAGTGGGGGCCGGGTTGCCGAACGGATTGCCCAGCAATTGGTAGGTCTTGTTCACCAGTGGATCAGTGTCGATGTAGCTGTTGACCGTGGTCTCGCCGCCAATGATCACCGAGCGGGCCTGCTGGTAGTTGATGGTGCCGCAGGAGTTGTCGCCGAACAGGTCCCATTCGGCGGGAAACATGGGGAAGTTGCCTTTCTTGCCGTTGGTCGGCACCTGTAGCACATAGTCCGGGATCTGGTCATAGGCCAGTGGGGTGATGGCCCACGGCATCAATGTCTCGGAGGCATTGAGCTCGTTGATCCCGTACTTGTTCAGGAAGCGCCAGTTCATCTGCATCTGCACCGCGTCGTACAGCGGCAGTAAATCGTTGTTGTTGAAGGTCGGTGGGTTCCAGTACATGAACCCGTTGAGGTAGATCCGGGGAAAGTTCAAGACGCTCATGATCTGCTCTCCTTAGCGTTTCCACTGGGCGCGTTTGAGCGACCAGACGTAGTCCAGTTTCTGATAACCGATGAAGTTGGATTCCGGCAGTACGGTGGTGGGGTAAAGGATTCCGCCGTTTTGATCGAGGTTGAAGGAGAAGAACCTGTTGCTCTTCGGCGAATAGGCCGCGGTGTTGTGGCAGGCCAGGCACGACGAACTGTCCTGGAACGCCGATTCCAACTGCGAGTTGGCCAGCAGCTTGGGCGCTGGCTGGTCAGGGTTGTACTGCACACCGATGAGCTCGTAGTTGGCCAGGGTCGGATTCTGCTGTTGGAACTGCGGGTTCACCTTGCTGGCGGCCTCGGTCGGACCGGTGCTGTTGGTCATCGGCTGGGGCTTGGGCTGGTTGGTCACGGTGTAGTCGGGGTTGTGGCGGTTTTCGAAGGTGGTCCAAACCCAGCCTTCGGTCAGCCGGTTGATCACATGCATGCCGCTGAGCCCGGCAAACCCCGTGTGATAGTTGTTGTCCTTGTCGATGTAATAGCCCTGGGCAATGTAGTAACCCTGGTCGATCAACTGCTGCTTGAAGGCGGCGTCGCTACCGATCCACAACCAGGAGGTCTTCAGCTCCCAAGCGGTGTCGGGGAACCTCAGTTCGTGGGTCAGCTCGGAGAGGCCGTTACGGTTGTAGACCTTCTGTTTGAGGATGTAGTCGTAGGTCTGCTCGCCCATCAACAAGTGAAAGCGCACCGGCTGGCCATTCTGTGCCGGCGGCACCTTGTTGCCCATGTGGAGAGCCAGGCCATCGACCTGCTGGACACCGTTGTTGGTGCTGCCGTCGCGGTCGTCGCCCAGGTTCAGGAACAGCCCATTGGGGTCCATTCCAGGGATGCCCTGGGCTGCCTGGGTCACCTGGATCGGGACGGTGGCAGGCATGTTGTACGGCAGGGGTGGCCCGCCGTTGCTCAGGTACACCTCATCGGACGGCTTGAAGGACTCCCAGACCACTTGCGAGCTCTTCGACGGATTGGGTTTGTTGAGGCATACAAACCAGTTCCAGGCCATGGCGTCCGGGTTCTGCTGGAAGCTCTTGTAGGTGCCCGCCGTGTCACCTGAGAAGTTGAGGAAGTCGTTGCAGTCGAAGGCGCTCGCTGCCTGGGTTTGCGCAAGGCAACCCAACATACCGAGCACTGCTATAGGGATGGTTCGCCGCATGGAATCTCCTTGGCCTGAGCCGTATCGTCATAGAGGCGCCCTAGGAAATGCGCTAGGAGCAGGTGCTTTACCGCAGTGGCCGGTAACTGCTCCGGCAGTGGTAAATCGCAATCGGTGATCAACAGGGGCCCGACCTGCGCGTGGCTCGGCAAGCGTCCATGGCTGCCGCGAATCAGTCCGGTGTCCAGGGGAATCAGGTCCATGTAGTAGCGAAAGCCGAGCTTCTTCTGCAGCAGGCGGCGCGCCACTCGCAGCTTGGGAAAACGGATTGCCGGATCGACGAACAGCTCCAGCGGGTCGTAGCCCGGCTTGCGGTGGATATCCACGGTGCGGGCGAAGTCGGGGGCCAGGCGGTCGTCGAACCAGTAGTAGTAATCGAACCAGAACCCCGCTGCGGCCACCGCCACCAGCTCGCCGCTGCGCGGGTGGTCGAGCTGCCAGGCCCGTTGTTCGGTCTTGTCCAGGACCTGCTCGATACCGTGCTGGCGCTGGAGCAGGGCCTTGACCCGAGCCACGTCTTCGGGACGGCGCACATACACATGGGCGACCTGGTGGTCGGCCACGGCAAAGGCAGCGCTGGCGCCGGGGTCCAGCAGCTCCCAGGCCACGGAGTGGCGCACTTGCAGCAAGCCTTCCTCGCGCAGCACCCGATTGATGGAGATCGACTGCTGCACCGCCTCGATGCCGTATTCGGAGATCAGCATCACTGCCGCATCCTGGGCCTGGGCGAAGTCCAGCAAACGCCCGACCTCATGGTCGATGGCCCGTACTTCATCGGCGATGGACGGATGTTCGGGGCCTACCCGTTGCAGGCTGTAGTCCAGGTGCGGCAGGTAGACCAGTTGCAGGTCGGGGCGGGTGATCTGGAACTCGGCCATGGCGCAGTCGACGATCCAGCGGCTGGAGGCGATCCCGGCGGCCGGTCCCCAGAAGCCCGGGAAGGGGAATTCGCCGATCTGCTGTTCGATGCGCTGGTGCAGGTCCGCGGGGGAGGAGTACAGGCCGAACAGCTTGCGACCGTCGGCCGGGTAGTGGGGGCGCGGAGTGATCGCTGCGTCCACCCCGGCGTACATGTTGAACCACCAGAACAACTGGCTGCAGCGCAGGCCGGGGATTTCTCGCTGCAGGGTTTGCCAGACTTTCTCACCCTGGACCAGGGCATTGGGTTGCAGCCAGAAGCGCACCTCGGCCTGGTCGCGAAAGTACCAGCCATTGCCGACGATGCCATGTTGCGAAGGCGGCAACCCAGTGAGGATCGAGGCCTGTACCGTTGAGGTCACGGCCGGGAACACCGGCAGCAGGCTGGCCATCTGCGCCCGTTGCAGCAGGGCGTTGATTCGCGGCGTGGCCTCTCCCAGCAGGCTGGGGGTCAGGCCGACCACGTTGATCAGCAGCAACGGTTGGCGCACGGTCCTAGTAGACATGGGCAGACGCCTCCAGGGTGGTGTTCTGCGTGCGCAGCAAATGGCGCTGGCGCAACTGTTCCTCGACCCACTGCAGCTCGGCGGCGATCCCCCGCAGCAGGGCTTGCTGGGTGTCCGGACGCAGGTTGCCGGGTAGCACGTTCCAGCTATAGGTCTCGACCTCCAGCACTGGCTGGAAGTACCGGTGCCTGGCCAGGAAGTCGAAGGTTTGCAGCAACGCCTGCTGGCTGCCGCTGAGTTCGTCCAGGAGGAACTGTTCGCTGAACAGCGGCACATGGAAGTGGATCCGCAGTTCGGCGCAGTGCTCCTGCACGGCCATCAGCGCCGTGGGCAGGTCGTCCCAGGCCTGCAACCGGCCCTGGGCATCCAGGGCCTTGACCTGATGCAGGTAGGTGGCCTCGGCGAAGGTGCCCAATGCTTGCAGTACCTGCCGGCGGCGCTGGCGGTCGGCGAATGGCAACTGGCAGATCAGGGCGTTGGACAGCTGGATCTTGCCCACCGGGACCCGGGCTTCCAGCAGTTGTTTCAGGGACTGGAAACAGTCCTCGAACATGACGGCCTGGTGGCAGACATCGAAGCACAAGGCCAGGTAGCCGTGGTGGGGATCGCTGGCTCGCCAGTGCTTGAAAAAGGCGATGGCCTGCGCGGTATTCTCCAGCACGCAATCCGGCTCCATCTCCAGGCACACCTGGATCTTCTTGCCGGTCTGCTGGTGCAGGCTGGCAAGCTGTGCAGTCAGTTGGCGCAGCTGCTCCTCGGCCAGCCGCTGCTGGGTCGAATCCCAGGTGGCGGCATACCCCAGGGGCACGCTGGAGATCACCCCCTGGTGGCAGTCCAGGGGCAGGGCCGCGGCCAAGAGATGTGCCAATTGCAGGCTGTATTCCAGGCGCTGTGGTTCGGCCCAGGTTGGTCGGTAGACCGCGGCCTTGACCGCGCCCTCATGGAACTGGCCATAGGGAAAGCCATTGAGGGACGTCAGGCGCAACCCGCAATCGTGCAGCAGATCGAGGAAGTCCTCGCGGACCTCCGGCTGCTGCAACTCGGCGGCCGCCTGGGCACTGATCCACAGGCCGCTGTCCTGGACCGCCAGCCCACGCTGGCGGCGCACGGCCTGGAACTGCTCCTGGATCGAGGCGCGCAGTGCCGCTACGTCCCGGGCCGGGTGCACGTTGCCGCAGTAGCCCAGTTGTGCGGCGCTCCAGCCAGCCTGGGGACTCATTTGACCACCGGTTCCTGGCCGCGCAGGGCCGAGTTGTCCTGCCACTGGCGGCGCTGGTCGATGGGCAGCGCAGTGCCTACCAGTTGCTTGTCCAACTGTCCGCTCTGGGCGAAGAAGTCCACCGGGTTATGGAACAGCACCTGTTCCACCTGGGCTTCGCTGAAGCCCGCCGCGAGCATCGCCTGCCCGGTCTTGGGCACCTTCAGCGGGTCGCTGATGCCCCAGTCGGCGGCGCTGTTGACCACCATCTTCTCGGTGCCGTACTGCTGCAGCAGGGCCACCATGCGCTGCTCGGACATCTTGGTGTTGGGGTAGATGGAGTGTCCGCGCCAGCAGTCGCTGTCCAGTACCAGTGGCAAGGTCAGTTCGTTGAGGTGATCGATGATCACCAGGTGTTCGGCGATGCCTACCTCGCGGATCACCGCCAGGGTGCGCTTGGTGCCGCCGATCTTGTCGCGGTGCGGGGTATGCACCAGTACCGGCAGGTTGAATTGCCTGGCCAGCTCTAGCTGTGCGGCGAGGAAACGGTCCTCTTCCGGGGTGATGTCGTCGTAGCCGATTTCCCCAACCGCCACCACGCCGTCCTTGACCAGATAGCGCGGCAGGATCTCCAGCACCTCGTTGGCCACCGACAGGTCATTGGCTTCCTTGGGGTTCAGGCCAATGGTGCAGAAATGGTGGATGCCGAACATGCTGGCGCGAAAGCGCTCCCAGCCCAGCAGCGTGTCGAAGTAATCGATGAAGCTGCCAACGCTGGTACGCGCCTGGCCCTGCCAGAAGGCGGGCTCGATTACGCCGGTGATTCCGGCGGCGGCCATGTTCTGGTAGTCGTCGGTGGTACGGCTGACCATATGGATATGCGGATCGAAGTACTTCGCCATGGTGAGTCCTTGCGCTAGTGGTAGTGGAATGTCGTTGAACGCGGGTGCGAGCGTTTCAAGTGCCGGGTTGCAGATGCCCGAGCCAGTGCGCCGGCAAGCGTTGTTGCTGGCACAACCCGCGCAGGCGCTGGTGCTGGGCCTGGCTCAGCAAATCGAAGGCGATGGCCTGGGGCAGGCTGTCGCTGACGCTGCGCCCTGCTGCCAGGTGCTCTTCCATGTGTTCCAGGGCCAGTTGGTTGAGGTCGACGCTGAGCCGCTGCTCCAGGCCGGCGATGCGGCCGCAGTCCAGGCCCATGCCCAGGGTCTTGAGCAGCAGTTGGTGGAAGGCCCGGTCCTGGTAGTGGTGCGTGACGAAGGGGTTGTCCAGGGCGATGGCGGCGAACACCTCGCGGTTGTTGGTGCGCCCGGCCTGCAAAGCCAGCTCCAGGCAGCAGCCCTGGCTGTCGAGGTCGTCCAGGACCTTGAGCAGGACGCACTTTTCCTGATCGTCGCCCCACAGGAACAGCTGGCGCAGCAGCGGCTGTTGCCCGGCAACCTCTTGGTGTTCCAGCAGTTCGGCCAGCAGTACCGCGCGAGCCAGCTGGGTGCGGTTCCAGCCGGGGCTGACAGGGATATCGCCAAGGCGGCGCCGGCACTGGCTGCTGAGCAGTACCAGGGTATTGGCCGATGGCTGGGCGGCCAGTTGCTCCAGAGCCTGCTGCCACCAGGCGCGGGTATCGGTGTCCAACGGCTGCTCCAGCAGCCGGCGGCGCTCGGCAAAGGCCTCATGGCGAATGACGAGGGTTGGCGAGGGGGCGGCGACGTCCATGGTCATGTCGGCTTGATCCAGCGTTGAAGGTGGGGAAGCAGGAAGAACACCAGTACGCACAGCAGGCTGCCCAGCGGTTGGTTGGCCAGGGCCAGCACCAGGGCGTCGAACAACGGCAGGGCCGCCAGGCCTGCCCCGATGAAGGCGCGGATCTGCCGTTCCCGCGGGTTGGCCAGGTGGCGCTGGTAGTGCCAGCCCAGCCAACCCAGCCAGAGCAGCAGCACCAGCCAGAACGCGCCGTTGTCGGCATAGGCGGCCAGGGCCAGTGGGCTGAGCATCAGCAGCAGCGGCAAGCGGCTGAGCAATTGGTTGCGATGCTCGAGCCGGGCCAGGTAGGTCAGGCCGGCGATGTAGGTGCCCAACAAGGCGGCGCACAGCCACAGCGGCTGGGGCGGCATGGCCAGGCTGGCGGCGGCGGTCAGGTACAGGGCGGAGCGGCAGCCACCCATCAGCCATACGCTGTGGGGGTACTTCTTGTGCAGCAGGTCGTAGGCCAGGATGAACAGCAACAGCAACCCGGCGCTGGCCAGCAACCAGTGGGGCTGGCTGATCAACTGGCTGAGCCCGAGCACCGACAGGCTCGCCAGCAACAGCAGGGCCAGGGTGGCAAGGCGTACCTGGGCATGGCTGACCAGGCCCAGCACGATGGGGCGTGGATTCTGATGGCGCCGATCCCAATCGGCGTCCAGCAGGTCGTTGAGCAACATGCCCGCCAGGTACAACGCCGAGAGTGCTACCAGCAGCAGGGTCCAGACCAGCGGAGAGGGCGGTGCCAGGGTGGTGGCGCTGCTGGCCAGCAGGGCGGCGGCGATGGCATTGGTCCACACCGTCGGCAAGTTGGAGACCCGTCCCAGGGTTAGCCAGGTGTTCAGCGAGGCCTGGCTCATCGCGCGCACTCCTGGGTCCAGATGAAATCCGGCCCGCCGAAACTGGCCAGGCGCAGCAACGCCTGCTCCATCACTGGCAACTCGATCTGGTGCAGGTCGATGGATTGCCCCAGGCGCTTGAGCATCGGGATCGATAGTTGCCCTCCCAGGTGCTGGCGGAACTCCTCCAGCCCTTGCAGGACCAGCGAGCGACCCTGGGTGTCCCGCAGGCCCAGTTCCGGAGGACACAGGTTGAAGCCCAGTCGTTCGAGCAGTCGCAGCAGGCGCTGGGCCTCACCGTCGCTCAGCAGGCCGATGGCGTTGGCGTAGAGCGCATCCAGGGCCATGCCCACGGCTACCGCCTCGCCGTGGCGCAACCGGTGCTGGCTGAGATTCTCCAGTTTGTGGGCGGCCCAATGGCCGTAGTCCAGGGGGCGGCCATTACCGCGTTCGAAGGGGTCGCCGGCCCCGGTAATATGGCCCAGGTGCAACTCGGCGCAGCGGTGGATGGCGTAGCGGCTGGCCTCATGTTCGAAGCTTGCCAGGGCGGTGGCGTGTTGCTCCATCCACTGGAAGAAGGCCACGTCCTTGATCACCGCGACCTTCACCGCTTCGGCCAGGCCGGCAATCTGGTCGCGTTGCCCCAGGCTGCGCAGCAGTTGGAAGTCGTTGATCACGGCGGTGGCTGGGTAGAAGGCTCCCAGCAGGTTCTTCTGGGCGAAGGCGTTGATGCCGTTCTTCACCCCGATGCCCGCGTCGTTTTGCGCCAGGACCGTGCTGGGGATGCGGATCAGGCGCATGCCCCGGTGGAAGGTGGCACAGGCATAACCCACGGCATCGAGCACGGCGCCTCCCCCCAGGGCCAGGACATGGCAGTGGCGATCCAGGCCGTGTTCGAGCATCTGTGCATACAGTTGCTGGAGCACCTCGGGAGTCTTGCTCAGCTCGCCCGCCGGAACCGGGATCGGCGCTGCTTTCAGGTGCAGCTCGCCAGCATGGGCGGCGAAGTAGTCGTCGATCTGTTGGGACAATTGTGGGCAGCAGAGCAGCAGTTGCTCATCGGCGAAGACCAGCACCGTGGCCTGCCCGGAGGGCTGCAGGAGTTGGTGATACAGGCAGGGGTTATCGACTTGGAAAATGTGCTCAGTGAACAGCACCGGGTAGTGGTAGCTGACTTCGAAGCGCCCCTGCAGTGCCTGTGTCTGGTCGGCGCAGAGGCGTGCGGCGCGAGGCTTGAGCAGGCTGCGGGCACCGAGGAACAACCCCGGTAGCACCATGCTCGCCAGGAGGGTTGCCAGCAGGGCGTCCTGTTCCACCAAAAGACTGCCGATGGCCGCGTAGGCCAGGGCCAGACCGGCATTGGCCAGGGTGGTGACCAACAGGAACTGGCGCAGTGGATAGCGCTGCATGCCGGCGGCCAGCACCGAGGTTTCCGCCAGGACCGGAACACCACGCAGGCAGATCAGCGACAGGGTGCTGAGGCGATAAGCCAGCTGCCCGGGTTGCCAACTCCGCAGGCCGAGCCAGTTGGACAGCAAGCGGAAGTACCCGGCCCCCAGCCAATAGCCCAGGATGGCACCCAGGCACAGGCCGACGAAGATCACCAGATAACCTCCAACGGCACCCAGGGCGGCGACGGCCAGCAAGGCCACCAGGCTGGATGGCACTGGCAGCAGTACATCCAGTGCCAACAAAGTGACCAGGAGCAAGGCCAGGCTGGTGCGTTGCAGGGGATCGCTGGGAAGGAAGTTGGCCAAGTGTTCGAGCAACTGTTGGATCTGTTGTTCGAACAGCAGGAAACTGCTGATGACCAGTGCTGTAAATAATAATAACGAGAGCCAATAGTTCTCGGCTGTACCCTTCAACGAAAAGGCACGAAGCAACGCACTGCGCTTCATCAAGTATCCCTCTTGATTGATATGACAAGTTCCGTGTCGGTGTCAGCGTAGTAAGGCGGATAGGCGTGCGGTTAGTTGAGCCCTCGACTGTTTTTTTATTGGTTTTCTGGCGGCTGAAGAGCACTTCAGTGGCGAGTAGCTATCAAGTTAGTCAAGGCATCGGGTTTTGCAAGTGAGCCACGCTACCTGGCTCGTAATGCACTTTTCTGGCCTGTTGGGAAAGTGTATCACCAGTGTTACAAGTGCCTTGGGCCTGTTGGCTTGGCAGAGGGGAGTGAATTCAAATGATAGTTTTAAAATAGCGAATTAAGGGGCGGCGGCAAAAACTGAGTGCAACACCTGACCTTTCCGGTACGGTGCTGCCCCTATGTCATATACCGAACTCAGCGTTGAAGAACGCGCCACCATCCAAATCGGCCACGCCCAGGGCTTCAGCCTGCGCAGGATTGCTCGCCTGATCAATAGGTCTCCTTCGACCATCAGTCGAGAGCTGCGCCGCAATCGAGATGTCTGTGGCAGCTACTCGGCCCGCGCGGCCCAGGAGCAGATGAAGGCCCGCCGCCAAGTCTGTCGACCGAGCCGAAAGCTGCTGCCGGGGAGCGAGCGCTTCGAACTGGTGGTTCATATGCTGCGTGAGCGTTTGTCTCCCGAACAGATTGCCGGCAAGCTGCGCCACATGAACATACCTAGCCTCAGAGATGCCTACGTCTGTCGCGAGACGATCTACAACGCGATCTATGCCCTGCCAGTGGGTGAGCTGCGTAAGGAGCTGATCATCTGTCTGCGCCAAGGCAAGACGACGCGCCGGCCGCGCTCTGGTGGCGTGGATCGGCGCGGCCAGATCCCCGAGATGGTCAGTATTCATGTGCGCCCGCCGGAGATTGAAGACAGGCTGATGCCGGGGCATTGGGAAGGCGACCTCATCAAGGGTAAGGCCAACGCCTCGTCCGTCGGTACGCTGGTGGAACGCACCAGTGGGTACCTGATGTTGGTGAAGATGAACGACGCGACGGCGACTTCGGCGCTGGAAGGCTTCAGCGCCGCGCTCAATAGCATGCCGCTGGAGATGCGCAAGAGCATGACTTACGACCAGGGCCGGGAGATGGCGCGACACGCCGAGATCACCCAAAGAACCGGCGTGGCGATCTACTTCTGCGACCCGCACAGCCCCTGGCAGCGCGGCAGCAACGAAAACATCAACGGCCTGATTCGCCAGTACTTGCCCAAGGGCACAGACCTGTCGGTACATAGCCAGGAGGAGCTGGACGCCATTGCGCTGCAACTGAACATGCGACCGCGTAAGCGCTTCGACTTCAAATGCCCAATCGAAGTTATGGACGAGGTGATGCAGAAGGCCATGGCTATGCGGCATGATGCTCCAGTTTCAATTCAATGACCGTGTTGCACTCAGCTCCTGCAACCGCCAGGCCTAACTAACTATTAGTCGGCTATTGAGTTTGTTGTTTGTATTTACGCTATTCGATTGATTTTTTTGGAAAACATTTGCCAACTAATATGTTGGTTTATAGTTGCACTTCAAATAAATGCGAAGCATTCGCAATGTTTGCGGTTAGTTGATCGCGCGTTCAATGAGCATTAGGGAAACTCTGAAAAAGACTTTCTGATTTGGCAAAATACCGCGACCCCACCCACCGAGTTTCCCGATGAAGCAGATGACCTTCGCCGACGCCGAGTACGCTGGCAAGCGCAAGCAAACCCGCAAGGAGTTGTTCCTGATCGAGATGGATCGGGTGGTGCCGTGGAAGGGCTTGATTGCTTTGATCGAGCCACATTATCCGAAAGGTGAAGGTGGCCGTCCGGCCTACCCGTTGATGGCGATGCTGCGTGTGCATCTGCTGCAGAACTGGTTCGGCTACAGCGATCCAGCGATGGAGGAAGCGCTGTACGAAACCACGATCCTGCGCCAGTTTGCCGGGCTGAACCTGGAGCGCATCCCCGACGAAACCACCATTCTCAACTTCCGCCGCTTGCTGGAGAAACACGAGCTGGCGGCCGGCATCCTCGCTGTCATCAATGGCTATCTGGGCGACCGCGGCCTGTCGCTGCGCCAGGGCACCATCGTCGATGCAACGCTGATCAATGCGCCCAGTTCGACCAAGAACAAGGACGGCAAGCGCGACCCGGAAATGCACCAGACCAAGAAGGGAAACCAGTATTATTTTGGCATGAAGGCCCACATCGGCGCCGATGACGAATCGGGTCTGGTGCACAGCGTAGTGGGCACGGCGGCCAATGTGGCGGATGTCACCCAGGTGGACAAATTGCTGCATGGCGACGAAAACGTGGTCTGCGCCGATGCAGGCTACACCGGTGTCGAAAAGCGGCCCGAGCATGAAGGACGTGAAGTTATCTGGCAGGTGGCGGCACGCCGCAGCACCTACAAAAAACTCGATAAGCGCAGCGTGCTGTACAAAGCCAAGCGCAAGATTGAAAAGGCCAAGGCTCAGGTGCGCGCCAAGGTCGAGCATCCGTTCCGGGTAATCAAGCGCCAGTTCGGTTACACCAAGGTGCGCTTTCGCGGCTTGGCCAAAAACACGGCGCAACTGGTGACACTGTTCGCTCTGTCGAACCTGTGGATGGCGCGCCGACATTTACTGACGAATGCAGGAGAGGTGCGCCTGTAATGCGGGAAATGGCCACCGGAGTGGGGTCCGGGTGGCGAAAACGTAAGAAATACTCGTCGAATTGATTGTTTTTTGATCATTTGGCGAGTTTAAAAGTTGCGCTAGGTGGTATGCCGGGGAAATACATGGCTACTTCAGACCATCCTTAGACCAGTGACGGTTCAAGGAGCGTTGGGAGAGTGTTCGAGCCAGGTTGCCCGTCGACTACCAGGCAACCTTCGAAGCGTGTGGCAAGTTGAGCGGCAGGACGTGCCGGTTCAATTCGCTGCGAGGAATTCCTCGGTGGACTGGACGCTGGCATAGGCAAAGGCCAGGGCCGACATCACGGCGCCCTGGACCTGGGCCGCCGGTACTCGTTGCCCATTGAACTCCAGGTCCAGGGTGGCACAGGCGTCATGGATCACCCGGACCGGGTAGCCAAGGTCGGCGGCGGCCCGGGCGGTCCCCTCCACGCACATGTGGCTCATGTTGCCGACGATCACCAGTTCCTCGATTTCCCTTTGCTGGAGGATCGCTTGCAGTTCGGTCTCGCGAAACGCGTTGACGAAATGCTTGAGCACCACCGGTTCATCTCCCTGGTTGCGGACCTTGGCATGCAATTGCGCCCCCACGGAGCCGGGGGTGAAAAAGGCCGCGTCGTCGGAGCCGAACTCGTGGCGGATATGCACCACCGGTGTGCTCCTGTGCCGGAAGGCCTGGATCAGCCGGGCGGCGTTGTCCGCCGCCGCCTCGACCCCGACCAGCGGCCATTTGCCGCCGGCGAAGTAGTCGTTCTGGATATCGATTACGATGAGCGCCTGTCTGGCCATGGATGTTGCCTCCAAGTGAGTGTTCGATGTGGAGGCCAGTATCGGCACCTCGTGTGGCTTCGAGGATTGGCCGCACCGACATAAACAGGGGGAAAACTGACAGTGGGCATTCACGGTACGGTCGCCGAACTGGGCGTACTGCTTTATCCAGGTGTGCAAATGGCGGCGGTGCATGGCTTGACCGATCTGTTCGAAGTGGCCAATCGCGTGGCCGCCGAACAAGCCGAGGCACCATTGCCGAGGTTGCGGGTCAGCCATTGGCAGGCCGACGGCGAGCACGCTCCGGTACGGGTCTACGATAGCCTGGTGCATCCTCCTGGAAGTCTGCTGGCGGTCGTGATTCCTCCTTCGCTGGGCGGCTTTTGCACCAGCCAGTCCGGCGTGGGGCTGGCCACCTGGCTGCGCCAGCAACATGCCGCCGGGGCGACCTTGGGCGGCGTGTGCGTGGGCTCGATCCTGCTGGCCGAAAGCGGCCTGCTCGACGGGCGCAGCGCCACCACCCACTGGACCTCGGCCAAGGCTTTTGCCGAGCGTTATCCACAGGTGCGGCTGGAGGCTGACCAACCCATAGTCGACGATGGCGACCTGATCACTACGGCCGGGCTGATGGCCTGGGCGGAGTTGGGGTTGCGCCTGGTGGATCGCCTGTTGGGTCCGGGTGTGGCCAGGGCCACGGCGCGTTTTCTGGTGATGGAGCACAGCGACAGCGCCAGCCAGTGCGGTAGCAACTTCGCCCCGATCCTCAACCATGGCGATGCCGCCATTCTCAAGCTGCAGCACTGGTTGCAGGCCAACGGTGCGGTGGATGTTTCGCTGGCGGCGATGGCCCGGGAGGCGGGACTTGAAGAGCGCACCCTGCTGCGGCGTTTCCGCACCGCCACTGGCCTCAAGCCCACCCAGTACTGCCAGCACCTGCGGGTGGGCAAGGCGCGGGAAATGCTCGAGTTCAGCAACGGTACTATCGACCATATCGCCTGGACCGTGGGTTACCAGGACCCGGCGACCTTTCGCAGTCTGTTCAAGAAGATCACCGGCCTGGCGCCCAGCGAATACCGCAATCGCTTCGGCGCCAGCCGGGGCCAGTGACCGGCCTGCAGCCTCAGTGACTGGCCAGGCCCCGGGCGTTGTCGGCGGTTGCGGTGAATGCCGGGTCCTGGCGATCCAGGCGCCCGCTCAGGGCGGTGAGGGCCAGGGCCACCAGTACCACCAGTGCGCCGATCCAGGCGGTATGGATCAGTCCCAGGTGGGCGACGATCAGGCCACCCAGCCAGGCACCGCCAGCGATCCCCAGGTTGAAGGCCGCGATGTTCAAGCCCGAGGCCACGTCCACCGCTTGCGGCGTGTGATGCTCGGCCTGGCGCACGACATAGACTTGCAAGCCAGGCACGTTGCCGAAGGCCACTGCCCCCCATACCAGCACGGTGAGCAGCGCCAGCCACGGGTTGCCGGCGGTGAAGGTGAGTAACAGCAATACGCCGGCCAAGAGGGTGAAGATGATCTTCAGCGCGCCGATCGGACCGCGACGGTCGGCCAGCTTGCCGCCCCAGATATTGCCTGCCGCTACCGAGACACCGTAGATCAGGAGCACCAGGCTGACGGTGCTGGCGCTGAAGCCGGAGATGTCCTGGAGGATCGGTGCCAGGAAGGTGAAGGCGATGAACGAACCGCCGTAGCCCACCGCCGTCATGGCATACACCAGCAGCAGGCGTGGCTGTTTCAGTACTTGCAACTGCTGCACCAACGAGGCCGGGCGGCTGTGGGCAATGTTCTTCGGCACGTACAGCAGGCTGCCGACAAAGGCGATCACCCCCAGGGCGGAAACGGCGAGGAAGGTTTCGCGCCAGCCAAAGTGCTGGCCGATAAAGGTGCCCAGGGGCACACCGGTGACCAGGGCCACCGTCAGCCCGGTGAACATGATGGCGATGGCACTGGCGGCCTTTTCCTTGGACACCAGGCTGGTGGCGATGGTCGAGCCAATGGAGAAGAACACCCCGTGGGCCAGGCCTGTGACGATGCGCGCCAGCACCAGGGATTCATAGCTGGGGGCTTTCCAGGCCAACAGGTTGCCAAGGGTGAAGAGCACCATCAGCGACAGCAGCAGGAGCTTGCGCGCAACCTTGCCGCTCAGCGCGGTGAGCACCGGGGCGCCGATGGCCACTCCCAGGGCGTAGAGGCTGACCAGCAGCCCGGCGGATGGCAGGCTGACCCCAAGGTCGGCGCCGATAGTGGGTAACAGGCCAACGATGACGAACTCGGTCGTTCCGATGGCGAATGCGCTGAGGGTCAGCGCGAGCAAGGCAATGGGCATCACTGCGACTCCGGTTGAAGTTGAATGGCGCGCAGTGTCCGGTTTTGACTCGTGCGGAAAAATAGCCCTATCAGCACAAGATATTTGCGTATTGATCAAGTATTTCCCTGGGGCGGTGATGCCGGGGTGAACTTGGCCGGGCAAAAAAATGCGAACTTGCTGGCCATTTCTTGATCAGCTCCTTACAGACCCTGCTGAAGGAGCCCCGCGTCGTGTTGAATTTCAAGACCGCGATTCTGCTCGGGGTGCTGCTCTTGCTGGGCAGCAGCGAGCTGGATGCCGCTCCTGCGGCAACCGACCCGGCACCAGCCCCGCAGAAGCCGGAGCTGCTGGTGGAGGGCGGGCTGTTGGGGGCCATCAGTTCGAGCATTGATGAAGTCCAGGACAAGCTCGATCTCAACCAGAACCTGATCGATGCCTGGCGTTTGCGGGCCGACCGCGCCGCCGATGAGGTGGGGCGCCTGGTCAACCAGCCATCGGACCGCTCGGGCTGGAGTGTGGCCTGGGATTTCCTGGTGCTGTCCGGAACCTGGCTGGCCAGTTTCGCCCTGCTCACCCTGTCGGGAGGATGGCTGGTACGACGGCTGGCGCAGCAGCGCTGGCTGTTGGCGCGCCCACGGGGCCAGGCGTTGCTGGAGTACCTGTTGCCCTACACCTTGCCGGCGTTGATCAGCCTGCCGTTGACGCTGTACGCCAGCCATTCACTGGCAGGTTCAGTGGGGCGCGCCCTGGCGTTGTGCCTGGCCTATGCCACCAGCAGCGGGATCGTCTCCACCTCGGTGCTGTTGTGCCTGATCGTGCTGTTCAACGTGGGGCACAAGCGCCCGGCGGTCCGGGTGATCCGCGGCTACTGTCCCAAGCCGCTGTTTCTCATGGGGTTCCTTGCGGCCCTCAGCGATGCCCTGGCCAGTCCGCAGATCGCTCGCCAACTGGGCGGCAACATCACCAGCAGCGTGGCGGTGGCCACCGGCCTCCTGGCCTCGGTGTTCTTCGCCATGCTGGTGGTCCGCTTGCGCCGACCGGTGGCGCAGCTGATTCGCAACCGTCCGCTGTCCCAGCGTCTTGGCCAACCTGCATTGCAGGAGTCGCTGCGGATCTTTTCCGGGCTCTGGTACTGGCCGATCCTGCTGATGGTGCTGGTCTCGGCGGTCAATTTGATCGGCGCCGGAGAGGACAGCCAGGAGACCTTGCGCTGCGCCTTGCTGACCACCGCCTTGCTGATTGCCACGGTCTTTCTCAGCACCCTGCTGCAACACGTGTTCAAGTCGCGCAGTGCCGCGGCGATCCAGCGCAGCAGCGCCTACAAGGAGCGCTTCCTCAGCCTGCTACACGCCTTGCTCAGGATTGTCATGGCGATTGCCTTCATTGAAATACTCGGGCGTATCTGGGGGCTCTCGCTGTTCGAGTTCGCCCAACGCAACGCCGTGGGCCGCGCCATCAGCGACTCGTTGAGCAGCATCGGCCTGATCTTCCTGGTGACCTGGCTTTTGTGGGTGGTGCTGGATACCGCGATCCAGGAGGCCCTCAAGCCGCCCCTCAACAAACGCGCCGCGCGCCAGCCCAGCACCCGGGTCAAGACCATCCTGCCGTTGCTGCGCAACGCGATTAAAATCATCCTGGTGGTGATCTGCGCGATCACCACCATGGCCAATGTGGGGATCAACGTGGCGCCATTGCTGGCCGGTGCCGGGGTGGTCGGCCTGGCCATTGGCTTCGGTTCCCAGCAATTGGTACAGGACGTGATCACCGGCCTGTTCATCATCATCGAGGACACGCTGTCCATCGGTGATTGGGTGGTGCTGGATTCCGGCCATGCCGGTACGGTGGAGGGCCTGACCATCCGAACGCTGCGCCTGCGCGATGGCAAGGGCTTCGTGCACTCGGTGCCGTTCGGCCAGATCAAGGCGGTCACCAATCAATCGCGGCAGTTTGCCTTCGCCTTCTTCTCGGTGCAGTTCACCTACGACTCCGATGTCGACAAGGCCATCGAGCTGATCCGCGAGGCTGGCCGCTCCATCAGCGACGATCCATTCCTCAAGTACAGCCTGCAAGGCGGCCTGGACGTGTTCGGGGTGGACAAAATGGACCTCAACGGCGTGGTGCTGACGGCGCAGTTTCGTACGGTGTCCGGCGGCCAGTACGCGGTGACCCGGGCGTTCAACCAGCGCTTGAAGAAGCTTGTGGATAACTCGCCCTGGGTGCATTTCGCCCAGACTTATCCACAGCAGGTGATGTTGCCAGCGCGACGCAGCCATGAGGATGAACCGGAGCAGGAGGAGTCGGCCCTGCTGTTGCCCGAGGCACCGCGTCCGCAGTGAGCCCTGGCCCCCGTTGGTGGTGAGGCTACAGGGCGTGCCGTACCAGCTTGTTGCGCAGGGCCTGGGCGTCCTGGGGGGCCAGTTCCAGCCAGAAGTGCTGGGTTCCGGCGATCTCGGCAGCGGCCGGCAGGCCATCGCGGTACACCAGGCGGTTGCCGCTCAAGGCCGGGACCTTGGGGCCCGGCAGCAAGGTCCCGGCCAGGTTCAGCGGGTCCACGCCGCACACCGCTACCAGGCTGCCATCGTGGGGGCGGTGGCGTACTTGGCGCAGCACTGGAATGGCCTCTGGCAGGGCGAACTGTTCGCCGGCCAGGCCACTGACGAAACGCCCGCCGCGGATTTCTCCCCGGGCCTCCAGGCGATGCAGGGTGCGCAGCAGTTCGCGCCAGGTGGGCAGCCAATCGGCCTCGCGCTCCAGCAGGCGCCAGAACACCACGCCGTAGCGCCGCAACAGGGTCATGGCCACATGCTCGAGGGTGATCGCCGGGTCCTGGCTCGATGAGCGGCGTAGCAGCGCCCAGCGCCCGGCATCGTCCATGCCGCCGATCAAGGCTCCACGGCCACGCCGGCCGCTGCGGCTCTGGCGTTTGCTCGCGGGCGTGATCAAGGCCCGCAGGCCGGCGAAGCTGTCGGCGTTGACCAGGCCTGCGCCCACCAGCTCCTGCAGCACGTTTTCCAGTTCACTGCGCAACAAGTGGCTTTCATGCAGCAGTTCATCGAAGAACAGCGCGCCCTGCTGGCCGAGCACGTCGTGAACCTTTTGTGCCTTGGCCGACAGCGTGGCGCCGGTGGGGTTGGCCAGGCTGTTCCAGAGAGGCGCCTGGGCCCGGGGCAGGAGCACGATCGGCGTGCTGCGCAAGGCCGTACTGGCAGGCTTGCCACTGGCGTTGATCCGGCTCCAGGCCACTTTGCCGTTGCGACACAGTTCATCCAGCCAACGGCTGCTGTAGTCCTTCAGGCGCATGGGCAGCAGGTCGCTGTCCCAGGCCGAGGCAGCGGCCGGATAGCCTTCGAGCTGGCCGACCACTTCGGCCAGCATGGCGCTGCCCTGGCCCTGGGTGTGCGGGGACAGGCGTTGCCAGTCGAACAGGAACCGCATGAAGTCTTGCAGGGCCACGGGCTCGATCTCCCGGCGCAGGCGCTTCACCGTATAGCGGTGGATCCTCGCCAGCAGGTGCCGCTCGCACCATTGTTCCTGGCGACTGCCGGGGTTGAAGCGACCGCGCAGCACATAGCCTTCAGTCTCGAGCTGGACCAGGGCCTGGCTGATTTCCCCGGCTGTCAGGCCCAGGGGCGTGGCGATCTGCTCCAGGGTCAGTGGGGCGAAGCCACTGAGCCGCGCGCGGACCACCTCCACCAGCGCGTCTTGCGCGTCCCAGGCCTGGTCGAAACCCGCTAGCGGTTGCAGTGACGGTTGCACAGGGAGCCCTGGATAGACCGCTTGCAGGCAGTTGATGCGCTCCAGGGCCAGCCATAGCCTGTGCTCGGGGTCCGGTTGCAGGGCGCAGGCGCGGCCCTGGCTGGCCAGGCTTTCCAGCCACTGGCTCCAACCGGGGTTGGCCTGGACCTCGGTGGCGCTGATGCAACCCAGGCTCATCAGGGCTTCGTGCATTTCATCGGCACTGCCTGGTGTCGGCCAGGCCTCGGCGGCCACGGCCTTGATCGCGTCGGCATCCAGGGCGCCGAGGTCGTCGCTGGCTTGTGGATCGCTCCAGCGCCGCGCCAGCACAGCCTGGGTCCGGCGTTCTTCCAGAGGGGCGTCGTCGAGAAAGGTATAGGGCTTGGCGTTGAGAATCTCGGCTGCCAGCGGCGAAGGAGCAGGCAGTTCGCGGCTGAGCAGACGGACCTGGCCCTGTTCCATGCGACGCAGGAGTCCGAGCCAGCCTTCACAGTCCATGGCCTGGTGCAGGCAGTCGTCCAGGGTTTGCTCCACCAGCGGATGGTCGGGAATCTGTCGTTCGCCGGCGAGGTTTTCCAGGCAGGCGATCTGGTCGGGAAACACGCTGGCGATCAGGTCTTCGCTTTTCATCCGCTGGATCTGCGGCGCCACCTTGCGTCCGCCGCTGAAGCGCGGCAGGGCCAGGGCTACACCGGCATTCCAGCGCCAGCGCACGCCGAACAGCGGGGCATCCAGGAGTGCCTGGACCAGGATGTGCTCGGCGCTATTGCTGTGCAAATAGCGCCAGACCTCGTCCAGGGCGAAGCTGTGGCTGGTGGACAGCGACAGGACAATCGCGTCTTCGCTGGCGGCCGCTTGCAGTTCGAAATTGAAGGTGCGGCAGAAGCGCTTGCGCAGGGCCAGGCCCCAGGCGCGGTTGATCCGGCTGCCGAAGGGGCTGTGGATCACCAGCTGGGTACCGCCGGACTCATCGAAGAACCGCTCCATGATCAAGGTGTCCTGGGAGGGCAGGGCGCCCAGGGCCTGGCGCGCCTGGGCCAGGTAATCCACCAGTTGCTCGGCGCTGGCAGGGTCCAGCCCAGGTTCGCCGCGTAGCCAGTCGATGGCTCCCTGCAACTGGCCTGGGGTCGCGTCGAGCAGGGCGTCCAGCTTGGCCAGCAGGCGCGCCACGGCACTGGACAGTTCGGCGCTGCGCCCTGGTGCCTCGCCCAGCCAGAATGGGATGTTCGGTGGCAGCCCATGGGCGTCCTCGACCCGCACCTTGCCGGATTCCACCCGCAGGATGCGATAGGAGGTATTGCCCAGCTGGAACACATCGCCGGCACTGCTTTCTACCGCGAAGTCCTCGTTGACGCTGCCGATGTTCAGGCCCTGGGGTTCGAGCAAGACGCTGTAGTCGGCATTGTCGGGGATGGTCCCGCCGCTGGTGACGGCGGTCAGCCTGGCGCCTCGACGGCCCCGCAGGGTCCGGGCCCGGGCATCGCGATGCAAGTAGGCGCTGCGCAGGCCCTGGCGGGCATTGAAGCCTTCGGCGAGCATCCGCAGCAGCGCCTGGTAGTGCTGCGCGTCCAGGTCGGCGTAGGGCGTGGCTCGGCGCAGCATGTCCAGCAGGGCGGCTTCCGGCCATTCCTGGCAACTGACCTCGGCGACGATTTGCTGGGCCAGTACGTCCAGCGGCGCCCGGGGGATCGACAGGCTGTCCAGTTCTCCCCGGCGCACGCAATCGAGCAGGGCGGTGCATTCGACCAGGTCGTCCCGGGTCAGGGCGAACAGGCGGCCCTTGGGCGTGCCGCCTACCTGGTGCCCGGAGCGCCCGACCCGTTGCAGGAACGCCGAAATCGAGCCTGGCGAACCGATCTGGCACACCAGGTCGACATCGCCGATGTCGATGCCCAGTTCCAGGGAGGCCGTGGCGACCAACACTTGCAGGTCTCCAGACTTGAGCCGTTGCTCGGCTTCCAGGCGCTGTTCCTTGGCCAGGCTACCGTGGTGCGCGGCTACTGCCTGCTTGCCCAGGCGCTCGCTCAGGTGTCGGGCCAGGCGTTCGGCCAGGCGCCGGGTGTTGACGAATATCAAGGTGGTGCGATGTGCCCGGGCCAGGCTGCACAGGCGCTCGTAGACCAGCTCCCAGATATCGTTGGCCATTACCGCCGATAGCGGCACCGGTGGTACTTCGATCGCCAGGTCCCGGGGACGGGCATGGCCGATATCGACGATTTCGCAGGGTCGCCCCTGGCCGGCGAGAAAGCGCGAGACCGCCTCGATGGGTTTTTGCGTGGCAGACAGGCCAATGCGCAACAAGGGTTCGCTACAGAGCGCCTGCAAGCGCTCCAGACTCAGGGCCAGATGGCTGCCGCGCTTGCTGTCGGCCAGCGCGTGGATCTCATCGACGATCACGGTGCGGGTAGTGGCCAGCATCTGTCGTCCGGAGTCCGAGCCCAGCAGGACATAGAGGGATTCGGGGGTCGTGACGAGGATCTGCGGAGCCTTCTTGCGCATCGCGCTGCGCTCTTTCTGCGGGGTGTCGCCGGTGCGTACGGCAGTGCGAATGGCCAGTTGTGGCAGGTCCATCAGGCGCAGTTGTTCGGTGATCCCGGCCAGGGGCGCTTGCAGGTTGACCTGGATATCGTTGCTCAGGGCCTTGAGCGGCGAGACGTAGACCACCAGGGTGGCATCCGGCAGTTGGCCGCCCGCGTCCAGGCCTTGGCGCACCAGCTCGTCGATGACCGCGAGAAAGGCGGTCAGGGTCTTGCCCGAGCCGGTCGGTGCGGCGATCAGGGTCGAGCGCCGTTGTGCGATCAGCGGCCAGGCCTGGGCCTGGGCCGTGGTCACAGCGGCGAAAGTATGCTGGAACCAGGCGCGCACGGCCGGGTGAAAACCGTCCAGTGCCAGGTTCGCGGATTCGGCAAGGTTCATGGCAGAAGTTATGCGGCCGTCCGGGGTAACTTGCAAGCAGCGGCTATCGCCGTTGGGAGGCATCGACACATTCTCAGTGACGGTTGCGCCACAAACCCGCAAAATGCAACGATTCTGGCAATTCTTGACGGCCGATCCCCTAAGATCGGCCAATCCAAACCATCGTTCTGAACAGACTGGGCCTGCTGACTCTATGCGAATGCGCCTTATGTTACTGGGCGGCGGAAATGCCCTTGGGCAGGCGCTGATTCGCCTGGGTGCGGAGGAAGACATCAACTTCCTCGCGCCTCGTCCCCCGCAAGACGGTTGGGACGCCGCGAGTCTCACGCAACTGCTCGATGACACCCGCCCGGATGCCTTGATCAACCTGGCTTACTACTTCGACTGGTTTCAGGCGGAGGCCGTGAGCGAGGAGCGCCTGGGCGGCCAGGAACGGGCGGTCGAACGCCTGGCCGAGCTTTGCCAGCATCACAACATCATCCTTGTGCAGCCTTCCAGCTACCGGGTATTCGATGGTTCCCGGGCCACGGCCTATAGCGAGAAGGACGAGCCCGTACCCCTGGGGTTGCACGGCCAGGCCTTGTGGCGCATCGAGCAAAGCGTGCGCGCCACCTGCCCGCAGCATGTACTGCTGCGTTTCGGCTGGCTGCTGGATGACAGTGCCGAGGGTATCCTCGGGCGTTTCCTGGCCCTGGCCGAGTCGCCGCAGGCGTTGCCCATGGCCGATGACCGCCGGGGCAATCCGACGCCGGTGGACGACGCTGCGAGGGTGATCATTTCGGTGCTCAAGCAACTCGACTGCGCTGCGCCTCTGTGGGGCACCTACCACTACGCGGGCCAGGAAGCGACCACGCCCCTGGCCTTGGGCCAGGCGGTACTCAGCGAGGCACGGCAATTGCGTCCGCTGGCTGTGGAGGCGCCCACCGCGCAGGCCCACGCCGCGTTCGCCGATGCTGCCGAAGAGCCGCAGCATGCGGTGCTGGCCTGCAAGAAGATTCTTCACACTTTCGGAATCAAGCCGCGGGCCTGGCGTGCCGCGCTCCCGAGTTTACTGGATAGGTTCTATCGTCATGGCTGATGGCCTTGTATTGATCACCGGCGGTGCCGGCTTCATTGGTTCGCACCTGACCGACGCCCTGTTGGCCAAGGGCTATCGGGTGCGGGTGCTGGACGACTTGTCCACTGGCAAACCAAGCAACTTGCCGCTGGATAACCCGCGGGTTGAATTGATCGAGGGCGATGTCGCCGATGCGACCCTGGTGAACCGGGCCATGCAGGGCTGCAGTGCGGTGGCCCACCTGGCTGCCGTGGCTTCGGTACAGGCTTCGGTGGACGATCCGGTACAGACCCACCAGAGCAACTTCATCGGCACCCTGAATGTGTGCGAGGCCATGCGCCAGCATGGTGTGAAACGGGTGTTGTTCGCTTCCAGCGCGGCGGTCTATGGCAACAATGGCGAAGGCCAGTCCATCGATGAAGACACGCCCAAGGCGCCGTTGACGCCTTATGCCTCGGACAAGCTGGCCAGTGAGCACTACTTCGACTTCTACCGGCGCCAACACGGCCTGGAGCCTGCGGTCTTCCGTTTCTTCAATATCTTTGGCCCGCGCCAGGACCCATCATCGCCGTATTCCGGGGTGATCAGCATCTTCAGCGAACGGGCCGAGCAGGGCCTGCCGATCACCGTGTTCGGCGATGGCGAGCAGACCCGGGACTTTGTCTATGTGGGTGACCTGGTGGATGTACTGGTGCAGGCCATCGAGGCTCCGCGGCTGGAAGTGGGGGCCGTCAACGTCGGCTTGAACCAGGCGCTGAGCCTCAAGCAGATGCTCGCGGCCCTGGCCGAGGTCGTGGGTGAGCTGCCCCCGATCAGCTACGGTCCGGCCCGCTCCGGCGATATTCGGCATTCGCGAGCCAACAACCAACGGTTGCTACAGCGCTTTACCTTTGCCGAGCCCACTCCGATGAAGGTCGGCCTGGCCCGCTTGCTCGGGCGCTGAGGCTTTTCTCGGTCATGAAAAAGGCGCCTGCAAAGGCGCCTTTTTTGTGTCTGGCGGGCTTAGAACTTGTAGCCCAGGCCCACCATGTAGACCCAAGGGTCGACATCGACGTTGACTTTGGCGCGAGTGCCGGCGGCCAGGGCATTGTTATCCACATAGGCCCGGGTATCGATATCGATGTAGCGCACCTGGGCGTTGAGCATGATGTTGTCGGTCAGCATGTAGTCGGCACCGACCTGCCAGGCCAGGCCCCAGGAGTTCTTGGCGCGGAAGTTGTCGAAGCCTGCGGATTGGGCACGGCTGCCGACGTGTTCGTCATAGATCCAGGTGTAGTTGATACCGGCACCGACATAAGGCTGGAACGCCGACTTGTGGTCCAGTGGGTAGTACACCACGCTCAAGGTAGGTGGCAGGTGCTTGAGGGTACCGAGCTTGCCGTTGGCCGGGGCCAGGGAAGTGTCCTTGATTTTCACGTCATGTTCGAACGGAGTCGCGGCCAGCAGTTCGATACCGATGTTGTTGGTCACCATGTAGGCGAAGTTGAGACCCAGCTGGGTGTCGCTGCTCATGGTCGCCTTGCCGCCCAGGTTGGCACCGGCCAGGGGACCGCTGTCGACCTTGACGTCGGAACTGTTGGCTTTTGGATTGACGGTGATCGCACCGGCACGAACGATGATGTCACCAGCATCGTGGGCGTTGGCAATCGGGGCGGCGAGTGCGAGCGCAATCAGGGAAGCGCTAAGCAGTGACTTGTGCATGGGAGCTCCAAAGGACGATTCAAATTGGCTATGTCCAATGGTAAGGACCGTCAAGTTGATCGCCTTGACTCAGCTCAATGAAATTGCGAACCCCCAGCCAGCGCCTGAACTATTCTTTTGCCCCGCACTCTTTTGCCGTTCGCCCTTGACGCCGTTGTAGTCACTCCGGAAGTTCGTAGACGTAGATTTTCTGTGCCGCCATCTGGTAACCGGCATCCGCCAGTTCACTGGTGGAGGGTTTGACCTGCATGGCGCCTTCGATCCAGTAAGGCTGGTACAGCTCATCGAGCTTGACCCCCAGTTCGCTGGTGACGTGGACGATCTGGTTCGACGGGGGCGGTGGTACATGGATGCAGGCACCGAAGTACGGCACCAGCAGGAAGTCCGTGGTGCGGCCTTCTTCGTTCACCTCCAGGGGCACGATGTAGCCGGGCAGGCGCACTGACTGGCCATCGAGGCTCTTGACCACCGGGGCGTCGGGCAACTCCTGCTTGGCGGCGGGCGCTGACTCGGCAGACAGCGCATCGCTCATCTGGGACAGGTCATGCAGGGGCTTCATGTTCGGTACTTCCGGCGGGGCGTCGGCCGGGATCATTTCCACCCAGGTCAGGTCCCGCGGGGCGCCTGCCCATAGCAGTGGGCTGACCAGCAAGGACAGGGCAAGCAGCAGGCCCGACAGGCGTTGGTTCTTCATCAATCGGTGCTCACAAACGAATCGACAGGCCATCGGCCAGGGATTGCCGGTAGGCGCGCCATGCCGGCACGCAACCCATCAGCAGCGCGGCGACCAGGATAGCGCCCAGTAGCGTCCACTCATACTGGGTCGGCCACGAGAGCGGCAGGTACAGGCCGTAGTTCGACTGCACGTAGCCCTGGGCAAGGGCGATGCCCAGGTAGAGCAAGCCCAGCCCGGCCAGCACGCCTGCCAGCGCCAGGGCAAAGGCTTCCAGTACCAGCAGGGTCGCGATATGCCAGGGGCGGGCGCCCACCGAGCGCAGGATGGCCATTTCCCGACGGCGTTCGTTGAGGCTGGTGAGGATCGCCGTGAGCATGCCGATCAGGCCCGTGAGAACCACGAACAGCGAGACCACGAACAAGGCCTTCTCGGCGGTCCCCATCAGGCTCCAGAGTTCCTGCAGGGCCACGCCGGGGAGAATCGCCAGCATGGGTTCGCCACGAAACTCATTGATCTCGCGTTGCAGGGCGAAGGTCGAGATCTTGCTGTTCAGGCCAAGCATGAACGCGGTGATGGCCTGGGGCGTGAGGTCCATGTTACGAGCCTGGTCGGCACTGATGCGTCCTTCGCCGCGAGCGGGCACGCCGTTGTGCCAGTCGATGTGGATGGCCTCCATGCCGCCCAGGCTGATGTGCAGGGTACGGTCCACGGGTGTGCCGGTGCGCTTGAGGATGCCCACGACGGTAAAGGGCTTGTCATCGTGCTTGACCAGGCTGATGGCCGCTACGCCATGGGCCAGTACCAGCTGTTCCCCCAGCTTGTAGTGCAGCGCCTCGGCGACTTCGGCTCCCAGCACCACCTCGAATGGATCGCTGGCGAAGGCCCGGCCCACTGCCAGTTGCAGGTTCTGCTGGTGGCCGTATTGGTAGTGCTGGAAGTAGGCTTCGGTGGTCCCCATGACCCGATAGCCGCGATGGGAATCGCCCAGGGAAATCGGGATTGCCCATTTCACCTTCGGGTTGCTGGCGAAGTGCTCGAAGCTGTCCCAGCGGATGTTGTTGGTGGCGTTGCCGATACGAAACACCGAGTACAGCAGCAGGTTCACCGAGCCCGAGCGGGCGCCGACGATCAGGTCGGTACCGCTGATGGTACTGGCGAAGCTGGCCCGGGCTTCGGTGCGCACCCGTTCTACCGCCAGCAACAAGCAGACTGAAAGGGCGATGGCGAAGGCCGTGAGGAATGCGGTGAAACGGCGGTTAGCCAGGCTGGCCATGGCTAGGCGGAACAGATACATCTCAGACCTCGGCAGGCTTGGCGGCGCGATTGAGTTCGGCCAGCGACAGGTTGCGATCGAACAGGGGAGCCAGGCTCTGGTCGTGGCTGACGAACAGCAGGCTGGCGCCGGCCTCGCGGCATTCGGTGAACAGCAACTGGATGAAGGCCTCGCGGGCGTCATGGTCCAGTGCCGAGGTGGGTTCGTCGGCGATCACCAGTTCTGGCTGGCCGATCAATGCCCGGGCCGCCGCGACCCGTTGCTGCTGGCCGATGGACAACGAATCGGCGCGGCGGCCGAGCAGGCCAGGATCGCTCAGGCCCAGGTGGGCCAGCAGGGTGGCTGCGGCCTGGTCGACACTGCCGTGGCGCTGCACGGCGCGGCTGGCCCGCAGCTTGGAGAAGTGGCAGGGCAACTCGACGTTCTCGCGCACCGAAAGGAAGGGCAGCAGATTGAATTGTTGGAAGATGTAGCCGGTGTGATCGACACGAAAGCGGTCGCGGGCGCCGGCGGACAGTTCGGTCAACTCCTGGCCCAGCAGGCGAATGCTGCCCCGGCTGGGTTTCTGCACGCCACCGAGCAGGCCCAGCAAGGTGGTCTTGCCGCTCCCGCTGGGGCCCTTGAGAAACAGCGTTTCGCCGACCTCCAGGGCAAAGGCCGGGATATCCAGCAGTGGTGGATGCCCGGGCCAGTTGAAGCCCAGGTCGGACAGTTCGATGAGTGCTTGGGTCATGTTCAGCCGATCAGCAAGTGGATATCGCCGGGAGTGGCGCTCAGAACTTCAGCGTAGCGGCCTTGGCGGTAGCTTCGACCCCCTGCTGGCCGCTTGGCGAAATCAGTTGTACCTGGATTTTCTGGGTAGCGGGGAAGGTCTTGAAGACCTGTGCCAGGTCGAGGTCCTTCAGGGCTCCCGGCTGGGTGCAGGTGAACTGGTAATGGGCGTGGATCTCACTGTGTTCATGGTGATGAGCGTGGCCGTCGTTGGTTTCTTCGTGCTCGTCATCATCATGATCGGCGGCGGGCTGGTCGCTGAACAACGGGCTTTCCAGCTCCTGCTTGGCCACACTGCAACTGGCTGCGGAGGGCAGGTTGAACAGGGCCAGCGGTTGTTCCAGTTGCTTGCGAGCGGCGGCCACCTTGGCCTTGTCGGCGTCGGTGCTCGGGGCGTGTTCGAAACCCACCAGGTTCATCGCCGGGCTTTCCAGTTCCAGCTCCAGGGCTTGGCCGTCGAGCACTGCGTTCAAGCGAGCCACGCCATGTTCGTGGGTTCCGAGGCTGCCGTGTTCATGCTCGTGTTCATGGGCTTGCGCGGCCTGGGCAGCGACCAGTGGCAACAGGGCGAACGGCAAGGCGAGTAGCAGGCGGCGCATGGCGAGTCTCCGAGGCGAAGATGAAATAAATGTTATGTAATCTTATAACGATATTGCCGGCAGAGTTTGACTGCCCGCTTGGCGTTGCGCAAGACGCGTGGGAGCATGCTCGTCAGAAAATTTTGGGAGCACAGCGATGGTGCGGATTCACGGAAGCATCGGCGACTGGCCGGTGGATTTGACCCTGGAGCTGGACGAGGACGACTGGGCGCGACTGGCCGGGCAGTTGGGAGGGCAATTGCAGGCCGGCGGTGCGGCCCAACCGGTGGCCACTGGCATGGCCAGCAAGCCTGCGAGCCAGGATGACACCCTGTGGCAGACCGCCAAGGACCTGCTGTGCCAGGCCGGCCAGATGAGCGGGCCGGAGTTGTTGGAGCAACTGGAGGGGCTGACTGGCAGCGCGGCGGCAGGCAAGCGTTTGCTGGTACGCCTGCGCCACTGTGCCCAGGTGAAGGTGATCAGCGGCGCGGATACCCCGATCTACCATTGGGTACCCTAAGGGTATGGATTACCGGGCCGGCCAGGCCTTTCAGCTGGCCGGTCGGCCCCGGCAGGATCAATACAGCGCGGCGAACAGCTTGCGCCGGTAGGTGGTCACCAGCGGGTGATCGTTGCCCAGCAGGTCGAAGACTTGCAGCAAGGTCTTGTGGGCAATGCCTTCGCTGTAGCTGCGGTTACGCATGAACAGCTTGAGCAGGGCTTCCAGGGCGGCCTCGTACTGTTGGCGGGCCAGTTGCTGGATGGCCAGTTGGTAGGCCGCTTCGTCGTCTTGAGGGTCCTTGGCCAGGCGTGCCTTGAGGTCGGCGGCATCCGGCAGGCTTGCGGCCTGCTTGAGGAAGGTGATCTGCGCCTTGGCCCCGGCCAGGGCGGCCTTGTGCTCATCGCTCTTGACCGCATCGAGCACGGTCTGGGCTTCGCCCAGCTCCCCGCGCTCGGCCAGGCAGCGGGCGTAGAGGATCAGGGCCTTGGCATTGCTGTTGTCTTCGCTCAACAGTGCCTTGAGCAGGGCTTCGGCGTCGCCGATACGGCCCTCGCTGAACAGGATCTCGGCCTGTTCCAGCGGATCGGCCGCCGCCGGTGGGGGCATCTGCACATGAGGCTCGAGCATGGCCCGGACCGCCGATTCGGGCTGGGCACCGGCAAAACCATCCACTGGCTGGCCATCCTTGAACAGCACCACGGTGGGCAGGCTGCGGATGCCGAAGCGGGCGACGATGTCCTGCTCGATGTCGCAGTTGACCTTCGCCAGCAGCAGTTCGCCCTGATAGCTCTCGGCGATTTGCTGCAGCATCGGCATCAGCGCTTTGCAGGGCGCACACCACTCGGCCCAGAAGTCCACCAGGACCGGCTTGTGGAAGGAGTTCTCGATCACCGACTGGTCGAAATCAGCGGTATGGGCATCGAAGATGTACGGCGTGTCCTGACTCATTGGGTCTCTCGAATAAGCGGTTATGGCGCCACTATAAAGCGTGCTCGGGGGTGATCGCCATCGCTGGCGCGACCGTTGCCCGGGCCAATGGCCGTTGTGCGTGGTACAGGCTCACATTGCGAAATTCCCAGGGCTCGGCCAGGTCCGGCAGGGTCAGGGCATTGAGCATTTCCAGGCGTTGGTACAGCGGATGCTGGAAGTCCCTGACCCGGGAGTCCGCCACCAGGGCCTCACGGCCACGACTGAGGAATTCATCCAGCAGGGGCAGGTTGGCGCGGTCGTAGAGCACGTCGGCCACCAGGATCAGGTCGAAGCGATCGGCTTCGTTGAAAAAGTCGGTGCTGTAGCCCAGTTCCACCTCATTGAGCTCGGCATTGGCCCGGCAGGCGGCAATGGCCAGGGGGTCGAGATCGCAAGCCACCACTTCCAGCGCGCCAGCCTTGGCCGCGGCGATTGCCGCTACGCCGGAGCCGCTACCGAAGTCCAGCACCCGCTTGCCTTGCACCCAATGCGGGTGGGCCGTCAGGTAGCGGGCCAGGGCCAGGCCGCTGGCCCAGCAGAAGCTCCAGTAGGGCGGTTCGTGAAGGATGCGCCGGGTCTCCTCGGGGGTGAAGGCGCGGTCCATGTTCTGGGCATCGATCAGCCAGAGCCGGAGCTCGGTCTCGGGCAATTCGCAAGCTACCAATCGTGCGTCACCCAGCAGCTCGCCGAGGGCGTCTTGCAGGTCGAGCGGTACGTTCATGGGGCTTTGACGAGCTGCAATTGCCCCAGGGCCTGGGTGGTGGGTTGGTCGATGCGGCGTGCCGGCAGGTGCAGGATCAACTGCCCGGATTGGCTGGCACGGCCACGCAGCTCGACCCTGGCGCCGGCCGGAAAGGCCTCGGGAGCGAAGCGCAGGCGAAATGGCAGGGGCTGGCTGGTGCCGGTGAGGTTGCTACTGGCCAGCAGGCGTTGCGGACGCCCGCGCTCATCGATCACCAGCAGGGCCAGCTCGACATCGGCGCCGGCTGGTACGCCGTCAAGGCTGCCGCTCAACTCGCGCTGATAGGCCGGCAAGGGGCCGAGATCGACAGGTTCCTGGTTCTTTTTCACCGACTGTTGCTGCGAGGAAGTGGGCGCCGCGGGTTTCGGGGCATCGCTGCTGCAAGCGACCAGCAGGCTGACAAGACTGAGCAGAACAAGCGGTCTGAGCGGCATTTGAAGCTCCAACAAGGCAGGTTTCCATGTGCGAAACATAATAGTCGGTCTGTATACCGTAAAGGCTATGGCTTGTCTTGCCAGTGGGATGCGCTACCATGGCCCTCCCTGTGCGACACGCGTAGCGTGTCTCCAGCACCAAGCTGTATGGTCAGCTTGATGGGATTTCCGCAAGGAAATCGAATACCTAGGTAACCATCCCCAGGAAACAAAACCAGCCCGGAAGTCCATTGCCTTCAAGGACTTATCGCTGCGGCGACAGGCAAGCCCAAAGGTCGTTTAGCCCTCGGTAGCACGACCGCAGAACCGGTACCCCGGTTTTGGAGAGCCTCTTAAATCCAACCCTTGTGGGAGCTCAGACCCCCGCAGGGGTCTCCTCCTGCTCGTTTGAAACAGGAGGTTACAATTCAGAAGCGAGCGACCTATTCGGTCGTCCCCGTTTCCATTTCCCCGGAGACATGAGCGAAAGCTCTGTCTGTCATTGTCCAACCATTGCTTTCACAGGATGGTAGCGGACTCGTTGTACGACCAACGGTAGCCTAGGGCGACGTGCATCACTGGCAACAGTGTTGTTCGGAGCTCGCCCGACAACGTAGCCCCCGTAAAGGGTACGGTTCTTCCGTGAGGGAGCCTGTAGAGACTCGGAGCAGTACCGGGTTGAGGCGCAAGGCTGACTGGTAGGGACAACTAACGTGAACCGTTGATAAACGCCGTGAGCATGAAGGAGCCAAAGCTGCTGTCAGGCTCTAACCAAAAGGTATGTGGTCGGTTATCCCTGTAGGGAGTGGAGATACGTCGTCATCAAGACCACCGGCGAAAAGGCGGGTCCTAACCCAGTCGTGTGACAGATAGGGAACGTGGTAAGCCCGTATCGCTGCCCTTTGGGCAGGTGAACCGCAAGGAACACTGTTGGCGGTGCGGGTATGGGATCGCAGAGAAAGCGAACGCCAGGCTGTAATGGTCTGGATAGGGGTTGGAACATCACCCCACGGGAAACCGGGCAGACTTCTGCGTGGTCTTCTGTCGCAATGACTCTGACTGAGACCGTCTCATCAACTTCAGGGTTTGGCTTCATCGGCCCTTGATAATCCTACCCTGACGGGGTGCATGCACCCCGATAGGGGTACGTGCGCCTTCCGTTCGGGTGGTTTCACTTTGAGAGGAAAGCAGCATGAAAGAGCTCAGCCAGCATGGTGAGCCTGCGCTTTCCGGCATTCCGCAGCAGTGGCACGACGTCGATTGGTGTCGGGTTCAGCGGAACGTCCGGGGAATGCAGGTGCGAATTGCGAAGGCTTGTCGGGAGGGCAAATGGCGCAGGGTTAAATCCCTGCAACGGATGCTCACCCGCTCGAAGTCGGCCAGATACTTGGCCGTACGGAGAGTCACGGAAAATCAGGGGCGCCGCACGGCGGGAGTCGATAAGCAACTCTGGGATACACCTAACGCGAAATGGAATGCGGTTGGTTTGTTGAAAACGCGGGGATACAAGGCTCGGCCACTACGGCGAGTCTACATCCCGAAGTCGGATGGACGGGAACGCCCGCTGGGCATACCGACCATGACGGATAGAGCCATGCAAGCGCTGTACATGCTGGCTCTGTCTCCCGTTGCTGAAACCCTAGGCGATCCAAATAGCTACGGCTTCAGGATCGAACGTTCCACGGCGGATGCGATGGCGCAGTTGTTCGTATGCCTATCCCAGAAAGTCTCCGCTCAATGGGTACTGGACGCGGACATCGAAGGGTTCTTCGACAACATCAACCATGAATGGCTGCTAAGGAATGCCCCTACGGATGTACGGATGCTTCGGCAGTGGTTGAAGGCCGGTGTTATCCACAAGGGGCAGTTACACGCAACGGATGCGGGTACGCCACAAGGGGGGATCATTTCCCCCGTGTTGGCAAATCTGGCACTAGATGGTCTGGAAACACTCCTCAAGCAACACCTAGGAGTGACAAGGGCGAAAAAGCTGAAGGTGAATGTGGTGCGATACGCAGACGACTTCGTGATCACGGGAGCCTCCCCGGAGGTACTGGAAAACGAAGTGAAACCTTGGGTAGAGCAGTTCCTCGTAGCACGGGGACTACGGCTGTCACCCAAGAAAACGCGAATCGCCCATATCGACGAAGGCTTCGACTTCCTTGGATGGAATTTCCGGAAATACGACGGAACGTTACTGATCAAGCCGAGTAAAAAGAACGTCAAGGCGTTCTATAGCAAGGTCAGGGAAGCAATCGACACCCATAAGACGAGTAAGCAGGAAGATTTGATCCGACTGCTGAACCCGATGCTAAGGGGTTGGGCGCTTTACCATCAGCCAGTAGTGGCCAAGCAAGTGTATAGCTGGATGGACCACAGAGTTTTTGTGAAACTCTGGCGTTGGGCGAAAAGGCGGCATCCCAACAAATCTCTTGAGTGGGTCCGGAAGAAGTATTTCCGAACCATTGCAGGGAAAAGCTGGATGTTCGCCACCATGGTTCTGGAGGAGAACGGCAAGAGGCGGGAGGTCGGGCTGTATTCCCTTGCGGATACTCCGATCGAGCGGCACAAGAAGGTGAGTGGGGATTACAACCCCTACGACCCTGCCATGGAGGCGATGGGCGAAAAGCTGCGGATGGACCGGATGCTGAATAAGCTGAAGTATCGGAAGCAAATCGGCAGTTTATACGCCAACCAAAAAGGCCTGTGCCTGTTGTGCAAGCAACCCATCACCAGAGAGACGGGATGGCACGACCATCACGTGACCTTCCGCACTCAGGGCGGTAGTGACTCGCTGGGTAATCGGGTACTCTTGCACCCCAACTGCCACCATCAGCTCCACACCCGTGGTCTGCACGTGGATAAACCGGCTCCATCTAGGGGCTTAATGACGGCTTGAGCCGTATGCGCCGAAAGGCGCACGTACGGTTCTTAGGGGGGGATTGGCCAGCAATGGCCGGTCCCCACCCGACTTTTTTGTTGCCTGCCACCATGCACTGTCCCTTCTGCGGTGCCAACGACACCAAGGTCATCGACTCGCGTCTGGTCGCCGAGGGCGAACAGGTTCGTCGCCGGCGTGAATGCCTGGCCTGTGGTGAACGTTTCACTACTTTCGAAACTGCCGAACTGGTGATGCCGCGTCTGATCAAGACCGATGGCAGCCGCCAGCCCTTCGACGAAGACAAACTACGCGCGGGCATGCAGCGCGCCCTGGAAAAACGCCCGGTGAGCGTCGAGCGCCTGGAAGCGGCGCTGGCCCATATCAAGCACAAGCTGCGTGCCACTGGCGAGCGCGAGGTGAAGTCCCTGGTCGTGGGTGAACTGGTGATGGGCGAGCTGCAAAAGCTCGACGAAGTCGCCTACATCCGCTTCGCCTCGGTATACCGGCGTTTCCAGGACCTCGACGAATTCCGCGAAGAGATCGATCGCCTTGCCCGTGAGCCGGCCAAGCAATGAGCCAGCCAGCGGAACAAGCGATCCTCGACGCCCACTACATGGCCCGCGCGCTGGAACTGGCGCGCAAGGGCTTGTACACCACCCATCCCAATCCTCGTGTCGGTTGCATCATCGTGCGCGACGGCGAAGTGGTGGGCGAAGGCTGGCATGTGCGGGCCGGTGAACCTCACGCTGAGGTGCATGCCTTGCGCGCCGCCGGGGAAAAGGCCCGTGGCGCCACCGCCTACGTGACCCTCGAACCCTGCAGCCACCACGGTCGTACCCCGCCTTGTGCCGATGCCCTGGTCGGTGCCGGGGTTGCACGGGTGGTCGCGGCGATGCAAGACCCCAACCCGCAAGTCGCCGGTCGTGGCATGCGACGCCTGGCCGAGGCCGGCATTGCCGTCCAGAGCGGTGTGCTGGAGAGTGAGGCGCGAGCGATCAACAAGGGCTTCCTCAAGCGCATGGAGCATGGATTGCCTTATGTGCGAGTCAAGCTGGCCATGAGCCTGGATGGTCGTACTGCCATGGACAGCGGCGAAAGCCAGTGGATCACCGGAGCCGCGGCACGCTCGGCGGTGCAACGCCTGCGCGCCGAGTCCAGCGTGGTCTTGACCGGTGCCGACACGGTGCTGGCAGACGATGCCCGGTTGACTGTACGCGCTGGCGAACTGGGCCTGGACCCCGAGCAGACGGCCTTGGCCATGAGCCGGCCGCCGCTGCGAGTCCTGGTCGATGGTCGCCTGCGAGTGCCGCTGGGGGCTCCGTTCTTCAAGGCCGGGCCCGCCCTGGTAGCCACCTGTGCGGCTGTCGAGGAGCAACATGCCAATGGTCCCGAGTGCCTGAATGTACCTGGCGCCGATGGCCAGGTGGACTTGCGCCGCCTGCTCCAGGAGCTGGCCGCTCGCGGCGTCAACGAGGTGCTGGTGGAAGCCGGCCCGCGCCTGGCTGGAGCGTTCGCCCGGCAAGGGCTGGTGGATGAGTACCAGATCTTCGTCGCTGGCAAGTTCCTGGGGTCCACGGCCCAGCCTTTGCTGGACTGGCCCCTGGCGCGGATGAGCGAGGCGCCATTGCTCAAGATCATCGAAATGCGCGCAGTGGGCGATGACTGGCGAGTCACTGCCATCCCGGCCCCGCCAGCGAGCGTATAATTCCCGACTTTCGCCTATCCGGCGGCCCGTTCTCGAGGAGGACTCCATGTTCACCGGCATCATCGAATCCATCGGCAGCATTCGCGCATTGAGCCCAAAAGGCGGAGATGTGCGGGTTTATGTAGAAACCGGCAAGCTCGACCTGGCCGACGTCAAGCTGGGCGACAGCATCGCGGTGAACGGCGTCTGCCTGACCGCCGTCGAATTGCCCGGCGATGGTTTCTGGGCCGATGTCAGCCGCGAGACCCTGGATTGCACCGCCTTCAACCAGTTGAAGGCCGGCAGCCGGGTCAACCTGGAGAAGGCCCTGACCCCGACCACTCGCCTGGGCGGTCATCTGGTCAGCGGTCACGTCGATGGTGTCGGCGAGGTCGTGGGCCGGGAAGAGAATGCCCGGGCCATCCAGTTCCGCATCCGGGCTCCCAAGGAGCTGGCCAAGTACATCGCCCATAAAGGCTCGATCACCGTCGACGGCACCAGCCTGACGGTCAACGCGGTGAATGGCGCCGAGTTCGAATTGACCATCGTGCCCCACACGCTGGCGGAAACCATCATGGCCGACTACCGGCCGGGCCGTCAGGTCAACCTCGAGGTCGACCTGCTGGCGCGCTACCTGGAGCGCTTGCTGCTGGGTGACAAGGCCGCCGAGGCCTCGGGCAGCACCATTACCGAAAGCTTTCTGGCCGCTAACGGCTATCTCAAATCCTGAACCTCAAATTTTGAAAGAAGGGGGGTGCCGAGTGGCGCTCAACAGCATCGAAGAACTGGTCGAAGACATCCGCCAAGGCAAGATGGTCATCCTCATGGATGACGAAGACCGCGAGAACGAAGGCGACCTGATCATGGCCGCCGAGTGCTGCACGGCTGCGCACATCAACTTCATGGCCAAGCACGCCCGTGGCCTGATCTGCATGCCCATGAGCCGCGAGCGTTGCGAAATGCTCAAGCTGCCACTGATGTCGCCCCGCAACGGTAGTGGCTTCGGTACCAAGTTCACCGTGTCCATCGAGGCCACCGAAGGCGTGACCACCGGCATCTCCGCTGCCGACCGGGCGCGTACCGTGCAGGCCGCCGCGGCCAAGGACGCCAAGGCCGAGGACATCGTCAGCCCAGGCCATATCTTCCCGCTGATGGCCCAGCCCGGCGGTACCCTGGCCCGTGCCGGTCACACCGAGGCGGCCTGCGACCTGGCGCGCATGGCGGGCTTCGAGCCCAGTGGCGTGATCTGCGAGGTCATGAACGACGATGGCACCATGTCCCGGCGCACCGAACTCGAGGCGTTTGCCACCGAGCACGGTATCAAGATCGGCACCATCGCCGACCTGATCCACTACCGGATGATCCACGAACGTACCGTTCAGCGGATTGCCGAGCAGCCCCTGGACAGCGAACTGGGCCAGTTCAACCTGGTGACCTATCGTGATTCCGTGGAAGGCGACGTGCACATGGCGCTGACCCTGGGCGAGATCTGTGCCGAGGAGCCGACCCTGGTGCGGGTCCACAACATGGACCCGCTGCGCGACCTGCTGATGGTCAAGCAACCGGGGCGCTGGAGCCTGCGCGCGGCCATGGCTACCGTGGCCGAGGCCGGCAGTGGCGTGGTGCTGTTGCTGGGTCATCCGCTGGATGGCGACGTATTGCTGGCGCACATCCGGGAAACCGCCGAGCACGCGCCTGCGAAGAAGCCGACCACCTACAGCATCGTGGGCGCCGGCTCACAGATCCTGCGTGACCTGGGCGTGCGCAAGATGCGCCTGATGAGCGCACCGATGAAGTTTAATGCGATATCCGGTTTCGACCTGGAAGTTGTAGAATACGTGCCCTCCGAATAAAAGCCGGCCGCTGCCAGCTTGAAATTCGCGGTTCAAATATCACTCAGGAGCGTGTACTAGACACGCTCCGGCTCTTTAAGAGATTTGTCGAATGACCCTGAAGACCATCGAAGGTACCTTCATCGCCCCTAAAGGCCGCTATGCCCTGGTGGTCGGCCGCTTCAACAGCTTCGTCGTCGAAAGCCTGGTCAGCGGCGCGGTTGACGCCCTGGTTCGCCATGGCGTGAGCGAAAGCGACATCACCATCATCCGCGCTCCCGGCGCCTTCGAGATTCCCCTGGTGACCCAGAAGGTCGCGCAGAAGGGTGAATACGCGGCGATCATCGCCCTGGGCGCGGTCATTCGTGGCGGTACCCCGCACTTCGAATACGTTGCTGGCGAATGCACCAAGGGTCTGGCCCAGGTGTCCATGGAGTTTGGCGTGCCGGTAGCCTTTGGCGTGCTGACCGTCGACTCGATCGAACAAGCCATCGAGCGTTCCGGCACCAAGGCCGGCAACAAAGGGGCTGAAGCTGCCTTGTCCGCCCTGGAAATGGTCAGCCTGCTGGCGCAGTTGGAGGCCAAGTGATTAGCGACGATAGCGATCGTTTCAACCCGCGCGATCCCAAGCCTGCCAGTGCCGGCAAGCCATCCAAGAGCGCCAAGCGTCGCGAAGCCCGTCAGCTCGCGACCCAGGCGCTGTACCAATGGCACATGGCCAAGCATTCGCTGAACGAGATCGAAGCGCAGTTTCGGGTCGACAACGATTTCACCGACATCGACGGCGCCTACTTCCGTGAAATCCTGCACGGGGTCCCGGCCAACAAGAACGAGATCGACAATGCGCTCGTACCTTGCCTGGACCTGGCCATCGATGAGCTGGACCCGGTAGAACTGGCCGTCCTGCGCCTGTCCACCTGGGAACTGCTCAAGCGTGTCGACGTGCCATACCGCGTGGTGATCAACGAGGGTATCGAACTGGCCAAGGTCTTCGGTTCCACCGATGGCCACAAGTTCGTCAATGGCGTACTCGACAAGCTGGCCCCACGCCTGCGTGCAGCAGAAGTGAAGGCGTTCAAGCGCTGATCCGCGCTTGTAGCTGCCATGGGCGAGTTTGAACTGATCCGTAACTTCTTCGCTGCCGCGCCTTGTGCGCAGGGTGGCGAGGGCGTTGCCCTGGGGATCGGCGATGACTGTGCCTTGCTGGCAGTTGCTCCTGGCGAGCAATTGGCGATTTCCACCGACACCCTGGTGGCGGGTGTGCATTTCGCCGATCCCTGCGATCCCTTCCTTCTTGGCCAACGTTCCCTGGCGGTGGCTGTCAGCGACCTGGCCGCCATGGGCGCCACACCGCTGGCCTTTACCCTTGCCCTGACCTTGCCAGCGGTAGCCACCGATTGGCTCGCCGCCTATGCCCGTGGCTTGAATGCCATGGCCCAGGATTGCGCCGTGCGCTTGATCGGCGGCGATACCACCCGGGGCCCCCTGACCTTGACCATGACGGTGTTCGGCCGCGTACCCGCAGGCCGGGCCCTGACCCGCAGCGGCGCGCGGCCTGGTGACCTGCTGTGTGTCGGCGGTCCGCTGGGTGATGCCGCTGGCGCCCTGCCACTGGTGCTGGGCCAGCGCCAGGCCGCGCCGGCAGTGGCCGAGCCGTTGCTGGCCCGCTACTGGTCGCCGCAACCGCAGTTGGCCCTGGGCCAGGCGTTGCGTGGCAAGGCCACGGCAGCCCTGGATATCTCCGATGGGCTGTTGGCCGATTGCGGGCATATCGCCGCGGCGTCATCGGTCGGGTTGCAAGTGGTGCTGGACACGCTGCCCCTGTCCAGGCCCCTGGTGGACTTTCTCGGCCTGGAGGGCGCTCGTGCTGCGGCCTTGAGTGGCGGCGACGACTATGTGCTGGCCTTCACCCTGCCACCTGCCGACTTGACGCCATTGCAGGCCGCGGGTTGGCCCGTGCATGTGGTGGGGCAGGTGGTGGCGGGGCAGGGCGTGGCCTTGCTGGATGCCGCAGGGCAGGACATCACCCCGGGCATCCGGGGCTACCAACACTTTCCGGAGACACCGTGACAGATCATCCCAATCAGGTTCCGGCGGAGTTCGTACCCCCGTCGGTCTGGCGTAACCCCTGGCATTTCCTCGCGTTCGGTTTTGGCTCGGGCACCCTGCCCAAGGCCCCGGGCACCTGGGGTTCGCTGGTTGCGCTACCCTTCATTCCGTTTTGGCAGATGTTGCCGGACTGGGGCTACTGGCTGATGCTCGGCATCACCATGCTGTTCGGCTTCTGGCTGTGCGGCAAGGTAGCCGACGATCTGCGGGTGCATGACCATGAAGGCATCGTCTGGGATGAGATGGTCGGCATGTGGATCACCTTGTGGTTGGTGCCCGCCGGTTGGCAGTGGTTGCTGGCGGGATTCCTGATGTTCCGCTTCTTCGATATTCTCAAGCCCTGGCCCATCCGTTGGGTCGACCGGCATGTCCATGGCGGTGTCGGCATCATGCTCGATGATGTCCTGGCCGGGGTTTTCGCCTGGCTCGCGATGCAAGGGCTGGTGTGGTGTTTCAGCTGAGGGGCAAGGCATGGGTGTCTGTCGCGGGCTACTGGCGTTGCTGGTCCTCTGGAACTGTTGTAACGCATGGGCCGGCGAACAAGCGTCGTTGCCCAGGCAGATTCGCATTGCCAGCGAGGAGTGGGACCAGTACAGCGAGGCCGACGGCCAGGGCTTGTCCTGGGATATCCTGCGGGAGGTCTTCGAGCCCCAGGGGGTAAAGGTCGAGCGCAGTAGCGTGCCCTACACCCGTTCGGTCGGGCTGGTGCAACGTGGCGAGGTGGATGCCCAGGCCGGTGCCTACCACAATGAATCGCCTGGCGTGCTCTATCCGCGCTGGAACTACGACAACGACCATATCTACGCCCTGGGCCTGGCCGGCGGTCCTGAGTTGAGCCTTGCCAACCTGGCCAGCTACCGGCTGGTCTGGGTGCGTGGCTACAAGTACCAGGACTACCTGCCCAACATCGGTATCTACAACGAGATCCGGCGTCGTGTCGGGATCCTGCCGATGCTGCTGTACCACCGCGCCGACTTTTACATCGATGGCCAGACCGAAGTCGACTACGTGCTTGGGCAGGCCGAAGACCCTTCCCGTTTCAAGCGTTCGCACCTGGTGGAATTGCCCCTGTACCTGGGCTTTGCCGATACCGCGCGCGGGCGCGCCCTGCTTTCGTTGTATGACCAACGCATGGAACAACTGGTGAAGAGTGGTGGCCTGCGGCCGATCTTCCAGCGCTGGAAGCAACCTTATCCCTTTGACGAGAAGCGCTAGCCGGTGGTCCGGTGATCAAACTTATCGATCTTTATCCACGATAATTCAGCCTAAGCGTCCAGTGGAGGCTGCTGTTACAATGCCGCCTCTGCGAATCTCCAGTCCCCATACAGATCAGGAGCACAACAGTGCCCGTTGTTTTTGTTGCCGCTTCCAAGCTGCCCACCCCCTTTGCGCAATTCACCATGCACGGTTTCCTCGACGAAGCCACCGGTCGCGAGCACGTGGTGCTCAGCCTGGGCGATATCGCCGACGGCGCGCCTGTGCTCGGTCGCCTGCACTCCGAATGCCTGACCGGCGATGCCCTGTTCAGCCAGCGTTGCGACTGCGGTTCGCAGCTCGAAGCCGCCCTGCGGGCCATCGCCCGTGAAGGCCGTGGGGTGCTGCTGTACCTGCGCCAGGAAGGCCGGGGTATCGGCCTGCTGAACAAGATCCGCGCCTATGAACTGCAAGATGGCGGTGCCGATACCGTGGAGGCCAACGAGCGCCTGGGTTTCGCCGCCGACCAGCGCGACTACGCCATGTGCCTGCCGATGCTCGAGCACCTGGGCGTCAAGGCCCTGCGCCTGATGACCAACAACCCGCGCAAGGTCAAGGCCCTGACCGAGATGGGCATCCAGGTCGCCGAGCGCGTGCCTCTGCATACCGGCCATAACCCGCACAACAAACTCTACCTGGCGACCAAGGCCAGCAAGCTCGACCACATGATGGGTAACGAGCACCAGGGCGAGGTCGACCGCGCGTGACCCGGGGCCAAGTGAGGCGGCGCCTGGCCGTCAGCTGGTGGCAGTACCTGGCGTTGGCGTTGCTGCCGCTGTTCGTGCTCAACGCCGTATTCGGCCAGGGCGAGCCGATTCTGCCGGTGCTGGCGATGCCGTTCTTCATTGCCGGGGTGGCGTCGATGTTCGTCAGCCTGCGCTTTTTCGGTGCCTACAAGCACGGCTTGATCGCCACCCAGAAAGCCCTCGATACCCCAGAAGAACCAGCGGCCTGGATCGACCTGGCAGCGCGGCGGCGCACGGCCCTGCTGGTGGCAGCGTTGCCAGCCTGGATCGGTGCCCTGGCGGTGTTCGTCGGCCTTGAGGCCGTGCCGCTGATGCTCCTGGCCCTGTCCACGGCGGTGTTGTTCTACCTCTACCGCATCCCACGCCAACTCGGTTGATGCAGCGCTGGCTGGCCGTCTTGCTGCTGGCTCTGTGTGGCCAGGCGCTGGCCGCCGAGCGGGTCGTCAGCCTGGCGCCATCGCTCTCGGAAATTGTCGTCGAACTGGGCGCCGCCGACCTGCTGGTGGGCGTGCTGGATGCCGGTGAGCGCCCGGTACCCCTCAAGGACCTGCCTTCGGTAGGGCGCTACGGCCAGCTGGATATCGAGCGCTTGCTGAGCCTGCGGCCGGACTTGCTGCTGCTCTGGCCGGGCAGTGTCGGACCGGCCCAGAAGGAGCAATTGGCGCGCCTGGGCATTCCCACCCTGGTTGCCGAACCCCATGACCTTGCGCAGCTGACCGCCCAGATCGCCGAGATCGGCCAGCGCCTGGGGCGAGCACAAGCCGGCCAGGCATTGGCGACCCAGCTGGACCAGCAACTTGCGCAACTGCGCCAGCGCTATCGCCGCGAGTTGCCCCTGCCGGTGTTCTATCAGGTCTGGGATCGTCCGCTATACACGGTGGGTGGTGGCCAGATCATCAGCGACGCCCTGGCGGTCTGCGGGGCGCGCAATGTATTTGCCGATCAACCGCTGCCGGCGCCCCAGGTCAGCATCGAATCGGTGTTGCAGCGTAACCCGCAGGCGATTCTCGCCACGGCCCAGGGGCAATTGGATGCCTGGAAGGCCTGGCCGCAGATTGCCGCGGTTGAGCAGGGGCGTTTGTTGCTGGTGATGGACAAGGGCCTGGAGCGGCCCAGCGGGCAGATGGTCGGCGCAGTGGCCAAGCTGTGTGCATTGATCGCGCCCGAGCGTTGAGCCGGTTCTACAGCTCAGGGGTCCAGGTCACCCCGAGCATCCAGGTCCGACCTTCTTCGCGGTAGCCGTAGTCGCTGCCCTGGTGGCTGTAGAGCGCACGGGAATAGGACTTGTCGAAGACATTGTCGAGCTTCAGGTCCAGCTTGAGCTCCTGGTTGACTGCCCAACTGCTGCGCAGGCCGAACAGACCATAACCGCCAAGCCGCTGCGTGTTTTTCTCGTCGTCATAGCTACCACTCACCGCCAGCCAACTGGCGCCGAGGCCCAGGCGATCGAACTGTCGGTCCAGATCCAGGCTAAGAGTACGCCGGGCGCGTCGGGGGAGTGTATGGCCTTTGTCGCGGTCGCGAGGGTCGATGATGGCCAACCCCAGATTGCCCTGCCAACCGAACAACTCCTGCTTCAGTGAGGTTTCAAAGCCGTTGATACGTGCCGAACTGATGTTTTGTGGACCATCGTTTTTGAAGATGATCGCGTCCCGAAGATCGGTCCGATACAGCGAGACCTCCAGTCGGCTGCTGTCGTTGAGCTGACTGCGCCACTGCATCTCGTAGCTTTTCGAGATTTCGGGTTTCAGATTCGGGTTGCTGTTTTTAGAACCGCTACTGTCTGGGAAGTAGAGGTCGTTAAATGTTGGGGCACGGAAACCCTCACTGTAAGTCAGCAGCAGGTCGTTGTCCGGTGTCAGGGGCAGGGTGAAGGTTCCGCTCCAGCTACTGTGTCCGCCGAACTGTTGGTTCTGGTCGCGGCGCAGACCCAGCTCGGTGGAGAAGCTGTCGGCCTGAAAACGGTGCTGAATGAATGCAGCCCGGTTCCATCGGCTGTCCTCGGCGAAGTACTGTGGGGTGCTGCCGATGAAAAAGGCCGGGCCGGTATTGAGTCGGTCCTCGTACCAGTCAGCGCCAAGAATCAGGCTGTGTTGCGCAGTCAGGCGCAGATCGTTTTGCCAGGCAAGTGAGTCGCGGTAAGTGTTGAACACGCTACGTTCGTCGCTGAGCTTATTACGCTTGAGGTCGCGGTTTTCGCTGTGACCCAGTTCCAGTCGGGACTGCCAGCGGTCATTGACCGTCGCATCGATAAAGCCGCTGGCGCTGCTGACGGTGAAGTCGGTGTAAGGGTCCTGCTCCGCGGCGAAAGGCTTGTCATAACGGCTGCGGCCTCGGTTATCCAGCAGGTTGAAGCCCACTTCCAGGTCGTCGCTGAGGGCATGGCTTAGGGTAAAACTCAGGGATTGGTTGCGGTAGCCATCGTGATCCGTATCGCTGGGGTAGGAGGTGTGGGTCCAGTCGATTCCGGCACTTTCATCCAGGTTGGCGCCGAGGCTGAAGCGGGTCCGTTGGTTGCCGCCAGACAGTCCCAGGCTGCGCTCCCAGGTCTGGTTGCTGCCAGCGGCAACGCGCATGCGCCCATGCAGTCCCGAGTCGGCGCTGCGGCGGGTGAAGATTTGGATCACTCCACCAATGGCGTCGCTGCCGTAGATCGCCGAGCGCGAGCCACGCAGCACTTCCACCCGCTCGATCTGCTCGACGCTGATGAACTGCAGGTTGCTGTCGCCGCTGGATGAACTGCCGATGCGCTGACCATCCACCAGCACCAGGCTTTGGGCCGATTTGGTGCCGCGAATGAAAATGTTCGGCAGGGCGCCGCGTCCGCCGCTCTGGGCAACCTGCACCCCGGGAACCCGTTGCAGCAGGTCGGTCAGGTTGGTGGGTTGCAGGCGGTCGATGTCCTCCCGGGTGAACACCGTGTTCGCCGCGCTGCTGTCGTTGCGCGCCTGTACCTGGCGGTTGGCGCTGATCAGGGTGTCCGGCAGCTTCAGGGCCTGGTCGCGGTCGGAGGTGTCGGCCAGCAGTTCGCCACCGGGCAGCAGGAACAGGGGCAGGGCAAGGCGGGAGAGTTTCATGGCTGCTCCTTTTCGCACGGCGCGGGTTCGGCCGCAGGAGGTGATGGGCCGTGGATGGGGAGAAGCTGGCGCCCGCGTGGCGGGCGCTCAGCATGGGGCGCTACAGCTTACGCCAGGCCCAGCAGCTGCAGGCGCTGGCGCACCGAGGCTTCGATGCCGGCTTCGTCGAGGCCGCACTCGGCGAGCATCTGCGCTGGCTTGGCGTGTTCGACGTAGGCATCCGGCAGGCCCAGGTGCAGGAGCTGCTTGAGAATGCCTTCCTGGGTCAGGAACTCGCCGACGGCACTGCCGGCGCCGCCCATGATGGCGTTTTCCTCGATGGTCACCAGCAGCTCGTGGCTGCCGGCGATCTCGCGCACCAGGGCTTCGTCCAGGGGTTTGACGAAACGCATGTCGACCACGGTGGCGTCGAGCTTCTCGGCCACCTTCAGCGCTTCGGCCAGTTGCACGCCGAATACCAGCAGCGCCACTTGCTTGCCCTGGCGACGGATCACGCCCTTGCCGATCTCGATCGGCTCCAGGTCCTTGTCGATCGGTGCGTTGGGGCCGGTGCCACGTGGATAGCGCACCGCTGCCGGGCCGTTGTACAGGTGGCCGGTGGTGAGCATCTTGCGCAGTTCGTTCTCGTCGCTGGGGGTCATCACCACCATGCCGGGAATGCAGCGCAGGTAGGACAAGTCGAAGCTGCCGGCGTGGGTCGGGCCGTCTTCGCCCACCAGGCCAGCGCGATCGATGGCGAACAGGACGTCGAGGTTCTGCACCGCCACGTCGTGGACCAGCTGGTCGTAGCCGCGTTGCAGGAAGGTGGAGTAGATCGCCACCACCGGCTTGGCGCCTTCGCAGGCCATGCCGGCTGCCAGGGTCACGGCGTGCTGCTCGGCAATCGCCACGTCGAAGTAGCGCAGCGGGAAGCGTTCGCTGAAGGCCACCAGGTCCGAGCCTTCCTTCATGGCCGGGGTGATGCCCACCAGGCGCGAATCGGCGGCGGCCATGTCGCACAGCCACTCACCGAACACGCCGGAATACTTCGGCCCGCCGGCTTTTTTCGGTGCGGCTGCCGGAGCGTCCAGGGGTTCGAGCTTGGTGATGGCGTGGTAGCCGATGGGGTCGACTTCCGCCGGGGCGAAGCCCTTGCCCTTCTTGGTCACCACGTGCAGGAACTGCGGGCCCTTGAGGTCGCGCATGTTGCGCAGGGTGGCGATCAGGGTCGGCAGGTCGTGGCCGTCGATCGGGCCGATGTAGTTCCAGCCCAGCTCTTCGAACAGGGTGCCGGGCACCAGCATGCCCTTGGCGTACTCTTCGGTGCGGCGGGCGATTTCCCAGGCACCGGGCAGGCGCGACAGCACTTTCTTGCTGCCTTCGCGCATGCTGGCGTAGGTGCGGCTGGAGAGGATCTTGGCCAGGTAGTTGGACAGGCCGCCGACATTGCGCGAGATCGACATGTCGTTGTCGTTGAGGATCACCAGCATGTTGGCGTCCACTTCCGGCGCGTGGTTCAGGGCCTCGAAGGCCATGCCCGCGGTCAGGGCGCCGTCGCCGATCACGGCGATGGCCTTGCGCTCGCTGTTCTGCAGGCGGGCGGCGATGGCCATGCCCAGGGCGGCGCTGATGGAGGTGCTGGAATGACCGACGCCGAAGGTGTCGTACTCGCTCTCCGAGCGCCGGGGGAAGGCAGCCAGGCCGTCTTTCTGGCGCAGGGTGGCCATCTGCTCGCGGCGACCGGTGAGGATCTTGTGCGGATACGCCTGGTGGCCCACGTCCCATACCAGCCGGTCGTCCGGGGTATCGAACACGTAGTGCAGGGCGATGGTCAGCTCGATGACGCCGAGGCCGGCACCGAAATGCCCACCGGTCTGGCCGACCGTATAGAGCAATTCCAGGCGCAATTCATCGGCCAGGGTTTCCAGCTCGGCTTCGCCTAACCGGCGCAGGCCGTCCGGCGTCTGGGCACGGTCGAGCAATGGCGTGGTCGGGCGCTTGCGGGGAATCTCATGAAACGTCGTGGGCATCAGGCGAATCGTTATAGGTGTAGAAAGAGGCGGCAGTTTACCTTATGCATCGCAAGCTGCCCACGCAGAGCACTGAACTTGGCCGATATGCGGTCCTTTGCCCGGCCTTAGATCAGTTGCGGCGTTCGACGATATACCGCGCCAGCTCCCGCAAGGGTTCGGCTGCCGCGTCAAACGGACGCAGGGCATGCAAGGCCTGGTCTCGCAGTTCCAGGGCGTACTCCTTGGCCGCTGCCAGGCCCAGCAGCGCCGGGTAGGTCGGCTTGTCCCGGGCGATATCGGCACCCTGGCGCTTGCCCAGGGTCGCGGTATCGCTCTCGACGTCGAGGATGTCGTCCTGGACCTGGAACGCCAGGCCGATGGCTTGGGCATAGGTTTGCAGGGCCTTGAGTTCATCCTTTTCGGCCCGGCCGCTGGCCAGGGCGCCGAGGATGACGCTGGCTTCGATCAGCGCGCCGGTCTTGTGCCGGTGCATGTATTCCAGGGCCTTCTGGTCGAGCTTGAGCCCCACCGAACCAAGGTCGATGGCCTGGCCGCCGACCATGCCCGCCGGGCCTGCGGCCTGGGCCAGGGTGGTGACCATGCGCAGGCGGATCTCGGCGCTGGCATCGCTCAGACGCGGGTCCAGCAGGGCGCTGAAGGCCAGGCTCTGCAGGCCGTCGCCGGCGAGGATCGCGCAGGCCTCATCGAACGCCTTGTGAGTAGTGGGCTGGCCGCGGCGCAGATCGTCGTCGTCCATGGCCGGCAGGTCGTCGTGCACCAGGGAATAGGCGTGGATCAGCTCCACCGCGCAGGCCGCACCGTTGGCCTGCTCCGGCTTGCCGCCCAGGCTCTGGCAAGCGGCGTAGGCCAGCAGTGGGCGGACGCGCTTGCCGCCATTCATCACGCTGTAGCGCATGGCCTCATAGAGGCGGGCAAGTTCGGGACTGGGCGCGCTGAACAGCGACTGCATCGCCGCATCGACACGGGCCTGGCAGTTGGCCTGGTAGGTGGCGATCATTCTGGTTGTTCCGCCGAAAAGGGTTGCTCGGCCAGCTCGCCATCGCGCTCCAGCAGGATTTGCACCTTCTGTTCGGCCTGGGCCAGGGCGGCCTGGCAATCACGGGTCAGGCCGATGCCTTGTTCGAAGGCGGTCAACGAGTCTTCCAGCGACAGCTCGCCGTTCTCCAGACGCTCGACCAGGGTTTGCAGGTCGGCGAGGGATTGTTCGAAATCTAAGGCAGCTTTTTTGCGGGCCATGGCGGCTATCCCGGGTGACGTTAAACCGGCGCGACACTAGCAGACACTGGGGTTTCGGGCAAATGAGAAGCGCTCGCTGGCACGCTGGGCAGGCTCGTGCGCACAGGATGAAAATCCGCTGCCGAGCGGCAGGATGAAACCTTGCGGGATGGGCCGGATACGAGGGCGGGCAGCATCCGGGAGCGAAGGCGAAGTGACGCAAATATTGAGGTGTTTACCCCCTTGCTCTTGAAGGGTGATGTCACCGTAATGGCACGGCTGGCGTGGCTTCCAGGCCGATGCCGACTCCCTCGCAAAATCCCTTTTCCCCAATTGTGCAACAGACGGCAAATCGATAATCTGCGCCCTTTGAGCGCCCATCATCATTGGGCGACCTTCCGAATGTTTCGCAGCCGCGCCGAGGATCTGGCGCCAGGGTTTTCCCATGCATGGCAGGACGCACTACATGCGCGCTCTATCCTTCCTTTTGTTGACCCTGCTGGTGTCCGTTGGCGCACGGGCCGAACCTTCGGCCGAGCTGCAGGAGCCCCTGGGCGGCTGGCGCTATTCCGGGTTGCTCGACCGCACCGAACAGGACCGCGTGGCCTATCCGACACCGCCCATCGATCGCGGCATTCAGCGCAACCGCACCATGATCGAGGGCCAGCTCAAGGCCATTGGCCATTTGCGCCAACCCCACAGCCTGTCGGTCAACGGTAATCCGCTCAATCTCTACACCGACGAACAGGGGCGCTTCGGTCGTCCCTATGCCTTTGGTGCTGGCTCCAACAGCGTCGAAGTGCGCAGCTCCGAGGGCAAGTCGCTCAAGCGCGTGCAGTTCTACGAATCCAACCCGAACAAGACCCCGCCACGTATCCGCGTGGTGCTCGGCTGGGACGACCCCAAGGCCGAGCTGGACATGCACATCATCACGCCCGACGGCCAGCATGCGTACTTCGGCCATCCGGGCCTGACCAATGGCGGTGGCCTGGACCCGGACGGGGTCGATGGCCCGGGGCCGGAGATGTTCACCATGACCGCGCCGCTGCGCGGTACCTACCTGATCTACGTCAACTACTGGGGCAACTTCGGCAGTGGTGGCTACAACTTCGATGAACGCAGCAACCAGAACGAAGTGATCACCTCGCAGATCAACCTGATCCTTAACGAAAACACCGTCGATGAGAAACGCGAGACCTTTATCGTGCCCATGCGGGCCATCGGCGACCTGTTGCTGGTCAAGTCTTTCAACTATTGAACATCCCGCACCACGGATGAATTGGGCTTTGTGAATCATGAGCGAAAACACAGCATCCCCGGCGGCCGGCGTCCCCGGCACTGAACAACCCGGCAGCCAGCGGCGCTGGCCAGCCCTGGTCATGGGCCTGTGCCTGGCGGCGGCCGTCGCCACCGGCGTGGGCTGCAAGCCCAAGACCTCGGTGGCCGAGCTGCCCGGCGACAAGCTGGGCCTGAGCCGCCCCGATGGCCTGCTGGAGACCCACTCCCTGGCCCAGTTGCCCAAGGACCTGCTGGCCGTACCGTTCCTGCGTGAAACCCTGACCGAGGACTTCGTCTTCTATTACCAGGCCCATGCCGACCGCCTGGGCCTGATCGGCAGCCTGCGGCGAATCATCTACGAGCATGACCTGAAGCTGCAGGACAACCTGATCGAGCAACTGCTCGACCAGCCAGCGGACATCGCCCTGTGGCGCGGCGTCGACGGCCGGCTCAAGGATTTCCTGCTGGTGATGGACCGTGGCGGCCTGGCCAAGCTGCTCGAGCCCCTGGCCAAGGCTGCCCTGGATGACAGCCAGCTGAGCAAGCTGGCGGAGCTCAAGGTCGGCGGCGATGCGGTGACCCTTTACCAGCTGAACTTCAACGCCAACAAGTCCCTGGCCTTCGCTTCCCATGGCGACAAGCTGGTGGTGCTGTCCAACCCGACCCAGCTGTATGACCTGGACTCTGGCGTCAGCGACGTACATGGCGCGGTCTCCACCAAGGCCCTGGAAGCGCTGCTCAACGGCGACAAGCTGTTTCCCGAGGCCTTTGGCCTGGAGGCGCGCAAGCCTGAGGTGCAGCAGCGCCTGGCGGTCAACTCCAGCGTCCTGGCCATGGGTTACCAGCGCTTTATCCCCAACTTCGCCGGCCTGCGCTTCGACATGGACGACAAGGGCTGGCACAGCTACCTGGCCATGGAAGAACAAGAGGACCAACCGGACTTCGACTTCAAGCCGATCTGGCAGGCCATGCCCATGGGGGCCAGTGCCTGCGTGGCGCTGCCCCTGGCGGCGCAGCAACAGAAGCCGTTGCTGGTCAAGCTCGGCGCCGAGGAGTCGGTGGCCCAGGCCCTGACCGAACACATGTCCGGCAGCGCCGGACTGTGCTGGTACGCCGACTCGCGGTTGTACACGCCGTTGCTGGTGGCCAGCCTCAAGGACAAGGACAGCGCCAAGCTCGACGCCGACCTGGGCAAGCTGTTCGGCTCCATGGTGGGTTCCCGCGAGAGCAAGGTGGCGCAGCGGATCTTCCCGGTGGTCGAGCAGCAGGACGGCAACGTGCACCAGTGGCAGCGCCAGGTCAGCTCGAACTTCGGCCCGTACCCGGCCAAGCAGGCCAAGGACCCGCAAGCCATCACTGGCCGCGCCTTCATGCAGGTCAGCCTGGCCCGCCATGGCTCGACCCTGGTGTTCTCCCTGGATGACAAGCTGGTGACCAAGGCCCTGGGCACCCTGGACAAGCGCTTCCCGCCCCTGGCCGACGTGGCGCCGAAGAATGCCCTGATGCCGATCTACCTGGGGCCGCAGTCCCTGGCGCAGTTGATCCAGCAGGAAACCTTCGACAGCCTGCCCCAGGACATGGAGCCGGTATTCAACAACGCCGCGCAGACCTACCTGGTGCCCAAGCTGCGCACCCTCGGCGGTTATGGCAAATACGCCCTGACCCTGCCCGAAGGCAGCGAGCCCAATGGCCATTGGCAATGGCTGCCGCTGCAATGGCAAGCCCTGTGAACGCCTTGCGCCATGGCCTGACCCGTCTTGGCCTGCTGGCCCTGCTGCTCAGCAGTGCAGTGGGCGCGACCACGGTTGCGCCGCTGGATGTGCAGCAGTCCCAGGTGTTTCGTGCCTGGTTCGTGCGCATCGCCCAGGAGCAGTTGAGCCAGGGCCCGAGCCCGCGCTGGTACCAGCAGGACTGCGCGGGGCTGGTGCGTTTTGCCGCCAATGAAGCGCTCAAGAACCACGACAGCAAATGGCTGCGGGCCAATGGCCTGTCCAACCGCTACCTGCCCCCGGAGCTGCAACTGAGCGAAGGCCAGCGCGCCCTGGCCCAGCAGTGGCAGCAGGGCGGCGGCAAGGTCGGCCCCTACGTCAATGCGATCAAGCTGATCCAGTTCAACAGCCATCTGGTGAGCCGCGACCTGGGCCAGGCGCGCCCCGGCGACCTGTTGTTCTTCGACCAGGGCGACGACCAGCACTTGATGATCTGGATGGGCCGCAACATTGCCTATCACACCGGCACCACCACCCCCACCGATAACGGCATGCGCTCGGCCAGCGTGCAGCAACTGATGACATGGAAGGACACCCGATGGATACCCGACCCCGCCAACCCGAACTTCATCGGCATCTATCGACTGAACTTCCTCACCCAATGAGCGAATCGCGTATGTCCCGTTTTCTGTTTCGCCTGACCCTGGCCTTGACCCTGGTGGCTCCCGTGGCCCTGGTCAACGCCGAGGACTCCGTGCCCGCCAGCGATTACGCAGCGGTCGCCGGGGAGAGTTTCTTCCTGCTGTCCGACAGCAGTTTTGCCAGCGACGAGCAGGCCATGGTGCGCCTCGAGGCCCCGGGTCGCGACTATCGGCGTTTTCGCATGGAGCCCTATGGCGGCGCGGACATCCGGGTCTACCGGATCAACCAGCCGCTGGACTTCCTCAAGCGCCAGAAGAACCTGCATCGGGTGGTCAGCGATGGCCAGTTCAAGGGCGAAGGGTTGTCCAACACCCTGGCCTACCTCTGGGACAACTGGTATCGCAAGTCGCGCCGGGTGATGCAACGCGCCTTCTCCTACGAGTCGCGCAAGCAGGTGACCGAAGAGGTTCCGGAGCTGAAGGTCGGCAACTCGTTGCTGGCGCCGACGCCCTATGACGCTCAGCCGCAGTTCGGCCTGGTCCCGGGCTTGCCGCTGGTGACCCAGTTCCGCTATCCGCTGTGGCAGGCCAAGCCGATCCAGCCGCCGGCCGGAGTCAACCTGGCCGGGTCTTCCAGTGACTTCATCAACGTCGCCCCGGGCAACGTCTACATTCCCCTGGGGCAGCTCAAGCCAGGCCTGTACCTGGTCGAAGCCCTGGTGGGCAAGTACCGCGCCACCACCATGGTGTTCGTCTCCAATACCGTGGCGGTGAGCAAGATTGCCGGTGACGAGCTGCTGGTCTGGGCAGCGGGCAAGCATGAAGGCAACTCGGTGCCCAAGGTCAACGTGCTGTGGACCGACGGCCTGGGCGTGATGAACAGCGGCGCCACCGATGAGCAGGGCCTGGTGCGCTTGAAGCACGTCAGCCCCGAGCGTTCCTATGTGATCGGTGAAGACCAGGAAGGCGGGGTGTTCGTCTCCGAGAACTTCTACTACGACAGCGAGATCTACGACACCAAGCTCTATGCCTTCACCGACCGGCCGCTGTACCGTCCGGGCGACTGGGTATCGCTGAAGGTCGTCGGTCGCGAGTTCAAGAACGCCCGGGATTCGGTGTTGCCCGGTGCCGGTACGGTGAATGTCAGTGTGCTGGATGCCGCAGGCACCGCCCTGCAGAACCTGACCCTGAACCTGGATTCCAAGTCCGGCACCCAGGGCCGCTTCCAGCTGCCGGAGAATGCGGTGGCGGGCGGTTATGAGTTGCGCCTGCGCTACAAGGACCAGGTCTACAGCAGCGCCTTTCGCGTAGCCGAGTACATCAAGCCGCACTTCGAGGTGTCCCTGAGCCTGGCCAAGCCGGACTTCAAGACCGGCGAGGCGGTCAAGGGCAACCTGGTGCTGCTCTATCCTGATGGCAAGCCGGTGGCCAATGCGCGCCTGCAACTGAGCCTGCGGGCCCAGCAGCTGTCCATGGTGGACAACGAACTGCAGTACATGGGCCAGTTCCCGGTGGAACTGACCAGCGCCGAACTGACCACCGACTCCAAGGGTAGCGCGAGCCTCGATCTGCCGGCGGCGGACAAGCCCAGCCGCTACATGCTCACCGTGTTCGCCAGCGATGGCGCCGCCTATCGGGTCAAGACCACCAAGGAAATCCTCATCGAGCGTGGCGCCGCGAGCTTCAGCCTCAGCGCCCCGCAGCGCTTCAGCGCGGTGGGCGACAAGGTGCAGTTCAGCTACGCCAACCAGAACACCAGCGAGCAGAGCAAGAACGTCTTGCCCAGCCGCTACAGCTGGGTGCGCATGGAAGACCAGTCCACCGGCGAGGGCAAGCTGGCCGCTGGCGACAGCGGCTTCGCCCTGGCCTTCGAACGTCCCGGTACCTACAACCTGACCCTGCGCGACGAGCATGACCGGGTCGTGGGGGGCACCAGCCATTCGGTTACCGGCGAAGGGGTCAAGGCCGTGCCGGGTACCGTGGAGATCGTCCTCGACAAGCCCGAATACAAGGCCGGTGATGAAGCCCTGGCGCTGATCACCTTCCCCGAGCCGATCAACGACGCGCTGCTGTCGCTGGAGCGTGACAAGGTCGAGGGCACGGCACTGCTGTCCCAGGGTGGTGATTGGCTGAAAGTGGAAAAACTCAGCCCGACCCAGTACCGCGCCCGAGTGCCGGTCAAGGACAGCTTCGCGCCGAACCTGACCTTCTCCGTGCTCTACACCAAGGGTGGCGAATACAGCTTCCAGAACGCTGGGATCAAGGTGCTGACGCCGCAGATCGACGTGGCCATCCAGACCGACAAGGAGAAATACCAGCCGGGTGACACCGTCACCGTGGACCTCTCCACCCAGTTCGCCGGCAAGCCGGTGCCGGCCCACCTGACGGTCAGCGTGGTGGACGAAATGGTCTACGCGCTGCAGCCGGAAGTGGCGCCGAGCATCGATCAGTTCTTCTACCATCCACGGCGCAACAACGTGCGCACCAGTGCCAGCCTGTCGTTCATCAGCTACGACGTGGCCCTGCCGGGCAGCCCGACGGCGCCGGGCAAGGCCAATCGCAGCGAGCGTGGGGTCAAGGTCCTGGAGCGTCCGCGCCGCGAAGACGTCGACACCGCTGCCTGGCAGCCGGAGTTGGTGACCGACGGCAGCGGCAAGGCCCGTTTCACCTTCCGCATGCCCGACTCGTTGACCCGCTGGCGCATCACCGCCCGTGCCATCGCCGACGATGGCCAGGTGGGCCAGAAGAAGCAGTTCGTGCGTTCCGACAAGGCCCTGTACCTGAAGTGGAGCGGCCCGACGCGTTTCCGCAATGGCGACAAACCGGACCTCGGGGTCTTTGCGTTCAGCCAGGCCGAGCAACCGGTCAAGGCCGAGCTGGTGGTGCACTACGCCGGTGAGTCCCAGCGCCTGCCGGTGACCCTCAATAACGGCATCAACTACGTGGCCCTGCCGGCCATTGCCCCGGGCAATGGCGATTGGAGCGCCGAGCTGGTGCAGGGCGGCAAGACCGTCGACACCCTGGCCGTGCGCCTGGCAAGCAACGCCGCTGGCTGGCAGACCGTGCAGACCCAGAGCCTGGATGTGGTGACCACCAGCACGCCACTGGGCCTGCCGGCCGATGCCGGGGAGATCCGCCTGCGCCTGGATGACAGCCCACAGGCGTTGTTCCGTACGGCCCTGGACGATCTGCTGGAATACCCCTACGGCGGTGTCGAGCAGACGGCCAGCCAGTTGTTGCCGCTGAGCGTTGCCTACCCGGCACTGGCGGGCAATCCGCAGATCCGTGATCGCCTGCGCCTGATGATGCAGAACAGCCGCCTGCGCCTGGTGCACATGGCCGGGCCGGAAGCGGCATTCACCTGGTGGGGCGAGGACGCCGATCCGGATGCCTTCCTCACGGCCTATGCCTATTACGCCGACTGGAACGCCAGCAAGGTCATGGACCTGAACCTGCCACCGGAGCACTGGCAGCGGGTCCTGGAGGTCTACGCCAAGCAGGCCGGGAATACGCCATTGCTGCAACGGGCGCTGATCCTGTCTTTCGCCCGTGAGATGAAACTGCCGATCAATACCCTGGTCAGCGGCCTGATGGACGACCTGGCCAAGGCCGGGGAGGGTGCGCAAGCCAGCGTGCAGGATGACGATAGCGCCAGCCTGGTGATGGATGATCCTGATTCCGCCCTGGGCCTGGCCAGTGCCCGGGTGCTGGCGGCGGCCCTGGCACGGGATGCCAAGGTCACGCCACCGCCGGCGTTCGTCGCCCAGCTGGAATCGGCACAACAGCAAGTGGAGCTCAGTTCCCAGCCGTTCGCCCAAGCCTTGAACCTGTCGCTCAAGCCATTCGATCAAGCGGCTGCGCGGGCCTTGCTGCAACGCCTGCTGCCATCGCAATCGACCCTGGAACGGGCCCTGGCCCTGACCTGGCTGCAACGCAGCGTGGCTCAATCGGCTCCGGCCGTGGCCTTGAACCCGGGGCAGGGCTGGAAGCAGCGCCAGGGCGCCAGCGGCGAAAGCTACTGGCAGTGGCAGGGCGCGCAGCCGCCTGCGGTGCTGGCCTTGAATGCCGTGCCGGAGCGTCCACTGCAAGCGTCGCTGAGCTACCTGAGCAAGGTCGAGGGTGGCACGCCTGCGCCGGTGAATATCACTCGGCGCCTGCTGCGGCTGGTGCCAGGAGACGAGGCCTTCACCTTCAAGCTGGAACCGGTGGGCAACAAGCCGATCGCCAGCGATGGCCTGTACCTGGATGAGGTGATCATCGCCAACGAAGGCAAGCGGCCGCTGCTGTACGGCATGCTGGAGGTACCGCTGCCGCCGGGCGCCGACGTGGAGCGCACTACCTGGGGTATCAAGCTGGCCGGCCCTGCGGGCAGCGAAGCTGCATCGCTGGAGAAGGCCCGTGCCGAGCCGGGGCAGATGAGCTACCGGGTGCCGCTGGATGCGCTGAACGACAGCAGCGAAGTACGCCTGCGCCATCTGGTCCGTTTCTCCCAGAAAGGCCAGTTCAACCTGCCGCCGGCACGCTTCTACCAGGTCTATGCACCGGAGCATCAGGCCCAGGAGCGTACTCCGGCCTTGGGCCAGGTTTCGGTCAAGTAACATGCTGCGACGTTGGACCTGGCTGTGTTTGTGTTTGCTTCCTGGGCTGGCGACGGCCCAGGACGAGCCTCTGCACCTGGCCTGGAAAACTGCTCCGGACAGTGAGCTGGTGAGTCTTTCCAGGACCCAGGTTGTGGCGCGTGAGCCCCTGTCGCCAGAACTGCAGGCGCCCCTGGGCAGCATCTGGAAACTCTTCGTTTATGCCTGGCTGGTGGACACCGGCGCCCAGGAGCCGGCGTACGCCTGCCAGGGCAAGTCCAGGGACGAGGTGTACTGTTGCTCGGCAGGCGGCAGCATTGCCCGGGATCAGGCATTGGTACGTTCCTGCGGCCTGTACTTCGAGCCTGCGCGCCTGCAGCTGTCGGCTGGGCAATGGCGCGATTACTGGCAGGCACGGCAGGCCCCCGACTGGCTGCAAGACCTGGACCGACTGCAGCCCCAAACCCGGGTACCCGTTGCGCAACTGCTGCAGGTGCTTGCCCAACTACCGGCCCAGGACACCGCTCGCCGGGTACTGCTGGATGTGGTGCTCAACGCCGGTGACGGCAGTGTGGTGGGCGCCCTCGGCGGGCGGTTGCGGGTCAAGACCTGGAGCTGGCTGGCGGAGCATGATCCACAATCGCGCCAAGGCGGCTTTGCCGGCTGGCTGGTGGACGGTACACCGCTGTGGGTCGGCGGACGTGGCACCAGCCAGCGGGTGTTGAAGGACTACGCGCAGGCCTTGGACCAGGTGCTGCCGGACAATCCGCCTGTGGACAAGGATCGTTGCGTGCAAGTCAGCCTGTTCTCCCGCTATCCGCTGAAAAGCGTCAGCCGCAATGGCCAGCCGGTCGGGCCCGGTGCCCTGCAAGGGGATTACCGGGTGGTGTTTGCCAACGGCAACCAGTTGGATATCCACAGCGCCGGCGAGCTGTTCCTGCAACAGGAGGGCTTGGCGCAACGGTTGGTGGCGCGCCTGGACCGTGAAGAGTACGTAGCCCGGGTATTGCAGCGCGAAGCCAGCAGCGAGCCACGGGAAGCGGCCAAGGCCCTGGCGGTGGCGATCCGTACCTACCTGCTGCAGAACGCCGAGCGCAGTGGCGAATGCCTGAGCATCGACGACAGCAGCAGCCGCCAGCGGGTCGCCCCGCGTCCGGCGACCACCGAGGCCCGGGCGGTTGCCGCCTGGACCGATGGGCTGGTGTTGGCCGGGACCCAGGTCACCTATCACTCGGACTTGCAGGCACCGGACAAGCTGTCCTGGCAGCAGGCTGTGGAGCAGGCCGGCGCTGGCCAACGCTACGATGCCATCCTGTTGCATGCCTACCCACGTGCCAGCCTCAGCCGCTGGGACAACCCGGTGGCGTCCTGCGAGCCCTTGCCAGCGGCCCAGGACTGGTTGATGAAACAGCGGCGGCGTTGGCGCCAACCGCTGGAGCAAGAGGTGGGCTACAACGAAATCAGCCAGTTCGCGGTTTGTCGCCTGGGCTTCGGTCGACCCTATGTGGACCGCGAACGGCAACGGATCTACGTGCGTGGCGTGCTGTCGCTGCAGGACCGCCTCGACCTGACCCATGAATACCTGCACCTGGCCTTTGAAGCCCATCCCAACGGCCAGGATGAAACCTACATCGAAGGGCTTGCCCGCCATCTTTTATTGGAATAGGCCATGAAATTTCCTGCTACCCCTGTGCTCCTGTTCCTTTGTGGAATGTTCAGCCTGCCCGCGGCCTTGGCCGACAGCGGCATCCAGCTCGACACCCCCAAAGGCGGGTGGCGCACCCGCGCCGACGACGGCGAGCAGTATCGCCAGAGCGTCAATTATCCGGCCTCGTCGGTGAACACCCCGCAAGGCCAGGCCGATACCGCGCGTATCCGTGGCCAGATCAAGGGTTCGCCCAAGGCTTCGCAGCCGGGCAAGCTCATCATCAATGGCATCAGCATGCCGCTCAAGGTCGACGAGGATGGCGGTTTCGACCGACCCTATTCGTTTCCCAACGGTAGCAATAGCGTCGAAGTACGCAGCCCCGATGGCCAGCAGCGCAAGCGCGTGCAGTTCCTCAATACCGGTGGTGGCACCACGCCGCCCAAGCTGCGGGTGCTGTTGTCCTGGGACAGCGACAACACTGACCTGGACCTGCACTTGGTGACTCCGGATGGTGCGCATATCTGGTACGGCGACCGGGTGGCTCCCAATGGGGCGGCGCTGGACGTGGACGTGACCACCGGCTATGGCCCGGAGATCTTCTCCATGCCTGCACCGCTCAAGGGCCAGTACCTGGTGTATGTGAACTACTACGGTGGCGGTTATCGCTCGGACGACGACGGGGATGGCGGCCAGGATAACGCCGTGCAGCCCCTGACCACCGCCCAGGTGACGGTGATCACCGAGGAGGGGACGGCGAATGAGAAGAGTGAATCGTTCATCGTGCCGATGCGTGCCCCAGGGGAACTGACCCTGGTACGCAGCTTCAGCTATCCGTGATCGATCCCTGCCATGAACCAGCGTTCATCGGCAGGGAAATAGCCACTGGGGCCGCGGTCATGTCCGGCCAGCGATGATGCTGGCCAGGCGATGAGGGGAGGGTGGATCAGTCGCTCTGGTCGGCGGTGGAGAGTACTTCGTCGATCTTCCAGCAGCCTTTGTCCTTGACCATGCGCACATCGACGACCTGGGTGGTGTCGGGGGTGCTGCCCAGGGTCACTTGCTCCTTGGCGGTGGAGCCCTGGATCTGCGGTTCGCTGACCTGGATCTGGGTCAGCCACTCATCCATGTAGTCCTGGGCCTTGAGGAAATAGTCCTCTTCCAGGCCATCGGGGCTGGCCATCTGTTTCTTGATCTTGGCGACCAGCGACTCCGAGACGTACTTCTTCATCTCGGCGGCATTGTCGGTCACCGGGTCCTTGTCCTGGCTGTAGGTTTGCAGGTACCAGCTGTAAAACGCCTGGGTTGCCGGCTTGGGCGAGCTGGCGCAATCGGCCAGTGCCAAGGGCTGGTGCAGCGCCATGGCCGCGAGCAGCGAACAGAAGAGCATTCTCATGGTGAGCCCCTTACGGATGACGGTAGATTTTGTATTCAGGTTTCTGTACCCGATAGGAGTGCCCAGGGTAGAAACCGTGCATCTGCTTGAAGTCTGACACCCAGAGCTTGCCGTTGAACATCGCCATGTGGCCGTGAGGGTGGCCGGGGATGGGCTGGATGATCACCACGTCGCCAGCTTGTGGTGCCTGGCCGGCTGGTTGCTCGACAAAACCCACGGCGGTCAACGATGAGCCAAAGTCCTTGGCCGAGTGCCTGCGGTGCAGGATCACGCCACCACCGCCGGCTTCGATCGCCTGGCGCGTGTAGGCCGCACAGCGTCCGGTACTACCGGCGTGGGCGTGGTTGTTCAAGTGACTGATAGCGGCTTCTTTATTCCACATTCCTTGTCATCCGAGAGTCCTGAGAGCGGCGATTTTATGCGTGCCGAAGCGGCTCGGAAATACTGGCGAAATGCCTTGTTGCTGGGCTTTGGGCGGTGGTTCACAGATCTTGGGCGGGCGTTGCGGGGGGCTACGAAGCCTCAGCCCAACTGTCGCGCAGGGGCCCGCCAGGACCGGGTATGCACTCGATTGCGCCCCTTGTCCTTGGCGTCATACAGCGCTTCGTCGGCTTGGGACAGCAGGCGCGACAGGTCATAGCCCAGGGCCTGGCTGGTCACGACCCCGATGCTGACGCTGAGCAGCCCCGGAGCCAGCAGTGGCAGGTGGGCGAAGGACTCACGGATCCGCTCGGCCGCCTGTACCGCTTCTTCTTCATCGGTATCGATCAACAGGCAGGCGAACTCCTCCCCACCGATACGAGCGAACACATCGTCCTTGCGCAGGGTCTGCGATAGCACTTGGCTGAAGGCAATCAAGGCCTGGTCGCCTGTCTGATGGCCGAAGGCATCGTTAAGGCGCTTGAAGTTGTCCAAGTCGCACAGCAGCAGGGCGACCGGCTTGTCTTGATCCCGGCCCTTGAGCAGCAGGTGATCGCCATGGACCATGAAGGCCCGCCGATTGCCGATGCCGGTCAAGGCATCGCAGAACGCCGCCGCCTTGAAGCGCAGCTCGACACGCTCCTTGACCATGGCCAGGGTCACGTAGGCAATGCCGATCACGTAGACCATCGCTTCGAACAGCATGAACGAGAAAAATGGAACCCCCACGCCCTGGCCTTTCAGGGCCTGGGACATACCCACGCCCTGGTCCGTGATGCTGCGCACGATATAGAAAACGGTGTGCAGCACCGTCAGCACCAGAGCTGGGGTGCAGGCTACCTCGAGGCTTCGCCGGCTGCGCCAGAACTCCAGCACTGTCACCGCGCCATATCCACCGACCAGGAGTGAATACACGGTAACGCGCACTGTCATCGAGTGGTAGAAAGCCGGAATCATGCACAGTGCCAGCCAGAGGCCGGCGCCGGCCAGCAGGCCGAGTGCATGGGGCGCACGCCCGGCGAAGACCCGCATCGCCGTCCAGTTGAGCGCCGCGCTCAGTAGCAGGACCATGTTGCCGAGGATCTTCGGCACGAAGTCCACCCCCTGGTCGCGCCAACTCACCAGCACCATGCCAATCGCTGCCAGTAACATCATGCCGCCCAGGTAGGCCAGTGGCCGCTCGCGGCGCTCACGCAGCCAGGCATGAAACGTCAGCAGCCCCATCAAGGAGAAGATGAACACAGACACCACGAGCAAAGTGGGGATGTGCAGAGCCATGTCCTGAGTTCTCGTGAGCCGGTTGCGGCAAATTGCCATTAATGGGCGGGATTGTACGAGAACTGTGGAACGTTGGTGCAAGAACTGAAAATCACCCGCAGATACGGTGCAGGCCAGTTGGTGAGTTCGGTCATGGCTGGCCTTGCATGGCGGGAATGCCGCGAGTGGCAGGGGCTTATCTGAATGTCCCGCAGAGCGCATTGCCCTGGTAGCCGTGGAGGATGGGAGCCATGAACATCAATGGGCCACAGGCATGGAACGTCGAGCCCAGGGTCTGGCTGGAGCGCAGTAACGGGGTTGGTGTCCCGTGCGCATCATTACCGTAGGAAATGGCGCTGTCGTAGGACTCGCAAACCGGTAGTTTCAAGGGGATGGGAAGAATGACCGCCCAGATCGTGGTGCCGCACCATCGGCGTCGGGGCGAGGTCTTCTCCGTGTGGGTGATTACGGGGGGAGTCCCGTTCTTGACGAGCTGCTGGTAAGCCACTGTCGTCGATTCCTGCTTCTCAGGCATATCTACCCAGGCGCCGACACAACCGGACAGTCCAAGGACGATCAATGTGCAAAGCAGGCCTTTGATAGTGGCCGAGCCCAGGTACTTGGGATTGCGAGGGGAAGAGCATTTGCGTGGGTCGTGCATCCTGCACCTGTCGTCTGGGGGAGCGCTACCTGGATTCCAGGTATTAAAAAGCCGGCTTGTGGTTAGCTTTTTATCGATATATGTATTTGAAAAACAATGTTTTATAGTTTTCATGAGATCTGCAGTTCCCCCATTTGTTCCCCCACTTTTTGAGATTTTTGCCTGATTTTTTTCCGGCAAAGACCGGCTTTTTTTGGCCTATTTCGTTGGTGTTTTCGACTGTTCGAATTGTTTTTTATCGAATTGGCGACGTCATCAAAATCGCAGCTTGCCTCAGGCCCCACCGAAAAAATGCTCAGCGGGAACGACTGCGTCTGGCCATCTACGAGGGTGAGATCATCATCAAATGATTTTGATAATTTTAGCTGGTAATTGCCTTCGGTCACAAAACCTACGCAAACATGGTCTGGGCATGATAGCTTTTGGCCATTGACTGAAAGGAAGTCGCGAATGATGGAGCAAGGAAGCGCTCAAAAAAACATTGCTAATGTTGCCAAAACACCAGGCACTTTCAACAAAAGGTGTCTTTATGCAATTTAGACTTAGCGCGGCGTTCCTTATTTTCATTGGGTCTTATACGCCGCTAGCGATAATTCTTGCGATCCAAAACATTCCCTTCGAATGGTGGTCGCGCCCACTTTGCAAGCTGTCCCAATTGCTGGCGCCGACCTGCGCCTTCATGCCATTCAAAAATCCGGTGCTTGCTATTTTGCTGGTCGGGTTAACAGTATCTTCGGCATTTTTAGCAAGCCAGCTTTTCAAACGTATCGCCTTCCCGCACCGCATAGAGGTTGTATCCGTTAAGGCGGTACCTAACGAAATTATCAATTACACATTTCCCTATGTGGTTTCATTCATGGGGATAAGCTATTCCGAACCGGAAAAGCTTTTAGGTTTCTTAGTGTTTCTGCTTTGGATGTTTGCCATTACCTACAAGTCCGGGCAAATAATCATGAATCCGCTTCTGTTGATTTTCGGTTGGAATCTGTATGAGGCCAATATTCAAATCAATGGTGTTTCGCGCACGGTAAAAATACTGAAAAAAGGGGCCTTCCCTCCTGGGGGCTACAAAGCTCAAACTATCCAAGATTTCTACATCTGCAAGGAGTAGCCATGCAATTGCACTTTGATAATTTTAGAAATTTTAACTATGCCGATGCCACGGTGCACTTGTGGATTTTCAAGAGAAGCACCACTGATCGGAAGTTTAACACCTCCTATGTTCAAACTGACGATGCCGTTAACACCCTGCTGAAGGATGTGGCGACCCACGAAGTCAATCGAACCACCGAGTTTGCTCCCTATTCTTACCTCGCTCAAACGAATGAAAATAGCTGCCTGGCCACCCCGGTACTCGCGACCAATTTTTCTTTATTAAAAGCGCAAGTAGATCGCCCAGAGCCTGAGTGTGCTGTGGAGTCCGTCGAGGAGTTGAAGGGCGCGCAAGGTTACGTGGTAAAATTTACTCATAGCGGTCAAACCATTTATGCCGTGAAACGCTCCACGGCATCTTGGAAAACGTCCTATCCCAACAAATTTATCAATATGGTCTTTAGTAACGGCGAGCTCTCCGCCGCTGAGAATAACAGCTTCTCTATAGAAAAAAACTTTGACTTCTACTGCTCGGCTGACACGTTATTGATCAGCGCCAAACGTGCGTTTGAGTCATTAATGCAATACAAAGAGGCTTACACGCAAGCTTTTAAAGCTTTGCAAGTCAATGCCGACTTCTCTAACTTGTTTTCTGATCTTGCTCCCCTCGTTGAATACATTGGAACCAATTCTACGCAGCTACGACGCATGGCCACCATTGAGCAAAAGTCCTTATATTCAAACCCTGGATTTATGGGAAGTTTGCAAAATGTTAATGCGCTTAGGAATTGGGGAATGAACTTCGATCAGGCTAATGGCAAGATAGTCGTCTGCAGTGCAACTGCGCCAACGATTTTACAAGTGCTGTTGGATCATCGCTTGATGAGTGAGGTGACCAGCAATATTTATGACGTGCCTGACGCGATTCAAATTTGATCATTTTGACAAATCGAGCGAATTTGCCAGTTCGGGCTTCCATTGCAATCCAGCTTATAAAAAGCCCGCTTAACAATTTCCCGAGGTGCGTTTAGCGCCTACCAGCACTGGATGCCCGACTCAGTTCGACTTTTACAACCCTTCCACCTCAATCCCATGTTCAGCCAGCCATTCCTTGCGCTGTGCGTAATCGGGCATGGCGCGCTCGAGCCGTAGCCAGAACTCTGGGGTGTGGTGCGGCTCGTGCAGATGGACCATTTCATGGACCACGACATATTCCGCGATGCGCTTGGGCAGAAGGATGCTCTTCCAGTGGAAGTAGAGAACTTCACCTTTACCGCATGATCCCCAGCGATAACCAAGATCCTGCACCCGGACCCCTCCGGGGGAAACGTCCATACGTCCTTGGTACTCCTTTGCCCGCAAGGCGAGCCAGTTACGGGCATGCAAGCTGTACCAGCGAATAAAGTGGTCCCTCGCCTGTGGCAGCTGGCTTCGTAGCAGCAGAAAGCGTCCCCCCGTCAGTTTCAAGGGCACATCCTGCTCGTCGACCAGCTTAAGTCTGTAGCTGCGGCCGAGGTACAGGAAGCCTTCGCCCTCCACATATTCCTTGGTGGGCACGGCACGAAGCAGGCGTTCCTTCTCGGCCAGACGAGAGTAAATCCAAAAGCTCTTTTCCTGCACGAATCGGCTCAGCGACTCTTCGTCCGCCTCAGGAGGTGCCGAGAGCACCAGCGTGCCGTCACGTTCGACGGTGATCTGCAGCGTCTTGCGCCGCGCACTGCGCCGCAGTGTCAGACACAGATCGTTGACCGTCAGGCTGGTTGCCATGTTCACACCAGCATCAGCTTGTCGTGGCTGGCCCGAGCCTGATCCAACAGCCGATCGGCCAGTATCCCAGCGGTGTCGATTTCAACAAGAGGCGGTCGCAAAAGCATCAGGTGGTCGAACAATCGGCCGGTGAGGTCTTCCTGGGCTACCCGCTTACGGGGGCTCCAGATGTCCCGGTGGCTCTGCAGTTCATCAACAAGCAGATCGACCAACCCCACTGTCACATCCTTCAATCGTATCAGTTCAGCTGGCTGAGGGTCCGCCTCGGCACAGACGACCTCCAATACGGTGCGCAGAAACGGCGCGTAATGCTCGGGAAGATCCGCCGCATTTGTCTCGTCGTTGATCTGCCCAGAGCGCAGTTCGGAAATGATCTTCTGCAACTGGGCGACCAATACGTCCCACTGCTCACCGAGCGATTTGAGGATATCGTTCAGTCGCTCGGACAGTTTTCGAAACAGCACCGGATCCTCATCGGCATGCTTGCGGATGTGCGAGCGAATGGCATGCTCCATTTCCGAGGCTTTGGCGCGATCGTTGGAGCTGCGTGACATTTGCTTCTCGAAATCTGCATCGGTCAGCTGAATAGGCGGAATTTTTGGATCGACACCCAGAGATATAACGTGGTCGTCGATCAGTTTGCGCACCTTCGCACCGATGTCCTTGCCCAGCACCGGCAGGTCCTTGTAACGGTTGCGGGCGCGAGCATGAATATAGGCTAAACGCTTGGCGTCCTTGACGAAGGGCAGTCCCTCTGCCCGCGGCAAAACGGTATCGAGCGAAGCGAGGAAGGCCTTGAGTTTGACGGCGAACTCCGCCCGTACCTTCTCCTGATTGAGGGCGGCCAGGCAGGCTTCGGTATCGTCCAGCGACTCGATACCCTGGCGCCGCAGTACATCGACCACTCGCAGGTGGCGATCACGCAGGATCGGCACCTCGTCCTTGATGCTGACCAGCGCACCTTCAATATCCTCGTCAGCATAGGCTGCTAAGGCTTCTTTCAGGTGATTGGCCACGCCGTAGTAGTCCACGACGATGCCGCAGCGCTTGCCGTGGCCGGTACGGTTCACCCGGGCGATAGCCTGTAGAAGCTCGGCCTCCTTGATTGGTCGATCCAAGTACATGACGCCTTCGATGGGGGCGTCAAAGCCGGTTAGCAGCATCGACTTGACGATCAGAAAGGCCAGTGGATCGGCTTTACCCGGATGCTCATCACGCAACGGCTTCTTGAAGCGTTTGATCAGTTGTTCGTGCTTTGCGTCATCGGTCCACGTTTTCCATGACGGATCGTCGTTGTTGCTTCCGGAAATGATTGCGGCGAATTCCAAGCTGCGCAGCGTCTCGCGGTAACGCCAGGCCTGGATGCGCGCCTGTACTTTGGGTGGACGGACACACAGGGCTTCGTCGTCGAGCATCTTTTCGGCTTCTGGCAGTGACTCTGCCTCGCGCAGCAGTTCGTCCCGAGCGCCCTGTAAGGCGCTGAAATAACGAATGGCGGCCAGCCGACTGTAAGCCACTACCTGAGCTTTGTAGCCGTTGGGCAAGATATTGGTGACGTAGTGACGAAGGATGTCGCGCGCTTTATCGTCGATCAGCGCCGGGGCGTCGAAGATATGGCCCTTGGTGGCGTACTTTTTCTTGATCAGCTCCAGCTCTTCGCTACTGTGTTCGCGGAAGAGATCCTCAAACAACTCATCCAGGCTGGCACCATCCTTGACCGCGCCTTGGGCCGTACGGCCCTCGTACAGCACCGGCACCGTAGCGCCATCGGCTTCGGCTTCCTTGATAGTGTATTTGTCGATAAATGCACCGAAAATTTCATGGGTCCGCTTCTTGTCGCCCATGATGATCGGTGTGCCAGTGAAGCCGATGCGTGCGCAGTTGGGCATTCCCGCCATCAGGCTGGCCTGCAGGTCGCCGGCCTGGGTACGGTGAGCCTCATCCACAAGCACCAAAATGCTTTCGTCGCTGTTCAATACTTCGAAGGGTTTGCTGACTTGGTAGGAGGCGCGATTCTCGGCAGCCTTGAGCCCAGCGTCAGGCATTCCGGGTAGATCGTTTTCGCCCAGTGCCTCATCGTTTTCCAGTTCAGAGTTGCGGTACTTCTGGATGGTAGCGAAGACCAGGCCAGGCCCCTTACGACGAGCTAGAACCTTTACGCCCTCAGTGCTAGAGGCCACTTCTGGCTGCTCGCCGGTCAGCGTGGCGGTTGCCGACAACTGGCTCTGCAAGTCCTTACGGTCAGTCACCACGATGACTTTGAAGCGCCGTAGTTGGGAGTCGGTGCGCATTTTTCGCACCAGGAACACCATGGTCAGGCTCTTACCCGAACCCTGAGTATGCCAGACGATGCCGCCGCGCTGGTCGTACTCACCGTGCTCGTGGCGGGTCTGGCCGGTCTTCAGACGGGTAATGGCGCGGTTTACAGCACGGTATTGCTGATAGCGGCAGACAGTCTTGATGGTCTGCCCACCGACCTGCATAAACAACATGAAATGGCGCAACACATCCAGCAGGTGAGCAGGGGACAATAGGCCGACAATCAGCCGCTCCTGTTCGGACAAGGCGGATTTGCCCAGTGCGCTCGCCACTTCCTGCTCGCTGCCTTGGCCGTCCGGGCCGACGACTGTCTTCCACTGCGCGAAATGAGCGAAGCCGGCCCCGATGCAACCGACGCGCGCCTCGTCGAAGCTGCTGGCGATCAGTAACTGGACACTGGCAAACAATGCCTCGTTGCCTTCGTTGTCTTCAACTTCGAAGGCCGCTTTGCGTTGATTGCTGTAACGACGCAGTTGGTCGACGGCGTCTGTCAGTGGCTCGGGTATGGATGGGCTCTTGCACTCCACCACCACAAGCGGAATGCCGTTCACCAGCAACACCAGGTCGGGGACGATGAATTTTTTGCCACTGTTGTAGCCTGGCGGGCAGTCCACTCGATACTGGTTGATCACGGTGAAGTAGTTGTTGGTCGGCGTCTCCCAGTCGATGTACTGGATCGTCTGGCCACGACCGCTATCCCAGCCAGGAAGGCCATCCACCGTGATGCCCTTGAGCAGTAGCTCGGTGGCTTTCTGATTGGCTTCCATCAGCTTGGCGGTGCCCAGGCGAGTGATGGCTGAAACAGCCTCGCTGATGCGCTCATCATCCAGCCATGGTTCGCCGTCGCGCAGGTTGATGGTTCGCAGCCGTTCGCGCAGTTGGGCTTCCTGAATAACTTCGGCAAAGGTATTGCGACCCGTCACAGCCGGGATGTCGAGACTGCCCTCAATGTGTGTCCAGCCCAGTCCTTGCAGCTGTGCGACAAAGGGTTGCTCAACGTCGTACAGTTCCCAGCCCATCTCTCCACTCCATTTTCAATGGATGAAATCTATCTGATCTCATCCGATTCCATCAGATTTAGTTGGTGCCCATACGGGCAGATGTCAGCTTAACAGCTGCTCAATTATCGGCCAGCTCGTGCTCGATTTGTTCAATGCTGGGCAGGGTGGTTTGCAACTCAGCTGGGAGCGCCTCCATCAATTGATATTCCGCTACACCCATGGGTTTGGCACTGTCACGCAGGGCGTATTCCGCCACCACCTTATTCTTGCTCTTGCACAGCAACAGGCCAATGGTGGGGGCATCGTGTTCGCCTTTCATCTGTGCATCCACGGCCGTCAGGTAGAAGCCCAACTGACCCAGATGCTCGGGCTTGAACTTGTCGGCCTTCAGTTCTATCACCACATAGCAGCGCAGCTTGAGGTGATAGAACAGCAGATCGATGAAGAAGTCGTCGCCGCCCACTTCCAGCGGAACCTGCCGGCCAACAAAGGCAAACCCAGCACCTAGCTCCAGCAGAAAACGGGTGACATGCTGCATCAGGGCGTGTTCGATTTCGCGCTCGTTTGCCTCCCGGTTCACGCCGAGGAAGTCAAAAATATAGGGATCTTTCAGCACCTGTTGGGCCAGGTCCGAGCCCGGAGCCGGCAGTCTTGCCGAAAAATTGGTCTGCGCCTGACCTTCACGCTCCAGCAAGCAAGTTTCGATGTGCATACTCAGTACGCTGCGCGACCAGCCATATTCGACGGCCCGTTGGGCATAGGCCTGCCGTTGCTGCGGGTCTTTCAGCTTGGCGAGCAGCACCAGGTTATGGCCCCAAGGCAATTGTCCAACAGCCTGTTGGACAATTTCAGCGTCCGGCCAAGCCTCGGCGAAGGCGCGCATGTACATCAGATTAGCGCGGGAAAAACCCTTCATATCAGGGAAGTCCGTACGCAGGTCGTGAGCCAGCCGTTCGATCACTTTGGCGCCCCAGCCTTCGCGGCTTTGACGCTCAAGTATGTCGCTGCCGATCTGCCAGTAGAGCAGCACCAACTCGCGATTGACTGTCTGCACCGCACGCTGCTGGGCGTGGTGGATGCGGGTTTTCAGTTCGCTCAGCCAGTCGATGTAGCCGCTGGGTGGATCGATTAGCGAGATAGGGCGTGAGTTGCTCATAGAGTGGTTACTCTCAGCCTGGAGGGGACACGTACGCGACCAGATAGAAGATCGTTCATGAGGCCGCCTTTCAGCTCAATTAGCTTGCTTAGGCTCAAGGCTTCAGCACTGAGGCGCTGGTTTATTTCATCAACTTTAACGTTGCCTGTTCCTTGCTCGGTAATGGAGGGTAAGCAAATCAGTAGCTTGCAAATTTGTCGCTGGGATATGTTTTTCTGCCCGCTACTGCCATTGAGCATGCCAGCAATTTGCTGGCGAGTTTTCTCAAAAGACATCGCTCTCACCAGATGACTTGCTAGTAAGCGAGACTGGTCGGGTATGAGGCGAAGCGTCTTATCAGAAAGCATTAGTCGCGCTGGCGTTTGCTCTATCAGAACAGTCCTGGCCACAAAATCAGCAACCCCGTTTGCTCTAGCAAGAAGCACGTCTCCTACGTGCACCTCAAGCACTGGAATTGGTTTTAGATCGCTAGGTAGTTTCTTTGCTTCGGAGGGAATATATCGATTTGACGTAATTGCACTAAGTTTGAGTACACCCCATTCGCCCGCGCTAGGAACTTCTTCCGGGCAGCTTGGACTCCAACCAGCATCAATTCTTAATAATACCGTTCCTACCTCGACGACCTGCCACTCCTTCGGAATCCATCCCAAACGCGACTCCTTGTAAAGTTGAGGGGCTTCGCTCTGCGGCGGGCGTAGTTCACTATTTGCGCCGACTCCTCGGGTCAGGAGGTCGTGCAACAGACCTTGTTTAAGGGTCTTGAGCTTGTCGATGATTTTCTCGGCTTCGCGGATAGACGTGTCGAGGGTATCTAGGATTTTTGCGATGGAACGCTGCTCGCCCAAATTGGTAGGTATCTTGATGTTAGCATTTAGATATTCTTCGAACTTGAGGTTGATGATGCCAGTAGTTTGCTGCTGGAGCGTTAATATTATCGGTTGACGGTAAAGCCACATCAGCATTCGCCACAAGAACTTCGGCTCGATCACACTTTGATTAGGGCGAAGGGTTTTGAAAAAATTCGAACATACGGCTGGATCTTGGTGTTGCGCTGCATCGAAGAACGCTACTCGACCTACTGGCTTGTCAGGTCCACCGCCTGAGCCTTCAAGTAGGATGTCACCATCCTTTAACCTCCGAGAGTTCAGCTTGTTCAAAGAAAGGCGGCGTAGGGCTCCAGAGCCGATAAGGTGGCCGTCATCGTCAATATCTGTAGCGCGTAGTACGCGGGCATTACCTGGTAGTGGCTCAGTTCCCCACTCCCCGGCGAAGCTCTCCGCCAAACACTCTCGAATGGTCCGGTTGGCCCAAGAGACTTCTTCAGACATAGCCCAGCTCCCGCAGAAATCCGTGTAACGCCTGTGTGGCTGCATCGCGCTTGTGTTCGATCTCGGTCAGCGTCACCCGGTATTTGTCCCACCAGTTGCAGAAGGCGGCGACTATTTGTTTGCGACGGACAGCGATGTAGCGCTCAACGATAGCCTGCATGTCATTGTGCAGGATGGTCAGCAGCAGCTCGGCAGCGGTTTCTGGAGTCAGGCCATCAACGGCTTGATTCAGATGGCTGGTAAAGCTTTCCTTTTTGATCTTGAGCTGTTTTTTAACCTTAGTCAGTTCGGCCTTCCACGCTTTAACCTGGGCCTCGTCGGCGGTGTCTTCCTCATCGCCTTCGGTTTCTTCGCTTTCACCTTCAGACTGTTCGCCATCCTCGCTCTTGGCTGGTGCGGCTGCCTTGAGCTGGCTTTCCAGTTCAGCCTTTTTGGCATCTAGCTCGGCCAGTTCGTTCACGAAGTCGCTAAGTAGAAATTTAACTAGCTTGTGCTCCAGCGGACTGTCCTTGCTGGCTTTGTCTTCCAGGGCTGTGACAATACTGGTTCGCCAGGCATCGGCCACACCCTTGGCACCGCGCGCCATCAGGGTGAGGAAGTCATATTTACTCTGGTACCAGAAACCGGCAACGATGCCGCGTACCTGGAAGGGGTCGAGCAGGCCAATGCTTTCCAGTGACTGACTGAAACTCTGTAGCAACTCGCTACGCAGGCTGACTAGGCTATTGCTGTTGTCCATCTGTCCAGCCAGCGCGGTGATGCGCGGACTGTGCTCTTCCCACCAGCTTTCAAAGGCGTCGCGAATTTTGGTTTCTTTGGTCAGAAGGCCGACATTGCCCTCAATGGTTGGCTTGAGCGCTTGGCGGCTGCCCAATTCTGGGCGGAAATCGAAATAGCGCTCGTCACGGATGACGAACAAGTCCTGCGGGTCGAGGCCGTGGGCCTGGAACAGGCTGGCTTTGGCCGTCACTTCGGACTTTGGGATGCCTCCAAGCAGATGGGCGCGCACGTCATGAGGCTCGGGTGTAGGGGCATTGTCCACATAGCGGCGGATGTTCAGGTTATAGCTGTTATCGCGCAGGGTGGTGATGTCGACGATATCGGACAGGCCGTCGATCTGGCGGAACTCATCGAAGGCGGTGGCGATCTTCTCGATATGCTCTGGCAGCAAGAAGTTCTGCGCGCGACCCTCGAAGTATTCTCGGTCGGCATTGATAAATAGCACTTTGCCCTGGCGCTCGACGGGTTTGCCGCTGACGCGATTAGCCCCGTCCTGTTTCTGTTGGCGCAGGATCAGGATACAGGCAGGGATGCCGGTGCCGTAGAACAGGTTAGCCGGCAGGCCGATCACCGCTTCTAGCAGATCATCCTCGATCATGCCAGCGCGGATACCTTTCTCCTCCCCGCCACGGAACAACACTCCGTGGGGCAAAACTGTGGCTACCATACCTTCGTCGCGGCAGACGCCAAGCATGTGCTGAAGGAACATCAAATCGGCCTTCTTGGAACCCAGCGGCACCTGCCCATAATTGAATCGCTCAGGGTGCTGTGGATTCCAGGCCGGCTGGCCATTGGCATCTTTCTCTGTGTGGCCCCAGTTGATAGAGAAGGGCGGATTGGTGAGGATGCGGTCAAAGCGCAGCAGTTCGCCTCCTTCCAAATGGCGCGGATCGCTTAGGGTGTCTTCGTTCTCCAACCAGGCCGTACTAATACCGTGCAGCAACATGTTCATCTTGGCGATGGACCAGACGGTGCCGTTGAACTCCTGGCCGAACAGGTTGGCCTTGCGGCCATCTTCGCCATGCTCGTCGATATATTCCTTGGCGGCGATCAGCATGCCACCCGAACCGCAGCAGGGGTCGTAGATGTCGTGTGCCAGTGTAGGTTTGAGTAGACGCACCATCAAACGTACCACCGAACGCGGCGTGTAGAACTCGCCGCCTTTTTTGCCAGCAGAGTCGGCGAACTCGCCGATCAGGTATTCATAGGCGGCGCCGAGCAGGTCGGGAAACTCGAAGTCAGAATTGCGCAGGCGCACCTGGCCGAAGTGGCTGATTAACTGACGTAGCTTGAGGTCGGGGATCTTGCTCTGGCCAACCTTGCGGGTGAAGTCGATATGCTCCAGTACCCCATCAAGAGAGGTGTTGTTTTCCTCAATGCCCCCCAGCGCCTTATTGAGCAAATTGCCAACATTGATGTGTGCCTCGTTGAGCAGGTGCTTGAAGCGCGAGGAACGGGGCACCCAAAAACCGCCATCACGCTTGTACCAGCGGGGATTTTCGGCGGAGACAAAGGCTTCGGCTTGGCTCTTGCCCGCCTGGATTTCCTGAGCTACGACCTCCTCGTACCGCTCCTCGAACACGTCAGAGCAGCGTTTGAGGAACAACATTCCAAAGATGTATTCCTTAAATTCCGAGGCATCCATCTTGCCACGCAGAATGTCTGCTGCCTTGAACAGGTGACGTTCCAGTTGTTGAAGCGTTAGGGGCATTACGGCTTTCCTTTTCATCGCCTAGCGAGCGACGTATTTCTAAGGGATATCGATGATGAGCGAATTCTAACCTAGGATCCCTGAGCAAGCTGCCTGGTATCGCAGGGTGTCCGGCATAGTCCAACAAGGTCTGCCGATCTATTTGCCGCGCATCGTTAAACCCTGGCCCATCCTCTGACCGACACCACCGAACAAACGCCTGCCATCGATCACTGTGCGCTTTGACCGTGCCGTAATGTCCACCGCCAAACAGATCTTTCAGCGCTTGCGACCCGGCGTAGCTCAGTTGCCGACCATAGCCAAAATTCCGCCCGTCCCGTCTACCTACCAGTGCCATGATAAAACTCCTCTCGAAGCCAAACCTTTGAGACTTTCCCCACGTCATCCCGCCAAGAATGTTGAGTGTTATCAGGGATCAAGGCCCCTGCGACCTGTGAGGGTTGTCCACTAACGCGGGACTGGCGGCTCTTTACGACCGGGAGCTTGGGCATCTCATGATCTGGCCTCCTGAGCACTTCCGAGGAAGTGGGCGGGTGGAGGCTGCGCTGGCTGACGAGACCGGCACCGCGGGATCCTGAGTCGGGTGAAGGCAGTGATGTGATGACCGGGGCATGCCTGACTGTCAGTCAGGTGCAGTCCATTCCGTAGGCTGCGGCACCATCATCTGCATCGCTGTTGCTGGTGACTTCGGTGTTTGTCACGCCGATTGTCACGAGGGGAAATGCCGCAAAGCCTTGTATTGCATGGGCTGCAGCAGCGGTAGGAGCGCCCGTCTCTTTCCAGGAGAAAGAGACGGGCGCTGGTTGGCGCAATGAAATGGCCAAGCGGATGAGTTGCTGCAGCGCAGCTATGACGGGGATGAGTTGCCGCAGTGGGAACTCTGGTAAAAGTAGGCATCCATCACATTGCTGTGACCGTGCGAGCCGCCGGACGCTAATCGCACTTTGGGAGAACCACCACGGTGTGGCGTAGCCTTAAAGGTTCGGGCTACCTGGGTTGCTGTCAATGACAGCGCTTTGCCCGATCTTTTCTACGCCGGTGGATAATTTGGGTCAAGGCTCGATTTTTCGGGAATTCTGCGGCTGTTGATGAAATTATCCACCTGTGGAGATCTGTGGTTTTCCACAGATAGTTGCGTGGGCTTTAGATTTTTTAAGTGAGGTCCCTTTAAGCAGGGAGGCTACGCATCCCTGCTTAAAGGGACCCGGCTTTTAAAGTCGGTAACCAGAGACCTCGTGGTCCTACACCGATATTGGTTTCGCCGCAGTTGCGGGATTGTCGCCTTTGCGCCCCAAGGTCCGACGCATTCAGCGGTCGCCGCCTCATCATTCCCCCGATGTTTCGCGTTGGCTCTCATCCGTGTGTTCAGGTGTAGATGTAGCGTAGATGGCCCACGCGTGCATCAGCTCTCGTCGCTTATCAAAAAAGTCTGATCGAGAATATGCGCTTTCCGTTTCCCCGCGCTCGTCATGGGCCAGTGCGAGCTCGCAGATATCTCTTGTGAAAGGCGTGCTTTCACCTGCCCAGTCCCGGAAGGTTGAGCGGAAGCCGTGACGAGTGATGTGCTCATAACCCAGCGCATGTAGCAGATTGCGAATGCCATTAGCGTGCATCACGCCGCTTCGGCCGTGGCCGGGGAAAACGTAGGGACTTCTAATATTGATTTTCGGAAGGCCCTTCAGAAGTGAAAGTACCTCCGGGGCCAGGGGAATCGCGAACGCTTGTCGTGTTTTCATGCGCTCATCAGGCAGAGACCATCGACCCAACTCCAAGTCAAATTCATCCCAGCGTGCGAATCGGACCATATGCGAGCGAGCCCCGGTTAGGATCAGTAACTGAGCTGCGACAGAAACGTGGCTGGTATCCTTGCGTAAGGCTTCCATGAGCTTCGGCAGGTCCTGCCATTTCAATGCAGGATGATGTTGGCGTTTGCGAGCTTTCTTCTTCTCATGCCGGTTGAGCAGGTTTTCGAGATGGCCGCGCCAGCGTGCCGGATTCTCTCCGGTCCTGAGGCCACGGGCTCTGGCGGCATCCAGGATCTGTTCGATCTGCCCACGTACTTCGTCAGCCGTCCGCGTTTTAGTTGACCATATTGGCTGCAAGGCTTTGATCAGATGCTTGGTCTCGATCTGGGCAGCTGAAAGCTTCCCTACCGTAGGGAATGCATAGAGCTCGAGTTTCCTCAGCCAGCCCTTGCGCCATTTCTCCGACCAGCTCGAGCCGTGGGCATCTCGATAGTCCGTGGCCAATTTCTCGAAGGTAATCAGATGTGCCAGTTCTCGGCGCTCTGCCTCCCGCTGAGCGGCTTGTTCAGCTTGTCGTTTCGCTAGTGGATCAGTGCCGTGGAGGATCTGGACTTTATTTTCATAGGCGGCTGCGCGGGCTTTTTTCAGGTCGAGCTGAGGGTAACTTCCCAGACCCATCTCCCTACGTTTGCCGTTCAATTGAAAGCGGAGTACCCAGGTTTTTCGTCCTGAGGGTTTCACTAAAAGACGAAGCCCATCACCGTCTTCGTACGTCCCAGCCTCAACCAGATTTCTGACTTTATTGGCGGTCAGTTTGCCCATTTTTTCGCCCTCTGTTCCCCCACTTGTTCCCCCACTTGCGCGTGGAACATCTCGGATCAAAACGGAAGTCACAGGAATAAAAATAGGCTGAAACCCTTGATTTAGCAAGGCTATAGCGGTTTTTGGTAGATGAGTGTGGCTTTCAAAAAGACATTAAAAAGCCGGCTTGTGGCCGGCTTCTCGGGGACTGGCTTGGCTTATTTTTGGTAAACCGCACCAGCCTGCAAAACGTACACCCAGCTCTTGCGGCTGGCTGTGGGGCTAGGCGGGAAAATCATCCGCTTTGCCGGGCGATCTGGCCGCTGGAGGGCCGATGCGCAAAGATGGGGCGCAGCATACGCATGTTCGCCGGGAATTCCCAGTGCGAAGCGCGATCCAGAGGCCTTGAGGGCGAAAATAGTGCCCAGGAGGCTGTTGCAGGATGCATGGCCGGGTGGGCCTCTTCACCGACAAGCGACCCGTGCGGGTGCCGGCAGATATAAAAAAGCCCCGATCACTCGGGGCTTTTCTTGAAGCTTGTCGCTCGAAGCTTGTAACGGCCTCTTAGCCTTTGTAGGCAGCAACCGACTTCAGGATCTCGGCACGGGCCGCATCAGCGTTGCCCCAACCGTCGATCTTCACCCACTTGCCTTTTTCGAGGTCCTTGTAGTTCTCGAAGAAGTGCTTGATCTGCTCCAGCAGCAGCGGTGGCAGGTCGGTGTATTCCTTCACGTCCACGTACAGCTGGGACAGCTTGTCGTGAGGAACCGCGATCACTTTGGCGTCGCCGCCGCCGTCGTCGGTCATGTTCAGGATGCCGACCGGACGAGCACGGATCACCGAGCCTGGAGCCACTGGGTATGGGGTCACGACCAGCACATCCAGGGGATCGCCGTCGTCAGCCAGGGTGTTGGGGATGAAGCCGTAGTTGGCCGGGTAGAACATCGGGGTGGCCATGAAACGGTCAACGAACAGGCAGTCGCTGTCTTTGTCGATTTCGTACTTGATCGGCGCGTGGTTGGCCGGGATTTCGATCGCGACGTAGATGTCGTTCGGCAGGTCTTTGCCCGCCGGAATCTTGCTGTAGCTCATTGGGCATTGCCCCCGTTAGTTGACCAAATGACTTGGCCGGATTGACCAAAAAGTGGCGGCGATTATAGACACACTCCGCTACCGATGCCACGTACCAGGGGTCGTAGGTCCCCGGTTGCAGTGTCTTGCTGGCACGTCTTCAGATGAACAACGTAATGGCCCGGCAAGACATTAGTGTTGCGCTTGATAGACCGGATCATGCGCCTGAAGTTGCTGCAGCCTGGCCAGCGGATTTTGCCGATAGAACAGCTGCAGTTGCTCGTAGACTTTCGGATAAGCCGCCACCAGCAGGTCCGGGGCGCTGAAGAAGTATTCGCTGGTCACGGCGAAGAACTCCGCCGGGTTTTCCGCAGCATAGGGATCGATGGCGGTTTCGGCGTCCGGATCATGATCGAGCTGGCGATTGAGGTCGTCGTAGGCACTTTGCATGACCTGGGCCCAGTCGCTGACCCGCATGTCGCTGTGCAGCGGCGGCAGGCCGTTGGCATCGCCATTGAGCATGTCCAGCTTGTGGGCCAGTTCGTGGATGACCAGGTTGTAGGCCTCCCAGCCACCGCTGGCCAGGACCCCGGGCCACGCCAGGATGACCGGCCCCTGTTGCCAGGCTTCACCGCTGTGTTCGCCGTCCCATTCGTGCTCGATACCGCTGGCATCGCGATGGCGCTGGGGGCTGAGGAAATCGTCGGGGTAGAGGATGATTTCGTGGAAACCCTGGTACCAGTTCAGGTCGCCCAGGTGCAGCAACGGCAGTTGGGCCTGGGCGGCCAGCAGCAGGCGCTGTTCCTGGTGCAGCTCGACTCCCGGCAGGGCTGTCAGGTGCTTGTCGTCCAGGAACAGCACGCTGGCTTCGCGCAACCACTGGTCCTCGGCGGCACTGATGCCGTCGAGGAAGGGCAATTGCTGGCGGACCTGCTGCCAGGTCTGGTCGCTGACCGGATGTTTGGCCAGGCGGCGCTTGCGGCGCCAGGCGCTCAAGGACCACATGCTGGTCAGCGGGTCTCGGCTTTTTCCGCGTTACGGCCGAAACGGCTGCGCAACACACCGATGATCATCGGTACCAGGGACAGGAGGATGATGGCTACCACCAGCAGCGACAGGTTTTTCTTGATGAACGGTACGTTGCCGAAGAAATAACCCAGGGTCACCAGGCCGCCGACCCAGAGGATGGTGCCGGCCACGCTGAAGGCGAAGAAACGTGCATAAGGCATTCTGGCGACGCCGGCAACGAAGGGCGCAAAAGTCCGGATGATGGGCAGGAAGCGCGCCAGGGTTACGGTCTTGCCACCGTGTTTTTCATAGAAATCGTGGGTTTTCTGCAGGTAGTCGCGACGGAAAATCTTCGAATTGGGGTTGCTGAACAAACGCTCCCCAGCCGTTCGTCCGATCACATAGTTGGTGCTGTCGCCCAGGATCGCCGCAAGCATCAGCAGCCCGCCCAGCAATACCGGGTCCATGCCGCCACCGGCCGCTACCGCACCGGCGATGAACAGCAGTGAATCCCCTGGCAGGAAGGGAGTGACCACCAGTCCTGTCTCGCAAAAAATCACCATGAACAAGATGGCGTAGATCCAGGGCCCGTAGTTGGTCACCAACATGTCGAGATAGACGTCGAGATGAAGGATTAGGTCGATCGGGTTGAAATCCATTGAGGCACCTGTAGTGGTGGCCTGGCTCGGCAGGCCTGTGCGATAGCTTTGAGAAAAGGACTTAAAGGGTGTGCGACTTTTCTGGGAAGCGGAAAAGGTCGGCATTATAAAGGCTGGGAGGTGAAATGCGTGTTCAGATTGTAGCGGCACATGTCGATCCGCAACCTGTCGGCACGCTGACAGACTCCGCAGTCTGGGATCGGGGACTAATGCCGATCAGTTAAGGACAGGGTAGGCGCGAGGGACTTCAGAGCGCTGCGTTTATCCAGTCGATACGCGCTACCGTTAACGAGCATCGACCGGTTGCTCCTACAGAGGATCACCTCGCTTGACTGATTGGCATTAGGCCCGGGGGCGCTTTCAGTCTTCGCTGATAGGCAGGATGTAGTTCTTGAACTCGGTATCCTCGCGAAATCCCATGGATTCATAGGTCTTGCGCGCCACTTCGTTGTCGCTGCTGGTGGAAACCCGCATGCGCACGGCATTGGTTTCCTTGGCCATCTTCTTCGCAGTGCGCATCAGGTTGTCGGCCACCAGCTGGCGCCGGGCGTCCTCGGCGACGTAGATGTCGTTGAGAATCCAGACCCGCTTGAGGGACAGGGACGAAAAGCTCGGATAGAGCTGGCAGAAACCCAGCAACTTGCTGTTGTCATCATCGGCCAGGGCCAGGTAGATCACCGACTCCTTGCGCCGCAGGCGCTTTTCCAGGAACGCCCGGGAAGAGTCCGGGTAAGGCAGGGCGCCATAGAACTCGCGGTACTTGACGAATAGCGGGGTCAACAGATCCAGGTGCTCGAGGGTTGCTTGAGTAATCCGCATGATGGCTCTCAACTTCAAGTGGATGTGACGGCACAAGTTGGATGACTCGGGGCAGCCGCGTTGCGATGCTGCCCAAAGCGGTTAAAAAGCGCAATCGTCTTGCAAAATCACACTTGGGGCGGGCCCAGGAGGAAGTTGCCCTTCATGTCCGCGGGCGAGTCGCTGTCCAGGGTCTGGACCTGCGCCTCGTCCTTGAGGTTCACCCCCGACAATTGCCGGCGGCAGGCTTCGCGCATCAGGTACAGCAGCCGATGGGCGGCCATGCCGTAGCTCAGGCCCTCCAGGCGTACGTTGGAGATGCAGTTGCGGTAGGCATCGGTGAGCCCGACCTTCGGCTGGTAGGTGAAATATAGCCCCAGACTGTCGGGAGAGCTGAGCCCCGGGCGTTCGCCGATCAGGATGACCGTCATCTTGGCGCCCAGCAGCTGGCCGATTTCGTCGGCCACCGCCACCCGGCCCTGTTCCACCAGGACCACTGGCGACAGCGACCAGCCTTCGGCGGCGGTCTGTTCTTCCATGCGCGCCAGGAACGGCAGGGTGTGGCGATGCACGGCCAGCGCCGACAAGCCATCGGCCACCACGACCGCCAGGTCGACCCCGCCGGGGTGGGCCTGGGCGTACTCACGCAGGGCCTGGGCCGACTCGTCGCTGAGCCGGCGCCCCAGGTCAGGGCGTTGCAGGTAGCTGTGGCGGTCGGTGGCGGCGCTGTGCAGCAGCAGGCTGTCGCGGCCCCGCTCGGCCAGCTGGGCGCTGAGTCCGGCATGGTCGAACGGCAGGTGCACGGCATCCCGGGCCTGGGCATGGGCGAACTGGAAATCCAGCTGGGCGCCAGTGGGCAGGCTGGTGCCGGTGCGGCCCAGGGCGATACGCGCCGGGGTCAGGCGGCGCAGTTCCAGCCAGGGGTTTTGTGAGTCGCTCGGGTGTTTTTGCATGAGCCTGTTCCTTATCCCAACTGGGCCAGTGCCTGGCGGAAGGCCGGAGGCAGGTTGTTGCCGAAATGCACCTTGCCGTCGGCCTGGGTGAAGATCCCGGTCCGCGCCAGCCATTGCTCGAATTCGGGCGCGGGCTTCAGGCCCAGGGTCTGGCGGGCGTAGAGGGCGTCGTGGAAGGACGTGGTCTGGTAGTTGAGCATGATGTCGTCGGACCCCGGGATGCCCATGATGAAGTTGATCCCGGCCACCCCCAGCAGGGTCAGCAGGTTGTCCATGTCGTCCTGGTCGGCCTCGGCGTGGTTGGTGTAGCAGATGTCGCAACCCATGGGCACGCCCAGCAGCTTGCCGCAGAAATGATCCTCCAGGCCGGCGCGGATGATCTGCTTGCCGTTGTACAGGTACTCCGGCCCGATGAAGCCGACCACGGTGTTCACCAGGAACGGCTTGAAGTGCCGCGCCACGGCGTAGGCGCGGGTCTCGCAGGTCTGCTGGTCGACGCCGAAGTGGGCGTTGGCCGACAGCGCGCTGCCCTGGCCGGTCTCGAAGTACATCAGGTTCTGCCCCAGGGTGCCGCGGTTCAGGCTCAGCCCCGCTTCGTAGCCTTCCTTGAGGATGTTGAGGTTGATGCCGAAGCTGGCGTTGGCCGCTTCGGTGCCGGCGATCGACTGGAACACCAGGTCCAGGGGCACGCCACGGTTGATCGCCTCGATGGAGGTGGTGACGTGGGTCAGCACGCAGGCCTGGGTGGGGATCTCGTAGCGCTGGATGATGGCATCGAGCATTTCCAGCATGGCGCAGATCGAGGCAATGCTGTCGGTGGCCGGGTTGATGCCGATCATGGCGTCACCGTTGCCGTACAGCAGGCCGTCGAGAATGCTCGCGGCGATACCGGCCGGCTCGTCGGTGGGGTGGTTGGGCTGCAGGCGGGTGGACAGGCGCCCACGCAGGCCCAGGGTGCCGCGGAACTTGGTCACCACGCGGATCTTCTGCGCCACCAGCACCAGGTCTTGCAGGCGCATGATCTTCGATACCGCGGCGGCCATTTCCGGGGTCAGGCCCGGGGCCAGGTCGCGCAGGCTCTGCTCGTCGGCAGCGTCACTGAGCAGCCAGTCGCGAAAACCACCGACGGTCAGGTGGCTGACCGGGGCGAAGGCCGCCTTGTCGTGGCTGTCGATGATCAACCGGGTAACTTCGTCGGATTCGTAGGGGATCAGCACCTCTTCGAGGAAGTGCTTGAGGGGGATGTCCGCCAGGGTCATCTGCGCGGCCACCCGCTCGCCGTCGTTGAGGGCGGCGACTCCGGCCAGGAAGTCCCCGGAGCGGGCCGGGCTGGCCTTGGCCATGACTTCCTTGAGGCTGTCGAAGCGATAGGTCTGAGTACCTACGCTGTGGGAAAATTGGGCCATCTCAGTCTCCGTTTCAACGATGTAGGGGCGTTGCCGAGTGCTGGCGGATCATCAGGATGCCACCTTCTTCAGCAGGTTTTCCAGACGGTTGCCGGCAGCCCGGTGCTGGAGGATGGCAAAGGCCTTTTCCGCCACCAGGCTGCCGCCTTCCAGCGGAGGCAGGCCACCGCTGTAGATGTTCGAGATCACGGTGTATTCGTAGCCGATATCCGGGTTGCCGCTGAACTGAGCGGCGGCGCGCCGGGCCTGGTCGTCCGGCAGGCGGTAGCCCAGGTAGGCGGACATGCTGCGCGAGGCCAGGGCATCGCCACCGGGGCGTTCGCCGATCAACACGATGATCAGCTGCGGTTGCAGCGCCTCACCCACCGACTCCGCCAGCTTGACCCGGCCGTAGGGCGCGAGGATCGGTTGGCCGATACGCAGCTGGCGGCTGCGCAGGCCGTCCATCAGCACCGGGAGCAGCTCGGGAATGTTGTGATGGATGGCCTCGGCACTGAGGCCATCGGAAATCACGATCTGCACGTCGTTGTATTCCGGTTGCAGTTGGCGCAGTACCTCTTCGGTCAGGCGTGCCCCCAGTTCCGGGTCCTGCAGATGGGCCAGCTTGTCCGGGGCGGCGGTGCGCAGCTCGCGCAGGGGAATCTCGCCGATCTCGGCCGGTCGCAGGTCGACGTAGATCGCCTCCCGGGCTACCGCCAGGTTGGCCCGAACGATGCGCGAGACAGTGTTGGCCGGGCGCGGCCCGGCGTTATCGAAGCCGTAGGTGGCCGGGGTGGACTCCAGCAGGCGCTGGAAGTCGATGTCCGACTCGCAGAAGATCCGCGGGTTGCCCCAGTTCGGCCCACGCTCGACGTTGCCATGGGCATCCTCCTGGAAGATCCCCTTGGCCAGGGCCCAGCGCAGGTACTCCGGCGCTGGGGCCAGGTCGTGGACTTCGCGCAGGGTCTGGTTGTCGTGGGCGCTGGTATCGAAGTAGGCGAGCATGCGGTCGGTGCTCAGGTACACGTCCATGAAGAAGTTGGCGCCGGCCGCGGTCAGCAGCTCGGTGGCCATCTGCTGGCCTTCCAGGGTCACCTGGGAGTGCAGGGTGTAGCAGGGCGCCATGCCCATGGGCAGGCCCAGCAGCTTGCCCATGAACTGGTCCTGCAGGCAGGCGTAGGTCATCTCGAAGTTGTCGAGGTGGGTTTCCGGGCCGATGAACCCGGTGACGTTGTTGACCATGTACGGCCGATAGCGCCGGGCCAGGCCGTAGCACAGCGCCTCGCAGGTGGTCATGTCGATGCCTTCGTGCTTGCCGTAGGTCAGCTCGCTGCCCTGGCCGGTCTCGAAGTACATGAAGTTTTCCGCCACGTCCCTGAGCGGGCCCCGCTCGGCCATAGCCTGCCAGGCCTGGTCGAGCAGTTGCACGGTGACGTCGAACTCGTCGGTCAGGGTGCGCTCGGTGCCCGCCAGGCTCTGGAACATGATTTCCACCGGCGCGCCCTGGTCCAGGCAGGCCAGTTGGGTTTTGATGTGCGACAGCACGCAGATCTGCGTGGGGGCCCCGGTTTCCCGGCGCAGCTTGTCCAGGTGGCGCAGGGTGGCGCTGATGTTGTCCACGGTGTCGATGGCCGGGTTGAGGCCGATCAGCGCATCGCCCGAGCCCATGCTCAGCCCGGTGTACACCAGCAGGGTGATGCCGCTGAGGTTGTCGGTGGGGTGGTTGGGCTGCAAGCGTGACGACAGGGTGCCAGGCAGGCCCACCAGGGTCCGGGCCTTGGCGGCCGCACCGCTCTTGAGCTTCTTGGACAGCAGGATCAGCTCGTGCACGTCCAGGAGCTTGGCCAGGGCGGCGACCATCACCCCGGTCAGGCCCGTGCCGATGCGACGGATCTGCGTGCCGTGGCTGCGCAGCAGGCGGTCCTTGAGGGCGCCCAGGGTCAACCCGGATATCTCGGCGAACACCTGGTGGTCGATGTCGTAGTTGACCTGCATGACGCTGTCGATACGGCCATGGCGGTCGGTGAGAGGGTGCTCGAAGTAGTGGCCCAGGGTCAGCTCCGAGAGCACCTTGCGGGCCGCTTCGCGAGTGATTTCGTCGGCCGCCGCCAGGCCAGCCACGCGGTCCCCGGCCTTGCTGATGTCGGCGGCGCCGAGCACCGCCTTGAGGTTGGCGAAGTGGATCTCGCGATCCAGGACCCGGGTGCCGTAGCTGCGCTCGGCGGGCACCTCGGGCAGGCGGATGTGCTGGAGTTCGGTGAGTGGCATGGCAGGACTCTCCTTGGTTCGCATCGCCTCAGTGCACGCCGTAGAAGGCGACGGGCACGATGTGCTGATGGGGTTTTCCCAGGTTGATGAAGTGCGCCGAGCGCTCGCGTACCTCGTCGATGACGATCAGGTTGCAAGCACTGCGCCCCCAGTCCGTGGCGTAGTTGCCCAGGACCTTGCCGATGTTGCTTTCCAGCAGCAGCACCAGAGGCCACTGCGGCTGCGGCGCCGCCGCTTGCAGGGCCTGGGCCAGGCGCGTGCCCAGTTGGCGGACCTGCTCCAACCGGGGAACCTGGCCGCCATCGAGCAATTGCAGGCAGGCCCCGTCGCGGCTGCCCAGGGCCAGGCCCAGGGCGTCGCCCAGTTGGCGCTCGCTGGCATCGATGGGCAGGCGCGCGACGATAGGCAGGTCCTTGAGCGGCAGCGCCTGCGGTCGTGGCAAAAACAGGGTGCTGCCGGAAATCTCGGTGTTGTGCAGGGTCAGGCCATAGACCGTGGCTCGCCCGCGGTTTTCCGGCAGCAGTCGGTTGGCATCCCCCACCAGCCGGGGCTGGCGAGCGATGGCCAGGGCCAGGTCGATGCCCAAATCGCCATAGAAGGTGGTGCCGGGCAGCGTTTCGCCTTGCAGGTGGCGATAGAGCAGCTCGCCGACGCCGCCGGAAAAGGTCAGCGCGGCGCTTGCATGGCCTTGGGGCAAGAGCAACGGCAATTGCTCGACCAGCCGGCCCAGCGCAGTGGCGAAGAACGCCCGGTCGCCCTCGGCGATCGCCAGCAACGCCTCGATGTACCAGGCGAGCACAGCGTCCCGCTCCAGGGGCATCAGCTCCTGGCCGAGCTCCCTGGCGATGCCCAGGTGCTGGAGCAGGGCCCGGCCGAACGCCGAGAGCTCCCTGAGCCGATAGCTACCGGGCTCGAATTGCAGGTGCCGGGCGCCGATGAAGTGGCAGCCAGTGGCCAGGACATTGCCATCCAGGCCCCAGGCAGCGTTGGTGGTACCGCCGCCAATGTCCAGGTTGAGCAGTGGCTGCTGGCGATGGAAACGGCTCAGGGCCGAGCAACTGCCCATGAAGGCCAGCCAGGATTCCAGGCCGCCGTCGTCGGCCCGGGTCACCAGGGCGTTGCCGAGCAGTTGCCCTACCTGGTGCGCCAGGGCCTGGGCATTGTGTCGCCGAGCGGCCAGGCCGGTGATGATCACCCCGCCGGAAAACAGCTGCTGCGGACGGACTCCGGCCTGTTCCAGCCAGCCTTCGATCAAGTCGCCGATGGCCCCGGTGTCGATGATGTCGTCCTTGAACGGCGTGAACACCGGGTCGCCGCGAAACAGCACGCGGGGTTCATTGAGGGCCATGCGTCCGGTGACGCACTGGCTACTGAGGCTGGCCTGGGCGATCAGCGCGCTGCTGGTGGTGGAACCGAAGTCCAGCCCCAGCAGCAATACCGGTGCGCCGCCCGTGATGGCTGGCATGCAGGCGTTCCTTGTCGTGCCGGGCTTAGGCTGTGGCCTTTTGCCCGGGCCCTACTGGCGCTTCCTGCACGCTATCGCCCAGGTACTCGCCCTCGGCGATGATCCCGGCCGCACGGTCCTGGGCTTCCAGTTGCAGGGCCTTGGGCACCGACAGCCAGTAGGCCAGGCCCACCGCGACGAAACCGGCGCTGAGCTTGCCGATCAGCACCGGCAGGATGATGGTCGGCTGGAAGTTGGCGGTGAAGGACAGGTGGTCGCCCAGCAGGAACGCCGCGCAGACGCCGAAGGCAATGTTGATCACCTTGTCCTTTGGCGGCATGTAGCGCACCAGGCGGAACATCGCCAGGATGTTGGCGATGGTGGCCAGCATGCCGGCGCTGCCCACGGCGCTCAGGCCGACCTTGCCACCCAGGCTCTCCAGGGGTTTGCCCAGGTATTTGCGCAGCAGGTAGACCATGGGGAAGGCCCCGGCCAGCATGATGCCGATGTAGCCGGCAGTCTCCAGCGCGCGGGTCTGGTCCTCGGCGTCGGCGATGATCGGGTGGAAGCCCCAGCTGCCGAAGACCGTGGTGAACACGCCGGTGAAGTGCTGGACGATCGAGGCCACCAGTACCAGCTTGATCACTGCGTCCAGGGTCCGGCCGAAGATGATGAAGCCCTTGATCATCAGGTCCGGCAGGAACCGCAGGCCCAGGGCCAGGGCCACGACGAAGATCAGGATCGGCAGCAGGTTGGCGAACAGGCCACCCACGGCCAGGGCCAGTTGGTAGCTGGCCTCGGAGTTGGTGCTGACCAGCTCGCGGACCATCGGGTTGCTGAAGGCCAGGATCAGGCTGGCCACCATCACCCCGACCGGGATGGTCAGGATGCCGGACATGATCCCCAGGGCCATGTACTTGTGGTCGCGCTTGTCGAGCATCGCCAGGCCCATGGGGATCGAGAAGACGATGGTGGCGCCACCCATGAAGCCGGTGATCAACGCCATCACCAGCGCTTCCTTGCTGGCCGCCAGGGCCGAGGCCAGGTGGTAGCCGCCCATGTCCGAGGCGATGATCATCGTCGCCGCCAGGGCCGGGTCGGCGCCCAGGGATTCGAAGAAGGGCCCGAAGACCGATTCGATCAATACGGTGAGATAGGGGATGGAAGCCATGATCCCTGCCGCCGGCACGAAGATGTAGCCCGTGGCGTGGATGCCTTCCATGAACTCCTTGCCCAGCCCGCGATCGCTGTCATAGATGGCAGCGAGGGCGCCGAGCACGGCACAGAGCATGATGAGGTAGAGCACGTAGTTGCCGATCTGGTCCATTGCTTTGCTCCCTTGTCTTATTGTTTTTCAAGGCTCTTGTTCGAGCCCGGGGCTGTGCGCGCGAGGTCGTTGACTCAGAACTTCCGACAGCAGCGTCCCGTCCGGCAAGCCAGTGGCACCGGACCACGAAGGTATAGATGTGCGGCAGGGCCGCGAAAAAACTCCCGGCGACCCTGGGGCCGCCGGGAGGGTCGATCAGAAGAAGCCCAGCGGATTGATGTCGTAGCTCACCAGCAGGTTCTTGGTCTGCTGGTAGTGGTCGAGCATCATCTTGTGGGTCTCGCGGCCCACGCCGGATTTCTTGTAGCCACCGAACGCGGCGTGCGCCGGGTACAGGTGGTAGCAGTTGGTCCACACGCGACCGGCCTTGATCCCACGGCCCATGCGGTAGGCGCGGTTGATGTCGCGGGTCCAGACCCCGGCCCCCAGGCCGAACTCGGTGTCGTTGGCGATCGCCAGGGCCTCGGCTTCGTCCTTGAAGGTGGTGATGCTCACCACTGGGCCGAAGATTTCTTCCTGGAATACGCGCATCTTGTTGGTGCCCTTGAGCAGGGTCGGCTGGATGTAGTAGCCGGTTGCCAGGTCGCCTTCGAGTTTCTCCACCTTGCCGCCGGTGAGCAGCTGCGCACCTTCGTTCTTGGCGATGTCGAGGTAGGACAGGATCTTGTCGAACTGTTGTTCGGAAGCCTGGGCGCCGACCATGGTGTCGGTGTCCAGCGGGTCGCCACGCTTGATCTGCTCGATCTTCTTCATCACCGCCTGCATGAATTCGTCGTAGATCGACTCCTGCACCAGGGCGCGGGATGGGCAGGTGCAGACTTCACCCTGGTTGAAGAACGCCAGCACCAGGCCTTCGGCGGCCTTCTCGATGAACTTCGGCTCGGCCTGCATGATGTCTTCGAAGAAGATGTTCGGCGACTTGCCGCCCAGCTCCACGGTGGACGGGATGATGTTCTCGGCGGCGCATTTCATGATGTGCGAGCCCACCGGGGTCGAGCCGGTGAAGGCGATCTTGGCGATGCGCTTGCTGGTGGCCAGGGCCTCGCCGGCTTCGCGGCCGAAACCTTGCACCACGTTGAGCACGCCTTTTGGCAGCAGGTCGCCGATCACTTCCATGAGCACGGTGATGCCCAGCGGGGTCTGCTCGGCAGGCTTGAGCACCACGCAGTTGCCGGCGGCCAGGGCCGGGGCCAGCTTCCAGGCGGCCATCAGGATCGGGAAGTTCCACGGGATGATCTGGCCGACCACGCCCAGTGGCTCATGGATGTGGTAGGCCACGGTGTTGCCGTCGATCTCGGCGGCGCTGCCTTCCTGGGCCCGCAGGCAGCCAGCGAAGTAGCGGAAATGGTCGGCGGCCAGGGGGATGTCGGCGTTCAGGGTCTCGCGTACGGCCTTGCCGTTGTCCCAGGTTTCGGTGATGGCCAGCAGTTCGAGGTTCTGCTCGATGCGGTCGGCGATCTTCAGCAGGATCAGCGAGCGGGCCTGGACCGAGGTCGCGCCCCAGGCATCGGCGGCGGCATGGGCGGCGTCCAGGGCTTTTTCGATGTCTTCGGCAGTGGAGCGCGGGAATTCGGCAATCGGCTTGCCGTTCACCGGCGAGGTGTTGGTGAAGTACTGGCCTTTGATGGGCGCGACGAATTCGCCGTTGATGTAGTTACCGTACTTGCTCTTGAACGAAACGATAGCGCCTTCAGTACCGGGGTGTGCGTAACGCATGGGGTATCTCCTGGCTTTTATGCTTATGGGGGAGGACGCGCTGTAGCGCATGGCAAGCGTAGAGCAAAGCCCGGGCCAGCGTAGCGCGAGCCATGTGAATCAAGCGTTTGCGCAGGTAGCAGGGGCTGTCGGTCCCTGGCGTGTGACAAATCTGGCGCAGCATTGAGTGACAGTTTGTAACCTGGATGGCACAAGCTGTGGCTCAGGGGACAAGCTGGCGTTGCAATGCGACGACGCCTGGAGGATGCTGGCTCGAATGTCGAATCCTGTCGGACAAATCCGTCGGCCCATCGGTGTTTTCGTCGATGGACCCTGATCTCCAGACCTTCGGTGGCGCAGGATCGCGCCCGCGTGTGACAGCACAGCAGGAGAACAATAAGAAATGCACAGCAGTAATCATCTCACCCGCCATGCCCAGCAAGTGCTGACGGTCGCCCGGGGCAAGGCTCATCTGCAGGGGCCCGGCAGCGATCCTTCCATCGCCCGCTCCTGGTTGCGCTGCCTGGAGGACTATCACCTCGACCCGGCTCTTTCCATGGCCCCCACGGTGCTCGAGCACGGTCGCCTGCTGGAGAGCCGGGAGCGCTTGAAGGATGTCCTGCAGATCGCCGGCACCGAAATGGCCAACCTGCACCAGCAATTGTCTGGCGCTGGCCATGCGGTACTGCTGACCGATGCCCGTGGGGTGATCCTCAACTGCATCACCGCTCCCAGCGAGCGCAAGATCTTCGAACATGCCGGGTTGTGGCTGGGGGCTGACTGGAGCGAGGCCCGGGAGGGCACCAACGGTATCGGTACCTGCCTGGTCGAGCGCCAGTCGCTGACGATTCATCAGGGCGAGCATTTTCGTGGACGGCACACCGGCCTGACCTGTTCGGCCAGTCCGGTGTTCGATCCCCATGGCGAGTTGCTGGCGGTGCTGGATGTGTCGTCGGCTCGCCAGGATGTTTCCCGCCAGAGCCAGTTCCACACCATGGCCATGGTCAACCTCTCGGCGAAGATGATCGAGAGTTGCTACTTCCTGCGTTACTTCGAGAACCAGTGGTTGCTACGCTTTCATTTGCAGGCCGAATCGGTGGGCCTGTTCAGCGAGGGTCTGCTGGCCTTCGACGGCGAAGGACGGATCTGCGCGGTGAACCAGAGTGCGCTGAACCTGCTGGGGCATATCCGCGGCGGCCTGTTGGGCAAGCCGGTGGACAGTTTCTTCGAGTGCTCCCTGGACGAGCTGTTCGGGCGCGCCAGCCTGAACGCCAGTGCCAGTTGGCCATTACGCACCCGGGATGGGCGGCATTTGTTCGCCCTGCTGCGAGGCGCGCCACCTGCCGTTGTACAACCCATGCTGCGAGCCCCGGCGAATGTGGCGGTGCCTAAGGCTTCGGGCATCTGCCTTGGCGATGCTGGCCTGCAAGGCGATTTTCGCCGGGCATCGCGGGTCTTCGAGCGCGACGTGCCGCTGCTGATCAATGGTGAGACCGGCTCGGGCAAAGAGGCCTTCGCCAAGGCCGTGCACCAGGCCAGTGCCCGGGCGGACAAGGCCTTCGTCGCCCTCAACTGCGCGGCCATTCCGGAGAGCCTGATCGAGAGCGAACTGTTCGGTTATCGCGGTGGCAGTTTCACCGGGGCACGCAAGGAAGGCATGCGCGGCAAGTTGCAACAGGCCGATGGCGGTACTTTGTTCCTCGATGAAATCGGTGACATGCCCCTGGCCTTGCAGACTCGTTTGCTGAGGGTGCTGGAGGATCGACTGGTGGTGCCGATCGGAGGCGAGCCGCAATCGGTCAATGTCCGGATCATCAGCGCCACCCACCGCAACCTGCTGGAGCGAGTCGGCGACGGTAGTTTTCGCGAAGACCTGTACTACCGGCTCAATGGCCTGGAGATTGCCCTGCCAGCCTTGCGCGAGCGCAGCGACAAGTCCCAGTTGCTGGATTTTCTCCTGGCCGAAGAGGCGGGCTCGCAACCGGTGGTGCTGGACGAGGCGGCGCGCCAGAACCTGCTGGCCTACTCCTGGCCGGGTAACGTGCGGCAATTGCGAAACGTACTGCGGACCTTGGCGGCGCTGTGCGAGGACGGTCGGATCGGTGTGCAGGACCTGCCACCGCTGATTCGCCAGGGCCACCGCCCGATAGCGCCCAGCGAACCCCTCGATGATCAGCCGGAGCGGCCTCTTGAGGATGCCGAACGGGTGGCCCTGCTGGCAGCGCTGGAGCAGCAGCGCTGGCACATGACCCACACCGCCGAGCAGTTGGGGATCAGCCGCAACACCCTGTATAGAAAGCTGCGCAAGCACAGTATCGCGCGCTGAGCCTTCGCTTGTTTCCGACCAGCCATGGCGTCAGGCCGTGGCTGGATCTCCCCGTCAGCTAAAGGGTGCGAATTGCAGCCCTCTAGGCTACCCTGCGCCGATGTTTTATGAGGTCGACTATGCACATCCATATTCTCGGTATCTGCGGCACTTTCATGGGGTCGATGGCGGTTTTGGCCAAAGAACTCGGCCACCACGTCACCGGCTCCGACGCCAACGTCTATCCGCCGATGAGCACCCAGCTGCAAGCCCAGGGCATCGAGCTGACCCAGGGTTATGATCCGGCCCAGCTGGACCCCGCACCGGACCTGGTGGTGATCGGCAACGCCATGTCCCGGGGCAACCCGGCGGTGGAATATGTGTTGAACAAGGGCTTGCCCTATGTGTCCGGCCCGCAATGGCTGGCGGACCATGTGCTGCAAGGGCGTTGGGTACTGGCGGTGGCCGGCACCCATGGCAAGACCACCACCAGCAGCATGCTGGCCTGGGTGCTGGAGCATGCCGGGATGAGCCCGGGCTTTTTGATCGGCGGCGTGCCGCAGAACTTCGCGGTCTCGGCCCGCCTGGGCGGCACGCCGTTCTTCGTGATCGAGGCCGACGAGTACGACAGCGCGTTCTTCGACAAGCGCTCGAAGTTCGTCCATTACCGTCCGCGCACCGCGATCCTCAACAACCTCGAATTCGACCATGCGGATATCTTCCCGGACCTGGCGGCCATCGAGCGGCAGTTCCACCACTTGGTGCGGACTATCCCCAGCGAAGGCCTGGTGATCCATCCCACCACCGAGCCCGCCTTGCAGCGGGTGATCGAGATGGGTTGCTGGACCCCGGTGCAGACCACCGGCGCCGGCGGCCAGTGGCAGGTCAAGCTGCACAGCGAAGACGGCTCGGCCTTCGAAGTGCTGTTCGAGGGTGTGAGCCAGGGCGTGGTCGAGTGGGAACTGACCGGCCAGCATAACGTCGCCAACGCCTTGGCGACCCTGGCCGCGGCCCGTCATGTGGGCGTGGTGCCGGCCATGGGCATCGCTGCGCTGAGCGCTTTCAAGAGTGTGAAGCGGCGCATGGAGAAAGTCGCCCAGGTGCATGGCGTGACCATCTACGATGACTTCGCCCACCACCCGACGGCCATCGCCACCACCCTGGATGGCTTGCGCAAGCGCGTCGGCGAGGCGCCGGTGATTGCCATCATCGAGCCGCGCTCCAACTCCATGAAGTTGGGCGCCCACCGCGACGGCCTGCCGGAAAGCGTCAACCAGGCCGACCAGGTGATCTGGTACGCGCCACCCAACCTGGGCTGGGACCTGGCGGCCACGGCGGCCCAGTGCACGGTGCCGTCGATCGTCAGCGATTCGCTGGACGGCATCATCGAGCGAGTGAAGAGCCAGGCCAAGCCCGGGACCCAGGTGGTGATCATGAGCAATGGCGGCTTTGGCGGCCTGCACGGCAAGCTGGCCGAGGCGCTGCAATGAGCAACGGCCCGGAACGCATCACCCTGGCCATGACCGGGGCGTCCGGCGCGCAATATGGCCTGCGCCTGCTCGACTGCCTGGTCCGCGAGGACCGGGAAGTGCATTTCCTGATCTCCAAGGCCGCGCAGTTGGTGATGGCCACCGAGACCGATGTCACCCTACCGGCCAAGCCGCAGCTGATGCAGGCGTTCCTGACCGAGTACACCGGGGCGGCGGCGGGGCAGATCCGGGTCTACGGCAAGGAGGACTGGATGTCGCCGGTGGCTTCGGGCTCCGGCTCACCGGCCGCGATGGTGGTGGTGCCTTGCTCTACCGGCACCCTGTCGGCGATTGCCACCGGCGCCTGCAATAACCTGATCGAACGGGCTGCGGACGTTACGCTCAAGGAGCGCCGTCAGCTGATCCTGGTGCCGCGCGAGGCGCCGTACTCCAGTATTCACCTGGAGCACATGCTCAAGCTGTCGAACCTGGGCGTGACCATCCTGCCGGCCTCGCCGGGTTTCTATCACCAGCCCCAGACCATCGATGACCTGGTGGACTTCGTGGTGGCGCGAATTCTCAACCTGCTGAATATCCCCCAGGACATGCTGCCCCGTTGGGGCGAGCATCATTTGAGCAGCGATGAGTAAAGCCCTGCCTTTGCTGTTGGCGGCCCTGCAGTTGGGCGGCTGCGCCACGGCCCGGACCCTGGATGCGGCGAAGCCCGGGGCTGCGGTGGTGTACTCGGGGACGCGCCTGGATCTGTATGCCCTGCAGGGCGGATGTTGTCCCCTGGATCGCTTTGGTGCCGAGGCGCCGGGGTATCCGGGCCTGGACCTGCCGGCCAGCGCTGTGCTCGATACGTTGCTCTTGCCGCTGTCGGTGCTGACGGTGTTGGGCGTGGGGTTCAGGGCTACCGGCGGGTTGTAGGGAGAGTTGCCAGGCCGCCTCCTGCGGAGCTTGCCTGGCGCAGCCGATCATTTGCCCAGCTTGCGCAACTCGTCGGACTCCACCACCCGGGTGCCACTCTGTTCTTCCAGGGCCAGGCGCCACATGGCTCGAGCCAACTGGCAGGCTTCGATGCCGCGGTACTTGCCCGGGATCAGCCGCGATAGTGGACCGACCAACTGCTCGCCAAGACGCGGTTCGACCCGGTCTCCGAGCAATAGGGAAGGCCGGCAGATGGTCAATTGCGGCCAGCCCTGGCGCTTCAGCGCCTCTTCCATCTCGCCCTTGACCCGGTTGTAGAAAATCGACGACTTGGGGTCGGCGCCCAGGGCGCTGACCACAACCAGGTGTCGTGCACCCATTTCCAGGGCGCGCTTGGCGAAAGTCACGACCAGGTCCAGGTCCACGGCGCGAAAGGCGGCTTCGGAGCCGGCTTGCTTGATGGTGGTGCCCAGGCAGCAAAAGGCGATTTCCACCTTGCCGGTCAGCTGCGGCAGGACGGTTGCAGGGTCGCCGACCGGGTTTTCCAGTCGTGGGTGCTCGCTCAATGGGCGCCTGCTGGGGGCTAGGACCCGGCTGATGGTGGGCTCGTTGAGCAGGCGGTCGAGCAATTGCTCCCCGGTCAGGCCAGAGGCGCCGGCGAGCAGGATGTGCTGTGGCGTCAAGTACATAGTCATTCCCCCTTGATACTGTTCCAGCTTAGTTGCCTTGTGCTTCCTTGCTGCTGATAGAGACACTCTGCAGGGCTTTTCGTGCCTGCTGCTTGCGTAGTTGCTGCCAGTGGGCGATGACCCCCTTGGGGGCCCAGATCTGTGGCTCGGACGGGTCGAAGTTGTCCGCCTGCTCGCGCTCGGCCACGCTCGCCTTGGCCAGCATGAAGGCGTGCTCCAGGTCATCGGTCTGGTTCAGCGCCTGGGCGAACAGGGCGTCTCCGAAGTAGGTGAAGTCGGCTTCTTCCGAGCAGCCGAAGGATACCCGGTCCGCCTTTGAGGCGGTCATGACCAGGGTTCGTTCATCCTTGAGGGCCGGGATGAAACCGCCAGAGTAGCAAGCCGAGATGACCACGATCTTGTCGCGATTCTTCAAGGGCGCCAGGGCATTGGCCAACTCGTCGGCGGGCAGGTCGGCCAGCTCCAGGCGTGGTTGGTCGAGCACCAGTTCATGTTCGCTGGTGCCGTGGCTGGTGAGGTAGATGAATACCAGGTCTTCGGGACCGCTGCGTTCGGCCAGGACCTGGGCCGCGCGGCGCAGGTTTTCCCGGGTGGCCATGGGGCGGTTCATCATGTGGTCGCGGTGGTTCACCAGGCGGATCTGGCCATAGGCGCCGAAACGGCTGGCGAGCATGTTGCTGACATAGTCGGCTTCACGCAGGAATACGCTCTGCTTGCCATCGCCGGCCAGGGTCAGGCTGTAGAGCTCGATGGCTGGGGTCGAGGCCGGCACGGCATCGAGGGCTTCCTTGAGTAGGCGGCCCTGGTTCAGCAGGGCCGTTTCCAGGGGGTCGGGGAGCAGCTTGCCATCGGCATCGCGAACCCGCAGGCCGTTGTTCCACACACCGCTTTGCACGCTGCCGTCGCGTAGCACCAGGACCCCGTGCCCCTGATAGTTGTCGCTGTCGAATCCACCGACATAGAAGCTGCCATCGCTGAGGTTCAGGCGCCCCTCGCCGCTGAAACGCCAGTCGCTGAAGGTACCGAGGTAGTGGCTGCCATCGGCGCCGATCAGCTCACCCTTGCCGCCCAAGGCTCCGTCCTTGAACTGACCGATCCATACATCGCCGTCGGAGTTTTCATAGCGGCCTTTGCCATTGAGCTGGTTGTGCTTGAAACCGCCGACGTAGATATCGCCTTCGGCACTGTTGAACGTGCCATTGCCTTCGAGTTGACCGTCGACGAAGTGGCCGCTGAACTGGTTGCCGCTGGAGTCGCTGCGCTGGCCTTCGCCATTGGGCTTGCCCTTGGCGAACTGGCCCTGGTACTGGCTGCCGTCGTCCAGTTCCAGGCGCCCCAGGCCCGAATACAGGTCGGCCTTGAACTCGCCCCGATAGGTCATGCCGTCTTCTTTGAGGGTGCCTTCGCCGTCACGGCGCCCGAGCTTGAAGCCGCCACTGTAGCTGCTGTTCTTGGTGGTCAGGGTGCCTTGCCCATGGAATAACCCTTGCTGGAACAGGCCTCGGTAGACTTCGCCGTTGCTACCGTGCCATTCCCCTTGCCCGTGCCATTGCCCCTTGTCGAACTGACCGGCATACCAGCTGCCATTGGGGTAGTCGATGCGGCCCTGGCCCTGCAACAGACCGTTGACCAGGTCGCCACGATAGCGTCCGCCATCCGGTAGGCGGGCATCGGGCGGCAACAGTGATTCGCCATCACCGCAAGCGCTGAGCAGGAGGGTCAAAACCAGGGGGACAAATGGGCGCATAACGGGTTCCGGATGATTAGGGGTCCGAGTATGCCGTAGCCGTGTGCCTTATATATAGAGAGCCTGAGCGAAACAGCGTGATGCGTTTCGCTCAGGGGTGCATCAGACGAAGCAGAGTGACAGGGGCTCAGCGATATAGGCCGGTTTTTCCTGGCCTTCGATTTCCAGGGTGACGCTGGCCTTGAGCAGCCATTGGCCGGGTTTCTTCTCGGTCGCGTCCACCAGGTCGACCTTGAGCCGCACCTTGGAGTCGACCTTCACCGGCTGGATGAAACGCACGCTGTCCAGGCCATAGTTGATCGCCATTTTCAGCCCCTGGGGCAGTACCAGGATGTCCTCCATCAGCTTCGGAATCAGCGACAGGGTCAGGAAACCGTGGGCGATGGTGCTGCCAAATGGCGTCTGTGCGGCCTTGGCCGGGTCGACGTGAATGAACTGGAAGTCACCGGTGGCTTCGGCAAACAGGTTGATACGCTCCTGGTCGATAGTGAGCCATGCGGAACGACCCAGTTCCTTTCCAACATAATCCTTGAGCTCTGCAACAGGAACATAGGGCATTGACACTCTCCTTGGTTCAACGATTTTTGGTGATCGATGCGGTGTTTCACGGTCCGAAACTTCCACTGTAGATCATCATGGTGATCCGGCTCGGTAAAGATCCATGCTTTTGGCGAATGCCGGTTCATCGCGCCTGCGTGCTTATAATGCGCGACGGGATCTGGCTGGAGAGGGCGGTATGTTGTTACGCGGTTTGACATGGCTGGTGCTGTTCCAACTGCTCGGGACGGCGCTCAATCATCTGCTGTTGCCCGTATTGCCGGGGCCGATCATCGGCCTGCTATTGCTGCTGGTGTTCCTGGTCGTGCGCGGTGAAGTGGGCGAGCCGTTGAACCAGGCGGCCGGCAGTCTGTTGCGTTATCTACCACTGTTGCTGGTACCGCCTGCTGTCGGGGTGATGGTCTACGCCCGGGATATCGCTGCGGACTTCTGGGCCATCGCCGGGGCGCTGGTGCTGTCGCTGGTGCTTTCCATGGCCTTTGCCGGAGTGCTGATGCAGCGCCTGGTCAAGCGCCAGGCTCGCCGGGAGGAGCGCCCATGAGTTTCGATTGGCAGGGGGCCTGGGCCGCGGTCATCCACCATCCGCTGTTTGGCATCGGTATCACCCTCGGGGCCTATCAACTGGTGCTGGCGGCATTCGAAAAGACTCGCTGGATGTTCCTGCAGCCGGTGCTGGTATCGATGCTGCTGGTGATCGGGGTACTGCTCGGTTGTGGGTTGAGCTATGCCGAGTACCGCAAGAGCACCGAGATCCTGAGCATTCTCCTGGGGCCGGCTACAGTCGCCCTGGCGGTGCCGCTGTACCTCAACCTGCGACGTATCCGCCAGTTGTTCTGGCCGATATTTACTACGCTGGTGGTGGGTGGGGTTCTGGCCACTAGCCTGGGCGTGTTGCTTGGGTGGTGGTTCGGTGCCGAGCACATGATCCTCATGACCATGGCACCCAAGTCGGTTACCTCACCGATCGCCATGCTGGTGGCCGAGCAGATCGGCGGGGTAGCGGCACTGGCCGCGGTGTTCGTGCTGATCACGGGCGTGATTGGTGCGATTTTCGGCCCCGGCCTGCTCGATCGTCTGGGAGTCCGGGCACCCGAGGCCCGGGGCATGGCGCTGGGCATGACGGCACACGCCGTGGGCACGTCGGTGGCCCTGCAAGAAAGTGAGGAGTGCGGCGCCTTTGCCGCGCTGGCGATGAGTCTGATGGGCGTGGCCACGGCAGTCCTGCTGCCATTGGCGGTGTCGTTGCTGGTTTGAGGATGGATGTCATGAGTCTGCCGCTGTTCCCCTTGAATACCGTGCTGTTTCCCGGCTGCATTCTGGACTTGCAGATCTTCGAAGCTCGCTACCTGGACATGATCGGCCGCTGCATGAAGCAGGGGAGCGGGTTCGGTGTGGTGTGCATCCTGGAGGGCGCGGAAACTGGTGTGGCTGCCCCAGGTTATGCCCAGGTAGGTTGCGAGGCACTGATTACCGACTTCCACCAGCAGGACAATGGCTTGCTGGGCATTCGGGTCAAGGGCGGGCGGCGCTTTCGTGTCCTTGGTAGCGAGGTGCAGAAGGATCAGTTGGTCGTGGCCCAGGTCCGCTGGCTGGATGAGGCGGCGGAGCAGCCATTGAAGGAAGACGACGCCGACCTGGTGGCGCTGCTCAAGGCCCTGGCCGAGCATCCGATGGTCGAGGCCCTGGACATGGGCGTCGAGGCCGCAGGGCAACAGTCACTGGCCAATCAACTGGCGTACCTGTTGCCCTTTTCCGAGCTGGACAAGATCGATCTGCTGCAACTGGACGATCCACAGCAGCGTCTGGATGCCATTCAACTGCTATTGGATGAGTTGCAAGGTGAGCTCTTCGCCTGAGCCACACCCTCCCGGCGACTCAATAGGCGTAGCGCAGCAGCGCTTGCGGCAAATGTCGCATCGACATGAAGGCACACAGCAGCACCATCACTGGCAGCACCAGCCACCAGGCCTTGGCCGGCATCGGCTTGAGCGGGGCCTGCCACTGGACCAGGGTCAGGCTGGCGGCACAGACGCAGGCTGCGAGCATTGCCCCGGCAAAAATGTCGGTCGGCCAATGAGCTCCCAGATAAACCCGTGACAGGGCGATCGACATTGCCGGCAGGCAGCCCAGCAGCAGCCAGGTCAAGCGCATCCGCGGCGGTTGACCGCGGCCAGCCAGCACCGCGAGGGTCAGGAACAGGGCAAAGGATCCGGAGGCGTGACCGCTGGGCATGCTGAAGCTGGCCAGCGGCTCGCTCAGCACTTCCGGGCGTATCCGGGCGAAGAACCACTTGCCGGCGGTATTGGCCAGTGCAGTGCACAGCAGCGTGGCGCCGGCGAACAACGCATGGCGCCACTGGCGCAGCAGCACCAGCAACAGGGTCAGGGCCGCGCTGATGATGAACATGGCGCGAAACTCGCCGATCTGGGTGACCATCACCATGATCCTGTCCAGTGCCGGGTCGCGGTGTTCCTGTACCAGGGCTATCAGCCCCTGGTCGAACTGGGCCAGGTAGGGGTAGCCGATGAACAGCCCCAGCAGTAGCGCCAGGCTCAGGCCGGACATCAACAGGGTCGCCCGGCGATGGCGACGCAGGCTGCTGTTGACGCTCAGGCCGATCAATACCGCGAGGCTGCCGATGACCACGCCGGCCTGGGGCCAGAACCCTTCGGGCAGAGGCAGGCGAATGGCCGCGCCGGTGGCCCAGCCGGGCAGCAGGTAGGCCACCGACCAGCCTGCCGCAGCCAGCAGGCTGACGGCGAAGAACCGCGGGAACGGCATGTCGAACATGCCCGCCACCATCGGCAGCATTGGGCGTAGGGGGCCGATGAAGCGTCCGACCAGCAGGCTGGCGATGCCATAGCGCTGGAAATAGGCTTCGGCGCCGTTGATCCATTCAGGGTGCTGGCGCAGCCCTGGCAAGCGGCGGATGCGCTGGTGGAAGCGACGTCCCAGCAGGTAGGACGTGACATCGCCCAGGATGCCGGCGGCGAAGCCCAGCAGCAGGGTCTCGCCCAACGACAAGGCGCCATTGCCTGCCAATACCGCGATAGCGAACAACAGTACGGTGCCGGGGACGATCAGGCCGGCGATGGCCAGGCACTCCACGAACGCGACGATAAATACCGCGGCTGCCAGCCACTGTGGGTTGCCGCTTAGCCAGGCGGTCACGCTGTCGAGCCATGGGCCCATAGATTCAACTCCATTGTCAGTATCGAGCGGTGATGGGGTCAGCCGAGGATGAGGTAGTCGCGGCCCTCGACCTGGCCCCGGCGCAACGGGTTCCGGGTGCAGTACGGCGCGTAGGCGGCGTCGACGAAACGGTACATCAGGTGTTCATCGCGGCCCTTGGGTATGCCCAGGCGGGTGCTTTGGATGATCTGCGGTACGGCGGCACCGACATTCTCGACAAAGAGGGCTTCGTGATCGAAGCGTTTCGCATCCCATACTGGGACTTTCAGGCCGAGGGCCTTGCATAGCAGGGTCTGGCCGGCGCAGAGCTTCTGCCAGGGGCGCGGCTGGCCGCTGGCGTCCGGGTTGTTCAGTTGCATTTGCGCCAGGCTGGCAGGGCCGGAAATCTCGTCGACCCAGGGGTAGGCGGACTTTATCAGCACGGCGTTGCCCGGGCCTTGGGCGCTGAAGTTCAATGAGTCGCCGCCCCGGGCGTAGTACATATAGATGTGGCCGCCATCCAGAAACAACGCCTTACGTTTTTCTGTGAAGCCGAGGGAGGCATGGCTGCCTTTTTCCTCGCAGTAATAGGCTTCAGTCTCGATAATGCGCACGGACAACCACAGGTCGCCGACTTTATGGCGGATGACCTTGCCCAGCAGCTCACGGGCCAGGAGCTGAGCATCACGGTCGAAAAAGCCATCAGGCAGGGCTTTGGGCAGTTTCGCAGAGGTCAGGATGGACATGGTGGTGATGAGATGTGGTCAGAAAAGTGCCGGGATGATAACAACTCCAGGCTTAATTCAGGCTGAACTGCGAGTATTTCGACCATCCGCCCGTGACCGCTGTCCGTGGGCGGGCGCGACAGCTATAATCAGCCGCTTTCCTCTTTGCCAAGACCACACCAGACCATGACTGAGTCCGTTCTTGACTACATGACCCGTTTGGGTCGCGCTGCCCGCCAAGCTTCCCGGGTCATCGCCCGTGCCACCACCGCGCAGAAGAACCGTGCGCTGCTGGCGGCCGCCGATGCGCTGGACGCCGCGCGACCGGAACTGGCCGCGGCCAACGAACAGGACCTGGCCAATGGTCGGGCCAATGGTCTGGAGCCGGCCCTGCTGGACCGCCTGGCACTGACTCCCGCGCGCATCGACGAGATGATCGAAGGCTTGCGCCAGGTGGCCAAGCTGCCTGACCCCATCGGTGAAATCCGTGACATGCGCTACCTGCCTTCAGGGATCCAGGTGGGCAAGATGCGTGTGCCGTTGGGTGTGATCGGCATCATCTACGAATCGCGTCCCAACGTGACCATCGACGCGGCGGCCCTGTGCCTGAAGTCCGGTAACGCCACCATCCTGCGTGGTGGCTCCGAAGCCATTCATTCCAATCGCGCCATCGCCACCTGCATCCAGCAGGGGTTGGCGGCGGCCGAGCTGCCAGCCCCTGTGGTGCAGGTGGTGGAAACCACCGACCGCGCAGCGGTCGGCGCGTTGATCACCATGCCCGAGTTCGTCGACGTGATCGTGCCTCGTGGCGGCAAGAGCCTGATCGAACGGGTCAGCCGCGATGCCAGGGTGCCGGTGATCAAGCATCTGGATGGGGTCTGCCACGTGTTCATCGATGTGGCAGCGGACCTGGACAAGGCCATTCGTATCGCCGACAACGCCAAGACCCAGCGCTACGCTCCGTGCAACACCATGGAGACGCTGCTGGTTCACGGGGCTATCGCCGAGCGCGTCCTGCCGCCTTTGGCCGCGATCTATCGCGACAAGGGTGTCGAACTGCGAGGCTGCGAGCAGACCCGGTCGATCCTTGGGGCCGATGTACTGGAAGCCACCGAAGAAGACTGGCGTACCGAGTACACCGCGCCGATCCTCTCGATTCGTGTAGTGGATGGCCTGGAGCAGGCCATCGAGCACATCAATACCTATGGTTCGCACCATACCGACTCCATCGTCACCGAGAACTTCACCGATGCCCGGCGCTTCCTCAACGAGGTGGACTCCAGTTCGGTGATGGTCAATGCCTCGACGCGTTTCGCCGATGGTTTCGAGTATGGCCTGGGCGCGGAGATCGGCATTTCCACCGACAAGCTGCACGCCCGTGGTCCTGTGGGCCTGGAAGGCCTGACCAGCGAGAAGTATGTGGTGTTCGGCGACGGTCACGTGCGTACTTGATGGGCAAACGTATCGGCCTGCTGGGTGGCACCTTCGATCCAGTGCATATCGGCCACCTGCGTGGCGCACTGGAAGTGGCCGAATCCATGCGACTCGACGAGCTGCGCCTGGCACCCAGTGCCAGGCCGCCTCATCGGGATACACCGCAGGTGTCGGCGCTCGATCGTCTGGCGATGGTCGAGCGTGCGGTGGCGGGCGTCTCACCCCTGGTGGTGGACGACCGTGAGCTGAAACGGGACAAACCGTCCTACACCATAGACACACTGGAGCAGATGCGTGCCGAACTGGCTGCTGACGACCAGTTGTTCCTGCTGTTGGGCTGGGACGCATTTTGCGGCCTGCCCACCTGGCATCGCTGGGAGGAGTTGCTCCAGCATTGCCACATCCTGGTGCTGCAACGCCCGGATGCCGATAGCGAGCCGCCGGATGCCCTGCGCAACCTGTTGGCGGCCCGCTCGGTGAGCGATCCGCTGGCCCTGGCAGGGCCGGGGGGACATATTGCATTCGTCTGGCAGACACCGCTCGCGGTGTCTGCCACCCAGATCCGTCAACTGCTGGCCAGCGGTAAGTCGGTACGTTTCCTGGTGCCTGACGCGGTCCTGGCCTATATCGATGCTCACGGACTTTACCGTGCGCCGAACTGAAGGAATGCTGCCGGCCCAGGCCGTGCGGCGTTCCGTACATACGAGCTGAACGAGTTTTATATGACTAACCAAGTAATGAAAGGCGAAGATCTGGTCAAGGTGGCTGTTGCCGCGCTGGAAGACGTCAAGGCCCAGGACATCCTGGTGATCGATGTGCGCGACAAGCAGAGCATCACCGACTACATGGTGATCGCCACCGGTACCTCCAACCGCCAGATCGGCGCGATGCTGGAAAAGGTCCGCGAGATGGTCAAGGCCCAGGGCGTACGCCCGCTGGGTGAAGAAGGCAAGGGCGACAGCGACTGGGTCCTGCTGGACCTGGACGACGTGATCGTGCACATGATGACCGCCTCTGCCCGCCAGTTCTACGACCTGGAGCGCCTGTGGCAGGGCGCTGAGCAGAGTCGTGCGGCCGACGGCAAGCACCACAGCCCGGAAAACACCCATGAGCACTTCGCCAAGCTCAACAAAGACCAGCAATAAGGGACGGCTGTGCGCCTGCGTCTGATCGCTGTCGGTTCACGCATGCCCAAATGGGTGGAAGAGGGTTGGCATGAGTATGCCAAGCGTCTGCCGTCCGAGTTGGCGCTGGAACTGGTGGAAATACCGCTCAATACCCGAGGCAAGAATGCCGACGTGGCCCGCTTTATCCGTCAGGAAGGCGAGGCCATGCTGGCCAAGGTCGGGCATAACGAGCGCATCGTCACCCTCGAGGTGCACGGCAAGCCCTGGAGCACCGAGCAGTTGGCGGTGGAGCTGGATCGCTGGCGCCTCGACTCGCGTACTGTGAACTTCATGGTCGGTGGCCCGGAAGGGCTGGCACCGGAGGTCTGTGCGCGGGCCGACCAGCGTTGGTCGTTGTCGCCCCTGACCCTGCCGCACCCCCTGGTGCGGATTCTCATCGGCGAACAGCTGTATCGTGCCTGGACCGTGCTGTCTGGCCACCCCTACCACAAGTAGCCCACGCCCCTCATGTCTCAGCCGATCCGTATCAAGGACCATGAAAAAGACGCCCGCCTGGTGCGTAACCGGGTGGTGTTCGGCGCCATTCTGGTGGTCTGTCTGATCGGCGTGCTGATTGCCCGCCTGTACTACCTGCAGGTGATCCAGTACGAAATTCACTCGACCAAGTCGGAGAGTAACCGGGTTCACGTCCAGTCCATTCCTCCGAGCCGGGGCCTGATCTATGACCGTAATGGCGTGGTGGTGGCTGACAACCGGCCCAGCTTCAGCCTGAGCATGACGCGCGAGCGTTCCGGTGACTGGCGGCAGGTGCTCGATGTGGTCGTCGAAGTGCTGGAGCTGACGCCCGAAGACCGCGTGCTGTTCGAAAAGCGCGTCAAGCAGGGGCCGCGGGCATTCGAACCGGTACCGATCCTGTTCGAGCTGACGGAAGAACAGATAGCCCGCATCGCAGTGAACCAGTTCCGCCTGCCAGGCGTGGAAGTGGTTGCCCAGTTGGTCCGGCATTACCCACAGGGTGCGCACTTCGCCCATTCCGTGGGCTATGTGGGGCGGATCAACGAAAAAGAACAGAAGACCCTGGACAAGGTGAACTACAGCGGCACGCACCATATCGGCAAGACCGGTATCGAGCGCTTCTACGAGGCGGAACTGCACGGGCAGGTCGGTTACGAAGAGGTCGAGACCAATGCTCGAAATCGTGTGTTGCGCGTGCTCAAGCGTACCGATCCGATTCCAGGCAAGGACATTGTCCTGAGCCTGGATATCAAGTTGCAGGAAGCGGCAGAGGCGGCCCTGGGTGGTCGACGGGGCGCGGTGGTGGCATTGGACCCGAACACTGGTGAAGTCCTGGCGATGGTCAGCCAGCCAAGCTTCGACCCCAACCTGTTCGTGACCGGTATCAGCTTCAAGGCCTATGCCGAATTGCGCGACTCCATCGACCGGCCGCTGTTCAATCGGGTGCTGCGCGGACTCTACCCGCCAGGCTCGACCATCAAGCCGGCGGTGGCGATTGCCGGACTGGATGCCGGGGTCGTCACGGCGGCGACCCGGGTTTATGACCCCGGCTACTACCAATTGCCCAACTACGATCACAAATACCGTAACTGGAACCGCACCGGCGACGGCTTCGTTGACCTGGATACGGCGATCATGCGGTCCAACGACACCTACTTCTACGACCTGGCCCACAAGCTGGGAGTCGATCGGCTCTCGGCCTACATGAGCAAGTTCGGTATCGGCCAGAAGGTCTCCCTGGATATGTTCGAGGAGTCGCCAGGGCTGATGCCTACCCGCGAGTGGAAGCGTGCGACCCGGCGCCAGGCCTGGTTCCCGGGGGAAACCCTGATTCTCGGAATCGGCCAGGGCTACATGCAGTCGACACCGCTGCAGCTGGCCCAGGCTACCGCCCTGGTGGCCAGCAAGGGGCGCTGGAACCGGCCGCATCTGGCCAAGAGCATCGAGGGCGAAAAGCCCGTGGATCACAATCCGATGCCGGATATCGTGCTGCGCGACCCGGCGGACTGGACGCGGGTCAACCATGGCATGCAACAGGTGATGCACGGTGCCCGGGGTACCGCACGCAAGGCTGCGGTCGGCTCGCCGTATCGCATCGCCGGCAAGAGTGGTACGGCCCAGGTGGTAGCGATCAAGCAGGGCGAGAAGTACGACCGCTCCAAGGTCCAGGAGCGCCACCGCGACCACGCCTTGTTCGTGGGGTTCGCGCCTGCCGAGAATCCGAAGATCGTGGTGTCGGTGATGGTGGAGAACGGTGAGTCGGGCTCCGGTGTCGCCGCACCTGTAGTGCGCCAGGTCATGGATGCCTGGCTCCTGGGCCCGGATGGCCAGCTCAAGCCAGAATTCGCCAGCCCTATCAGCACGGAGGCTACGGCCCGTGAAGAGTAATTTTGACCGCATTCTGTCCAGCGAGGATGTGATGCGGCGTCGGGCGACGCTATTGCAACGCCTGCATATCGATGGCCCTTTGTTGATCCTGCTGCTGACCCTGGCCGCCGGCAGCCTGTTCGTGCTGTATTCGGCCAGCGGCAAGAGCTGGGACCTGTTGGCCAAGCAAGCCACGTCCTTCGGTATCGGCCTGGTGTCGATGATTGTCATCGCCCAGTTCGAGCCGCGCTTCATGGCGCGCTGGGTACCGCTGGGCTATGTGTTCGGCGTGGTGCTGCTGGTGGTGGTGGACGTGATGGGGCATAACGCCATGGGGGCGACCCGTTGGATCAATGTCCCCGGGGTCATCCGCTTCCAGCCTTCGGAGTTCATGAAGATCATCATGCCGGCGACCATTGCCTGGTACCTGTCCAAGCGCACCCTGCCGCCGCACCTCAAGCACGTGGCGATCAGCCTCATCCTGATCGGCTTGCCGTTCATGCTGATCGTGCGCCAACCCGACCTGGGTACGGCCTTGCTGATCCTGGCCGGGGGCACCTTCGTGCTGTTCATGGGTGGTTTGCGCTGGCGCTGGATCATCGGCGTGCTGGCGGCCGCGGTGCCGGTGGCGATTGCCATGTGGATGTTCATCATGCACGACTACCAGAAGCAGCGGATCCTGACCTTCCTCGACCCGGAAAGCGATCCTTTGGGTACCGGCTGGAACATCATCCAGTCCAAGGCGGCCATCGGCTCCGGCGGCGTGTTCGGCAAGGGCTGGTTGCTGGGCACCCAATCGCACCTGGACTTTTTGCCCGAGAGCCACACCGACTTTATTATCGCGGTCCTGGGCGAGGAGTTCGGCCTGGTGGGGATCTGCGCCTTGTTGCTGATCTACCTGCTGCTGATCGGGCGCGGCCTGGTGATCACGGCGCAGGCCCAGACACTGTTCGGCAAGTTGCTGGCAGGCAGCCTGACCATGACGTTTTTTGTTTACGTTTTCGTCAACATCGGTATGGTCAGTGGCTTGTTGCCGGTGGTGGGAGTTCCGTTGCCCTTCATTAGCTACGGAGGAACTTCGTTGGTGACGCTACTGTCAGCGTTTGGGGTTTTGATGTCGATCCATACCCATCGCAAGTGGATCGCACAGGTTTGATTAAGGTGAAGAATTCAATGCAAGTAATGCGTGGCTGGACCGCTCGGTATGCTCCATGGGTCGGTCTGGCGAGCATCCTGGGGGCCGTGGAACCTGCTTCGGCTGGTGCCTACGAAGGCTCGCCCCAGGTTGCCGAATTCGTCGGGGAAATGACCCGGGACTACGGTTTTGCCGGTGAGCAGCTCATGAGCGTGTTCCGCGAAGCCGAGCGCAAGCAAGCAATTCTTGATGCCATTTCGCGACCTGCCGAGCGGGTCAAGCAGTGGAAGGAATACCGCCCGATGTTCATCACCGACGCGCGCATTGCCCGCGGTGTGGACTTCTGGCGCCAGCACGAGGCGGTGTTGGCCCGGGCTGAACAGGAGTACGGAGTACCGGCCCAGGTCATCGTGTCGATCATCGGCGTCGAGACCTTTTTCGGGCGTAATACGGGCAATTATCGGGTGATCGATGCCTTGTCGACCCTGGGCTTCGATTATCCGCCGCGGGCTGAATTCTTCCGCAAGGAGCTGCGCGAGTTCCTGCTGTTGGCGCGCGAAGAACAACTGGATCCGCTGAGTCTCAAGGGCTCCTACGCCGGTGCTATGGGGCTGCCGCAGTTCATGCCGAGCAGCTTCCGGGCCTATGCCGTGGATTTCGATGGCGATGGGCACATCAATATCTGGACCAATCCGGACGATGCCATCGGCAGCGTGGCCAGCTACTTCAAGCGCCATGGTTGGGTCGCCGGCGAGCCGGTGGTCAGTCGCGCCGACGTGCGCGGCGATCGTGTAGATGAGGGCCTGACTACCGGGATCGAGCCGACGAAGACCGTCGGGGAGTTGCGAGCCCTGGGCTGGTCGAGTCATGATGCGCTGCGCGATGATATGCCGGTTACTGCTTTCCGCCTGGAGGGTGATAACGGTCCGGAATACTGGATGGGTCTGAAGAACTTCTACGCGATCACTCGCTATAATCGCAGCGTGATGTATGCCATGGCCGTACATCAGCTGTCTGAACAGCTGGTCCAAGCACGGGGCGTCAAGTAATGCTGGCAATGCCAATCTGCAAACCCCTGAAGCTGCTGGCTTTTGCCGCATTGTCGCTGTTGGTGGCCAGTTGCTCGACGAGCCGCGCGCCACAGCAGAAACCCACCAATACCGTGCGTTCGATGCCGGGCCTGGATATCAATCGCGCCCACAAGGATGGCGCGCCCTGGTGGGATGTCGATGTATCGCGCATTCCCGATGCCACGCCAACCCTGCACACCGGCCCGTACAAGGCCAATCCCTATACGGTACTGGGCAAGACCTACTTCCCGATCCAGGAGTCCAAGAGCTACGTGGCGTCGGGCACGGCTTCCTGGTACGGCACCAAGTTCCACGGCCAGAACACCGCCAATGGCGAGGTCTATGATTTGTACGGCATGAGTGCCGCGCACAAGACACTGCCATTGCCCAGCTATGTACGGGTGACCAACCTGGACAACAACCGCAGCGTGATCCTGCGGGTCAACGACCGGGGGCCGTTCTATTCAGACCGGATCATCGACCTGTCTTATGCGGCGGCCAAGAAGCTCGGTTATGCCGAGACCGGGACTGCTCGAGTCAAGGTCGAGGGCATCGATCCTCAGCAATGGTGGGCCCAGCGTGGCCGTCCGGCGCCTTTGATGCTCAACGAGCCGCAAGTGGCGCAGAATAGCGCGCCGGTGATCACCAGTTCGGCCGGTACGGTCGAGCAGTGGACTCCGCCACCGCAGCAACATGCGGCCGCGGTGGTTCCTGTACAGGTCAAGAACGGTTCTGCGGCCGCTTCCGGCCAGTACCTGCAGGTAGGCGCCTTCGCCAATCCGGATGCGGCCGAGCTGTTGAGGTCGAAGTTGAGTTCAATGGTGAGCGCCCCGGTGTTCATCAGTTCGATCGTACGTAATCAGCAGACGCTGCACCGGGTACGCCTGGGGCCGTTCGGATCGCCGGGAGAAACCCAGCAAGCGCAGAATAGCGTGCGCCTGGCCAACCTGGGTCAGGCGAGCGTGGTCACTGCAGAGTAGGGACGCTGAGAAATGATGGTTCGCTTGCGGTACTGGGGGGCGATCCTGGTTGTTGGCTCGTCGTACAACAAAAGCCCGGCAAGGGTCAGTGAGTGAACAACGTTACACGCGACAGCCCTTTAGACGGTTGTCTGAAATAATTTTGCCCCTGGGGCAAGTTTCCATTAGCGACTTCGAGAGACGGATGAACATCACCACCTTTGCCAAACGCCTGTGCCTGCTTGTCCCGCTGATCATCACGCCCGCCGCCTGGGCGGTAGAGGCGATGCCGTCGCCACCGCAGCTGGCCGCCAAATCCTATGTGCTCATGGATGCCAGCAGCGGAAACGTGCTGGTGGAGAACAACGGTGACCAGCGCCTGCCGCCGGCCAGCTTGACCAAGCTGATGACCGCCTATATCGCCACCCTGGAAATCCGCCGTGGCCAGATCGGCGAGAACGATCCAGTGACCGTCAGTGAAAACGCCTGGCGTACCGGCGGTTCGCGGATGTTCATCAAGGTGGGGTCGCAAGTCTCCGTCAGCGACCTGCTGCACGGCATCATCATCCAGTCGGGCAACGACGCCAGCGTGGCGATTTCCGAGCATATCGCCGGTAGCGAAGACGCCTTCGCCGACATGATGAACAAGACTGCCGGCGACCTGGGCATGAGCAACAGCCACTTCATGAACCCGACCGGCCTGCCGAACCCCGAGCATTACTCGTCGGCCCATGACATGGCGTTGCTGGCCCGCGCGATCATCCATGAAGACCCGGCTCACTATGCGATCTACTCGCAGAAGGAGTTCTTCTGGAACGGTATCAAGCAGCCTAACCGCAACCTGTTGCTGTGGCGTGACAAGACCGTCGATGGCCTGAAGACCGGCCACACGGACGAAGCGGGCTATTGCATGGTGTCCTCGGCGGTACGTGATGGCATGCGCCTGATCGCCGTGGTATTCGGTACCAACAGCGAACAGGCCCGCGCAGCCGAGACCCAGAAGCTTCTGACCTACGGTTTCCGCTTCTTCGAAACCCAGACCTTCTACCAGAAGGGCACCGAACTGGCCCAGGCGCCGGTCTGGAAGGGCACGACCCATCAAGTCAAGGCCGGCCTGGCCGAAGACCTGACCATGACCATGCCCAAGGGCCAGCTGAAGAAGCTGGCAGCCAGCATGACCATGAACCCGCAGCTGGTCGCTCCGATCGCCAAGGGTGACGTGATCGGTAAGGTCGAAGTGAAACTGGACGATAAAGTGGTGCACAGCGCCGACCTGATCGCTCTGGACGCGGTCGAGGAAGGTGGTATCTTCCGTCGCATGTGGGATAGCATCCGTCTATTCTTCTACGGCTTGTTCAACTGATATTGTCGACCTGCATGGCCCTCGCTCCCTAGTGGTGCGGGGGCCATGTCCGTCGCCACGGCTTACGAGGCCGTTACTGCCATGACAGACACTGACGTTAAGTCGCACAAGATTGAATTCCCCGTCGATGACTATCCGATCAAGGTGATCGGTGACACGGTCGTCGGCTTCAAGGACACCGTGATCGAGATCCTTGCCAAGTACGCCACCCTGGACATCAAGTCCCTGGCCGAGCGCCAGAGCAGCAATGGCAAGTACACCACTGTACAACTGCACATCACCGCCACCGGTGAAGACCAACTGCGTGATATCAATAGTGCCCTGCGTGCTACCGGTGTCGTCCACATGGTGCTGTGATGTCGCAGACGCTGGGCTTTCGTGAGCTTGGCCTGATGGCCTATGAGCCGGTCTGGCAGGCCATGCAGCGCTTCACCAACCAACGCGGTACCGAGGCACCGGACGAAGTCTGGCTGGTGCAGCATCCTCCGGTCTTTACCCAGGGGCAGGCCGGCAAGGCCGAGCATCTGCTGGTGCCGGGCGATATTCCCGTGGTGCAGGCTGATCGTGGTGGCCAGGTGACTTATCACGGGCCTGGCCAGTTGGTGGCTTATCTCTTGCTGGATGTGCGCAGGCTGGGTTTCGGCGTACGTGAACTGGTCAGCCGCATGGAGCGTTGCCTGATCGATTTACTGGCCAGCTACGGCGTTTCGGCGGCGGCCAAGCCCGATGCGCCAGGCGTCTATGTAGACGGGGCGAAAATCGCCTCCCTGGGCTTGCGTATTCGCCACGGCTGCTCCTTCCATGGCCTGGCATTGAACGTGGACATGGACTTGCAGCCGTTCCGACGGATTAACCCCTGTGGTTACGCCGGGTTGGCAATGACCCAGCTGAGCGACCATGCAGGACCGATTGAATTTGCCGAGGTAAGTGCCCGGCTGCGTGCGCAGCTCGTCAAACACCTCGACTATGCTGAGCAGACGACCCTAACGGGCGGAATCGACTGATATGACTACTGCGCAACAAGACGCTGTTCAAACCCTGATCCCGACGCTGGATGTTTCCGAGCGGCCGGCCCGTGCGAAAGTTGAAACCGGCGTCAAGTTGCGCGGTGCAGAGAAGGTCGCGCGTATTCCGGTGAAGATCATCCCGACCACCGAGTTGCCGAAGAAGCCGGACTGGATCCGCGTGCGGATCCCGGTATCGCCAGAGGTCGATCGGATCAAGCAGTTGCTGCGCAAGCACAAGCTGCATAGCGTCTGCGAAGAGGCATCCTGCCCGAACCTGGGTGAGTGTTTCTCTGGTGGTACCGCGACGTTCATGATCATGGGCGATATCTGCACCCGCCGTTGCCCCTTCTGTGATGTTGGCCATGGTCGTCCAAAACCCCTGGATGTCGATGAGCCGGTGAACCTGGCCGTGGCCATCGCCGACCTGCGCCTGAAGTATGTGGTAATCACCTCTGTGGACCGCGACGACCTGCGCGACGGCGGTGCCCAGCACTTTGCCGACTGCATCCGCGAAATCCGCAAGCTGTCGCCAAATGTGCAATTGGAAACCCTGGTCCCCGACTATCGCGGCCGCATGGACATCGCCCTGGAAATTACCGCGGCCACTCCACCGGATGTGTTCAACCACAACCTGGAAACCGTACCGCGCCTGTACAAGGCCGCGCGCCCGGGTTCGGATTACCAGTGGTCGTTGACCCTGCTGCAGAAGTTCAAGCAGCTGGTGCCTCACGTGCCGACCAAGTCAGGCTTGATGCTGGGCCTGGGTGAGACCGACGACGAAGTCATCGAAGTGATGAAGCGCATGCGCGAGCATGACATCGACATGCTGACCCTTGGCCAGTACCTGCAGCCGTCGCGTAACCACCTGCCGGTGCAGCGTTTCGTGCACCCGGACACCTTCGCCTGGTTCGCCGAGGAAGGCTATCGGATGGGCTTCAAGAACGTGGCATCCGGCCCGCTGGTGCGTTCCTCGTACCACGCCGACGAACAAGCGAAGCTGGCCAAAGAAGGCCTGGTTTCCTGATTCGTTCCGCCCGCAAGAGCTGATTCTTGCGGGCGGTCTACCGATCCCCCTCCTTTGTGTCTCTGGCGGGCGATTTCCCCTTCTGTTTCCTGGCATTCATGGCTACTGTGCTTGAGTGAACTCACACAGGGAGACTCTGCATGCCCACTCAACCGACTGCTGCTCTTCATGCCCATCTGCCAGTTCCGGCATTGGCAGCCGAAGGCGTCATCGGCCTTATCGCGCCGGCTGGCCCGGCGGCGCTGGATACTGAAAAAGCCCTTCAATGGATGCGCTCCAGAGGGTATGGGCTGCGAATCTTTCCCGGGGTAGGGCAGCAGGATGGCTATTTGGCCGGTAGTGATGAGGTGCGCCTGCACGACCTGCATGCAGCCTTCGCCGATACCGAAGTCGACGCGATCCTGTGTTTGCGTGGGGGGTATGGCAGCCCGCGACTGCTGGACAAGATCGATTTCGACCTGCTGCGCCGACATCCCAAGCCTTTCATCGGCTACAGCGATATCACGGCGCTGCATCTGGCGATAAATCGTTATGCGGGTTTTGTCAGTTTCCACGGGCCGATGCTCAATGCCGATCTGCTGGGCGGCAAGCAGCCACCGACCGAGGCGTCCCTCTTCAATCTGCTCAGGGGACAGGTCAGGGCGGGCAGTCCGCTGCCTCATCCGGTGGCCTTTGCGCTGACGACCATCGAGCCGGGCATCGCGCAGGGCCCGCTGCTGGGAGGCAACCTATCGATGATCGCCAGCACCCTGGGTACCCCTTACGAAATCGTTACCGATGGCACCATTCTGTTCATCGAGGATGTCAACGAACCGTTGTACCGCATTGACCGCTTGCTCAATCACCTGCGCCTGGCGGGCAAGCTCGACAAGCTACGAGGGGTGTTGGTGGGAGATGTGGCCGGAGTGGATTTCAGCGCGCTCTGCGGGCTGCTCAAGCAGACCTTCGAGCCATTTCGGATTCCCGTGCTGGCTGGGTGGCGCAGTGGTCATTGCGATCCTAACTTGACCTTGCCCATGGGCGCCCTGGTCAAGCTCGACGCAGGGGCCAGGACGTTGACCCTGGCCCAGGACGTGGTCTTCAAGTAGCCAAGGCCTGGCGCAGGGGCTGTCCCTGGCGCCAGGTTGCTGCTCAAGGGTTGCGCAGGCTGTCCAGCAGCTTGCGGGTCGGATAGCCATCTGCGGGCCAGCCCAAGGCTTGCTGGGCACTGCGAATGGCCTTGCGGGTGTTGGCGCCGATGATGCCGTCAGGATTGCCAGCATCATAGTTCCTGGCGCTGAGCAGGGTTTGCAGGTCGATACGCTCGGAGCGACTCAATGGCAATTCGTCTTTGGGCCAGCTGCCACTGATCAGCCCGGTACCGTTGAAGCGTTCGGACAACAGGTTCACCGCCAAGGCATAGGACGATGAGTTGTTGTACTTGAGCACGGCACGGAAGTTATCCAGGATCAGGAAGGCAGGGCCCCGATAGCCCGCAGGCAGCAGCAGTGAAGCCGATAGCTGTTCTGAGCCGTAGGGCAATGCCTGGCCATTGACTGGCCGCATCCCCAGGCGCATCCACTCGGCAACGCTCTTGCGTGTGGAGGCATCGGCCAGGGCATAGTCGAATCCACTGTTGAGCTTGACCTCCAGCCCCCAGGGTTGTCCCTTCTGCCAGCCTGAGCTTTGCAGGTAATGGGCGGTCGAAGCCAGGGCGTCGGCGGGGCTGTTCCAGATATCCCGGCGGCCATCGCCGTCGAAATCCACGGCATGGGTGTTATAGGTGGTGGGGATGAACTGCGTCTGGCCCATGGCGCCGGCCCAGGAGCCCAGCATTTTCTCGGGCTGGATGTCGCCGTGCTGGATGATCTGCAGGGCGGCGATCAGTTGGCTATTGGCAAAGGCTGGGCGCCGGCCTTCATAGGCCAGGGTGGCCAACGAGCGGATCACCGATTTGTTGCCCTGGAAGTCACCGAAGTTGCTTTCCATGCCCCAGACGGCCACGAGGGCCTGGCGGTCCACTCCATAGCGCTGTTCGATCCGTTGCAGGATGTCACTGTACTGGACCAGCAGTGCCTGGCCCTTGCGTACTCGTACTGCGGAGAGGGCTCCATCCAGGTACTCCCATACCGGGCGAGTGAACTCGGGTTGGCTGCGATCGGCCTTGATCACGCTCATGTCCGGGGTGATGCCAGTAAAGGCGCGGTCGAATACCTCGGCACGGATCCCGGCGTTCAAGGCCTCGATGCGAAAGGCTCTGAGCCATTCATCGAACGTCTGGGGGGGCTGGATATCCAGGTTGTCGACGCTCAGTGGCGCGACAGTGGCAGGTGCCGCAATGGGAGCTGCCTGGAGGTTGGGCAGCGGCTGGGCGTCGGCGGCGGTGGGTTTTTCCGCGCAGGCGACCAACAGAATCAGGCTGGAGGCAGCGATCAGTTGGCGTAAGTGCCAACGACGGGGAATACAAGAGGGCATGCACAGGTCCAGAGTGAATAACAATCAGGTGCAGACCTTATCATGCCAATGGGGTCCTGGGCTTCAAGCAGCCAGAAAGTAAGAAGCCTCCCAGCTTTTAGACTGGAAGGCTTCGCGGCGGTAGCTGCCTTTGCCCTTGGCCGGGCGTTCCTGGCGGCTGCGGAACAGTGGTTGGGCAATGATGGATTTGGCCTTGTTGGGACCATGCTTGGATGGCTTGCTCATGGAGAGCCTCGCTGGCTGGGTGGGTTGTGCGGCGCAGATCATCGGCCAGAGCGCTGCCGCTGTCCAGTGCTCTTTAGTTCGGGCGAGGTCAACAGGCCTGTTTACTCGGCAGGCAAGGCCAGGCGCTGGCCGGCCATCAGGAGCGACAGGCGGCTCAGGCTGCTCCAGGCGGAACCACTGGCCTGGCCCTTGATCTGGGCATCGATGCGCTGTGCATCGAGTAGCAACTGGCCCCAGCGCTGCGCAGAGTAGCGTTGCAGGGCTTTGCTCATCAGCGGCTTGCGCTTGTCCCAGACAGGAGGCCGGGCTTGGCTGAAAACCTTGTCCAACGGCACTCCCTGGCTGAATTGCAGCGCCAGGTTGGCCAGCAGTCGCAACTCCCGGGACAAGGCCCAGAGAATCACTGGAGGTTCCACGCCTTCGCCCTTGAGTCCTTCGAGCATGCGCAAGGCATGAGCGGCTTCACCATTGAGGATCGCATCGACCAGGCCGAACACATCGAAGCGTGCGCTATCGGCCACGGCAGCCTGGACCGTTTCAACGGTGATCTGCCCGCCTTCGGCCATCAGCTTGAGCTTTTCTATTTCCTGGGCCGCAGCCAACAGGTTGCCTTCGACCCGGGCGGCAATCAGTTCCACTGCATCCTGGCTGGCCGATAACCCTGCTTGCGACAGGCGTTGGCGGATCCACTGTGGTAGCTGGTTGGCATCCACGGGCCAGATCTGGATGAACTGGGTCTGGTTTCCTTCGACCAGGGCTTTGCCCCACTTGGTTTTCTGTGCGCTACCGTCGAGCTTGGGCAGGCTGATCAACAGCACCGTGTCTTCGGCGGGGCGCGAGCAGTACTCGATCAGCGCAGCGGCGCCCTTATCCCCGGGCTTGCCCGAAGGCAGGCGCAGTTCAAGCAGGCGTTTTTGCGCAAACAGCGACATGCTGGCACCGGCTTGCAGCAGGCTACCCCAGTCGAAGTTGGCGTCGGCACTGAATACCTGGCGCTCATCGAAGCCCTGCTGGCGTACGGCAGAGCGAATGGCGTCGGCAGCTTCCTGGCACAGCAGCGGGTCGTCGCCACTGATCACATAGACCGGAGCGAGGGTGCCTTGCAGGTGTTTGCCGAGTTGGGCGGGAGCGAGTTTCATAGGCGTGGGTCGGTGGGGCGCCGAAGCGCCCCACAAGGCTTACTGGTTGGGCAGTTCCATTGGCGACTGTCGCGGGGTTTCCGCTTCAGCCTTGCGTGCTGCTTCCAGGGCCTGGGCTTCTGCCTTGGCTTTGGCTTCGGCGGTGGCCTGGAGCTTGGCCAACTGATCAGGCGTCAGCAACTGCAGGCGGATCAGCATGCGCTGGACCAGGTCGCGGCGCATTTCCTGGTAGGTCTGGGACGACTCCTGGCCTGAACCGGTGATGTTGTTGCCGTCATGAACGAAGACTTTCTGTACTTCCAGCTTGTCGCTCAGCATGGACAGGTTGTCGTGAGTCAGGATTTCGTAGCTCAGCTTGGTACTGATTTCATACTCGGCAGAGTTGCCACCGCCGCTATAGCTCAGGGTGCGTTGGGAGTTCTGTTCGTTCACCAGTACCAATTTGTAAGGTGCGCCGGCATGGACCTGTACGCCACTGTTTTCCAGTTGCTGTTGCAGCAATTTAACAGTCGGGCCGTAGGCGTCCCGAGCGCTCAGGTCGAGCTCCTTGATGGTCAGCTCCTGGGTTCCTGTACCACGCAGATGGAAGCCACAGGCGCTCAGCACCAGGGCCATGCCCATCACCAGAAGGTTACGTTTGATCATGTCTTGCTCCCCTTGAAACCATATGGGCCCGCCTGGCGGCCCGGAAGGTCTTGTTCGGCACCCGGTCCCGGACCGGGTGCCTGATCCAATTAGCTGGCGACGATATTGACCAGTTTGCCTGGCACCACGATGACCTTGCGGATGGTCAGTCCATCGGTGAAGCGCAGCACGTTCTCGTTGGCGCGTGCAGCGGCCTCGACCTCTTCACGACTGGCGCTGGCCGGCATCTCGATCTGACCGCGCAGCTTGCCGTTGACTTGGATCACCAGTTGCAGGCTGTCCTGGACCAGGGCGCTTTCGTCCACGGCTGGCCAACCGGCGTCGATGACTGCGCCGGCCTGACCCAGCTCGGTCCACAGTTCGTGGCTGATGTGTGGCGTGATCGGAGCCAGCAGCAGGGTGACGGCTTCCAGGCCTTCCTGCAGCAGGGCGCGGTCCTGTTCAGTGGCTTGTGGGGCTTTCTCCAGCACGTTCATCAAAGTCATCACCTGGGCGATGGCGGTGTTGAACTTGTGGAACTGGCCTACATCGGTGCTGGCTTGCTTGATCGCAGCGTGGATCGCACGACGGATGACCTTCTGTGCGTCGTCCAGTGCGGCGATATCCAGCTTGCCCGGCAGGCCCTGGCCAACATGGTTTTGTGCCAGGCGCCAGACGCGACGCAGGAAGCGGCTTGCCCCCTCGACGCCGGAATCGGACCACTCCAGGCTCATGTCGGGCGGCGAGGCGAACATCATGAACAGGCGGCAGGTGTCGGCGCCGTACTGGTCGATCATCGCCTGAGGATCAACGCCATTGTTCTTGGACTTGGACATCTTCTCGGTGCCGCCGATCTCCACCGGCAAGCCGTCGGTCTTCAGGCGTGCGCCGATGATCTTGGCCTTGGCATCGCGCTCGATTTCGACGTCGGCCGGATTGAACCAGTCCTTGCCGCCATTGCTGGCCACGCGGTAGTAGGTCTCGGCGACCACCATGCCCTGGGTCAACAGGTTCTTGAAGGGCTCGTTGGAGGTGACCAGGCCCTCATCGCGCATCAGCTTGTGGAAGAAGCGTGCGTACAACAGGTGCAGGATCGCGTGTTCGATGCCGCCGATGTACTGGTCGACCGGCAGCCAATGGTTGGCGGCCTTCGGATCGACCATGCCACCTTCGTAGTTCGGCGAGGCGTAGCGGGCGAAGTACCAGGACGACTCGACGAAGGTGTCCATGGTGTCGGTTTCGCGCTTGGCCGCAGTACCGCATTTCGGGCAGCTGCATTCGTAGAACTCGGGCATGCGCGCCAGCGGCGAGCCAGCGCCGTCCGGCACCACGTCTTCCGGCAGCTTGACCGGCAGTTGATCTTCCGGCACCGGGACGTCGCCACAGGATGGGCAATGGATGATCGGGATCGGGCAGCCCCAGTAGCGCTGGCGGCTGATGCCCCAGTCGCGCAGGCGGAACTGGGTGCGAGACTTGCCCAGCTCCTTGCGGATCAGCGCGGCCTCGATGGCGTCGAATGCGCCGGCGAAATCCAGGCCATCGAACTCGCCGGAGTTGATCAACTGGCCGTGCTCGCCATAGGCGGCCTGCCACTCGCTGCCGACTTCATCACCAGCGCTGGTGCGCACCACGGCCTTGATCGGCAGCTGGTACTTCTGGGCAAACTCGAAATCACGCTCGTCGTGCGCCGGAACAGCCATCACCGCGCCGTCGCCGTAGTGCATCAACACGTAGTTGGCGACCCAGACCGGCAGTTTTTCACCGGTCAGCGGGTGCTCGACCAGCAGGGAAGTGGCCATGCCTTTCTTTTCCTGGGTGGCCATGTCGGCTTCGGCAACGCTGCCGTTCTTGCATTCTTCGATGAACGCCTGCAATGCAGGGTTGCCCTGGGCTGCCTGGGTGGCCAGCGGGTGCTCCGCGGCCACGGCAACGTAGGTTGCACCCATCAGGGTGTCAGGGCGGGTGGTGAAGACTTTCAGTGTGCCTTCGTGACCGATGCTGGCCTGGTCATAGGGGAACTGCACTTCCATGCCGCGGGACTTGCCGATCCAGTTGCGCTGCATGGTCTTGACCTGCTCGGGCCAGCCGGGCAGGTCGTCGAGGCTTTGCAGCAGTTCTTCGGCATAGTCGGTGATGCGGAAGTAGTACATCGGGATTTCGCGCTTCTCGATCAGCGCGCCGGAACGCCAGCCGCGGCCGTCGATGACTTGCTCGTTGGCCAGTACGGTCTGGTCGGCCGGGTCCCAGTTCACGGTCCCGTTCTTGCGGTAGATCACGCCCTTTTCGAACAGGCGCGTGAACAACCACTGCTCCCAGCGGTAGTAGTCCGGCTTGCAGGTAGTGACTTCCCGGGACCAGTCCACCGCCAGACCCAGGCTACGCAGCTGGCTCTTCATGTAGGCGATGTTTTCGTAGGTCCATTTGGCCGGAGCGACGTTGTTCTTCATCGCGGCGTTTTCCGCCGGCATGCCGAAAGCATCCCAACCCATGGGTTGCAGGACGTTCTTGCCGAGCATGCGCTGGTAGCGGGCGATCACGTCGCCGATGGTGTAGTTGCGCACGTGCCCCATGTGTAGCTTGCCGCTCGGGTACGGGAACATCGATAGGCAGTAGTAAGTCTCCTGGCCTGGCTGTTCGCTGACTTCAAACGACTTTTGCGCGTCCCAGAACGACTGGGCGGCGGCTTCGATTTCACGGGGTTGGTAATGTTCGTGCATGGCTACTTTATGTATTGGATAAGGGTGGCCTAATCCTCTTCAACGCAACGTCGGGTGATGAAGGCGCCGGGATAAGGCGTTTTTCACTGCCCGATTGAGCTGGAAGTGGAGTTACAGGAAGCGTCGTAGCATACATGACCGTGCTCTACCGAGGGAAACCCTGATTACGCAGGCGGGCCGTTGGTCGCGGCAGCGCGTTGCCTGCGGCTGCCCGACTAAGCTCAAAAAGGGGAGTGAGTCTTATCTTCAATGAGGTGAACGGATGCTTGAGTCGCAGCGCAAAGCAACAGATACGGAGGTGTACGAACGGCTGCTGAATCGATTGGCTCTGGCCCTGGACGCGGCAAGAACCGCGGATCGGTTGCGCGACGAGCGCGCCGTCGAGTTGGAATTGCGGGGCTTGAGCCCTGCGGAGCTCGAACTGATCAAGGCCTATCTGGCTCGCAGTCAACGTGACATGCAGATCAATGCTTTGGGCAGTCTGCAGCAACAGGGCGCGCCCCGTTCGGCCGAGATCATCTGGCTGAAGGACCAGGCGCCGGTACGGGATCAGCTGAAAGTCCGGTCCCGGCAGTTCAAGTAGGCCCCATGGGCCCTTCATTGGGCGATAAAGGTCGTTGTCGAGGACCTTGCAAGCGAAAGTGGTTGGTATTGGTTGTTGCCGGACAGGCATCCCCTATAGGCTTCGGGCATCTTTTGGAGATGCTCGATGCCTTTTCGCTATTTCATCAAACAGTTACTGCTGCCCCCCGGTATTCTCCTGCTTCTGCTTCTGCTCGCCTGGCTATTGCGCCGCTCCAGGCCGCGGCTGGCGCGCTGCTGCTTTGTCCTGGGGCTGGGTGGTTTCTGGCTGATGAGCCTGCCAGTGATGGTGGAGTGGGGGGCTCGTGCCCTGGAGCAATTGCCTGCGTTGCCACAGAGCCAGTGGGCCAGCCTGGCCGGGCAGGCAGATGCAATCGTGGTCCTGGGCTCCGGTCGCGAGCGCGGTGACCCGGCCTGGGGTAGCGACCAGCCTACCGGCGTGGGCCTGGAGCGTGAGCGTTATGCTGCGCGCCTGGCCAAGGCCTCAGGCCTGCCGGTGCTGACCAGTGGCGGCCTGCACTACGGCACGCCACCTACCGAAGCGGCACTCATGGCAGAGTCATTGCTCAATGATTTTGGGGTGACAGTGCGCTGGCAAGAGGGGCGTAGCCGCACGACCTGGGAGAATGCCCAGTTCACTGCCGAAGTCTTGCAGCCCCTGGGGATCAAGCGCGTGGTGGTGGTGACCCAGGCCTGGCATATGCCGCGCTCGGCCTGGAGTTTCGAGCGTGCGGGGTTCGTGGTGGTGCCGGCGCCGGTGGGTTTCCTGGGAGTGGACAATGCCCGGCCACTGGGCGGCTGGATGCCGGAGTTCAAGTCCATCTGGCAAAGTGGCCAGTTGCTCAATGAAGCGGCGGGCCAATTGGGTTACCGGCTTTTCTACCGTTGAGGGCCGGCTCCCCAGGAGCCGGCTGGATCAAAGGTATCAGACGGTCTTGGCGATGCGGCTGGTCAGCAGCGCCCAGCCAAACAGCAGGGCGCACAGCACGATCAGTGGCCACGAACGCCAATGCAGGTAGGGCGTCAGGTTGTGCATGGGCACGACTTCGCCGTAGAGGATGCCGCGTTCGAACTGGGGGATCTGCGCGGTGATCTTGCCGAATGGATCGATCAGGCCGGTAACGCCGTTATTGGTAGCGCGGATCATCCAGCGACCAGCCTCCAGGGCCCGCATCTGGGCCATTTGCAGATGTTGCAAGGGGCCGATGGAGGTGCCGAACCAAGTGTCGTTGCTGATGGTCAGCAACAGGTCGCTGCGAGCCGACAGGCCAGCGGCGAACTCGGGATAGACCACTTCGTAGCAGATGAATGGCGCAATCTGATAGCCCTTGGCCTGCAGCAATGGCTGGTCGGCTGGACCGCGGGCGAAGTCGGACATTGGCAGGTCGAAGAAGTCGATCAGCCCACGCAGCACCTCTTGTAGCGGTACGTACTCGCCGAAGGGCACCAGTTTTTGCTTGAGGTAGGTGCCATCACCTTCGCCGGTGACGGTGATGCCATTGAAAAAGCGTTTCTCATGGTGCACCAGTTGGCGTACCGGAACCCCGGTAATCAGCGCGGAGTGACGATCGGCGGCAAAGTTGCCCATCATCGCCAGGTAGCCTTCGGCGGACTCCTTGAGCACGGGCACGGCGGTTTCCGGCCAGACCAGCAGATCCACGCGCTTGCTGCTCATGCTCATGTCGCGGTACAGCGCCAGCTGGGCGTTGAGCTGCGCCGGGTCCCACTTCATGCTTTGCTCGATATTGCCCTGGATGGCCGCTACCGACAGCGGGTCTCCCGATGGGCTGGTCCAGGCATGGCCCTTGAGCGCCAGGCCGATTGCCCAGGGTGCTGCCAGCAGCACCAGGCCGGCGGCGATGAACCCTTTACGCCCATTCCTGGCCAGGCGTGGCAGGTTGTAGAGCAGCGCGGCAGTCAGGGCCAGGGCAAAGGAAATCAGCCAGATACCGCCCAGGGGCGCCAATCCAGCCAGCGGGCCGTCGAGCTGGCTGTAGCCGGAGTAGAGCCAGGGGAAACCGGTGAGGAACCAACCGCGGAAGGCTTCCTGGCCCACCCATAGGGCGGCGAATGCCAGGGCGTCGGCCAGAGGCGCTTCGTTGCGCCGTAGCCAGCGGGCCCAGAGCCAGGCGGGCAGAGCGAAGAACCAGGCAATGGCGGCGATGAACGCCAGCATCAGCAGGCCGGCAAGCAAGGCTGAAGCGCCACCGTAGGTATGAATACTGACGTAGATCCAGCTGGTGCCGGCGCCGAACAGGCCGAAGCCGAAGCACCAGCCTCGACCCAGCGCCTGGCGCGGAGTCAGTTCCCGCAGGCCGGCGTAGAACAAGCCGACCGCCAGCAGTGCCAGCGGCCAGATATCGTAGGGGGCCAGGGCCAGGGTGGTAATCGCGCCAGCTACCATGGCCAGTAGGTTGCCGGGCCAGCCGGGGCGTGTCGAGCGCTGCAAGAGGCGTTTCATCAGCTCTTTCCTGTGTCGCGTCGGGCATGGCGCGAGGAGTGGGTTCGGGTTGATTCGGATGAGCGTCGAGACACGCAGCACTCCACGACCGACCTGCCCCGCAAGATCAGCACCCCAAGACCGGTTTTTCGGGCTTGGGGCGCTGGTCCATGCGGGGCAGGTCGGTGACCTCTGTTCCTCAGCGGGAAACGGGGGTCAGGCGCAGCAGATGGATCCGTCGGCTATCGGCATTGAGTACGCGGAAGCGATAGGCGCCGATTTCAGTGATTTCGTTGCGTTTTGGCAAGTGGCCGAAGGCACTCATTACCAGGCCGCCCACGGTATCGAACTCGTCATCGGAGAAGTCACTGTCGAAAAACTCGTTGAAGTTCTCGATCGGTGTCAGCGCCTTGATCAGGAAGTCGCCGCTGGGCAGGGGCTTGATGTAGCTGTCTTCCTCGACGTCATGCTCGTCCTCGATGTCGCCGACGATCTGCTCCAGCACGTCCTCGATGGTCACCAGGCCCGCCACGCCGCCGTATTCGTCGATGACGATGGCCATGTGGTTATGGTTGGCGCGGAACTCGCGCAGCAGCACGTTCAGGCGCTTGGACTCCGGCACGAAGGTGGCGGGGCGCAGCAGGTCCTTGATGTTGAAGCTGTCGCCGTTCTCCTTGAGGATCAGCGGCAGCAGGTCCTTGGCCAGGAGGACGCCCATCACGTCGTCATGGCTTTCGCCGATCACCGGGTAGCGCGAGTGCGCAGAGTCGATGACCGCGGGCAGGAATTCCCGGGGGGTCTGGGTCGCCTTGATGCTGATCATCTGCGAGCGCGGGACCATGATGTCCCGGACTTGCAGGTCAGCCACCTGGATGGCGCCTTCGACGATGGCCAGCGCTTCGCTGTCCAGCAATTTGTTCTGATGGGCTTCGCGCAGCAGCTCCAGCAGCTCCTGGCGGTTTTTCGGCTCATGGGCAAAAGCCTGGGTCAGTTTGCCCAGCCATGACTTTTGCCCGTTGCTCGATCGATCTTCGCTCATAGCGATTGCTCTGAATCCTTAGGTTGTTACAAGTGGATGTTGATCAGTCTTCGTCATCGGCATAAGGGTCGGGATGACCCAATTCTGCAAGCAACGTTCGTTCCAGTGCTTCCATTTCCTCGGCTTCTTCGTCATCTATGTGGTCGTAGCCCAGCAGATGCAAGCAGCCGTGGATCACCAGGTGGGCCCAATGGGCCTCGAGTGCCTTGCCTTGCTCGGCCGCTTCGCGCTCGACCACCGGGATGCAGATCACCAGGTCTCCCAGCAGTGGGATATCCAGCAGTTCATCCGGCACTTCCGCGGGAAATGACAGCACATTGGTGGCGTAATCTTTATGACGCCAGGTGTGGTTCAGCTCGCGGCCTTCGGCTTCGTCCACCAGGCGGATGGTCAGTTCCGAATCAGCGGTGCGTTGGCGCAGGGCCAGCTCGCACCACTGGCGAAACTGTTCATCGCTGGGGGCCGGCTGTTGGCTGGCGCGCTGCAGGTCGAGCTCAAGCATCGTGGCGGTTGCCCCTGTCGGCAGCGGTCTTGGCGGCTTCGTCGGCACTGAGCAGTTCAAAGCGCTCGTAGGCTTCGACGATGCGTTGCACCAGTGGATGGCGCACCACGTCCTTGGGCATGAAATGAGTGAAGCTGATTCCCGGTACGTCGCCAAGCACCTTGATCACATGGGCCAGGCCAGACTTGGTGCCCTTGGGCAGGTCGACCTGGGTGATGTCGCCGGTGATCACCGCGGTGGAGCCGAAGCCGATCCGGGTGAGGAACATCTTCATTTGTTCCACGGTGGTGTTCTGGCTTTCGTCGAGGATGATGAAGCTGTTGTTCAGGGTACGGCCGCGCATGTAGGCCAAGGGCGCGATCTCGATGACCTGGCGCTCGATCAGCTTGGCCACATGCTCGAAACCGAGCATTTCATACAGCGCGTCGTACAGGGGGCGCAGATACGGGTCGATCTTCTGTGCCAGGTCGCCCGGCAGAAAGCCCAGTTTCTCGCCAGCTTCCACCGCCGGGCGGACCAGCAGGATGCGGCGCACCTGCTCGCGCTCCAGGGCATCCACTGCACAGGCTACCGCCAGGTAGGTCTTGCCGGTGCCAGCTGGGCCGATGCCGAAGTTGATGTCGTTGGCCAGGATTTCCTTGACGTAGCGCTGCTGGTTCAGGCCACGGGGACGGATCATGCCCTTGCGAGTGCGCAGGGCCACCGCGGCATCGGCCACCGAAGGATTGTCCAGCTGTTCCACGGCCGACTCCTGGAGGAACAGGTGCACCAGGTCCGGCGACAGCTCGGTACCCTTGGTTTCCCGGTACAGGCGGCGCAGGAGGTTTTCCGCGGAGGTGGTGTGCTTGGGTTCGCCGATCAGTTCGAACTGGTTGCCGCGATTGCGGATCTCGATCGTCAGGCGCTGCTCGATCAAGCGCAAATGCTCGTCGAACTGCCCGCACAGATTGGCGAAGCGGCGAGCCTCGAAAGGCTCGAGGATGAAACGATGAGGTTCTATGGGTGCGTTCAAGGTCGTTTTTAGCCGCCCAACGGCAATTAAGATGAATTCAAGGATAACGCCAGCAGCCTGGGTGCGAAAGCTCTTATGCGCCGGGGTGGTTGCTGGCGTCTTTCTCCTGTGTTCGACCGATGGAGCCTGGCGGCTCGAAGAGTGCGTGCACTGGAGAGCCAGCTCCGTCCAGGGTCGGGGTCATGGTTTTACGATAGCAGCGAGCCACGCAGTGAGTGAGGCTGCGCCGAGTCGATGTGGACATCGGCGAACTGGCCGATCAGCTTGGGATCATCGCAGCGGAAGTTGACGATTCGATTGTTCTCGGTCCGCCCCTGCAGTTCACCCGGGTCCTTCTTCGAGTAGTCGGTTACCAGGATGCGCTGGGTGGAGCCGACCATCTGTCGGCTGATTTCAAACCCCTGCTGGTTCAGTCGGTGCTGCAAGGCATTGAGGCGCTCTTTCTTCAGTGCCTCGGGAGTATCGTCCGCCAGGTCGGCGGCCGGAGTCCCCGGGCGCTGGCTGTAGACGAAGGAGTAGGAAAAATCGAAGCCCACATCTTCGATGAGCTTCATGGTCTGCTGGAAGTCCTTCTCGGTCTCGCCGGGGAAGCCGACGATGAAGTCCGAGCTGATGCAGATCCCCGGTACCGCAGCGCGCAGCTTGCGCAACTTGGACTTGTACTCCAGGGCGGTATGGTTGCGTTTCATCGCCGCCAGGATACGGTCGGAGCCCGACTGGACCGGCAGGTGCAGGTGTTTCACCAGTTCCGGCACTTCGGCGTGGGCCTGGATCAGGCTGTCGGAGAACTCCAGGGGATGCGAGGTGGTGTAGCGGATCCGCTCGATGCCATCGACGGCGGCCACCACGCGGATCAGTTCGGCCAGGTCCGCTGTACGCCCTTCATGGGTCTGGCCGCGGTAGCCATTGACGTTCTGGCCCAGCAGGGTGACCTCGCGGACGCCGTTTTCCGCCAGGTGGATGATCTCGGCGATCACGTCGTCGAAGGGCCGGCTGACTTCCTCGCCACGGGTGTAGGGCACCACGCAGAAGGTGCAGTATTTGCTGCAACCTTCCATCACCGAGACATAGGCACTGGGGCCGTCGATCCGCGGCTCGGGCAAGTGGTCGAACTTCTCGATCTCAGGGAACGAGACATCCACCTGCGGTAGCTTGGTGACGCGGGCGATATCGATCATTTCCGGCAGGCGGTGCAGGGTCTGTGGGCCGAAGACCACGTCAACGTACGGCGCCCGATCGCGAATGGCCGCGCCTTCCTGGCTGGCTACGCACCCGCCCACGGCGATCACCATTTCCGGGTTGGCCAGTTTCAGCTCGCGCCAACGCCCCAGTTGGGAGTAGACCCGGTCCTGGGCGCGTTCGCGGATGGAGCAGGTGTTGAGCAGGATGACGTCCGCGTCTTCGGCGCGAGCCGTGACTTCCAGGGCCTGGTGTTCACCCAGCAGATCCACCATGCGCGAGCTGTCGTACTCGTTCATCTGGCAACCGTGGGTTTCGATGTAAAGCTTCTTGGCCATGGACGGGTCATCACGTGATTCAAAGAACCGCGCATTATAGGGGCCATGCCTACAGGTTCCTAGGGTTGTGCATCGGGTAGCTATGCTATAGTTCGCGCCCCTTTTTTATCCCCCGATGTACTACCGGCCAACCATGACCAAACGCGAAGCTCCAATCTACAAGGTGATTTTCCTCAACCAGGGCCAGGTGTTCGAGATGTACGCCAAGCAGATCTATCAGAGCGATCTGTGGGGCTTCCTGGAGGTTGAGGAGTTCGTCTTTGGCGAGCGTACGCAGGTGGTGGTCGATCCCAGCGAAGAGAAGCTCAAGGCGCAGTTCGAAGGCGTGGTGCGCAGTTTCGTGCCGATGCATTCGATCGTGCGTATCGACGAAGTGGAGCGCCTGGGTACGCCAAAGATCAGTGAAGCCCGGGGCGTGAGCAACGTCATGCCATTCCCGATGCCGATGCCCGAGAAGTAACGTCGTTCGATAGCGCTTGCGCAAGCGCCTGCCTTTCTTTGCCGGCCAATGGCTGGCAAGGGTTGTCAGGGCAGGGGGGAGAAGGGCGAACGCCCATCGGCGCTCTGCAGTTCGAGCAGGTATTTGCGAAAGATCTGACCCAATACCTGGGTGGCGACTTCCAGCTCGTCGCGCTGCATGTGCTCGGCGACTTCATCGGCAGTATCCAGGGCATCCTCGGCGCCATTGACCGCCGCCATCTTCAAGACGATGTAGGCCTGGACGTTGTTGGCCGGTACGCCTTCGCCATGGAAGAACATGGTGCCCAGCTTGAACTGTGCCTGGGCGTGGCCTTGCAGCGAGGCTTTCTCGAAGTAGCTCAGGGCCTGGTTGAGGTCGCGCGGCGTGGCTTTGCCTTCGTAGTAGAACTCGCCCAGCTCGTATTGCGCCTGTGCATCCCCTTCATCGGCGGCTTTCTGGCACGCAGCGAGCGCCTCGGCTTGTTCCTGGGCCTGGGGATCGAGAGTGCAGCGCCCCAGCGCAGGGATCAACAACGAGTTGCCGCCTGCTTGTGCATGCGCGAGCAGGGGTTGAAGGAGCAACAGGCAGCCCAGTGTCAGGGCGCGGCCGGTGCGGTTCATGGGAATCGACTTACCTCTGAGGGGCGCGCGGCCCAGCGTGGGGCCCAATAAGCGCGCATTATGAAATAAGCAGGGCCCACCTTACAAAGTCTTTACTCGTTTTTCTGCTGCATGGGCGTGATATCTGCTGGTTTGTCCAGCATATCCCGGATTGACCGGGGCAATGCCTGTGTAAAGGCAGCGACGGGCACAGTCGATGGCTGCGCCCGCCGGCTAGCGCTTACTTGAGCGCGGCAAATGCGCGTTCCGCGGCATCCAGGGTCAGCTTCAGCTCGGTCTCGCCGTGGGCAATCGAGGTGAAGCCGGCTTCGAAGGCGCTTGGCGCCAGGTACACGCCACCTTCGAGCATCAGGTGGAAGAAACGCTTGAACAGATCGGCGTCGCTGGCCATCACATCGTCGAAGGTGACGATGTCGTCAGCGCCGCTGAAGTACAGGCCGAACATGCCGCCTGCCTGGGTGGTGACGAACGGGATGCCGGCGGCATCGGCGCGTTGTTGCAGGCCTTCGAGCAGGCGGCTGGTGTAGTCGCTCAGCTCGGCGTGGAAGCCCGGGCGGCTGATCAGTTTCAGCGTGGTCAGGCCGGCGGCCATGGCCAGTGGGTTACCCGACAGGGTGCCGGCCTGGTAGACCGGGCCCAGTGGGGCGATGCAACCCATGATCTCGCGCTTGCCACCGAAGCAGCCTACCGGCATGCCACCGCCGACGATCTTGCCGAAGGTCGACAGGTCGGGGGTGATGCCGTAGTGGCCCTGGGCGCCACCGAGCGCGACGCGAAAACCGGTCATCACTTCGTCGAAGATCAGCACCACGCCGTGTTTGTCGCACTGCTCGCGCAGGCCTTCGAGGAAGCCTGGCGCGGGTGGTACGCAGTTCATGTTGCCAGCCACTGGCTCGACGATGATGCAGGCCACGGTCTGGCCGACTTCGGCGAGGGTCTTCTCGACGGCGGCGATGTCGTTGAACGGCAGGGTCAGGGTGTGCTTGGCGAAGTCGGCTGGTACCCCGGCCGAGCTTGGCACGCCCTGGGTCAGCAGGCCGGAGCCAGCCTTGACCAGCAGGCTGTCGGAGTGACCGTGGTAGCAGCCTTCGAACTTGATGATGGCGTCGCGGCCGGTGTAGCCACGGGCCAGGCGAATGGCGCTCATGGTGGCCTCGGTGCCCGAGCTGACCATGCGCACCATCTCCATGGACGGCACGATGGAGCACACCAGGTCGGCCATCTCGGTCTCCATGGCGGTCGGCGCGCCGTAGGACAGGCCGTGCACCAGCTGCTCGCGAACGGCGTCCAGCACTTGCGGGTGGCTGTGGCCGAGGATCATCGGGCCCCAGGAGCCGACGTAGTCGACATAGCGCTTGTCATCTTCGTCGGTGACGTAGGCACCTTCGGCGTGCTTGAAGAACAGCGGGGTGCCACCCACGCTGCGAAAAGCGCGGACCGGCGAGTTGACGCCACCGGGGATGTGTTTCTGGGCGTTGGCGAACAATGTTTCGGAACGAGACATGGCAGGGCTCTCAAAAAGTTTCAAAGATCGAACAAGGCATTGAAGGCGCGGGCACGACGGGTCACCTGCTCGGCGCTGTCGGCGCCGAACAGCCCGTGGACCACGGCCAGCAGGTCGGCGCCATGGCTGACCAGCGGTGCGGCGTTATCCAGGGTGATGCCGCCGATCGCGCAGATCGGCAGTTGCAGGCTGGCCCGGGCCTGGTCCAACAGCTCGAGGCTGGCAGCAGGTGCGCCCGGTTTGGTGGTGGAATTGAAGAAGCGGCCGAAGGCGACGTAACTGGCACCTTCGCTGGCCGCTTGCTCGGCCAGCTCCAACTGGCTGTGGCAGGTGGCGCCGATGATCGCCTGGCGTCCCAGCAGGGACCGCGCCGGGGTCAGCGGGCCGTCGGTCTGGCCCAGGTGCACGCCGGCACCGATGCGCGCGGCCAGCTCGGCGTCGTCGTTGATGATCAGGCGGGTCTTGTAGCGCTCGCAGAGGCCGAGCAGGGCCTCGGCCTCCCGCAGGCGTCGGGCTTGATCGGTACTTTTGTCGCGATACTGCAACAGGGTGACGCCACCATCGAGCGCGGCCTCCACGTATTCCAGGAGCTTGCCAGCCATCAGCTGGCTGTCGGTGATGGCGTATAGACCACGTAGCTTCATTGGGCGGGCCTCAGGGCATTACGAGCAGAAATCCAATGGCAAGCGGCGCGGGACGAATTGACCGCGGCCCAGTTGTTCGGCGTCGCGCAAGGTACGCCAGGTGTAGTCCAGGGCTGTCTGTACTGCGCTGGCCAGATGCTCGCCCTGGGCCAGGCGACCGGCGAGGGCGCTGGCCAGGGTACAACCGGAGCCGTGGTAGCTGCCGGGCAGGCGCTGGCAGGTATAGGTTGCGCGCAGGCCGTCGCGGCCGTACAGGCGGTTGTGCACTTCGTGTTCGTCGCCGTGGCCGCCGGTGATCAGCAGGTACTTGATGTAGGGCAGGAGTTTTTCGGCGCATTGGTCGGCGGTGCCTTCGGGCAGTTCCGCCAGGATCCGGGCTTCAGGGAGGTTGGGGGTGGCAATGGTCGCCAGGGGCAACAAGCGCTCGCGCATGGCGTAGCCCACTTCATCCTTGCCCAGGCGGCCACCGCCGCCGGCGCGCAACACCGGATCGCAGACCAGTGGCAGGTGCGGGTGCGCCTGGAGCAGTTCGACCACGGTGTCGACCATCTCCAGGGAACCGAGCATGCCCAGCTTGACCGCGGCGACGGTGGAGTCGTTGAGCACGGCATTGGCCTGGGCCAATACCCACTCGCGATCCAGGACGCGGAAATCGCTGACGTTGACCGTGTCCTGCACGGTCAGGGCGGTGACAGCCGGAGCTGCGTGACAACCCTGGGCCAGCAGGGCTTCGATATCTGCCTGCAAGCCGGCGCCGCCACTGGGGTCGTGGCCGGAGAGACAGAGGACAACGGGGCGGGAGCTGTAGATATTCATGGGCGGCGAGCTTACCACCAAACGCTTTGGAGCGCGGTGCTTGGCGTGGCGCTGGCGATATGGATCACGATCCTGACCGATGCAACAGCTCTAGCTCGCGTGATTGCGCTGAAATGCCCGTCCTAGAGCCTTTAGCCTAAAATTTTCAATGGTGCTCAATGGCCATCAGCGGCTATGCTAGAGTGGATTCAAACCAATAACAGGTCATGCTGGTTGACGTCTACTCAAAGGGATATGGGGGGACTTCCTGACACAACCGGACAAGCCACGCCGGGGCTTTAATGCGCTATTTGCTGATGTTGCTGTTGAGCTTGCCGATGCTGGCTGGTGCCGTCGAGTTCGACGAGTTCACTTCGCACCTGCCCCTGGGCCGAGTGATGCAAGTCCTGGAGGATGCCGGTGGCGAAGCCACGATCGCCGATGTCAGCTCAGGCCCCCTGGCCGCACTATTCAAGCCCCACGAAAAAGACACCCTCAATGCCGGCTATTCGCGTTCGGCGTTCTGGCTGAAGATCGATCTGGACTATCGCCCCGCGAACCCCGCAGCGCAACGTAGCTGGTTGCTGGAGCTGGCCTATCCGCCGCTGGATCGTCTGGACCTGTATCTTCCCGACGAAGCTGGCGGTTATCGCCTGGCCGGGCACACCGGCGATGCCTTGCCCTTCGACAGTCGGCAGATTCGCCAGAACAACTACCTGTTCCATCTGAATTTCTCGCCCCACGAACACAAGACCGTCTACCTGCGCCTGGCCAGTGAGGGGTCGATCCAGGCGCCGGTGAGCCTCTGGTCCAGCACCGCTTATCTCGAGGCACAGCCCATGCGGTTGTACGTGCTCGGGCTGATCTACGGGGTGTTGCTGGGCATGCTGGTATACAACCTGTTCATCTACCTCAGCGTCCGCGACACCAGCTACCTCTACTACATCGTCTATATCGCTTCTTTCGGTCTCTACCAGTTATCGGTCAATGGTGCTGCGGTGGAGTACTTCTGGCCCGACAACCCCTGGTGGGCCAACGCCGCGACACCTTTCTTCATCGGTTCTGCCGGCCTGTTCGGCAGCCAGTTCGCCCGTAGTTTCCTGCAAACGGCCCGGCATAGCCCCTGGGTCGATCGTGTCTTGCTGGCGCTGATGGCCTTTGGGGCCGTGGTCATGGCCCTGTCGCTGATGACCAGCTATGCCCTGGCGCTGCGCCTGGCCACGACCCTGGCCCTGGTCTTCACCGTGGTGATCTATGTGGCGGGAATCGTCGCCTGGTGCCGTGGCTTGCGGGTGGCGCGCTACTTCATCATCGCCTGGTCGGCCTTCCTGTTCGGAGGCGTGATCAACACGCTGATGGTGCTGGGCTACCTGCCCAACGTGTTCCTGACCATGTATGCCAGCCAGATCGGCTCGGCGATCGAGGTGGCACTGCTCTCCCTGGCCCTGGCCGACCGCATCAACTCGATGCGCGAGCAACAGGCCCAGACCCTGTTGGAGACCGGACAGAAACTGGAAGTGCTGAACCAGCAACTGGCCCACAGCAACCGGCTCAAGGATGAGTTCCTGGCCACCTTGACCCATGAACTGCGGACCCCGATGAACGGGGTCATCGGCTCCCTGGAGTTGATGCAGACCCTGGAGTTGGACCCGGAGCTTGAGCAATACCAGCAGACCGCCGCCGGCTCTGCACGGGACATGATGCGCATGGTCAATGGCATTCTGACCCTGACCGAGCTGCAGGCCGGCAAGCTCACGGCCCAACTCCAGCCATTCAGCCTGCGCTCGCTGTTGAGCACCCTGCAGACCCAGTTCGGGGCCAGTGCCGCCAACAAGTCCCTGTCTTTCCAGGTCGACCTGGGTGCGAACATGCCTGACCGCCTCCTGGGAGACCGCTGCAAGCTCAGCCATTGCCTGGAGTGCCTGCTGGAAAACGCGGTCAAGTTCACCCCTAGCGGTGGCGTGACCTTGCGAGTGATCAGCAGGCCTGCACGGGCAGGTCGAGTGAGCCTGATCTTCGAGGTGGTCGACAGCGGGATAGGTTTCGTCAATCTGGACGAGGCCACCTTGTACCAACGCTTCTTCCAGCTCGATGGCACCATGACCCGTGAGTACGGTGGCCTGGGCATCGGCCTGGCGATCTGCCGGCAATTGGTGGAACTGCTGGGCGGGCAGTTGACCCATGAGTCCAGCCCTGGCCAGGGCAGTTGTTTCCGCCTGCATGTGGAGCTGGACTCCCAGGAGCCACTGGCTCGCGCTCCTGAGATTGCCCAGCGACGCCGCCCCCAGGATTGCACCGTGCTGCTGGTGGATGACAACGACGTCAATCAATTGGTACTGCGAGGCATGCTGCTCAAGTTGGGGTACCGGGTGCGTACCGTTGCCGGGCCCACGGATGCCTTGCAGGCCCTGGGGCGCGAGGCTATCAGCGGGGTGCTGGTGGATGGCGATATCAGCACTGCCCAGCTGGGCGCATTTCGTCTTCAGGTCCAGGCGTTACCGGGTTATGCACACCTGCCGATTCTCTTGGCCTGTACGCCAGGCTCCGAGGGATGTGCCGCGGGCCCCGCCATCGATTACCTGGGCAAACCGGTGAAGTTCGAGGAGTTGCAGGCTGTGCTGGCCACATGCGTATTGCGCGTGGAACAGGGCGAAAGCGCCGACATTTAGGCGTATATGCCACTTTGTTCGGGCTGGGGTGGGTGCTTAACTGGGGGCTTGGCACACCCTGAAGGAGCCCTGTGATGAACCTCCACCAGTTCGCTGAAACCCACGAAGTGACCAACCAGCCGCCTGCCCTGGATGGCGCCAACCTCTATCGGATCGACCTGCCGTTGCAGCAATGGATGCGCCGGTTCGATGCCGGCTGGGCCGAGTCCCGGGTCGAGGCCTACGGGGCCCTGGCGGGTGGTCCGTTGATGGAAGCGGGGTTCCTGGCCAACCAGAACAAGCCGGTGTTCAACAGCCATGACCGCTTCGGCCACCGGGTCGACCTGGTGGAGTTTCACCCGGCCTACCATCAGCTGATGCAGGCGGCGATCGAGGGTGGCCTCACGTCCTTGCCCTGGACCCATCCCCAGCCTGGCGCCCACGTGGCACGGGCCGCCATGACCTACCTGCACAGCCAGGCCGAGGCCGGCAGCGGCTGCCCGCTGACCATGACCTTCGCCTGTGTACCGGCCTTGAAGCTACAGCCGGATATCGCCGAGCAGTGGTTGCCGAAGATCCTCGCCACCGAGTACGACCCGCGCAACGTCGGCATGCAGCACAAGGCCGGGTTGACCATCGGCATGGCCATGACCGAGAAACAGGGCGGTACCGATGTGCGCGCCAACACCACCCGGGCCTACCCGGTAGGGGCCACGGGGCCGGGGCAGGCCTATGAGCTGGTCGGGCACAAGTGGTTCTGCTCGGCGCCGATGTGCGATGCCTTCCTGACCCTGGCCCAGACCGATAAGGGCCTGACCTGTTTCCTGCTGCCGCGCCATCGCCCGGATGACAGTCGCAACCAGTTCTATATCCAGCGCCTGAAGAACAAGCTGGGCAACCAATCCAACGCTTCCAGCGAAGTGGAGTTTCGCGGCGCCCTGGCCTGGATGGTGGGAGAGGAGGGTCGAGGGGTGCCGACCATCATCGAGATGGTGGCCATGACCCGCTTCGACTGCATGGTCGGTTCCAGCTCGCTGATGCGCCAGGCCCTGACCCAGGCCAGCCATCATTGTGCCCATCGCAGCGTCGGTGGCCGGGTGCTCGGCGAGCAGCCGCTGATGCAGAACGTGCTGGCCGACCTGGCCCTGGAGAGCGAGGCCGCCCTGGCCCTGAGCATGCGCATGGGCCGGGCCCTGGATCACCAGGACGATGCCCAGGAAGCGAAGTTCTCGCGCCTGGTGACGGCGGTGGGCAAGTACTGGATCTGCAAGCGGGCCCCGGCCATGATCAACGAAGCCGCCGAATGCATGGGCGGCGCCGGTTATGTCGAGGACAGCATCCTGCCGCGGCTGTACCGCGAGGCGCCGGTGAATTCCACCTGGGAAGGTTCCGGCAACGTCCAGTGCCTGGATGTGCTGCGGGCCCTGTCGAAGGAGCCAGGCGTGCTCGATGCGTTGTTCGCCGAGTTGGGCGATGGCCATGGCGACAAGCATCTGGCCGCCCATATCGCCGGGCTGAAGGCGGGTTTCAAGGACACCGATGACATCCAGTATCGCGCTCGCCAGCTGACCGAGGACATTGCCCTGGGCCTGCAAGCCAAGCTACTGCTGGAGGCCGGCAACCAGGTGGTCGCCGATGCCTTCATCGCCAGTCGCCTGGGTGGCCAGTCCGGGCGGGTCTACGGCACCCTGCCGCGTGGGCTGGACGTAGCCGCCATCGTTGCCCGCTCCACTCCACAGGGCTTCTGAGGCGTGGCCGGGGTCGGTTCGCCGGCCCCGACTGTGATGCCACTGTTCCCGTGGGACGAGGTTGCAGGCAAGATGGATGCCTGCAAGATCAGAACACAGGGTGCTCATCGTGACCGAAGCTTTTATTGTCGTTCAATCCGCCGAACAAGCCGTGGACCGGCTGGCTGCTCTGCACGAGCGGGCCACCACGGCGTTGAGCCAGGCGCTCAAGCGTTACCTCAAGGACCGCGTCGAACCGGATGCCGAACAACGAGCGTTGTTCCGCTACCCCGAGCTGCGCCTGACCTACCACTGCCAGGGCGAAGTACCCCAGACCACCCGGGCCTATGCCAAGGTCCAGCTGCCGGGTACCTACAGTGTCACCGTCACTCACCCTGCGGCCTTTCGCAATTACCTGCTCGAGCAGCTGGTGCCGTTGATGCACGATTTCACCGTGACGGTGGAAGTGGGTGTCAGCGAGCAGAACATTCCCTATCCCTATGTCGTCGAGCAGGGCGATGAGCTGGCTGGCTCCGGTGTAACTGCCGCGGCCCTGGCCCGGGTCTTCCCGAGCACCGACCTGTCGGCCGCCACCGATGGCATCGCCGATGGCCTCTACGACTGGGAAAACACCGATCCACTGCCCCTGGCACTGTTCGATGCCGCGCGGGTGGATTTTTCCCTGCGTCGCCTGGTGCACTACACCGGCAGCGACTGGCGCCATGTGCAGCCGTGGATCCTGCTGACCAACTACCACCGCTATGTCGACCAGTTCATCGTCCATGGCCTGGAGCAGCTGCGTACCGACCCGCGTTTCGTGCGCATGGTCTTGCCGGGCAACGTGATCATCGAGAAGGGCATGGACCACGGCGAGGCTTCGGCCATTGCCGCCGGCGTGGTCTGGCACCGCTACCAGATGCCGGCCTACCACCTGCAGGCCAGCGATGGCCACGGCGTGACCCTGGTGAACATCGGGGTCGGTCCGTCCAATGCCAAGAACATCACCGACCACCTGGCAGTACTGCGTCCTCATTGCTGGCTGATGATTGGCCACTGCGGCGGCCTGCGGCAGTCCCAGACCATTGGCGACTACGTGCTCGCCCACGCCTACATGCGCCGCGACGGCATTCTCGATCGCGTGGTGCCGCCGAATATCCCGATTCCAGCCCTGGCCGAGGTCCAGCTGGCACTGCAACAAGCGGCGGCCAATGTCACGGGGGAGAAGGGCGAGCAACTCAAGAAGCGCCTGCGCACCGGCACCGTGCTGACCTACGACGACCGCAACTGGGAATTGCGCTGGGCCGAGGAGCGGCCGCTGATCAACCTGTCCCGGGCCGTGGCGGTGGACATGGAAAGCGGCACCATCGCTGCCCAGGGCTATCGCCTGCGGGTGCCTTACGGCACCTTGTTGTGTGTTTCGGACAAGCCCCTGCACAGCGAGATCAAGCTGCCGGGATCGGCCAACGCTTTCTATGAGCGCGCAGTCAGCCAGCACCTGAAGATCGGCATCGAGGCCGTGGACCTGCTGCGCAGCGAGCTCAATTCCCTGCACTCGCGCAAACTGCGCAGCTTCGACGAGCCGCCGTTCCGCTGACACCTCGCCCATGGTCATTTGGCGATCAGGCCACTAGCATGGTCGGTCCTGATCGCTGAATGTTCCCGTCTCTATGTCTCGTCCGCCTCGTCCTGCTTCCCGCCGCCCCGGCGCGAAGCCGTTTTCTGCATCCCCCGCCAAGCGCGTGGCCAAGGCGCCGCCCGCCGAGCCACGGTTGATCCTGTTCAACAAGCCGTTCGATGTGCTGACCCAGTTCAGCGACGGCGAAGGCCGGGCGACGCTCAAGGATTTCATCGCCATCCCCGGGGTCTATCCCGCCGGGCGCCTGGACCGCGACAGCGAGGGCCTGTTGCTGCTGACCAACGACGGCCAGTTGCAGGCGCGCATCGCCGATCCCAAGCACAAGCTGGCCAAGACCTATTGGGTGCAGGTGGAAGGCGAGCCCAGCGCCGAGCAGTTGCAGCGCTTGCGCGACGGCGTGGAGCTTAACGACGGCATGACCTTGCCAGCCCAGGCCCGGCAGTTGGAGGAGCCGCAGCTGTGGCCGCGCAATCCGCCGGTGCGTTTTCGCAAGAGCGTACCGACCAGCTGGCTGGAGCTGGTGATCCGCGAAGGGCGCAATCGCCAGGTACGGCGCATGACGGCGGCGGTGGGCTTGCCGACCTTGCGCCTGGTACGGGTGCGGATCGGTGACTGGACCCTGGATGGCCTCGATCAAGGCCAGTGGAAGGAAGTGCCGGCGCGGCTATAGGGCGCCGGTTTCGATCAGGCCGATCACCACGCTCTTGATGATGAACGCGGCCACGCCAAGACCCAGGACGAAGAACAGGATGAACGAGCCGAAACGTCCGGCCTTGGATTTCTTGGCCAGGTCCCAGACGATGAAACCCATGAAAATGATCAGGATGCTGACCAGGCCAGTCATCATCCATTCTTCGAATACTGCTGGATCCATCGATCATCTCCAGTGCAGGCAGGATAAAAAAGCCGGGCGAGTATACGCCAAGCGACCTGGGCCAGGCATTGATCTGCGTGCGTTACGTCGCCACAGCGACAATCGGGCGCAGAGCCTGGCCGAATCCGCCGGTGGTCGTCAGTTGCGCAGGTGGGTCAGGGGCAATTCGGTGCTATTGAGCACCTGGTTGAGCACGAAGCTGGAGCGGACGCTGGTGACCCCTTCGATGCGGGTGAGGTGGCCCAGCAGCAGCTTCTGGTAGTGATCCATGTCCGGTACCACGACCTTGAGCTGGTAGTCGGCGTCGATCCCGGTGACCAGGCTGCACTCGAGCACCTGGGGCAGGTTGCGGATCGCCGCTTCGAAATTCTCGAAGCGTTCCGGGGTGTGCCGGTCCATGCCGATCAGCACATAGGCCGTCAGGCTCAGGCCGAGCATCTTGCGGTCCAGGAGCGCGACCTGGCGCGAGATGTAGCCGTCGTCTTCCAGCTGCTTGACCCGGCGCGAGCAAGGCGAAGGCGACAGGCCGATGCGTTCGGCCAGTTCCTGGTTGGAGATGCGGGCGTCGCGTTGCAATTCCGCCAAAATGCTCAGGTCGTAGCGGTCGAGTTTGCTCATTGTTCAGGCCTTTGTCTTAACTATTGCGTCGAATTATCTGTCTTGGGTTAAAAATTGCGCAAGAGTTGTTTTTGAAAGCAATCTTCGCAATCCCCTGTCGCAGGCCCAAGCCTATGCTTATCACCAGAATCACTGCCCGGACATAGAGTCCACTGCGGCCCGCCGAATCAGGCCTGCCGCGGCCGCCAACCCCACAGGGTTGGGCAGGCCCCCGGGCTGCACCCTGTCCAGAAGACGGAGTGAGGTGAGCCGGTGCCACAAGCGCCGAGCACGGACAAAATCTCAAGGGGTGGCCGACGGGCCGCCCTTTTTTATTGCCTGCGAAATAAGTTTCGTGACTGATAATCTCTAGCAGAACCGCCCTGGGCTTTTGCCAGTCTTATGTTCAGGTCCCCCCAATTCGCAGTGAGGAATAGCATGAAGTCGCGCATCTGGCGTATGGCAGGTGTTGGTGTGTTGTGCGTGAGCGTCAGCGCGCAAGTGTTCGCCGATGAGCGAGACGAGAGGCGCCCTCCCCAGCAGGGAGAGCAGGCCGGGGGCCAGCGCGAACATGCTCCTGAAGGCCGCAGGGAGAACAACCAGGGCCATCCGGCGTACCAGCAGCCCCCGCAGCAACCCCGTGTGCAGAACGAAATCATCCGTGGCGACAACAGCCGTCAGTTCGAGCGCAGCCCTCAACATCAGGAAGGGCAGTGGCAGGAACGCCCCCGCCATGAGGCCGAGCAGCAGGGGCGGCCAGCGCCACAACCGGCCCCGAACCTGCCGATCCAGCCGCGCCCGGATACTGTGCGCCAGACCCAGGAGCCACAACGTGGCTATTACCAGGACATCCCCCGGCGCAACGATTACAACCCGCATTGGCAGGCCGGCAATCCGGGTTGGCGCCCAGACAATCGCCACCCCAATGACAATCGCTGGCCGGGTCGTCCTGACGGTCGTGGCAACGGTTGGGGCCCGGGGCCGCAATACCGCCCGGGTTATGTGATCGACCGTTTTCCCGAGCGCAATTTTCGCGTGCCGTATCGTGGCCACGACTACTTCTTCTCGGGTGGCTACTGGTATCGCCCCCAGGGCACGCGCTATGTGGTGGTGACCCCGCCCTATGGCATCCGCGTGGGCTACCTGCCCGATTACGCGCGTGAAGTGTGGATCGGCAGCGCGCTGTTCTTCCTTGCCGCCGGTGCCTACTACACCTATGAGGCCAACACCCAGGAGTACGTGGTGGTGGAGCCGCCGGCAGGCGTCGCGCCACCTGCGCCGCAACCGGTTGGCAATGGCTATGACGTCATGGCCTATCCGGTCAACGGCCAGCCGCCGCAGCAGGTCGATCAGGACCGCTATGACTGTTATCGCTGGGCGGTGCAGCAGAGTGGTTTCGATCCGGCCAGTGTGACCTACCAGCCGGCGCCCGAAGTGGTCCAGGCCTATCGCCAGGCCCAGGGCAATTGCCTGAGCTCACGGGGCTACCAGGTGACCTACTGAGCCCTGGCGGCCTTGACCACTTCCTGCGGGTCGGCGTGCACCAGCACTTCGGCCCGTGGATAGGCGGCGTGGATCGCATCGGCGGCCTGGTCGCTGATGCCGTGGGCCACCCTCAGGGTCAGGTCGCCGGGTAGCTCCAGGTGCAGTTGGACGAACCAGCGGCTGCCGGAAATCCGCGTCCGCAAATCATGCGCGCCCAACACTCCAGGTACTGCGCAGGCCAGTTCCAGCATGCGCTGGCTGACCTCGGGAGGGAGTTCTTCGTCCATCAGCACCGAGAAGCTTTCCCGGGCGATCTGGATCGCGCTCCAGAGGATGTACACGGCGATCCCCAAGCCGAACCAGGCGTCCACCTGCTGCCAGCCGAAGGCCGCCAGGGCCAGGGCCAGGAGGATGCTGCCGTTGAGCATCAGGTCGGAGCGATAGTGCAGTGAGTCGGCCCGTACCGCGTTGGAGCCGGTGGCCCGGATCACCCGATGCTGCAACACCAGCAAGGCGCTGGTCAGCACCAGCGACAGGACGATCACCCCGATGCTCAGCCAGGGCGCCCCGACCGGTTCCGGGTGGTGCAGGCGCTCGACCGCCTGGAAGGCGATCAGTACCGCGCTGCCCGCGATGAACAGGGCCTGGGCCATGCCCGCCAGGGATTCGGCCTTGCCATGGCCATAGCGATGGTCATCGTCGGCCGGGCGCAGGGCGTAGTGCACGGCCAGCAGGTTGAGCAGCGAGGTGAAGCCGTCGAGCACCGAGTCGGTCAGGCCGGCGAGCATGCTCACCGAGCCGCTGAGCCACCAGGCCACGGCCTTGGTCAGGATCAGGATACCGGCCACGGTGACCGAGGCGCGGGTGGCGAGGCGCAGGAGGCGAGCGTGTTCCGGGCTACCGATCATGGGGTTTCCTTGTGTGGCGCGTTCAAGCGGCCGGTTGCAGTCCGTACAGGGCCAGTTGTTGCACGCTGCCCTTGTGCTGGATCAGGCGTGGATCGTCCAGTGGGAAGTGGCCCCCCAGTTCCTGTTCGAGGATGGCCTGCAACTTGCGCTTGTCGACTGTACCGTCGGCGCCGATGGCCTGCTGGAGTTTCTCCGGTGCGACCTGTGCGGTCTTGCCCGGCTCCAGGTAGATGGCGCCAGTGGCGAAGTCGACGCCGAAGGCGATCAGCCCCGGGATCACGTAGAACAGCAGGCCCACGGCATCCAGCGCCACGATCACCGGATCGATCTTGCCGTCGATCTGGCCGCGCCGATCAGGAAAGAAGATCGAGCCACAGGCGTTGAGCTGGGTCAGCAGGGTGGTCACCAGGATGCCGCCGATGACACGGTGGGGAATACGCATGGATATCTCCTAACAGGCATGAAGGCCCGGACAAATGGTGCGGTGGGGCGAGTCTTGTCGATCAGCACTCAGACCATGATCAGCCCCGGGCAGTTCGCCGTTATACTCGCGCCTCTGTTTTGGAGCCAGCATGAAATCCTTGCCGATCGATGAAGTTTTGCCTGCACTGCGTGACGCCTTGGCGACACGCCACGAAGCGGTGCTCGAAGCCCCGCCCGGCGCCGGCAAGACCACCCGCGTGCCCCTGGCGTTGCTGGACCAGGATTGGCTGGCCGGGCAAACCATCCTCATGCTCGAACCCCGGCGCCTGGCCGCCCGTGCCGCCGCTGAGCGCCTGGCCAGCGAACTGGGGGAAAAGGTCGGGGAAACCGTGGGCTATCGCATCCGCCTGGACAGCAAGGTCGGTCCGCGTACCCGTATCGAAGTGGTCACCGAAGGCATTCTCACCCGGCGCCTGCAGGACGACCCGGCCCTGGAGGGTGTCGGCCTGCTGATCTTCGACGAGTTCCACGAGCGCAGCCTGGATGCCGACCTGGCCCTGGCCCTGAGCCTCAATGGCCGCGAACTGTTCCGTGACGAGCAACCGCTGAAGATCCTGCTGATGTCGGCGACTCTGGAGGGCGAGCGCCTGTCGGCGTTGCTGGACGCTGCGCCGATCCTGCGCAGCGAGGGGCGCATGTTTCCGGTGGCCCAGCGCTGGGGCCGGCCGTTCCAGCCTGGTGAGTTCATCGAGCCGCGGGTGGTGCAGGCGGTCCTGGAGGCGATCCATGACGAGAGCGGCAGCCTGCTGGTGTTCCTCCCGGGCCAGGCGGAGATTCGCCGGGTGCACCAGCAATTGAGCGAGGCCTTGGGCGAGCGTGACGAGATCCTGCTGTGCCCGTTGCACGGCGAACTGGAGCTTGCCGCCCAGCGTGCCGCCATCGATCCGGCGCCGCCAGGCAAACGCAAGGTGGTGCTGGCCACCAACATCGCCGAAACCAGCCTGACCATCGATGGGGTGCGGGTGGTGGTGGATGCCGGGCTGGCGCGGGTGCCGCGCTTCGATCCCGGCAGCGGCATGACCCGCCTCGATACCCAACGCATCTCCCGGGCCAGCGCCACCCAGCGTGCTGGTCGCGCCGGGCGGCTGGAGCCAGGGGTGTGCTACCGGCTGTGGTCGGCGGACCAGCAAGAACAACTGGCCGCCCACGCCAGCCCGGAGATACTCCAGGCCGATCTGGCCGGCCTGGCGTTGCAACTGGCGCGTTGGGGCGTGGCGCCAGACCAGTTGGCCTGGCTGGATGCGCCGCCCAGCGCCGCCTACGCCCAGGCCCAGGACCTGTTGATGCGTCTGGGCGCGCTCGACGGGGAAGGCAACCTGACCCGTCACGGCCAGGCCATGGCCGAGTTGCCGACCCACCCGCGGATCGCCCATCTGTTGCTGCGCGGCCAGTCCTTGGGGCTGGCGCCGATGGCTTGCGATGTTGCGGCCTTGCTTGGCGAGCGGGACATCCTGCGGGGAGCCGACGCCGACCTGCACAGCCGCCTGGTGCTGCTCTCGGGTGAGGCGCGGGCTGCCCGTGGCGCCCAGGGTGGCGTGCAGCGGGCCCGGCAACTGGCGCGCCAATACCGCGGCTACCTGCGCGGCCAAGCCGATGCGGCGGTAGCCGATCCCGAGCATCCACGCTGGCTCGGTGCCTTGCTGGCCCTGGCCTATCCCGACCGGGTGGCCCAGCAACGGCGCCCGGGTGGCGCCGAGTACCGCCTGGCCAATGGCCGTGCGGCCCTGTTCAGCGAGCCCGACAACCTGATGAAACAACCCTGGCTGGTGATCGCCGACCTGGGCAGCCGCCAGGGCCAGCGTGAGGAGCGGATCTACCTGGCTGCGGATTTCGATCCAGCGCTGTTCGAAACGGTGCTGGCCGAGCAGGTGCGTAACGTCGACCAGTTGGACTGGGACGAGCGTGAAGGCCTGTTGCGGGCAGAAAGGCAACGCAAGGTGGGCGAACTGGTGCTCAGCCGCGAGCCGCTGCCGGGCCTGGATGAAAGCGCCCGCTGCCTGGCCCTGGTCCAGCTGGTGCGGCGCAAGGGCCTGGAGCTGTTGCCCTGGACCGCCGAGCTGCGCCAGTGGCAGGCCCGGGTGGCCCTGTTGCGCCAGCTGGAACTGGCCGCCAAGGCTGAAAGCCAGTGGCCGGATGTCAGCGATGCGGCCTTGCTTGAGGGGCTGGAACACTGGTTGGCGCCGTACCTGGGCAAGGTCTCGCGCCTGGCCCACTTCGCCAACCTGGACCTGGCCGGCATCCTGCTCGGCTTGCTGCCCTGGCCCTTGCCCCAGCGCCTGGACGAGCTGGCCCCGCAGCACTTGAAGGTGCCATCCGGCTCTTCGATCCGCCTGGACTACAGCGAGCAGCCGCCGATTCTCGCGGTGCGCCTGCAAGAGTTGTTCGGCCTGGCCGAAACCCCACGCATCGCCGACGGCCGCCAGGCGGTCAAGTTGCACTTGCTGTCCCCCGCCCGCCGCCCGGTGCAGGTGACCCAGGACCTGGCGAACTTCTGGCGCAGCACCTACGCCGAGGTCAAGAAGGACCTCAAGGGGCGCTACCCCAAGCTATTCCATAAGTTAGACCCCTGGGTTGAATCGCTTAACAAAAAGAACATTGACAGAAAGGATTGAGTATTGAGTCCATGCCTCATAGGATTGACGATTTCTCTAGGGAGTGGATATGTCCTATGTGAATCCGCGATACCACGGCCGTTTGGTGCTTGTTCCGCGCGTTCGGAATGCCTTTGCAGAGATTTACGTCTCTCAAAAGCCACGTGGTGCTATCGAGAATTTGCTTGCGGCGTCTGAGCCATCGAGAACGCTTTATCAACTCAATGAGTTCGGGGCGCAGGAGGGCGAGGGAGACCTTTTCAATTTCCCGTTCCTTTTCCATAGGGATGGCAGACCCTGGTTCGAAGCGAATTCGTACTTGCTGAATCATGTGAGGCATAAACCTCTTGTTGGCAGACCCATAGATGATGTTCGTCGTCGGGCCAGCAAATTGCTTGATTATCTGACCTTTTGTGAAGATGAAGCGCTTGATTGGCTGGATTTCTCTGGCCGTCGTCCTGCTTTGCGCCCTACATACAAATATTTCGCTCATTTGGTTAACGAAGGAAAACGTAGCGCGGCAGTCATCAATCAATTCACTGGAGTGGTATTCGATTTTTATAAATATGTGGCGGCTAATTGGCATGACATCGACATCGAACGTGTTGATTCAGTTAAGAAGGTTCAGTTCCTATTTAAAGGCTCATTCGGTAGCAAATTAATAACTGCCGAAAAACGCAGTCAAACTAAATCGACGCCGGCTTCTAGCCCTGTGCCAATTGGGTTTGTTCGGGAGGACGGTGAAGACCTCCGGCCATTGGCCAATGTTGAGCTTGGCGAATTGTTGGGTATGTTGAAGGGCAAAGGATGGACGGTCCAACAACGACTTATTCTACTGACTGCATTGATGACAGGTGCACGAAAACAAACAGTTCTGACAATGCGACTGAAGCATTTGAATTCATTTACAGAAGGAAATTTGCTGAACGACGGTACTTATCTAATGCGTGCAGGTCCGGGCACGGGTATGGATACGAAGCGAGATAGAAGCCAGCAACTATATTTGCCTAGCCAGCTAGTTGAAGAATTAAAGGTTATGGCTAATAGTCCAGCGGCGGCCAAGCGACGCTCAAAGCTGCGGAGCCATTTTGAAAAAGAGTATCCTGAACTCCCCGCTTTGGATGAAGGTGATATGTACGTATTCCTGTCTGACCAAGGGGGATGCTATTACATGGCAAAAGACGATCCTCGCTATCCAATGATTAAATCCCGGCCGACTGGTCAGGTTACAGATACCATCACGCGCAAGCTGTTGGTCAAAGCATCTGATAAGTTTCCAAAAAGTTTTTCTTACCACTGGCTTCGGGCGACTTATGCTTTTCAGCTCTATCAGCATCTGTTACCACTTTTGGCGTCCGGTCAGATTCGCCCAGGGGAAGAGATTTCTTTTATTCAGCACCGATTGCATCATAAAAATAGAGAAATGACTGAACATTACCTTAAGCTCTTCAAGATGCACTCTGAAAAGTTTGCAGCGCAAGAACTGTATGAAGAGGTGCTGTTTCGCTTTGGAAGTTATGAAGATTTGAAATTGGAGACGCTCGATGAGTGATGCGCAAGCAAAAATGACTCATCGTGAAACCGATATTTTTACGGTAGCGCAACTCAGTCAGGAGTTTTTGCGGCCTGAGCGAATTCGTATACAACTCAATAAGGACGTAAAGGCGTTGCCTATTGATATAGGCTGCTTTGCTTATGTGGAGCGCGGGAGAAATAAGAGCCATATTGATAGTCGATGTAATCCGGTTGTAGAAATGTCACTTTTCAAAGATCGGCTCGAATTGATTAGGAGAATAATAGCATCGTTCGCCGTTATGGGTAATCACAGAACCATCCATAGTGAGTGTAGGTATTTTGCGCAATTGCTGACTTGGTGTGATACCAATAACCACACTGATGTATTTTCGACGGCGAGTTCAACAATAACTGCGTATCAGAGTTATACGCAGCATCTTAATCATTTAATTGCTGTAGGCAAAATTGTTCCGGTTAGTGCTTGTAATTTTCAACGAGCTTTCATCAGGCTCATTGTTCTGCGCTTTCCCGAAGAGTCCAGATATATAATCGGCAATGCTATCCGGATTAGGTTTAATAGAGGTGGGGTTAAACCACCGAGGGAGCAGCATGTTGAGATTTACTTGAAAGCATGTGTCGCACTCGCCCGCAACCTGAGCGAGTTTGTAATAGGTGAAAATCCGTTTCCATGTGTTGTCGAGTACGATAATTGCCAAGTCGTTATTTTTCCATCTAATAAAGGAGTGTTCAGTCCTTACATAGAAAGAAAGCTTCATGTTTATAATTATTCTGCTCGCCGAATTTCTACAATTGAAGAGTATATAGATTCCCTTGTGGGTGACGGTGCTTATGTAAGGCGTTCCGCAGTTCGCCGAGCAGTGGATGGCGCCTTAGATAATTTCAAGTCAGCCAACTGTGATCCTAGGCACGAACAGCGACTTCGATTGGCGGCTCTAGCTGCCAAGGCGTACGCTTGCATTTTTCTTGTAATTACTGGTGCTTCACCAGCAGAGTTCGTGCAGTTTGATTATGAAGAAGATACAGCTCTTGAGAAGTCTCTGGTTAAAAAAGAATTCTCTGCTATTAAATTTAGGGCGGGCGGTAAGAAAACTCGATACGCCATCGGAAAGCAAAACGGACTAAGCCTCTTGAGGGGATATCTCAAGCTTAGAGCATGGATTTTGAATGGAGAAACCTTCGGCAAAATGTTTTTCAATATGAATAAATGTGGTGGGTATACAGGAGGGTGTACGCAACTGCCGCAGGCGTTTTCTAGCGTTTTTTATAAAACGATCAGTGGCATCTATCTTGATCCGGACTGTCCGAATATTAGCTCCAGAGCCGTAAGGAAATTCAAGAGTGTTGTACTGCATGGGCTAGGGCTTTCACCGACAACGGTTGCAGATGTCATGAATCATACGGTTTCCACCAATGTGTCTGATTACGTACAAACGTCTATCGAGCAGCAGGAGAGCGAGTTTGGTAGTTATTGGCAGTCTGTTCGCAAGGCCGCATCGGTCATACGCGAGCGGAGAGGTGCCGACTCCTTCGCTACGGCTACTGGGCACTGTGATGACTTTAACAACCCCTCACCGATAGATCCGGTGGTAGTGATTCAGCCCAGTTGCAAAACGCAATACGGATGCCTGTACTGCAAGCACTATGTCTGTCACTCAGATGAAGAAGATTTACATAAGCTTTTCAGTTTGCAATTCGTAATTAATGCGGTTCGCAGCGCGGCGCCCGACTTACATCATGCCGACACGTTATTTAAAGACTTGATGATTCGTATTGAGTTCATTATTGGAGTAATTGGAGGTCGTTCGGCTACAAGCGCCGAATTGACTGTCCTGATAAGGCGTAAAGTTAACGTATTGGGTGAGTTAACTCCGTTTTGGGAAAATCGATTACAGCGCTATGAAAAAATGGGAGTCGTATTTTGAGTGCTGGATATGTGAGTGGGCTATTTATAAGCTCTGACAAGTCAGACTCAGTTGCTCCAGATGCTCTGGGCAATTCTACTGTCGCACCTTCTGCTGATTTCGTCCTTTGTCGAGATAAGAACGGCAAGCCGACTGCTACTTATGGAGATGATGCCTGGGACTTCAACCCATACAGGTTGAGCGCAAAAAAAATAATGGCACTGAATTTTAATTCTATCTTTGCTGAGGGCGGTCCTGAGCAAGAAGCGTTGATCGCGGAAGTTAAGTATATCCTGTTTTGTCTGATTTACAGTGCCGGGTCCGGACGTGTCGGTAGGCTATCACCATCAACACTTTTGCAATATTTTGTAGAGTTTCGTATTGCTGCTCGGTTTTGCTTTGATCAAAAAAATAAGCCGTTGGTAGGTGTTTTGTCGATGCGGCAGTTGCTGATAACACCAGTGTATTTCGCAGTTTTTGTTTCTCAGAATAACAAAAGAACAAATTTCAATAGAACGTTTAGAGGGCTTTTAAATCACTTGCTCACCATTGGTGAGCAGCGGTTAGGATACAAGGTTATAAGTTCAAACGATCTGGAGTTTGGTCGAACGAAAAGTATGCAGCATCCAGTTATACCAACCCATATATATCTTGGTATTATTAATCAACTGGGAAATTTTCTTGATCAACTGTACCTAGGGCTCGACGGGATTGAGAATTTTATTGCTTGCTTTGCTGACTTTTTTTACGGGCGTTCAAAAAACCAACAAAGGACGCGTGGTGCTGGCGGGGAAAAGCATCGTAGGCCTACGTTTGAGCAAGCACTCAAAAGCCATGGTCTGAGCAAGATCATGAGTGACGAGTTCGCCTGCTCAGACCGAAGACAATTATCTAGGTCGTTAATGGCAATGCAATGTGTAGTAAAAACTATTATTCATCTCTACACCGGCATGCGGGATCAGGAAGTACTCCGATTATCCTATAACTGTCTAAGTCAAGAGGTAGCTGTATCCGAGACTGTGGATGATCATGGCTCAGTGCGAGATAGCGCTAGGATGATCAGTATCATTTCTACTACTACCAAGTTCGAGGGTTATAGAAAGGAGGAGTCCTGGCTGGCCACCGAAGAAGTGATCAAAGCCATAAAGGTAGCGCAAGCTATTTGTCGAGGCCTTTGTGTATTATACAGAATTGATAATCCCGAGAAATGCCCCTTGTTTCTAAACTCTGCAATTTTGCTTCATGAAGACACGGAGGTTGGGGTTGGTAGGTTGGATAAGCGTGCACGGGAAATGAATTGGTCTAGAGGTATTTTGATCCAGTCAGCTGATCTGCGAGAGCTCACGCTAAGTGATCCGGAACGTGACTACTCTAGTGATAATAGATACGCTTTAGGCAAGCCATGGCCAATAAGTTCTCATCAATTACGACGCTCATTGGCATTTTATGCAAGTAGTAGTGGCTTTGTGTCGTTGCCGAGCTTGAAGTCGCAGTACAAACATATGACGATTCAGATGACTCGGTATTACGCGAACAATTTCGAAAACCTGAAAACTATTTTTGGCTATTTCGACGTAAAAAAGAACGAGTTTGTTCTGCCCGCGTCGCATGTTGCCTTGGAATTTCAGGTGGGAATGCCCATGGCTGTGGCAAATCAGCTTCTAGCAGATTTGCTTGGTAAGGAGACATCACTCTTTGGTGGCACCGGGTCCTATATGGAGAAGCAAAAAGCTCGAGTAGAGAGCGGGGAGTTGTGCGTGGAAGATGTCCGCGCTGAAACCCTTAGCAGGGTTAAGAACGGAGAGCTTTACTACCGTTCAACTCTTTTAGGCGGTTGCACGAAAGTAGGTAGATGCGATTCTTTCCTGCTCGGCGACTTTGTTGAGTGCTTGTCGTGTGAAGGAGCAATAATAAAGTCGGAAAAAATAGCTGATGCTATTGTAACAATGAATTCCGAAATTGCGTCCTATGAAAAAAATTCTGTTGAGTATCAAATAACAAAAATCGATCTGGACAAACTCGTGAGCTTTCAGGCTCGTGTGATTGAGACTAGAAGGGTTGAGCGATGAAGGCTAAAGATGGGGTTAGTAGGGGGGTGATTGTCTGCGAGGAAGCTTTTAACCGCCTTGTAGATGGTGCGCCGGTTGTTTCAGAGCATGTTGGTATTGACTCATCGAAAATTACGGCTGGCATTGTCAGTGTGGAAGCAGGATTCGATCGTGGCTATCTGAAAAAGTCACGAAGAATCCATCAACCCCTAATTGCACGGATTGAGGCTTATCGGGTAGAGGCCGCGTCCAGTAAAACAACTCGTTCGCCCAAGGCGCAAGCAATTAAGCGGGTACAGGACAAGCTAGCTGTGCTGGAGGATGAGTTAAAAGTTGCCTGTCACCAGCGAGATGTTGTACTTACACAGAATCTGCAACTGTATGAGCGGGTAAGGGAGTTGGAGCGGGAGCTCGCACGAGTTCAGCCAAGGTTCGGTGGGTAATTGCACGGACTTAACCACCCAGATTCCAGCGTGTGCGGCGTTCTGGCTGGCAAGCGTCAGCTCGATGGGCATGACGATGAATGGGCCGGTCACGGTAAGCAGCTCCGACAAACGCTGTGCGGCAGCACTGGAAGAAATGGCATCCACCGTGTAGATCCTACAGGCTACATTGGTTGAACAGAAATCCCGCCCGGTTCGCCGGGCCTTCAAGGAAATCGATATGTCTTGGTTTGATAGGTTGTTTCATTTCTCACGCACCAATGACATACCTCAACCTACATCGCGCCCTAGACCACCTCGCAACGAGCCACCCAAGCCAGCGGTCATTGGCTCTTACAGCGATATTGGCGACCCGCTATACATCCAGGCAATCAGCTTCGTACTAGATGCCAGGCGAGCTTCCATCAGTGGGGTCCAGCGGCATCTGAAAATCGGGTACAACCGGGCAGCTAGATTTATTGAAGCCATGGAGTTTGATGGGTTCGTATCGCCACTTAACGCTGCAGGTGAGCGTCGTTTGCTATCGACCGAAGAACGCAGTGCCCACCTTCTTGGTCGCACCGGACAAAAGCCAGGCAGTCCAAACGCTGAGCTCGAACAAAAGCCGACTCGCAGTAAGGCACTCCCTTGCCCAGAAAGAGTTGAGATTCCACCGCTTACGGGCAGAATCAAAGGCACTAGGGATATTGGGTTCGACATCGTTGGAGAGTCGCATTATCAGGCGGCTTTGAGAACACTCAGGAACTCCAGATGCTTGGCCGAGGATAATGACTTTGAAGCGTTCATTGTGACCGAACCTAACAACCCCCATGACGCCAACGCATGTGCAGTTTTCATAGATGGGTTCAAAGTGGGCTATCTGCCGAGAGAGGCGGCAGCCAGTTTTGTCGCACAGATTGGGGACCAAGGAATTCACGGTGTTTCATGTTTCCAGCTCAGAGCCAAATTGGTAGGTGGGTACGGCACTAAATTGAAAATTGGTGTGATGGTCAATCTACCCCCCGGCGATGAGTGAGAACTGTCAGGATACGCCACCGCTTATCAGCCCGCCTCGCGGGCTAAGCCCATAGGAGAGGACCAATTTCAGGCCTCGGCATTGAGTAGGAAAATATTCTATGGCTTTAGGGATGGTCTGAAGTAGTTGTGTATTTCTGGCTGACTTCAGCCCCTGCCGATTTTAAAAGCGGCAAATCGATCAAAAACGCTCAGATCACCCGCTTATTTCTGTGTTTTTAGCCGCCGCGAGCACCTCGCGGCAGCCATTTTCCACATTACAGGCGCACCTCTCCTGCATTCGCCAGTAAATGTCGGCGCGCCATCCACAGGTTCGACAGCGCGAACAGCGTCATCAGTTGCGCCGTGTTCTTCGCCAGACCACGGAAGCGCACCTTCACATAACCGAACTGGCGCTTGATCACCCGGAACGGATGCTCGACCTTGGCTCGTACCTGAGCCTTGGCCTTCTCAATCTTGCGCTTGGCTTTGTACAAAGCACTGCGCTTATCAAGCTTCTTGTAAGTACTACGGCGGGCGGCGATCTGCCAGATGACCCCCCGGCCTTCATGTTCAGGGCGTTTCTCGACGCCGGTGTAACCCGCGTCGGCACCGACCATGTTCTCATCGCCGTGCAGCAGCTTATCGACCTGGGTGACATCGGCCACGTTGGCCGCCGTGCCCACCACGCTGTGCACCAAGCCCGACTCATCATCGACACCGATGTGCGCCTTCATGCCGAAGTGGTGAGTCGGCCGCGGGAACTGCCCCCGCAGCCGCTCGCAGAACCGTACGTGACACTCTCGCGTCATACGGCTCCCGTTATCCAACCTTGCTGCCCGGTCACTCGCCAGTGATGAAACAGCCGGGGTACCACAGTCCGCATCTTGTCCAGCCATTGGCTAATGCGCCGCTTGCGCCTATGAAGAGCCTTGTATTTTCGTCGGGCCCAGCGTTCAAGCGCGCGGTCAATGTGCTGGAAGATGCCAAGCATGGCTGTCCGATAGAACGAGCCATAGTATTGCGACCACCCCTGTATCACTGGATTGTAGAGCCGAGCCACGTCGACCAGCGTCACGTGGGTTTGGCGATTGAGTCGCCACCTGCGTACCGCTTGCCGCATCCGCTTTAAGGCATCCGCACTCGCTCCCGGAAGGAAGCTCGTGAAGAGCTGGTCTTGTTTGCTGAGCGCCTTCCTCGGCCTAAAGGTGAAGCCGAGGAAGGTAAAGCTCACATGCGGATAACCTGCGCGACGGTTACTGTCCTTGCAGTACACGACCTTCGATTTCTCGGGGTGCATCGTCAAGCCACAGGCAGCCAGCCGTGAAGCAATGGAGCGCATCACGTACTCCGCTTGCTTTCGACTGCGGCAGTGCACCACCGCATCATCGGCGTAGCGGGCAAACGGGCAGTTGGGGCTGGTACGTTGCATCCAGGTGTCGAAGGCATAGTGCATGAACAGATTCATCAGGAGGGGACTGATCACTCCACCTTGCGGGGTGCCGCGTTCGCGTCGGACGCGCATACCGTGATCCGTTTCGAACGGCGCAACCAGCCACCGCTCGATGTACAGAAGTATCCAGTCCTCCTTGATGTGCAGGCGCACCGCCTTCATCAGCAACCCATGATTGATCTGATCGAAGGCTGCCTTGATATCAAACTCCACCACCCAGTCGTATCGCCAGCAGCGCTCACGCGTGATCGCCACCGCCTGCTTCGCTGATCGTCCCGGCCGGTACCCATAGGAGTCCGAGTGGAAGATCGAGTCCAGCTCCGGCTCGATGAGAAGCTTGACCACGGTTTGCGCGACACGATCACCAACCGTGGGCACTCCCAGCTTGCGCGTGCCTCCCGATGCCTTGGGAATTTCTACTTGCTTGACCGGAGGCGGGAAGTACGACCCCGACGACATCCGATTCCACAGCTTGTAGAGATTCTTAGACAGATCCCGCTCGAAATCGGCGATGGTTTCATCGTCGATGCCGGCAGCACCGCGGTTGGCCCTGACCTGCTGGTAGGCGTCCCATACCGTGCGTTTCGCTATGTCATAAGGTTTCGCCGAGCTCACGCCACTCATCCCCGGAGGTTGGCAACGCTCGTCGGCCGGATAACGCCGCCCCTTCGCTCCACCTCCATTACAGAGGCTTCATCGCTACTACGGGAGGCTCCGCCCCTCGTTCCAGCATCGGTATTCTTCCTCATGGTGTTGGCCATTTGTCATTTTCCTTCGCATCTGGAACAAGGTTCTCACGTTCCGTACCAAAGCCTGTATGAAGATCATGCCGCCTATACACCGGCTGCCATCGGGTCCGTAAGCAGGTAACGCCCCGACTTGTCCTGAAGCCAGTACTCCACCTCAGTTTCGGCAGCACCTTGGGCATAACGATGCGTCATCGGACGGTTTGCTTTCGCTCATCTTCTCCATACTCACCTGCCATCCTCAGGGATGACTTTTCCTCGGTCGCTCACCACCACACCTTTTGGATGCAGCAGCACCGGGTGGTTTGAAGTCCGCTCCTGCAAGCCGACTTCAGAAGGCCTACTTCCATCTTCGGCACAGCAGCACAGGTCATCTGACCTGTGTTCGTGACACACAGTACTGGTTACCCTTCTTGGTCTGATGCATTTCCGGGTCGCGCTTACCGTCCTTGTTCTTGGTCGAACTCGGCGCATTGATCAGCGTGGCATCGACGATCGTGCCTTGGCGCAGCGACAGCCCTCGGTCGCCCAGATAGCCATTGATGACAGCCAAGATGCCGGCGGCTAGTTCGTGCTTCTCCAGCAAACGACGGAAGTTGAGGATGGTGGTTTCATCGGGGATACGCTCCAAGCTCAGCCCCGCGAACTGGCGCAGGATGGTGGTCTCGTACAGCGCCTCTTCCATCGCTGGATCGCTGTAACCGAACCAGTTTTGCATCAGGTGCACGCGCAGCATCGCCATCAGCGGATAGGCCGGACGACCGCCTTCACCCTTGGGATAATGCGGCTCGATCAAGGCAATCAAACCCTTCCACGGCACCACCCGATCCATCTCGATCAGGAACAACTCTTTGCGGGTTTGTTTGCGCTTACCGGCGTACTCGGCGTCGGCGAAGGTCATCTGCTTCATCGGGAAACTCGGTGGGTGGAATCCGGGTATTTTGCCAAAATCTGGAAGTCTTCTTCAGAGTTTCCCTAGCATTAAGCTGGGCGCGACAACAGACGTCTAGTTGGGCGGCACCTGAAGGTTTCGACCAGCCACATAACGGCCTAGGTCAATCGACGGGCAAGAATAGAATGTCTCCTATAGTCCGCTAGTGTGCGCTCTCTTGCTTGGATGGCATTACGTTCTGGCCCAACGTTACTGTAGCGAATCCGCAGCAGTATCAATCAAAGCCTCCTGTATCCCGCGTGAAGAAAGACGCTACGTTGCGCCCGTTCTTCCACGGCTTCGCTTGCCGCCCCGCTACGGCAGATTCGAAGTATTCATCGAAATGTCATCCTTTAGAAGCAGTGCGGTAACAAGGAATTTCTACCCTTTGCATCGCGAACCGCAATTGTGCGGCCAGCAATATTGCGAAAGGTGATCAAATGACGCCCCATCCGATACAGGACGCCGTGCTGCGGGTCGACCGGTTGAGCGTCGTCTATCCAGGCGGCGTGACAGCCCTACGCGATACCTCGATTGCATTTCGGCGTGGTGAGTTCACCGTGCTGCTTGGTCTCTCGGGCGCAGGCAAGTCGACCTTGCTCCGTAGTCTCAATCGACTCGTCACGCCCACTGGCGGCAGTGTCACCAGCGAACTCGGTGAACTCGGCAGCGGCTCGGCCTTGCGTCAGCATCGTCGGCGTACCGCCATGATCTTTCAGCACCACCAGCTAATCGAACGTCAAAGCGCACTGGCTAATGTGCTTACCGGTCGGCTGGCCTTTCACAACACGCTCCGCTCGCTGTTTCCTCTGCCGCGTGCCGATCAGGAGATTGCGCTCAGTTGCCTCGCTCGGGTCGGTCTGGCAGACAAGGCGCTAAGCCGGGTGGACAAACTGTCCGGTGGCCAGCAGCAGCGGGTAGGCATCGCGCGTGCGCTAGCGCAACAGCCGGCGATCATTCTGGCCGATGAGCCGGTAGCCAGTCTCGACCCGGCCACTTCGGTCCGTGTTCTCGGATTGCTGCGCGACATCTGCAAGGAAGACGGCATCACCGCCATCGTTTCGCTGCATCAACTCGAATATGCCCGCCGCTTCGCCGATCGCGTCGTCGGGCTGGCCGATTCTCAGATCGTTTTCGATGCCGCGCCCTCGGAACTCACCGATGCGCAGCTTGAGCGCATCTATGCAGGCCGCTCTACGACTCAGCCAGCGAATGCTCCGGCTGAACCACCTGTCATGCTCGAACCTTCACTGGAGATGTCCCGATGAAACGCTTATCCGCGCTCTTATTGACTTGCTTGCTGTCCGCTGTTTCAAGTTTGTCCGCCCTAGCGGCCGATGCCGATCCGGATGTGCTAAAGGTTGCCCTGCTGCCGGACGAAAACGCCTCCGAGCTGATCAAGCGTAACCAGCCGCTGAAGGATTATCTGGAAGAGCATCTGGACAAGAAGGTGCAGCTGATCGTAACCACCGACTATTCCTCGATGATTGAGGCGATGCGCTTTGGCCGTATCGACCTGGCGTATTTCGGTCCGCTGTCCTACGTCATGGCCAAAAGCAAAAGCGACATCGAGCCCTTCGCTGCCATGGTCATCGACGGCAAGCCGACCTATCGCTCGGTGATTATCGCCAATGTGGCGTCAGGCGTGAATGAGTATGCCGACCTTAAGGGCAAGAAGATGGCCTATGGTGACCGGGCATCGACGTCCAGCCATTTGATTCCCAAAACCGTGCTTCTTGAGACGGCCGATTTGACGGGTGGGCAGGACTACGAACAACATTTTGTGGGCACGCATGACGCCGTTGCCGTCAACGTGGCGAACGGCAACGCCGATGCGGGTGGGCTGTCGGAGGTAATTTTCAATCACGTAGCCGAACGTGGCCTAATCGATCCGAGCAAGGTGAAAGTACTTGGTTACAGCGGCGAATACCCCCAGTACCCCTGGGCGATGCGCTCGAACCTGAGCCCCGAGCTGAAAACCAAGGTGCGGGATGTATTCGTCGGTATCGACGATCCCGAAGTGCTGCGCAACTTCAAGGCCGAGGCCTTCGCGCCAATCACCGACGCCGACTACGATGTGATCCGCAACATGGGATCGCTGCTCGGCCTCGACTTCGCCACGATGTGAGCACCGATATGTCTACTCATTACGACGTGCAGGCGCTGCCTGCAGAGCAACGCGAGCACATCCTTCGAGGCTTCGGCCTCGGTTGGTGGCGCCAGCTGGGGCAGGTGGCGATTGTATTCGGAGTGGTGCTGTTGGCCTGCTGGTACGTGGGGCTGCTCGATGCCACCACGCTGCTGAACGGGCTGCCCTCCATCGCGACCCTGGCAGGCGAGGCCATGCCGCCAGACTTTTCGGGCTATCGAAGCTGGATTCGCCCCTTGATCGACACCTTGGCGATGAGCATCGCCGGTACGGCCATCGCAGTGGTGTTCTCGCTGGTGGTGGCCTTCGTTGCAGCGCGCAATACGGCGCCGCACCCCCTTGTGTTCGGTGTTGCCCGGGTGCTGCTCAATGCCCTGCGGTCGGTGCCGGAGCTGATCATGGGCATCATCTTCGTTGCAGCCGTAGGGTTCGGCGCCTTGCCGGGCGTGCTTGCCCTGGGTCTGCATTCGGTCGGCATGGTCGGCAAGTTCTTCGCCGAGGCCATCGAGCACGTCGACGAAGCGCCGGTGGAAGCCGCTCGGGCGGCGGGGGCTACGCCGATGCAAGTGCTGCTGCACGCGGTTTTGCCACAGGTGACGCCGCAGTTCGCCGACGTGGCGATCTACCGCTGGGAATACAACTTTCGCGCCTCCACCGTGATGGGCATGGTTGGCGCCGGCGGTATCGGCTTCGAACTCATGGGCTCGCTGCGCATCATGCAGTACCAGGAGGTTGCAGCAATCCTGCTGGTCATCCTGGCCATGGTCACGCTAGTAGACGCCTTCAGTGGCGTGCTGCGCAAACGTTTCAAATAGGACAAACCATGCTGCCGAAACTCGTTATAACTCACCGAGTACACGATGAGATCCTGCAACTGCTGGCGCCACATTGCGAGCTGATGACCAACCAGACCGACAGCACGCTGACGCGCGAGGAAATTCTGCGCCGCTGCCGCGATGCTCAGGCGATGATGGCGTTCATGCCCGATCGGGTCGATGCAGACTTTCTTCAAGCCTGCCCTGAGCTGCGTGTAGTCGGCTGCGCGCTCAAGGGCTTCGACAATTTCGATGTGGACGCCTGTACTGCCCGCGGGGTCTGGCTGACCTTCGTGCCTGATCTGTTGACGGTCCCGACTGCCGAGCTGGCGATCGGACTGGCGGTGGGGCTGGGGCGGCATCTGCGGGCAGCAGATGCGTTCGTCCGCTCTGGCGAGTTCCAGGGCTGGCAACCACAGTTCTACGGCACGGGGCTGGATAACGCTACGGTCGGCATCCTTGGCATGGGCGCCATCGGACTGGCCATGGCTGATCGCTTGCAGGGATGGGGCGCGACCCTGCAGTACCACGAGGCGAAGGCTCTGGATACACAAACCGAGCAACGGCTCGGCCTGCGCCAGGTGGCGTGCAGCGAACTCTTCGCCAGCTCGGACTTCATCCTGCTGGCGCTTCCCTTGAATGCCGATACCCAGCATCTGGTCAACGCCGAGCTGCTTGCCCTCGTACGGCCGGGCGCTCTGCTTGTAAACCCCTGTCGTGGTTCGGTAGTGGATGAAGCCGCCGTGCTCGCGGCGCTTGAGCGAGGCCAGCTCGGCGGGTATGCGGCGGATGTATTCGAAATGGAAGACTGGGCTCGCGCGGACCGGCCGCGGCTGATCGATCCTGCGCTGCTCGCGCATCCGAATACGCTGTTCACTCCGCACATAGGGTCGGCAGTGCGCGCGGTGCGCCTGGAGATTGAACGTTGTGCAGCGCAGAACATCATCCAGGTATTGGCAGGTGCGCGCCCAATCAACGCTGCGAACCGTCTGCCCAAGGCCGAGCCTGCCGCATGTTGAATCCGGTCTGGCTGAAGAGCCTGGTAGCGATCGTTCAAACAGGCAGTTTTCAGAGCGCGGCGAGGGCGTTGGGGCTGGCCCAGCCGACGGTGTCGCAGCACTTGCAGAAGCTTGAAGAGCAGGTCGGCGTAACGCTGGTGCAGCGCAGTCGTAGCGGCTGCCAGCCTACCACACGGGCGCTGGCCTTCATGCCGCATGCGACCGCCTTGCTCGACATGCACGCCCGGGCGCTAGAAGCCCTGCATGGCAATCGTGAGCGCGTCGGGGCCAGCTCCAACATCGGCACCTACCTTCTCCAGCCATTCGTGCGCAACTATCTGACGACCGCAAATGAGAGGGGCGAGGTGGATCTGCGCATCGCCGCCAACCCGGATGTGGCCGACCAGCTACTGGCGGGCCAGCTCGACGCCGCGATCATGGAATGGTGGCTACCTCACCCCGACTTCGAACACCGCCTCTGGCGGGTCGAGCCGCTGGTGCTTATCGTCAGCCCCGACCATGCGCTGGCTGAAGCAGGGTGCATAGAACGTGATCGTCTGGTGGACCTGCCGATGCTGGGAGGTGAACCGGGTAGCGGTACCGGACGGCTTCTGACCGAATACTTTGGCGAACTGGGCGTGCCTCGCAGCGGTATGCAGCTAGGCAGCACCGAGGCAGTCAAACAAGCAGTGAGGGCGGGACTCGGCGTGTCGTTGGTGATGGCTTCCGCAGTACAAGACGAAGTTCGCAGTGGCGCGCTGGTAGCTCTTCCCATCCCGGGGCTTGAAAAGCGTCTCCAACTGATCTGGCGCAAACCTCCCGGAAATCTGCACCCGCCGGGATTTGTGCGGCACTTATTGGAGGAGGCAGATCTAGCTGGATAAGGTGATGGATGGTTGCGATCCAGCGCTTGGCTTGTCAGCCTAGGGAAACTCTGAAAAAGACTTTCTGATTTGGCAAAATACCGCGACCCCACCCACCGAGTTTCCCGATGAAGCAGATGACCTTCGCCGACGCCGAGTACGCTGGCAAGCGCAAGCAAACCCGCAAGGAGTTGTTCCTGATCGAGATGGATCGGGTGGTGCCGTGGAAGGGCTTGATTGCTTTGATCGAGCCACATTATCCGAAAGGTGAAGGTGGCCGTCCGGCCTACCCGTTGATGGCGATGCTGCGTGTGCATCTGCTGCAGAACTGGTTCGGCTACAGCGATCCAGCGATGGAGGAAGCGCTGTACGAAACCACGATCCTGCGCCAGTTTGCCGGGCTGAACCTGGAGCGCATCCCCGACGAAACCACCATTCTCAACTTCCGCCGCTTGCTGGAGAAACACGAGCTGGCGGCCGGCATCCTCGCTGTCATCAATGGCTATCTGGGCGACCGCGGCCTGTCGCTGCGCCAGGGCACCATCGTCGATGCAACGCTGATCAATGCGCCCAGTTCGACCAAGAACAAGGACGGCAAGCGCGACCCGGAAATGCACCAGACCAAGAAGGGAAACCAGTATTGTGTGTCACGAACACAGGTCAGATGACCTGTGCTGCTGTGCCGAAGATGGAAGTAGGCCTTCTGAAGTCGGCTTGCAGGAGCGGACTTCAAACCACCCGGTGCTGCTGCATCCAAAAGGTGTGGTGGTGAGCGACCGAGGAAAAGTCATCCCTGAGGATGGCAGGTGAGTATGGAGAAGATGAGCGAAAGCAAACCGTCCGATGACGCATCGTTATGCCCAAGGTGCTGCCGAAACTGAGGTGGAGTACTGGCTTCAGGACAAGTCGGGGCGTTACCTGCTTACGGACCCGATGGCAGCCGGTGTATAGGCGGCATGATCTTCATACAGGCTTTGGTACGGAACGTGAGAACCTTGTTCCAGATGCGAAGGAAAATGACAAATGGCCAACACCATGAGGAAGAATACCGATGCTGGAACGAGGGGCGGAGCCTCCCGTAGTAGCGATGAAGCCTCTGTAATGGAGGTGGAGCGAAGGGGCGGCGTTATCCGGCCGACGAGCGTTGCCAACCTCCGGGGATGAGTGGCGTGAGCTCGGCGAAACCTTATGACATAGCGAAACGCACGGTATGGGACGCCTACCAGCAGGTCAGGGCCAACCGCGGTGCTGCCGGCATCGACGATGAAACCATCGCCGATTTCGAGCGGGATCTGTCTAAGAATCTCTACAAGCTGTGGAATCGGATGTCGTCGGGGTCGTACTTCCCGCCTCCGGTCAAGCAAGTAGAAATTCCCAAGGCATCGGGAGGCACGCGCAAGCTGGGAGTGCCCACGGTTGGTGATCGTGTCGCGCAAACCGTGGTCAAGCTTCTCATCGAGCCGGAGCTGGACTCGATCTTCCACTCGGACTCCTATGGGTACCGGCCGGGACGATCAGCGAAGCAGGCGGTGGCGATCACGCGTGAGCGCTGCTGGCGATACGACTGGGTGGTGGAGTTTGATATCAAGGCAGCCTTCGATCAGATCAATCATGGGTTGCTGATGAAGGCGGTGCGCCTGCACATCAAGGAGGACTGGATACTTCTGTACATCGAGCGGTGGCTGGTTGCGCCGTTCGAAACGGATCACGGTATGCGCGTCCGACGCGAACGCGGCACCCCGCAAGGTGGAGTGATCAGTCCCCTCCTGATGAATCTGTTCATGCACTATGCCTTCGACACCTGGATGCAACGTACCAGCCCCAACTGCCCGTTTGCCCGCTACGCCGATGATGCGGTGGTGCACTGCCGCAGTCGAAAGCAAGCGGAGTACGTGATGCGCTCCATTGCTTCACGGCTGGCTGCCTGTGGCTTGACGATGCACCCCGAGAAATCGAAGGTCGTGTACTGCAAGGACAGTAACCGTCGCGCAGGTTATCCGCATGTGAGCTTTACCTTCCTCGGCTTCACCTTTAGGCCGAGGAAGGCGCTCAGCAAACAAGACCAGCTCTTCACGAGCTTCCTTCCGGGAGCGAGTGCGGATGCCTTAAAGCGGATGCGGCAAGCGGTACGCAGGTGGCGACTCAATCGCCAAACCCACGTGACGCTGGTCGACGTGGCTCGGCTCTACAATCCAGTGATACAGGGGTGGTCGCAATACTATGGCTCGTTCTATCGGACAGCCATGCTTGGCATCTTCCAGCACATTGACCGCGCGCTTGAACGCTGGGCCCGACGAAAATACAAGGCTCTTCATAGGCGCAAGCGGCGCATTAGCCAATGGCTGGACAAGATGCGGACTGTGGTACCCCGGCTGTTTCATCACTGGCGAGTGACCGGGCAGCAAGGTTGGATAACGGGAGCCGTATGACGCGAGAGTGTCACGTACGGTTCTGCGAGCGGCTGCGGGGGCAGTTCCCGCGGCCGACTCACCATTTTGGCATGAAGGCCCACATCGGCGCCGATGACGAATCGGGTCTGGTGCACAGCGTAGTGGGCACGGCGGCCAATGTGGCGGATGTCACCCAGGTGGACAAATTGCTGCATGGCGACGAAAACGTGGTCTGCGCCGATGCAGGCTACACCGGTGTCGAAAAGCGGCCCGAGCATGAAGGACGTGAAGTTATCTGGCAGGTGGCGGCACGCCGCAGCACCTACAAAAAACTCGATAAGCGCAGCGTGCTGTACAAAGCCAAGCGCAAGATTGAAAAGGCCAAGGCTCAGGTGCGCGCCAAGGTCGAGCATCCGTTCCGGGTAATCAAGCGCCAGTTCGGTTACACCAAGGTGCGCTTTCGCGGCTTGGCCAAAAACACGGCGCAACTGGTGACACTGTTCGCTCTGTCGAACCTGTGGATGGCGCGCCGACATTTACTGACGAATGCAGGAGAGGTGCGCCTGTAATGCGGGAAATGGCCACCGGAGTGGGGTCCGGGTGGCGAAAACGTAAGAAATACTCGTCGAATTGATTGTTTTTTGATCATTTGGCGAGTTTAAAAGTTGCGCTAGGTGGTATGCCGGGGAAATACATGGCTACTTCAGACCATCCTTAGTGGGATGCAGAGAGTGTCATTACGAAATCAGCACAACTGCTTTTGCCTGTCCTAAGTGTGGCGCTTCGGTGCCGAAACCAAGGAAACCTGCAATATGGCCTTGGGTCATTGGAATCCCCGTCGCACTTTTCATTGGCATGTTGATTTACGGATCAACTATCCCTGAATACCGGAACACTGCCCGTGAAGCGCGCGATCTATGCGAGCAAATGGTTAAAAAGGGCCGATCTGATCCAAATTCCTGCGCAGAGATGTACAGAAACATCATCGCAGAAGGCGAAGAAGCCGAAAGAGCTGAAAAGCAAGCAATCCTAGACGCTCGGAAGGCTGAAAGAGCTGAAAAGCAAGCACGCAAGGAAACCGCTCCGTGAGACGAATCGAGACCGTTACGACTCGTTGGATCGACTAGGCCGCTGCCTTCGGATCAATGCGAGGTATCCGTGCGATTAAGGCCGTGCAAATACGTGTCGAGATCATCAGTTGAGGAAGGTAAGAGCTAAGCCAAAATTTGTTAACGCGGCTGCGCACATGACAGAGAGCTTTGTCTGTGCGCTGGTGTCATCAGGTGCTAAGCCTAAGTAGGTGGTCTCACGCCATGATTGCTCCTGGTGCTTGTCAAACTTAACGGTTTTTCGCTGCACCGGAAAGTCAATCATAGGTCCGATAACTGTCAATCCTGTCCTATACGACCTTGATTTCTGTCAATCCGAGTTAGCAAGATTGACTGTCAATCGTTGAACGATGAAATTATCGGAAGATCAAGTGTTACGGGCGGTATGTGGGTGTCAATCTTAGGAACTGCAAGCTGCTATAGCGAACTACTGGCCGGATGATCCGCTGATCGCCGAAGCCACCGCCCGGGCCAAGCCGCGCAAGTAAGAGCCGTCCGGGCCCAGTGCACTTGCTTGTGCTGAGCCCGGTGGTCGGCATCGCTCGGTTTTTTCTCTCCAGGCCTCATCGACGCCGTAGTGGCATCACGACCGCGCAGCGCCCGGTCGGCGTCGCCATGACCGCCTACTGGGCCGGCAACAGGAAGCGTGCGAGCACCGGCAGGTGGTCGGAGATGCGCAGGGTGTCGTCCTGGCGGACCCGGGACTCGACCCGCTTCAGGCGCGGGCTGTGGAACAGGTAGTCGACGGTACGATCCGGGCCGTCGAGAGTGGGATCGTTGGGGTAGTGGGTCAACCAGTGTGCGCGATCGATGCCACTGGCCTGGGGATTGCTGGGAATCATCGGGTATTTGTCCCACAGCAGGTGCAGCGGGCTGTCGGCGCTGTAGGGCGCGCGCTGGTTTTCATCCAGGCGCCGGTACTGGCCCAGGGGGAGCAGGTTGAAGTCGCCACCGATCAGCCACGGCGTGCCGCGGCCCTCCAGCTTGTCCAGTACCTTGGCAATGGCCGCGACCTGCCTTGGCTGGGTGTCGCCAGGGTGTTCGGCACGCTCCAGGTGCGTATTGAGCACGGCCATTTGCCCGCCGTCGCTCAGGGGGAGGTAGCTCAGCAGCATGGCATCCCTGGGTTGGAACTGGCGGCTGATGAAGTTGCTGGCCGGTAGCGGCAATTGCAGGCGCTCGGCGTGTTCGATCTGGTAGCGGCTGAGCGTTGCCAGCTTTCGGCCGACGCTGCCGAAGATGTGCGGGGAGGGGACGAAATCGGCCTTCCAGTCATAGGCCTGGGTGCTGCAGGGATAGAGGTCGGCGAGACGCTCCTGCAGGAGCTTGAGCTGGTCCTGGTAGGCACTGGCCTTGGCGTTGTCGTCCACTTCCTGGAGCAGGACCAGGTCCGGTTGTTCGTCGCGAATGACCCGGGCGACTTCATCCAGGCTGAAGGCCATGTCTTCCTGGGTCGGGCGCTCATCCTCGCCGTGGGCCTGGTCGTTCCAGAACACGTAGCGCTTGCCCGCCAGGTATTGCAGGTTCCAGGTCATCACCTTCAGCGCCTGCCCCGGTACCAGCGGCGCAGCCTTGGCGCTGCAGGATACCGCCAGGGTCTCCTTGGCCTCGGGACGCCAGGTCAGGCTGTAGATCAGGCTGGCCAGCACCAGGCTGATCAGCAGCAGGCTCAACAGGGTGATGCGCAATAGACGGGTCATCGGCTCGGCTTATGGCGTTGCAGGATGGGGTCCGAGCATAACCGAGTGCGCAGCCGTCCCCCAAGGGGTAGAGCGGCGCGCCGGGGCTTCAGTGTTTGTCCGGTTGCTGGCTGATCAGCATGAACAGGCGAAACAGCACCACGCTGGTGAATAGCTGGAGGAAGCTGTAGGCGCTGTCGAGCGTCAGCGATAGCAGCGGCGTCGGGTCTGGATAGGCGGCCTCGCTCATGCCCTTGAGCAGCCAGAGCGGGGTCATCACGCACAGGATGCACGCCAGGATACGCAGGAAATGCCCGCGGCTCAGGCGAAAGCTTTCGGTGATGGCATTCAGCGGCGATGCCCCCTTGAGTACCAGCAGGTACTCGGCGAAGGCCAGGACCACCATCAGCCACAGGCCCGGCAGGAAATACAGCGACAGCCCCAGCAGGATCAGCAGGGTACTGACCGCCGTCAGCAGGGCGAAGCGTGGCCACAGGCTCAGGCTCATGGCCAGCAGGTCACGGGTACGTGGCGATTCGCCACGGGTACGGGCATCGAGGAGCAGGATCAGCGCGCCGGTGTACAGCGGATACACCAGCAGGCCGACGATCACGCTGTATCCGGGAAAGGCATTCGGGCCCAGGATCTGTCCCACGCCTTGCTGCAACAAGGCCTCGAATATCACCAGGGGCAGGCACAACTGGGCAATGCGCCCCAGGTTGCGTCGAAAGAAATACAGGGAGTCACGCAGGACATCTAACGGATTCATCGATGGGGTCGCAGTGGCGAAGCGGTTGGACACTTTAACCGATCACGCCCCCTGCGGAGCAAACGTAAACCTTGCGTAAAGACCATTGAAAGTCTGCGCGCCAGCCCCATAACTGGTGCGTAACGCCGTCTCATCCGGCGGTAGAGCGGATTTTTACCGGCAATCTAAAGAGGTCGCCATGAATAACGAAGAGCAAACCCTGATCGATGGACTGTTTTCACGGTTGCAGCAAGCCGAAACGGATTCAGCCCCGCGTGATGCCCAGGCCGAGGCGCGGATCAAGGAGCATCTGACCCGCCAGCCTGCGGCCGGGTATTTCATGACCCAGGCGATCCTGGTGCAGGAGGCTGCCCTCAAGAGCCTCGATGAACAGAACAAGCAATTGACCCAGCAGGTACAGCAACTGCAGGCCGACTTGCAGCAGGCCAAGTCCCAGGCAGCTCCGGCCCCCGCATCCAGTGGTGGCTTCCTGTCGAGTATCTTCGGGGGCTCCCGCGAGTCGCAGCCGGCCCCGGCGCCGGCCGCGAACCCGGCACCCGCCTCCGGTGGCGGCTGGCGCGAGCCACCACGGCCAGGCTTTGGTGCACCCCAGCAAGGGTTCGGCGCTGCGCCCCAGCAGAACTATGCCCCGCAACAGGCGCCAGCAGCGGGCAGCAGTTTCCTCGGGGGTGCGCTGAAAACCGCAGCGGGCGTCGCCGGCGGCGTGATGCTGGCCCAAGGTATCAGCAGCCTGTTCCACAGCAACCAGCAGCCTCAGGAAGTCGTCGAGGTCATCAAGGAAGAACCGGCACCGGCCAGTGACAACAGCGGCTGGGGCAACGATGAGCAGCGTTATGCCAACAACGACTCCTGGGGTGGCAACGACCAGGGCGGCTTCAGCGACGCGGGCTACGACAACGACGACAGCTCGTTCTTCTCCGACGACGATTCCTTCGTCTGATCCATCATCGACCTGGGGCGCAGACCCGCCCCGGGCCGATAATTCGCGGAACAATCCCTGGCGCTGGCATACTGGGCCACTTTTGCGGCCCTGAGTGCCGATCGAGCTCCCACGCTGCTGTGCCATGAGGATTAGCGGTGAAAAAAATCGCTGTGTTCGCCGATGTCCAGAATCTCTACTACACCGTGCGCCAGGCTTATGGTTGCCACTTCAACTACGCCGCCCTGTGGGCGGATGTCAGCAAGCAGGGGCAGATCGTCCAGGCCTATGCCTATGCCATCGATCGTGGTGACAGCAAGCAGCAGCAGTTCCAGCAGATCCTGCGCAACCTGGGCTTCACGGTAAAACTCAAACCCTATATCCAGCGCAGCGACGGCTCGGCCAAAGGCGATTGGGACGTGGGCATCACCATCGACATCATGGACGCCGCTGCGCAGGTGGATGAAGTGGTGCTGGCTTCCGGTGATGGCGATTTCGACCTGTTGCTCGAGCGCATCATCCACAAGCACGGTGTCAGTGCGGTGGCCTATGGGGTGCCTGGATTGACGGCCAACTCGCTGATTCGTGCCGCCACTCGCTATGTGCCGATCGAAGGCACCTTGCTGCTCAAAAGCTGAAAACAGATTCATACGGAGCAAAACAGGTTTGGAACGCATTGCCGTCATCGACTTTGAAACCACCGGGATTTCCCCGAGCAGCAGTTGTCGGGCCACGGAGATCGCCGTGGTGATCCTCGAGCAGGGACGCATCGTCGAGCGTTACCAGAGCCTGATGAACGCGGGCGTGCGGGTACCGGCCTTCATCGAGCAACTGACGGGCATCAGCAATGCCATGCTGCGTAGCGCACCACCGGCCGAGCAGGTGATGAACGAGGTCAACGAGTTCGTTGGCACTACACCGCTGGTGGCGCACAACGCGGCTTTCGACCAGAAGTTCTGGGATTTCGAATTGGGGCGGATCCGGCGCACCCGGTTGCAGAACTTCGCCTGCTCCCTGCTGTTGGCCCGGCGCCTGATGCCCGCTGCGCCGAACCACAAGCTCGGCACCCTGACCACCTATGCCGGCCTGCCGCATACCGGCCAGGCTCACCGAGCCATGGCCGACGCCGAGATGGCGGCCAACCTGCTGGTGCACTTGGCGGGCGAACTGCGCGATACCCACGGCCTGCACCGGCTGTCCCACGATTTTTTGTGCAAGTTGCAGAAGGTTCCCGCGGCCAAGGTGCCCGAGCACTTGCGGCGCCATCGCTGACACGCCGCGGGCGCCATCGGACAGGGCCTGGGGAGTCTTCAAGCAAGGCCCCGTGGGTTTTCACGCAGCCGTTGGTGGATCAGCTGGACGGTTTACCGTTGCTGTCCAGGTGCCCCAGGGGCAGGCGTCGTTCGATGGCACTGGAGAGCACGATGGAGGTCTTGCTGAAGCCGAACTGGGCGACGCGGTTGATCAACTCTTCCAGCTCCTGCATCGAGCCCACGGCCGCCTGCATGATCACGCAGGGATCCCCCGTGACCCGATGGCATTCGGTGAGTTGTGGGATCTTGATCAGTTCTTCATAGCTTTTCTGGTTGCCGTGCTGGGCCAGGCGCAGCTCGATGATGCACTGGATCGGCAACCCCAGCTTGTTCATGTCGACCTTGGCCTGGTAGCCGGTGATCACGCCGCTGGCTTCAAGCTTGGCGACTCGCTCGGCCACGGCAGGTGCCGAGAGGTTGACCTTGCGCGCGAGCTCGGCATAACTCGCCCGGCCGTTTTCCAGCAGCTGGGCCAGGAGCATGCGGTCATACTTGTCCATGGAAGGCTCCAAAACAACCTGGCTTTCGAAAGCAAGGTATATAGGTAAAAACTCCACTTTATTGAAAGTGTACTGCTCTTAAAAACAGGTTTTGTAACTTAAGCTTACCCCGTTCGACTTTCTACAATGGGCCTTCCCTGCCTGCCTCCTGAGTCGTACCCCATGCCTGGCCAAAGCCGCTTTCCTTTGCCGTTGATCGCCGCATTCTTTGCCCTCTACGTGATCTGGGGGTCGACCTACCTGGTGATCCGTATCGGTGTCGAATACTGGCCACCCTTGATGCTTGCCGGTATCCGCTTCGTGCTCGCCGGCAGCCTGATGTATGCCTTCCTGCGCTGGCGTGGGGTCCCGGCGCCCACCTGGGCACAATGGAAGGCCGCCGGGATCATCGGCATCCTGCTGCTGAGTTTCGGCAACGGTGCGGTGACGGTCGCCGAGCACCTGGGCGTGGCTTCCGGAGTCGCGGCCCTGGCGGTGGCCACGGTGCCGTTGTTCACCTTGCTCTGCGGTTACTTCTGGGGCACCCGCAACACCCGCCTGGAGTGGGCCGGCATCATCCTCGGGATGATCGGCATCGGCATGCTCAACCTGGGGTCCAACCTGCAATCGAGTCCCTTGGGCGCGGCCCTGCTGTTGTTCGCCGCAGCGGCCTGGGCCTTCGGTTCGGTCTGGAGCAAGCACTTGCCTCTGCCCCAGGGCGCCATGGCCAGCGCCGCGGAAATGCTCGTCGGTGGTGTGGTGCTGCTGCTGGGCAGCTTGCTGCGCGGCGAGCGCCTGGAAGCCATGCCGGCCCTGGAGGGCTGGCTGGCGCTGGCCTACCTGGCAGGCTTCGGTTCGATCATCGCCTTCAATGCCTACATGTACCTGCTCAAGCACGTACGCCCGGCAGCGGCCACCAGCTATGCCTACGTCAACCCCGCGGTGGCGGTGTTGCTGGGTATCGTCTTCGTCGGCGAGAGCATCGGCTTGGAAGAGGCGCTGGCGATGCTGGTGATCATCAGCGCCGTGGTGTTGATCGGCCTGCCGCAATGGCGCAAGCCTAAGGCTGTAGTCCAGAAAGAGGCTGCCTGATCAGCTTCCCGGTGCCTGGCTGGCCAGGTTGCGCTCGAGAAAACCGTCGATGACCTGGGCCGCTTGCTGGTGGATCGCTTCACGGCTGCGCTTGTCACCGTCCCGGCAGATGATTTCATCCTCGGGGTCATCCTCCCTGAGCAAGGCCGTGGCTCCTGGCTTGCAGAGTTGCATGAAGCTGAAATGGCTGGCATCGGCTACCACCAACAAGCTGGAGGTGGCCGGCGGCAGGTGGGCTTGCAGATAACCCGACTCCTGTTCCACCGGCATGCCGGCAATGTTCACCCCGGCGCCCAGGATCAAGGTCGGCGTTTGCACCGCTGCCAGGCTCTCTGGGGTAAATCCGCGGAGCAGCCCCGGGTCCAGTGACACCACGGCCTTGATTCGCGGGTCTCGCAGATCGGCACTTAGCGGACCTTGGTTGTCCGTTGCGATGCCCAGTTCCGGAGCCAGCCCGCACAGGCGTGGGTTGGGATGCTGCCGGCACTGCTCGAGGAAGCGTTGCGGACTGTAGCGCCCGCCGGCCAGCGCGGTGACTGTCCAGCCACCCAGGGAATGGCCGATGGCGGCGATACGTTGTGGGTCGACCGTGCCCGCCAGGGACGGGTCTGCGCTCAGCGCATCTATGACCCGGCTTACATCGTGGGGACGCTCCCAGAGCTTCGCCGCTTCTGCCGGGCGTCGGTCGAAGGTCGTGGTGCCAGGGTGGTCAGGAGCTGCGACCACGTATCCCCGGCTGACCAGGCTCGGTACCAGCCAGCTGAGGTTGCGCCAGCTGCCCCGATAGCCGTGGGACAGGACCACCAATGGGTGGGCCGCGGCGGTAGGCGAGGCATCCTTGATGGCGGGCAGGCCCTGGAAGACCGGGTTCTCTGCGGATATCAGCAGCGGAGCCGTTGTTTCGGTGGGGTACCAGAGGGCGACATGCAGGGGGCGTTGGCCGCTGGCATCTGCCACAGTGATTTCACGCAAAGCGGTGAGTTCGGCAGCACCGGCAAGGGGGAGGAACAGGGCCAGCGACAGGCCCGCGAGCATCCGTGCGGACAGGGCGATATTGCGCATTGGGACTCCATGGACAAAGAACGCCGGGCATTGCCCGGCGTAGTGGTTTCAGCGTGAAAGCATCACTCGAGGCCGATAAGCAGCGCTACTATCAAGAACACCGCCGCCAGGGCCAGGGCAAACAGCAGGCTGATTCCCGCCACGCGCCATAACGAAACGAAGGGCCCCCCGTTGGTCTTGTGTTCTATCACCTGGGGGCCGAACAGTTGGCGTGCGTAGGCGTTCATCCCATAGATCTGCGGCAGGATGAAGACCACAGCGGGAATGTTCTCTGGAAGGAAAAAACCTGCCAGGGTCATGGCCAGGAAGACGCCGATACCCATGCCCCAGACCTTCTTCACCTCGGCCTCGCGCCCCAGTGCCTTGAGGTTTTGGCTGATGAAATAGGCACCCGCCATGGAGGTGCCGATGAAGGTGCTCAGGCCGATGGCCGCGACACTGTAGAGGCGCAGGTTCTGATCGGCGGTCGGTGCGGTCCGCAGTTCGGCAGCGGGGGGCTGGAACGGATTTTCGTGGTCCATACGAGGTGAGACTCCTTGAAGGGGGGAAGGCCGTGAAGATACCCGGTGCGGGGCGCACGGTGCATTCTTTTGGGCCAGCTGGGGGCGAGCATACACGCTCCCGGGCCGGCGGGCATGGTCCGTAAGTGGGGCTGTGAATTAGGGTAAACTGCCGCCCATTGCATTCCTGTGCTGACTTTTTCCTACGGTATCCCCATGACATTCGCCACTCTCGGCCTGATCGAACCCTTGCTGCGCGCCCTTGAACCTCTTGGCTACCAGACCCCGACCCCGGTGCAGGCCCAGGCGGTTCCGGCAGTGCTGGCCGGTCGCGACCTGATGGCCGCAGCCCAGACCGGCACCGGCAAGACCGCCGGCTTCGCCCTGCCGCTGTTGCAATTGCTGACCCTGGAAGGCCCGAAGGTCGACAGCAACTCGGTGCGGGCACTGATCCTGGTGCCGACCCGCGAGCTGGCCGAGCAGGTCCATGACAGCGTGCGCCAGTACGCCGAGCACCTGCCGCTGCGCACCTACGCGGTGTATGGCGGAGTCAGCATCAACCCGCAGATGATGAAGCTGCGCAAGGGTGTCGACCTGCTGGTGGCGACCCCTGGCCGCCTGCTGGACCTGTTCCGGCAGAACGCGGTGAAGTTCAGCCAGTTGCAGACACTGGTGCTGGATGAGGCCGATCGCATGCTCGACCTGGGGTTCTCCGAGGAGCTCAAGAGCATCTACGCCGCCCTGCCGAAAAAGCGCCAGACCTTGCTGTTTTCCGCAACCTTTTCCGATGCCATCCGCCTGTTGGCCGGGCAGATGCTCAACGACCCATTGAGCATCGAAGTCAGCCCGCGCAACGTTGCCGCCAGCACGGTCAAGCAATGGGTGGTGCCAGTGGACAAGAAGCGCAAGCCGGAGCTGTTCAGCCACCTGCTGCGCAAGAACCGCTGGAAGCAGGTGCTGGTGTTCGCCAAGACCCGCAACGGCGTGGATGCCCTGGTCGAGAAGCTCCAGGGCCAGGGCGTGAATGCCGACGGTATCCACGGCGACAAGCCCCAAGCCACGCGTCAGCGCGCCCTGGATCGGTTCAAGCTGGGCGAGGTCCAGATCCTGGTGGCCACTGACGTGGCAGCCCGCGGCCTGGACATCGAGGACCTGCCGCTGGTGGTCAACTTCGACCTGCCAATCGTGGCCGAGGACTATGTCCACCGCATCGGCCGCACCGGGCGTGCCGGTTCCACCGGCGAGGCGATTTCCCTGGTCTGCGCCGACGAGGTCAACCTGCTCTCGGCAATCGAAATGCTGACCCGCCAGACCCTCAAGCGCCATGAAGAGCAGGATTTCGAGCCCGAGCACCGAGTGCCCGAGACCGACGCCAGTGGCCAGGTGGTGAAGAAGCCGAAGAAACCGAAGAAGCCCAAGGCCGCCGGTGGCGCCGGCAAGCGCAACCTGGGACGTTGGGTCGATAGCGGGGAAGTGGCCGCAGAGCCTGCGGTGAAACCGGTGCGCAAGGTACCGGCCTTCAATACCGGGCCGCGCAAGCGCAAGCCATAAGCACCACGACACGTTGCGAGCGGCCGGTTCAACCTGGCCGCTCCTGGTATCCGGCCTAGGACTGGCGGCGTTCGGCGAGCCATTGGAGGATGCCGCGCCCGGCCCGGCGTCCGCTGGCGAAGCAGGCGGTGAGCAAGTAGCCACCGGTGGGCGCTTCCCAGTCGAGCATCTCTCCGGCACAGAACAGCCCCGGTCGCTGCTGGATCATCAGCCGCTCATCCAATGCCTCGAAGCACACACCACCGGCGCTGCTGATGGCTTCGTCCAGTGGACGGGCCTTCACCAGCACCAGCGGCAGGGCCTTGATCGCGGCGGCCAGGCGGGCCGGGTCGTCGAAGGCCTCGGCGGGCGCCAGCTCTCGCAGCAGAGCAGCCTTTACGCCCTCGATGCCCAGTTGGCCCTGCAAGTGCTTGGCCATGGAGCGTGACCCGCGTGGCTTGGCCAGCGCCGCCTGGACCTTGTCCCGGGGCTTGCCGGGCAACAGGTCGATATGGATCGTGCCCTGGCCGTGCTGGTTGATCGCTTCGCGGATCGATGCCGAGAGGGCGTAGACCAGGCTGCCCTCGATGCCACTGGCGGTGATTACGCATTCCCCCAGCCTTGGTACGTCGTCGTCCAGGCCGATGGCTACGTTCTTCAATGGCGCACCGGCGAACTTGCTGCGCAGCAACTCGCTCCAGGCACTGACCTCGAAACCGCAATTGCTCGGCTGCAGGGGCGCTACCCGGACCCCGTGTTGTTCCAGTAGCGGCAACCAGGCGCCATCTGACCCCAGGCGTGCCCAACTGCCACCGCCCAGCGCCAGCAAGGTCGCGTCGGCCTGGACCGTACTTTCACCCGCCGGGTGCTGGATGCGCAGGCTGCCATCGGCATTCCAGCCCAGCCAGCGATGACGGGTGTGGATAACCACTCCAGCATCGCGCAGGCGCTTGAGCCAGGCACGCAGCAGTGGGGCGGCTTTCATATCCGTGGGGAAGACCCGGCCGGAGCTGCCGACAAAGGTGTCGATACCCAACCCGTGAATCCATTGGCACAGCGCCTCGGCGCCGAACTCGCGCAGCAGCGGGGCGATTTGCGGTGCCCGTTCCGCGTAGCGGGAGAGGAAGGCCGGATAGGCCTCGGAGTGGGTGATGTTCATGCCACCGACCCCGGCCAGGAGGAATTTTCGCCCCACTGATGGCATGCCGTCGTACAGATCGACCCGCACGCCTGCCTGACTCAGGACCTCGGCGGCCATCAGGCCGGCAGGGCCACCGCCGATAATCGCGACGTGGTGGGGCGTGGGGGAGGTCGATGAGGTCATGGCAAGGATGGGCTGGAGGAATAGGCCGGGCATTCTACCCGAGGTGCGAGTGCCTTGCTGACCCGATGATGCCTGGTCAAAAACTGAGCATGGGGCTGCGGGCCTTATAAACCGTGGGCTGGATGGACTTTCGCGCAGGTTGTCCACAGGCGGCTCCACAGCTATTGGGGGTAAGCGACCCATGGGAAAATGACGCCATGATGAACCTGGTCAAAAAATGTCCGATTGTCTGGAGGCCTTTGACTGCAAGGGCTTCAGAGACTTTCACGCAGGTTGTCCACAGGCGGTTCCACAGCGATTGGGGGTAAACACCGGATCGCCGGCTGAGCGCTGGCGAATGCTGCTCAAAAAACAGACATCGCGCTGTAGCCCTTTAAAATAAAGGGCTGTAGAGAGTTTCGCGCAGGTTATCCACAAGCCATTCCACAGCTATTGGGGGTAAGCGATCCACAGCAACATGACACCCCGATGTCACTGGTCAAAAAACAGACGATAGGCCGTAGCCCTCGTGGCACAAGGGCTGCAGAGGCTTTCTCCCAGGTTATCCACAAGCGGTTCCACAGTGGATGTGGGTAATCAGGCCAGGGGCTCAGTAGCAGCCGGACGACTCCCAGACTCGCTGGGCGCTGTGATGCAGGATGCCATGGCGCCGGGCCAGGGCCTGGCGGTCCTTGCTGTAGCCGCCACCGATCACGCCCATCACCGGAATGTCGCGACCCAGGCAATGGCGCATGACTCGCTCATCGCGCTCGGCGACGCCAGCATCGGTGAGCTTGAGGTAGCCCAGGGCATCGTCCTGATGCACGTCGACCCCGGCGTCATACAGCACCAGGTCGGGTTGGTAGAGCGGCAGCAGGTAGTTCAGGGCATCGTCCACCACCTCCAGGTACTCGGCATCGCCCATGCCCATGGCCAGGGGAATGTCCCAGTCGCTTTGGGCCTTGCGTACGGGGAAGTTCTTTTCGCAGTGCAGCGAGACCGTTACTGCATCGGTGGTATGCCGCAGGATCCGCGCGGTGCCGTCGCCCTTGTGGACGTCGCAGTCGAAAATCAGCACTCGGCCCACGCGTCCACTTTCCAGCAGGTAATGGCTGATCACCGCCAGGTCATTGAAGATGCAGAACCCTGCTGGATAGTCGTAGTGGGCGTGGTGGGTGCCGCCCGCCAGGTGGCAGGCCAGGCCATGTTCCAGCGCCTGCTCGGCAGCCAGCAGCGACCCGCCGACAGCGCGCACGGTGCGTCGGGCCAGGGCTTCGCTCCACGGCAGCCCCAGGCGGCGCTGGTCTTCCCGGGACAACTCGCCATTCATATAGCGTTCGATGTAGCCGCGGTCGTGGGCCAGGGCCAGCACCTCGGCCGGGCACAACTGCGGCCGTAGCAGATCGGCGTCGCGAGCCAGGCCGCTGTCCACCAGGTGGTCGCGCAGCAGACGGAACTTGTCCATGGGAAAGCGATGTTCTGGGGGAAATTCCGGGCTGTAGTCGTCGTGGTAGATCAGCGGCAGTGTCATGGCATTTTCTTAGAGGAACCCGTGAAGGATCCTACCAGCGATGTAGACTTGCACCCATGAAAACGGAGGGCACCGATGGAGCCGATACTGCAACTGGAAAGCGCGCGCCTGTTGCTGCGCCAATGGCGTGACGATGACTTGCAGGCTTTTGCGGCGATGTGTGCCGATCCCCAGGTCATGCGTTATTTTCCGGCGCCCTTGAGCCGCCTGGAAAGTGCCGCCCTGATCGGCCGCATACGTGGGCATTTTGCCGAGCATGGTTTTGGCACCTGGGCCCTGGAGCGCAAGGACAACGGCGCCTTCATCGGTTTTACCGGCCTGGGCGTGGTGGGTTTCGACGCGCCTTTCACTCCGGCGGTGGAGATCGGCTGGCGCCTGGCCCGTGAGCATTGGGGGCTGGGTTATGCCAGTGAGGCGGCCTGGACAGCCTTACGCTGCGCTTTCGAGCACCTGGCCCTGGACGAGGTGGTAGCCTTCACCACCCGGACCAACCTGCCGTCGCAGAAAGTGATGCAGGCCATCGGCATGCAGCACGCCGTCCAGGGGGATTTCGAACATCCCAAGCTCGCCGACGATCACCCATTGCGCGAGCATGTGCTGTACCGCATCACCCGTGAACAATGGTTGGAAACCTTGCATGGATAGCAATCGCGCACGTTTAGAATGTGCCGATGAGGTTGCTTGCCCCCGATTGATTTGACCGCCGCAGCCGAGATTGCGCGGTTTTGCTCTGTGTGAGGAGAGTCTGAATGAGTCATGTGCTGGATGATCTGGTCGATCTTTTGACCCTGGAACCGATCGAGGAAAACCTGTTTCGCGGTCGTAGCCAGGACCTGGGTTTTCGCCAGCTGTTCGGTGGCCAGGTACTTGGCCAATCCTTGTCCGCCGCCAGCCAGACGGTAGAGGAGGCGCGCCACGTACATTCCATGCACGGCTACTTCCTGCGTCCGGGAGATGCTGCTCTGCCGGTGGTCTACCAGGTAGACCGGGTCCGCGATGGCGGCAGCTTCAGCACCCGGCGGGTGACGGCGATCCAGAAGGGCCATCCGATCTTCACCTGCAGCGCTTCGTTCCAGTACGACGAGCAGGGCTTCGAGCACCAGAGCAGCATGCCCCAGGTGGTCGGCCCGGAAAACCTGCCCTCGGAGCTGGAGATCGCCACCCAGCGCGCGCACCTGATTCCCGAGCACATGCGTGAAAAGCTGCTGTGCCCCAAGCCCATCGAAGTGCGCCCGGTGACCGAGAGGGACCCCTACAACCCACAGCCGATGGACCCGGTGAAGTACGTCTGGTTCCGCGCCGACGGCACCCTGGCCGACAACCCGGCGTTGCATAAATACCTGCTGGCCTATGCCTCGGACTTCGGCCTGCTGGTCACTTCGTTGCTGCCCCATGGCAAGTCGGTCTGGCAGAAGGACATGCAGGTGGCCAGCCTCGATCACGCCCTGTGGTTCCATGCCGACCTGCGGGCCGACGATTGGCTGCTGTACGCCATGGATAGCCCGTGGGCTGGCAACTCCCGGGGCTTTTCGCGCGGCAGCGTGTTCAACCGCGCCGGCCAGTTGGTCGCCTCGGTGACCCAGGAAGGGTTGATCCGGCATCGCAAGGACTGGGCATGAGCCTTTCGGATATCGAGCATTGGGTGTTCGACATGGACGGCACCCTGACCATTGCCGTGCATGACTTCGCGGCGATCCGCCAGGCGTTGTCGATCCCGGCAGACGCGGACATCCTCACGCATCTGGCAGCCCTGCCAGCGGATGAGTCCGCAGCCAAGCATGCCTGGCTGCTGGAGCATGAGCGGGAACTGGCCCTGGGCTCGCGTCCGGCGCCGGGCGCGGTGGAGCTGGTGCGGGACCTGGCCGGGCGTGGTTATCGCCTGGGCATTCTCACCCGCAATGCCCGGGAGCTGGCCCATGTGACGTTGCAGGCCATCGGCCTGGCTGACTGCTTTGCCGAGGCCGATGTGCTGGGTCGCGACGAAGCAGCGCCCAAACCCCATCCCGGTGGCTTGCTCAAGCTCGCCCAGGCCTGGAACGTGGCTCCGCAGCGCATGGTGATGGTCGGCGACTATCGTTTCGACCTGGACTGTGGGCGCGCAGCCGGTACCCGCACAGTGTTGGTGAACCTGCCGGACAACCCCTGGCCGGAACTGACCGACTGGCATGCACGCGATTGCGCGCACTTGCATCGCCTGCTCCAGCCCTGAATGCCTGGTGCCGCAGGCGGTAGCCGTTCTACCTGAACAGCGCCGCCTGGCCTTCGGCAGAGGTGAACATCTTGTCCCCGTCATGCCCGACCCCGGGCACTTCTACCAGGCGCTGGTGCAAGCCCTGGGGATGGCGCTTGCGCAGGTAGTCGAAGTAATTGTGCCCGCGCACCAGTCGATAGGCTCCCTGGGCCTGGGCGGCGCAACTCTTGTCCAGGGCCGGGTGCTGGGGATCGGTGTCCTGTTGCCCCAACAGATAGGTAATGTCGCGCCTGGCATAGCTGCGTTCCAACTGTTGCGATGATGGTCGGGCGGCGTAGGCGGGGCGCTGCTCCAGGCCATATTTCCAGCGATTGAAGCCCGGGCAGGTGGCGGGGTCGAAGGCAACCGGGCGCCAGGCATCGAAGTAGGCATAGGACGAAGGGTTGGCGATCACGAAGCGCAGTCCGACCCCTGCCTGTTGCAGTTCGGCATGTTTGCCTGAGGTCAGGGCATAGCGCTGTACTACTTGGGCACCGCCGGAATGACCGGCAACCACGATTTCCTTGAGGGCGGGAAAGCGCTGGCGCTCGCCCAGGCGCAGGAGGATGGCGTCCAGCGCGGCATAGGAGCTCAAGGCATGGGGACCGACGGCAGGTTCGCCCGCCATCCAGGCGTTGCCTTGCCAGCGCAGCAGGCTGTCGGGAAGGTGATGGCGGGCAATGTCATCCTGATTGAGGAACTGCGGCGCGATCACCAGCGTCGTGGTGTCTTTGCCGGCCTGCCTGGCGGCGGTCTCGCCGCTGTGCAGATAAGTCTGGGCATTGCGCAGCCGGCCATGGACGATGATCAGCACCCGCTGCACTTGCGGCAGTGGCTGGCGCCAGTCCTGGCTCAGGCCCAGGGCCAGCTCACCGGCTGGCAGTTCCAGTCGTCCGGGGCTGATGACCTTGACCCCATGCTCGCCGGCCTGGGCGCCGAGGCTACCCAGGCACAGCAGTGCAGCGAGCAGGCGGCGCATCTACAGGCTCTTGGCGGCGAAGGTGTCGCACTGGCCGACCTGGCCCTGGCTGAAGCCAGTCTTGAACCAGCGCACTCGCTGGGCCGAGGTGCCGTGGGTGAAGGAATCCGGTACCACGCGGCCCTGGCCCTGCTGCTGCAGGCGGTCGTCGCCGATGGCGTTGGCGGCGTTCAGGGCTTCCTCCACGTCGCCGGGTTCCAGCCAGTTCAGGCGTTTCTGGGCGTGGTAGGCCCAGACCCCGGCCAGGCAGTCGGCCTGCAGTTCCTGGCGTACCAGCAGGCCGCCATCACCTTCCATCTGCCGACCCTGCTGGCGGGCCGCCTGCATCTTGGCCGAGACCCCGAGCAGCGTCTGTACGTGGTGGCCCACCTCATGGGCGATCACGTAGGCCTGGGCAAAGTCGCCCGCGGCGGAAAAACGCTGGGCCATCTCCCGGAAGAAGTCCATGTCCAGGTACACCTGGCGATCGGCAGGGCAGTAGAAGGGGCCGCTGGCGGAGGTCGCGGCGCCGCAGGCGGAGTTGACCCGGCCCCGGAACAGGATCAGCTTGGGCGCCTGGTACTGGCGGCCGGCCTGCTGGAAGATCTGGCCCCAGGTGTCTTCGGTGTCGCCGAGGATCGCACGGACGAACTCCGCCTGTTCGTCGTTGGCCGGTGGCGCCTTGCGTTGCTGGGTGGTGGCCGGCGCCGAGACCTGGCCACCGCCCTGGCTGAGCAGTTGCCCGAGGATCTGCATGGGGTCCTGGCCGGTGGCCCAGCCGATGCCGACGATCAGCACGATCGCCGTCAGGCTCAATCCCTTGCCACCACCGAAGCGCAAGCCACCGCCGCCTCCACCGCCGCTGCTGTCATCTCGTACATCCACGACGTTGTCGCTGCGCCGGCCTTTTTTCCAAAGCATGGGGGAGTCCTCGTTCTTTCTGCTGGTCAGTGTTGCTGGTGGCTCGAGCCGGCGCCAGTCCGGTCGTCAGGGATTTTTGCCCACGCTACCATGGCCTGGTGCCGGACCGATTCGTTCCAGACACCATTTGGGGCTCCCTATTGAACATCGATACCCGCATCAAATTCCGTCACCTGGTGGGTTTTCTTGAAATGGCTCGCCAGGGCAGCCTGGCTCGGGCCGCCGATGTGCTGGCGGTGAGCCAGCCCGCGATGTCCAAGACCCTCAAGGAGCTGGAGGTGCTGCTGGACACCCAACTGTTTGTCCGCAGCAAGGCCGGGCTCAGCCTGACTGACGCCGGGAGGGCCTTCCTGCGGTACGCCGGGCCTTCGGTGCAGGCCTTGCGCGAAGGGGTGAGCAGCTTGCGCGGTGGCGAGCACGCAGCAAAGGTAGTGCGCATCGGGGTGCTGTCCACCGTGGAAAGCCTGCTGTTGCCTGAGGTGCTGCGCCGCCTGCACCAGCGGCATGCTGCATTGACGATCAGCGTAGTGACGGGCCCCAGCGCCTATCTGCTTTCGCAGTTGCGGGTCGGCGACCTGGACCTGGTGGTGGGGCGCATGACCGAGAGCCCGGAGATCCAGGGCCTGAGCTTCGAGCACCTGTACAGTGAATCCATGACCCTGGTGGTCCGGCCCGGGCACCCCCTGGCGGCGAAGGCTCTGGATCGGGCCACGGTCAGCGCCTATCCCCTGGTCCTGCCGCTGGCTGGCACCAGCATCCGCAAGCACGCCGACAGCCTGTTCGTGCAGTGCGGCATCCGCCAGGCACAACAGCGCCTGGAGACTTTGTCGCTGGCCTTGAGCCGGCGCTACACCCTGTCCAGTGATGCCCTGTGGATCGCGCCGCTGGATGCCGTGCGCCTGGACCTGGCCAGCGGTGACTTGCTGGAACTGGACCTGGGACTGCGCGAACCCGGTGGCTCGGTGGGGATATCCAGCAATGCCAGCCTGGCCTTGCCCCTGGCGGCGCAATGGACGGTGGAGGTGCTGCGAGAAGTGGGGCAGGCCTATCGCGAGGGGCATTATCCTTAACCATATGGTTATGGATGTGGGGTGGTTTTTCAGTTTTCCATCCTCCTGGCCTGTTTGAAACTTCGTGGGCTGCGCTCCACACATTCAAACAACAGGAGACCGACATGTCCGATGACAGCCGTCGCTTCGTGATTCGCGACCGTAACTGGCACCCCAAGGCCTTGACGCCCGACTACAAGACCTCGGTTGCCCGTTCGCCACGCCAGGCGCTGGTGAGCATTCCCCAATCGCTGAGTGAAACCACGGGGCCGGATTTCTCTCACCTGCGTATCGCTCGCCTGGACAACGACTTGCTGCGCAACTTCGACAACGGCGGCTTGCCGGTGGGGGAGCGGATCATCGTCGCCGGGCGGGTCTGCGACCAATACGGCCAGCCGGTGCCCCATACCCTGGTGGAAATGTGGCAGGCCAATGCCGGAGGCCGCTATCGGCACAAGAACGACCGCTACCTGGCGCCCCTGGACCCGAACTTCGGTGGCGTTGGGCGTACGCTCACCGACCGAGACGGCTACTACAGCTTTCGCACCATCAAGCCCGGCCCCTATCCATGGCGCAATGGTCCCAACGACTGGCGCCCGGCGCACATCCACTTTTCCATCAGCGGGCCGTCAATCGCCACGCGGCTGGTTACCCAACTGTATTTCGAGGGGGACCCGTTGATCCCGCTGTGCCCCATCGTCAAGTCCATCGCCGATCCGGCGGCTGTGCAGAGCCTGATCGCACGCTTGGACATGGGCGCTGCCAACCCCATGGATTGCCTGGCCTATCGCTTCGACATCGTGTTGCGCGGCCAGCGCCGGACCCATTTCGAGAACTGCTGAGGAGCCTGCCATGCCTGTTCAACTGCTGCCTGAAACCCCTTCGCAAACTGCCGGTCCCTATGTGCATATCGGCCTGGCCCTGGCGGCTGCGGGCAATCCCGTACGGCCCGAGGAAATCAGCGAGCGGATGGCTCGGCCCGACGCCCCCGGTGAACACATCCTGCTGTTTGGTCGTGTCTACGATGGCAACGGACACCTGGTACGCGATGCGTTCCTGGAGTTCTGGCAGGCCAACCACGAAGGCTTCTACGATTCGCTGGTGGATACGGAAAAACCCTTCAATTGCTTCGGTCGCTCTGCCACTGCCTTGGATACCGGGGAGTGGGCCGTGCACACGATCAAGCCTGGGGTGGTGAACAATGCCGCCGGCCTGCCCATGGCACCGCACATCAACCTGGCGCTGTTCGCCCGGGGGATCAATATCCATTTGCAGACCCGGCTGTACTTCGCCGATGAAGCGCAGGCCAACAGCCTGTGTCCGGTGCTGGGCCTGATCGAGCAGCCGCAACGCCGGGAGACCCTGCTGGCCCAGCCCTGTGAGGTGGAGGGGGGACGAGCCTATCGATTCGATATCCGCATCCAGGGCGAAGGCGAGACGGTGTTCTTCGATTTCTAGGCTGGCCTGATTGGCTGTTACCGCCACGGCCACGAGCCGCTCCCGGCGATCGATGAGAGCCCTTGGCAAGCCAGGTGCCCCAAGTTGTAGAAGATCTGTAACCGAGGGCACTAACGGCCTCCTCTGCGCTTTCTTCGCGACAGGCAGCGGCCCATAATCGGCCGCTTGTGAGTGACGGCCGTGAACCTAGAATGACAATAACCAATGAATGCTCAATCGCCCCTGGCGAGCCTGTTTTCGAGCCACGCAAGAGTCGCAAGAACAACCCGGAAAAAACCCGCGAGAACATCCTGCAAGAGGCCATCGTCGAGTTCGTGCAGCAGGGATTGTCCGGAGCACGAGTAGACGCTATCGCCGAGCGTACCCACACCTCCAAACGCATGATCTATTACTACTTCGGCAGCAAGGAACAGCTGTATGTCGAGGTCCTGGAAAAAATCTACGGCGACATCCGCCACATCGAGAGTCGCTTGAACCTGGCAGAACTGGGCCCTCGGGAAGCTATTCGCCGCCTGGTGGAATTCACCTTCGATCATCTCGATCTCCACGGCGATTTCGTGCGGATCGTCAGCATCGAGAATATCCACAACGCCGAGTACGTGAAGCAGTCCGGCGTGATCAGGGCGATGAAAGACAACGTCCTCCACTCCCTGGACGAGATCCTCGAGCGCGGTGTGAAACAGGGGCTGTTCCGCCCTGGCCTGGACTCCCTGGATGTCCACCTGTTGATCAGTTCGTTCTGTTTTTATCGGGTTTCGAATCGCCACACCTTTGGCGAGATCTTCCAGGTCGATCTGCCCGATGAAACCGTCAAGCAACGGCATCGGGAAATGATCTGCGAATCGGTGCTGCGCTACCTGCAAGCCTGACTCGGCAGCAGGGGCTGGCAGGCCGATGGCAAGCCCCTTAAGATCGCCATCGCGAGCCGAATCCAACCGGCTCCTGCGACATTCTCCCTCGACAAGGAAGGCACCATGGGCAACCCCGTCCCAACGCTGAAAATCATCCTGATCCTGATGATCGTGGTCGACTCATTCTGGTTTGGCGAACGCCTGCTGTCCCTTGCCGGCGTGAGTCTGTTCGACTGGTTGCCGACCCAGGTGATCAACGTGATAGGCATTTTCGGCAGCCTGCTGATGATTCTCTTCAACGTATTGCTGATCGGCCTGCTGTCGCGTTTGCAACTCAAGGGCGAATGAGCCGGTAGCCGCTGTCGTCGCTCGTACCCTGGGTGCAGGGCGGCGACAACGCGCTTGTTAATTGAAAATCATTCTCGACTAGCCGTAAGATGCCCGGAAATTTCCTTCATGTTCCAGGGAGTCGGTTTGTCGGACGTGGATCTCAAGGGACTGTTCCTCAAGCATGCCGCCACCTTGCGTGGTTATCTGGCGCGTCGAGTACGGGACCCTCAGTTGGCGGCTGACCTGGTGCAGGAGAGCTTCCTGCGGCTGGCTGAGCAGACGCGTGGCGAACCCATCGACAACTCCCAGGGGTATCTCTACCGCACGGCGAACAATCTTCTGATCGACCATGTCCGGCAGGAGGCGCGGCGCAAGACCGAAACCGTACCTCATGAAATGCTGGCCGAGATCGAAGATGAAAGCCTCGGGCTGGAGGCTCAGGCGATGGCGCAGCAGCAGCGCAAGGCATTGAAACAGGCAGTGGCCGAATTGCCCGAACGCACTCGGGAAATCTTTCGCCTGAACCGCATGGAAGGCATGACCCACGCCGAGGTGGCCCGGCACCTGGATATTTCCGACAGCTCGGTGCAAAAGCACCTGTCCAAGGCCTTGGCCTATGTGATGCAGCGCCTGCAGGCCAATGACGAGCGGCCAGCCGACGAGTGAATTACCGTAAATCCCGGGGTCAGACGTCACTGCTTATACATAACGAGAAATCGAGATTCACACGTGAATAGCCAGGGTTCGCAAGAGCACAGTATTACCGAGGCCGCCGCCGACTGGGCCGTGCGTTTGCAGGCACGCGAGCTCAGCGCTGCCGAGCAGGTCGAGCTTGCCCGCTGGCAGGCCGCCGACCCTCGCCATCCCGAAGCCCTGGCGTTCGCCCAGCGCACGTGGGACGCCCTTGGAGCGTTGCACCTGGAGCCTGCGCCGACGGGCACCGCGCCATTGCTGCACCGGGCCAGGCAAGCGAAAGGCGCTGCACGGCGACCGCCGCGTCGTCGCAGAATCCTGAGGGCCGCCAGTGCCGCGATGCTGGTCATGGCGTTGGCCCTGGGCTGGCTACAAGGTCCCCAGGCCTTGCTGTACCTCGAGGCTGACTACCTGACTGGCAAAGGTGAGGTGCGTACGGTGCGATTGGCCGACGGCAGCCAGGTAGAACTGGACTCCACCAGTGCCATTCGGGTTGATTTCAGCACCAGCCAACGGCAAGTCGATCTGCTGGCAGGGTCTGCGATATTCGATGTCGCACCGATGGCTGGTGACGAGACACGTCCCTTTGTGGTGCGCAGTTCAGGTGGTCAGGCCCGGGCCCTGGGCACCCGCTTTGTGGTCGGTCGGGAAGGCCCGGGGCAGGCCTGGGTCGGCGTCTTGCAGCACAGTGTCGCGGTGAGCCTGGATGATCCCGCGCGGCAAGGGGCCCGCGAGCAGGTGCTGCAGGAGGGGCAGAGTGCTCGCTACGATTCGAACTCGGGAGTGGTGGCCCTGGACGGACTCGACCTGCAACGGGCCACCAGTTGGCGTCGTGGGGTCCTGGTGTTCGACCGACAGCCCCTGGCGGCGGTGATCGAGCGCCTCAACCACTATCGTCCCGGGCGGGTGGTACTGGCCAACGATGCCCTGGCCCAGCGTCAGGTCAGCGGGGTATTCCACCTGGACATGCTGGATGCGGCCCTGACCAGCCTGACCCAGGAGCTGAAAATGCAGCGTTTGGATCTGCCCGGCGTCAGCCTGATTTACTAGGGCTGGCGGAGCTTTCCTGACATTTCTGAAATTTTTTGGAAAAAACCTTACTGAGTTTTCCTGCGTGGCACGTCTAGCTAACTGAGATGCATTCGCATCAATAAAAATAGCCAGCGCAGGAATGACGGACATGAGGGTAGGCAGTCGCACTGGAGTTCACGCCGCAAGTCGTTTGGCCCTGGCCATTCACCTGGGTGTGGCGGGACTGTTGGCGGGTAGCGGCGTATTGCAGGCGGCGGAAGTCGTGGGCGCCGTTGCGCAGGGTACGCAGCGCCAGCACGGGCTGGATTTCGATATTCCCGCCCAGGCCCTCGGTACCGCCGTACTGGCCTTTGCCGAGCAGGCAGGGGTGCAAGTATTGTTCGACAGCCAGCGCCTGCATGGCTTGCAGAGTTCGTCGCTCAAGGGGCGCTACAGCGCCGAGGATGGTTTGGCGAGGTTGCTGGGCAGTGCGCCAGTAACGTATCGCTTCACCAGTGAGCGCCAGGTAACCCTGACCCGGGTCGAGACCTTGCAGGATGGCGCCCTGGCCCTGTCTCCCACGACGATCTCCGGCCACCTCGAAGGCCACCCGCGTGACTGGACCTATACCGCGCCACGCTCGGTGAGCCAGGTCACTCGCGAACAACTCGATCGCAACCCGCCCCGGCACGCGGCCGACATGCTGGAGGAGACCTCCGGGGTGTACTCGGCAGTCAGCCAGCAGGATCCGGGGTTGTCGGTGAACATCCGCGGGATCCAGGACTACGGCCGGGTCAACATGTCGGTGGACGGCATGCGCCAGAACTATCAGCAAAGCGGCCACCAGCAACGCAACGGCACCCTCTACATCGACCCTGAGCTGTTGTCCGAAGTCGTGGTGGAGAAGGGCGCCACTTCGACCATGGGCGGTGCCGGGGTGATCGGCGGGGTCGCCAACTTTCGCACCCTCGATGCCCGTGACCTGCTCAAGCCCGGTCAGGAAATCGGCGGTCGGATCCGTGTGACCAGCGGCCTGGGTGGACGCCGCAACGGTACTCACTTCATTGGCAGCTCGGCCTTCGCCATCGGCACGCAGGCCTGGGACATGCTGCTGGCGGCCAGCGAACGCCACCTGGGTGATTACGATCCTGGAACCAAGGGCGGTATCGGCGAGTTGCGCACCGGCGCCGCGAAGAACCCGGCGGTCAGCGAGCGGGTCAAGAACTCCCCGGTTGCCTACTCCGGCTCGGTGATGCGCTCGCGCCTGGCCAAGCTGGGACTCAACCTGCCCGAGGACCAGCGCCTGCAACTGAGCTACCTGAGCACCCAGGTCGACTACGACGATGCCAACATGATGAACGTCGAGAAAACCGGCCAGCTGTGGGAGAAGCTCGGCAGCAGCGACGTGCGCTCGCAGAACTTTGGCCTCGACTACAGCTACGCGCCGGACAACCCGCTGATCGACTTCAAGGCCAAGTTGTACTACGTCGATAATCGCAACGACCAGAGCACCTTGCAGCGCGGTATCAATCCTGGCTACTCGATCACCTACCAGACCGATACCTATGGCGCCCAGGCACAGAACACCTCGACCTTCGCCCTGAGCGAGCGCTCCACGGTCAAGGCCAACTACGGCCTGGAGTTTTTCTACGACAAGGTTCGCCCGGACTCCAGCCAGCCAGTCCCCAAGGGCTCGGCGGTCAGTGCCTCGCCCGCGGCCAGCATGACGCCCGAGGGCGACCGGGCCCTGGGCAGCCTGTTCACCCGCCTGGACTACGACTATGACGGTTGGCTGAACCTCAACGCGGGCTTGCGCTATGACCGTTATCGGTTGCGCGGTGAAACCGGGATCAATACCCGGACCTTCGTGATTGGCAAGACGCCGCAGCAAGTCTCGGTGCCCGTGGCCTACGACATCGACGACCAGGAAGGGCGGTTCTCGCCGACCTTCGGCCTGTCGGTCAAGCCAGGGGTGGAATGGCTGCAATTGTTCGCCAGCTACGGCAAGGGCTGGCGCCCGCCAGCGGTGACCGAAACCATGATCACCGGTCGCCCCCATGGCGGTGGCTCGGAAAGCATGTACCCCAATCCGTTCCTCAAGCCTGAGCGTTCCACCACCTGGGAGGCGGGGTTCAACATCTTCAAGGAAAACCTCTGGTTCGACGACGACCGCCTCGGGGTCAAGGTGGCCTACTTCGATACCCGGGTCGATGACTTCATCTACATGGCCATGGGCGTCCAGCCTCCGGGCTATGGCATGGCCGGTATCGGCAACAGCGCCTATGTCAACGACATGAGCGGCACCCGGTTCAAGGGCATCGAATACCAACTCGACTATGACACCGGCGGGGCCTATGGCCAGTTGAACTACACCCGCATGATCGGCGACAACGATTTCTGCATGAAGACCGCATGGCTGGGCGGCGTGACCCAGCCGGTGAAGAGCGGTACCGGGCGCCGGGCGGTCGTTACCGGCATGCGCCCCGATGACGCCGCCAACAACGCCACCCAATGCAAGGCTGCCATCCTGGGTTCGGCCGAGCATATGCCCATGGATCGCGGCACCTTGACCCTGGGCGCGCGCTTTTTCGACCGCAGGCTGGATATCGGCGCCCGCGCCCGATACAGCGCCGGCTACTCGATCTCCGACTCGGCCAACATGACGGTCAGCCGGTCGGGCGTCTATCCGGCCGACTGGAAGCCCTACACCGTCTACGACCTCTATGGCAGCTACCGGGCCACCCAGGAGCTGACCTTGCGCCTGGCCATGGAGAACGTCACCGATCGCGCCTACCTGGTTCCCCTTGGCGATGTCCTGGCCTTCACCCTCGGCCGTGGCCGCACCCTGCAAGGCACCGTGGAATATCAGTTCTGACCGCTTTTGCCCAGTGACGGGCAAAACCGCAGCAGGCACAGGCGTGCTGCGGACATGACCCACCTATGTATTGGAGTTTTGCATGAGCATTTCGATCTCTTACAGCGCTACCTATGGCGGTAACACTGTCGCGCAATACCTGAACGACTGGTCGGCCTACTTCGGCGACGTCAACCATCGTCCGGGCCAGGTGGTGGACGGCACCAACACCGGAGGCTTCAACCCGGGGCCGTTCGACGGCACCCAATACGCCATCAAGAGCACGGCCAGCGATGCCGCCTTCGTGGCCGATGGCAACCTGCACTACACCCTGTTCAACAACCCGAGCCATACCCTGTGGGGCTCGCTGGATAAAGTCTCCCTGGGCGACACCCTTGCCGGTGGCTCGGGCAGCAACTACAGCCTGGTCAGCCAGGAAGTCAGCTTCGCCAACCTGGGCCTGAACAGCCTGCGCGAAGAGGGCCGTGCGGGTGAGGTGCACAAGGTGGTCTATGGCCTGATGAGCGGCGACAGCTCGGCACTGGCAGGCGAAATCGATGCGCTGCTCAAGGCGATCAACCCGAACCTGTCGGTGAACTCGACGTTCGACGACCTGGCAGCGGCCGGTGTTGCCCATGCCAATCCGCTACCTGCTGCCGCCGATATCGGCCTGGTGGGTGTACAGGATGTGGCCCACGACTGGGCGCTGGCGGCCTGAGTGCAGGCCTGAGGCAATAAAAAAGCGAATGCAGGATCGCTCCTCCATTCGCTGTTTCAACTCACCGTCGTCGCCCGAGTTTTCGAAGGCCAGGGCGACGGCGGTGGCAAATTCTGGGGAGCGCCGCGGTGCCTGTCAACGTACCGGGCGCGCCTCTTGCCGCTCCATCCTGTCGGGGTGGAGGGCCACCTCTCCTTTAACTTTCCACAGGACATCTGGATGAGCAGGCCGAACTCACTTGCCGCTTCCGAGACGCTGGCGGCCCTGGCGGCCTACAAGAGCGGCTTTTTCAACATTGGCCTGTTCTCGGCAGTGATCAACCTGCTGATGCTGGCGCCGGCCCTGTACATGCTGCAGGTCTATGACCGGGTATTGGCTTCGGGCAATCAGATGACCCTGCTGATGCTGACGCTGATGATCCTCGGCCTGTTCGGCTTGATGGGGGCGTTGGAGTGGGTGCGCAGCCAGGTGGTGATCCACCTCGGTACGCAGATGGACATGCGCTTGAACCAGCGGGTGTACGATGCGGCGTTCGAGGCCCAGCTCAAGGGCAGCCCGCAGGCGGCCGGGCAGGCGCTGAACGACCTGACGGCGCTGCGCCAATTCGCCACCGGCAACGCCTTGTTCGCCTTCTTCGATGCCCCGTGGTTCCCGGTGTACCTGCTGGTGATCTTCCTGTTTCATCCCTGGCTCGGGTTGCTGGCCCTGGGCGGCGCGCTGCTGCTGGTGGCGCTGGCCTGGATCAACCAGCGTATCTGCCAGGCACCGTTGGCCGAGGCCAGCCAGTTGTCCATCCTGACCAGCCAGCAGGCTTCGGCCAACCTGCGCAACGCCGATGCCATCGAGGCCATGGGGATGCTCGCGGCCTTGCGCGAGCGCTGGTTTGCCGGGCACCAGGCGTTTCTTGCCCAGCAGAACCTGGCCAGCGCCAAGACCGCGACCATCAGTGCCTGGTCCAAGGGCGTGCGCATGGCCTTGCAATCCCTGGTCCTGGGCCTGGGTGCCTGGCTGGCGGTGCAGGGGCAGATCACTCCGGGGATGATGATCGCCGGCTCGATCCTGATGGGCCGGGTGCTCAGCCCCATCGATCAGTTGATTGCGGTATGGAAGCAGTGGAGCTCGGCGCGCTTGGCCTACGAACGGCTGGCGCAGTTGCTGCAGGAAAATCCGCCGCGCCCCGTGCGCATGAGCCTGCCGGCACCCAAGGGGCAACTGGATATCGAGCAGTTGAGCGCCTGTGCCCCGGGGCGACGGCGCCCGGCCCTGGCCAACCTCGGGTTCACCCTGGCGGCAGGCCAGGTCCTGGGGGTGATCGGCCCCTCTGGTTGCGGTAAATCCACGTTGGCCCGCTTGCTGGTCGGGGCCTGGACGCCGCTGACCGGCAAGGTGCGCCTGGATGGTGCGGACCTCGCTCAATGGGACAAGCGGCAACTGGGCCCGCATATCGGCTACCTGCCCCAGGACATCCAGCTGTTCGCCGGCAGCATTGCCGAAAACATCGCACGGTTTGCCCAGGTGGACTCGGACCAGGTACTGCAAGCGGCGCAGATGGCCGGGGTGCATGAACTGATCCTGCAGATGCCCCAGGGCTACGACACGCGTTTGGGTGAAGGGGGAGCCGGCCTGTCCGGGGGGCAGCGCCAGCGTATCGGCCTGGCCCGTGCCTTGTACGGCTTGCCGGCATTGATCGTGCTCGATGAGCCCAACTCCAATCTGGATGAGGCCGGCGAGCAGGCACTGTTGCAAGCCATCGCCCAGCTCAAGCAGTTGCGCCGGACCCTGGTGCTGATCACCCATAAACCCAATGTGCTGACCCTGACCGACCAGTTGATGATCCTGCGCGAGGGGCAGTTGCAAGCATTCGGCCCTACCGCCCGGGTGCTGGAAGCCAGCCACAAGGCCAAGGCCGCCCCACCGGCGTCACCTGTGAGCAATCCGGTGGCCAATCTGAACATGAGTTATCGCCTGGGCATGGCCGGCGGGGAAGGTAGAAAAGCATGAAGGCAGCGTTATCCACAGGCCATGCCAGCGCAGGCGAACCCTTGGTGGCCGGCAAGGTGCTGGTGCTGGACGACAGGAAATACTCCCGGCTGGGTTGGCTGTTGGTGCTGGCCGGTTTCGTCGGTTTCCTCGGCTGGGCCGCACTGGCGCCCCTGGACAAGGGGGTGGCGGTGTCGGGCAAGGTCATGGTCTCGGGGCATCGCAAGACCGTACAGCACCAGAGCGGCGGGATCGTCGAGCGCATCGAGGTCAAGGAGGGGCAGCGGGTCGGTGCCGGGCAAGTCCTGCTGCGGCTCAACGAAACCCCGTTGCGTGCCCAGATGCAGTCCTTGCGCAGCCAGTACCTGGGGTCCCTGGCCAGCGAGGCGCGCCTCAACGCCGAGCGCGAGGGTACGCCCCAGATCACCTTCGACCCCCAGCTACTGGCCTTGGCGGGCGAGCCGGAAGTAGCCGCCAGCCTGACCCTGCAACGGCAGTTGTTCGACAGCCGGCGCCAGGCCCTGGCCATGGAGCAGCAGGGGATTGCCGAAACCATCGCCGGCTCCGAGGCGCAGCTGCGCGGTACCCGGGATTCCCAGGCCAGCAAGGTGCAGCAGCGCCAAGCCTTGAACGAGCAGCTGCAAGGTTTGCGCGAGCTGGCCCGGGATGGCTATATCCCGCGTAACCGGCTGCTGGACAGCGAGCGTTTGTATGCCCAGGTCGAGGGGGCGATCGCAGAAGACTTTGGCCGGATCGGTTTGCTGCAGCGCCAGATCCTCGAACTGCGCCTGCGCATCCGCCAGGTCGGCGAGGACTTCCAGAAAGACCTGCGCAGCCAGTTGGCCGATACCCGTATCCGCACCGAGGACTTGCGCAATCGGCTGGCCTCCGCGGAGTTCGACCTGGCCAACAGCCTGGTCCGGGCGCCGGCTGCCGGCGTAGTGGTGGGCCTTGAGGTGTATACCGAGGGCGGGGTGATCAAGCCGGGCCAGCCGTTGATGGACATTGTGCCCCAGGACGAACCGCTGCTGGTGGAGGCGCGGGTACCGGTGCAACTGATCGACAAGGTGCATCCGGGGCTGGCGGTGGAATTGATGTTCCCGGCGTTCAACCAGAGCACCACGCCAAGGGTGGCGGGGGAGGTGACCCTGGTGTCCGCCGATCGCCAGGTGGATGAGCGTACCGAGGAGCCTTACTACACCTTGCGCGCCACGGTCAGCAGCCAGGGCATGCAGCAGTTGCAAGGCCTGCAGGTTCGCCCGGGGATGCCGGTGGAAGCCTTTGTCCGTACCGGCGAACGCTCGATGCTCAACTACCTGTTCAAGCCCTTGCTGGACCGTAGCCACATGGCGCTGGTGGAAGAATGAGCCGCGCTGGACGATACCTGCTCCTGCTGGGGTTGCTGCTGGCGCCTGAAGTCCGGGCGCTGGGGCTGCTGGCAGCCTACGACCTGGCCTTGCGCAATGACCCGACCTTCCAGGCGGCGATCAAGGAGCGCGATGCCGGGGAGGAGAATCGCGCCATTGGTCGGGCCGGGCTGCTGCCGAGCCTGTCCTGGAACTACAACAATTCGCGCAACCGCTCGCAGGTGACCCAGGAAACCCTGCGTGGTGATCTCACCAGCAACCGTGACTATCGCAGCTACGCATCGACGCTGACCTTACAGCAACCCTTGCTGGACTACGAAGCCTATGCGCGCTTTCGTCAGGGCGCGGCCCAGGCACTGTTCGCCGACGAGCGCTTTCGCAGCAAGAGCCAGGAGTTGGCCGTACGCCTGCTGGGTGCCTATAGCCAGGCATTGCTGGCCCAGGAGCGTATCGAGTTGAGTGGCGCGCAGAAGCGCGCCTTTGCCGAGCGCTTGCAGCTCAACCAACGGTTGCTCAAGAGTGGTGAAGGTACCCGGACCGATGCGCTGGAAACCCAGGCCCGCCTGAGCCTGGCACTGGCCGAGGAAATCGAGGCGCGGGACCAGCAGGATGCCGCCCTGCGCGAGTTGCAGGCCATCGTTGGCGAGCCGTTGCAGATCGACGAGCTGGACCCACTGGTCCGCCAGTTCCAGATCCGGCCGTTGCTGCCCAACCGCTTCGAGACCTGGCGTGAGCTGGCCATGGCCAACAACCCGCAGCTGGCCTCCCAGCAGCAGGCCCTGCGGGCGGCTGAGTATGAGGTGGAGCGCAAGCGTGCCGGGCACCTGCCCAAGGTCAGCCTGTACGCCAGCAGCCGCCAGACCCGCTCCGACTCCGAGAGCTCCTACAACCAGCAGTACGACACCAACACGGTCGGTATCCAGGTCAGCCTGCCGCTGTTCGCCGGAGGCTCGGTGTCGGCCTCGACCCGCCAGGCGGCCAGCCAGCTGTCCCAGGCGCAGTACGAGCTGGATGCGCAAACGGCCACTACCCTTAACGAACTGCGCAAGCAGTTCAACCTCAATACCAGTGCCGCAGCGAGGGTCCAGGCCTATGAGATGGCGGTGGACTCGGCCCAGGCCCTGGTGGCCGCGACCCAGAAAAGCGTGCGCGGTGGTGAACGGGTCAACCTCGATGTGCTGGACGCCGAGCAGCAACTGTTCAGCGCCCGCCGCGACCTGGCCGATGCCCGGCATGCCTACCTGCTGGCGCGTATCCAGCTCAAGTACCAGGCTGGCCTGCTCAACGAGCAGGACATGGTGCAACTGGCCGACTACTTCCACCCGACCCTGTAGCCGCTGACGAGCCCGCGAGGCTGCGACAAGGCCCGCAGGGCCTTCAATGACGGCCGCTGACAGAATGAAAACGGCCGTCACGAGGACGGCCGTTGGTGGGGCTATGGATCAGCGGCGGGTCAGCAGGACCCCGGATTCCATGTGGTGGGTCCAGGGGAACTGGTCGAACAGCGCGCAGCGCTCGATCCGGTGGGTGTCGTGCAACTGGGCAATGTTGGCCGCCAGGGTTTCCGGGTTGCAGGAGATGTACAGGATGTTGTCGAAGCGCCGGGTCAGCTCGCAGGTGTCCGGGTCCATGCCGGCCCGTGGCGGGTCGACGAACACGCTGCCGAACGCGTAGCTCTTCAGGTCCACCCCTTGCAGGCGGCGGAACGGCCGCACTTCATTGAGGGCCTCGGTCAACTCCTCGGCGGACAGGCGCACCAGGGTGACGTTGTCCACGGCGTTTTCGCTGAGGTTGCTCAGGGCGGCGTTGACCGAGGTCTTGCTGATCTCGGTGGCCAGCACCTTGCGCACCCGGGTGGCCAGGGGCAGGGTGAAGTTGCCGTTGCCGCAGTACAGCTCCAGCAGGTCATCCTGGCGTTCGCCCAGGGCGGCATAGGCCCAGTCGAGCATCTTCTGGTTCACCGTGCCGTTGGGCTGGGTGAAGGCGCCTTCGGGCTGGCGGTAGCTGAAGCTGCGACCACCGACTTCCAGGCGTTCCACCACGTAGTCCTGGCCGATGACTTCACGCTTGCCCTTGGAGCGGCCGATCACGCTGACTTTCAGCTCGGCGGCCAGCTGGCTCGCGGCCTGGTGCCAGTGCTCGTCCAGCGGGCGGTGGTAGCACAGGGTGATCATCGCATCGCCGGCCAGGGTGGTGAGGAACTCCACCTGGAACAGCTTGTGGCTCAGGGCGTGGCTGGCTTGCCAGGCGGCCTTGAGCTGCGGCATCAACTGGTTGATGCGCTGGCTGGCGATGGGGAACTGCTCGATCAGGATCGGCGTGCGCTTGTCCTCCTGGGAGAACATCGCGTAGTGGCGCTCGCCCGCTTCGCGCCACAGGCGGAACTCGGCGCGCAGGCGGAAGTTCTGCAGCGGCGAGTCGAAGACCTGGGGCTCGGGCGCATCGAAGGGGGCCAGCAGGCCACGCAAGCGCGTGACCTTTTCCTGCAACTGGGTGTTGTAGCTTGCGGCGTCGAAAGTCATGCGGGGTAGCCCAGCTTGATCACGAACAGGATCGACAGGATCACCAGGGGCGCGTTCAGCTCACGGGCACGGCCCGACAGTAGCTTGATCACGGTCCAGGCAATGAAACCGAAGGCGATGCCATTGGCGATGGAATAGGTGAACGGCATGGCCAGGGCGGTGACCACCACGGGAGCGGCGACCGTGATGTCTTCCCAGTCGATTTCCGCCAGGCCCGAGGTCATCAGCACGGCGACGAACAGCAGTGCCGGTGCGGTGGCGAAGGCTGGAACGCTGGCCGCCAGCGGCGAGAAGAACAGTGCCAGCAGGAACATGATCGCCACCACGATGGCGGTCAGGCCGGTGCGGCCGCCAGCGCTCACGCCTGCTGCGGATTCGATGTAGCTGGTGGTGGTCGAGGTGCCCAGCAGGGAACCGGCCATGGCCGCGGTGCTGTCGGCGATCAGGGCCCGGCCCATTTTCGGCATGTGGCCGTCCTTGCCCATCAGGCCGGCGCGCTTGGCCACGCCGATCAGGGTGCCGGAGTTGTCGAACAGGTCGACGAACAGGAAGGCGAAGATCACGCTGATCAGGCCGATGTCCAGGGCGCCCTTGATGTCCAGTTGCAGGAAGGTTGGGGCCAGGGACGGAGGCATTGAGGTCACTCCGCCGAACGGAGTAACGCCCAGCAGGATGGACACCACGGTCACCGCGAGGATGCCGATCAGCACCGCGCCACGCACTTTCAGGGCTTCCAGGGCGACGATCAGGGCAAAACCCAGGGCCGCGAGGATAGGGGCCGGTTTGCTCAGGTCGCCCAGGCCGACCAGGGTCGACTCGTTGCCCACCACGATCTGCGCGTTATGCAGGGCGATCAGCGCCAGGAACAGGCCGATACCGGCGGCAATCGCCGAGCGCAGGGGCAGGGGGATGCTGTTGATGATCCATTCGCGGATGCGGAAGATCGACAACAGGAAGAACAGCACCGCCGAGATGAACACCGCACCCAGCGCCACTTGCCAGGTATGGCCCATGTGCAGGACCACGGTGTAGGTGAAGAAGGCGTTCAGGCCCATGCCGGGTGCCAGGGCGATCGGGTAGTTGGCGATCACGCCCATGACGGTGGAGCCGATGGCCGCCGCCAGGCAGGTGGCAACGAACACCGCGCCTTTGTCCATGCCGGTCTCGCCGAGGATGCTCGGGTTGACGAAAAGAATGTAGGCCATGGCCAGGAAGGTGGTAACGCCCGCAAGTATCTCGGTGCGCACGTTGGTGTTGTGTGCCTTGAGTTGAAACAGCCTTTCCAGCATGTCTGCTCCCCGTGGCGCCGCCAGGCGCCGTGAATGTATCGACTCCAACAGCAAAGCACAGACTGCCTGATGCGCCTGTGGATTTGCCTTGGGTCGGGAAAAGCCGCGCATCATACCAGCAGCGTGGGCCAATGGCTGCGATCGTCGTCGATGTTTTGCCGGGCTGGCAAGTAGCGCATACTGCGGCCTGATTTCGAGGGGGGATTTATGCGCAGTACAGTGAAAATGACCGCCTTGGCGCTGCTGGGAGCCGCGGCCTGTTGGTTCGCCAGCTCGGCCATGGCCCGCTCGGCTCCGCCCTTGAGCCAGGTGGAAATCCTCAAGGTGCTGTCGCCAGCCTGCGGGCTGGAGGATGTCTCCGACGGTCGCGAGCGGACCCAGTGCGAGCATCACGGGCCGGGCATCAAGGTCTACGTGCTGGAGATCGGCTACGGCCGCGAGCCCTACGTGACCCTGGACGGCCTGGAGGTCGACGGGACCCGGACCCCGGTGTGCGAAGACGGCTCCACCTATGTGCCCTGCGAGACCGGTGGGATCACCGCCGGCTACCTCTATATCTTCGACCTGGCCGACAAGCAGGAAGGCACCTTCCGTTTCACCAACACCTCGATCAATGCGCCGGGCAACACCATGAGTGCGCAGATCTACATCAAGTAGGTCGCAGCCGACGACGGGCTCGATGGTGGGCTCCAGGTATTGCATTTGGCCTTGGCTGCCAACCCGATCCGGGCCTTGTCTGTTCCGGCGTACTCCAGCCGGGCAGGTTCAGATCGGCTGGCTCAGTCACCTAACCTGCCCGGGTTGGCTCCGTTTGCGGCTCGTGCATCCGGTCGCGCCTGGCCAGGGTCGGGAACAGCTTGATCCAGGTCCCGGTCACCACCAGCGTACCGACCCCGCCCAGCACCACCGCCGGCACGGTGCCGAACCAGTGGGCCGTTAGCCCGGACTCGAACTCCCCCAGCTGGTTCGAGGCGCCGATGAACAGGCCGTTCACCGCGCTGACCCGACCGCGCATTTCATCCGGGGTTTCCAGTTGTACGAAGGAGGCGCGGATCACCATGCTGATCATGTCCGCCGCGCCCAATACCACCAGCACTGCCAAAGAGAACCAGAACGAGGTGGACAGGCCGAAGGCGATGGTCGCCACGCCGAACACCCCGACGGCGGTGAACATCACCCGTCCGACCTTGCGCTCGACACTGAAGCGCGCCAGCCACAGCGACATCAGCAAGGCACCCACCGCCGGCGCCGAGCGCAGCAGGCCCAGGCCCCAGGGGCCGGTCAGCAGGATGTCCTTGGCGAACACCGGCAACAGCGCGGTGGCGCCACCGAGCAATACGGCGAACAGGTCCAGGGAAATGGCCCCGAGGATATCCGGGCGGCTGCGGATGAAGCGAATGCCTGCCAGCAGCGAGTCGAGGGTGGCCTTGCTTTTGTTCAGGGCGGCCTGGCGGGCAGGCAGGTTGAGCATCAACAGGCAGGCGATCACGTACAGGATCACGGTCGGGCCATAGACCCAGGCGCTGCCGAAGGCATAGAGCAAGCCGCCCAGGGCCGGGGCGACGATGGTGGCCGACTGTTGGGCGGATTGCGCGGCGGCCACTGCCCGGGGAAACAGCGCGGCGGGCACGATGCTTGGCAGCAGGGCCTGGGTGGTGGGCATCTCGAAGGAGCGCGCGCCCCCGAGCAGGAAGGCCAGGATGAAGATCATTTCCCGGGTGACGCTGTCGGTCAGGCTGCCGATGGCCAGGGACAGGGCGATCAAGGCTTGCAGCGACTGGCAGATGGCGGCCACGCGGCGCCGGTCGTAGCGGTCGGCCACGTGCCCGGTGTGCAGCATGAACAGCACCCGTGGGGCGAACTCCACCAGCCCCACCAGGCCCAGGTCGAGGACGTTTCCGGTCAGTTGGTAAAGATTCCAGCCAATGGCCACAGTGAGCATCTGGAAGCCACTGGCGGTGAAGATCCGGGCTATCCAGAAAGCGATGAACGGGCGGTGGTGACGGAGCAGCAAAGGTTCTGGGCTGGGCATCGGCAGGCAAATCTGAGCGGGGAGTGCAGCGAGGTTACCACCAAGATGTAACCAATAGTTGCGGTCTAGGGGAAATCGTTAGCCGCGCATCTATCTCGTTCCTGGCTCCTTTTTTCGATGAGAGTCCCTGTTGCCGCGGCGCAGGTTCCGGCTGATCGGTTGGACACCGAAGGTCCTGCGGACCTTGTCGCAGCTTCGCGGGCTCAGCAGCGGCTACAGGGATGATGTGTGCTGGAGAAGCGTCGGGAAACCCCGGTCTTGAGAGGGTGAGGCAAGCTGTCACGCGGCAAATAACCACACAGTTGCGCAGCGAATTTAGGACTACTCTTTTAACGTTGATTGATCCAGATCAAGGCCTTTTTCGAGGATTGGTGTGGCGGCCGCGAGGCCAGAATCCCTGCGTAGCGATGGTTTAAAAAGAACGAATCCGAATTCGCCGCACTCCATATCCGTGGGGGCAGTGGGTGCAGGCCTCTGGCCGGCAGCCGGTATTACCTGACAGAGGAAAGCTTATGTTCGGTTTAGAGGCTCTTGATCTCGCCCGAATCCAGTTCGCGTTCACCATCTCGTTCCACATCCTGTTCCCGGCGATCACCATCGGCCTGGCGAGCTACCTGGCGGTGCTCGAGGGCTTGTGGCTCAAGACCCACGACGATACCTACCGCGATCTCTACCACTTCTGGTCGAAGATCTTCGCCGTCAACTTCGGCATGGGCGTGGTGTCCGGCCTGGTGATGGCCTACCAGTTCGGCACCAACTGGAGCCGATTCTCCGATTTTGCCGGGTCTGTCACCGGCCCCTTGCTCACCTACGAGGTGCTGACGGCGTTCTTCCTGGAGGCCGGCTTCCTTGGGGTGATGCTGTTCGGCTGGAACAAGGTCGGGCGCAAGCTGCACTTCTTCTCCACGGTCATGGTGGCTATCGGCACCCTGATCTCGACTTTCTGGATCCTCTCGTCCAACAGCTGGATGCAGACTCCACAGGGCTATGAAATCGTCAATGGCCAGGTGATCCCGGTGGATTGGCTGGCAGTGATCTTCAACCCGTCCTTCCCCTATCGCCTGGCGCACATGGCCGTTGCCGCGTTCGTGGCCACGGCGTTCTTCGTCGGCTCCTCGGCGGCCTGGCACTTGCTGCGCGGGCGGGACAACCCGGCGATCCGGCGCATGCTCTCCATGGCCATGTGGATGGCCCTGATCGTGGCTCCGGTACAGGCTGTGATCGGCGACTTCCATGGCCTCAACACCCTCAAGCACCAGCCGGCGAAGATTGCCGCCATCGAAGGCCACTGGGAAAACGTCGGCAATGAGCCGACCCCGCTGATTCTCTTCGGCTGGCCGGACATGAAGGCCGAGAAAACCAAGTTCGCCGTGGAAATCCCTTACCTGGGCAGCCTGATCCTCACCCACTCCCTGGACAAGCAGGTGCCGGCGCTCAAGGAGTTCCCGCCCGAGGACCGGCCCAACTCGACCATCGTCTTCTGGTCGTTCCGGATCATGGTCGGCCTGGGCATGCTGATGATCTTCACCGGCCTGTGGAGCCTCTGGCTGCGCAAGCGTGACAACCTCTACACCTCGCGGCCGTTCCTGTACCTGGCGTTGTGGATGGGACCGTCCGGCCTGATCGCGATCCTCGCGGGCTGGTTCACCACCGAGATCGGTCGCCAGCCCTGGGTGGTCTACGGCCTGATGCGCACCGCCGATGCATCTTCCGGGCATAGCCTGGTGCAGATGAGCATCACCCTGGCGTTGTTCGTGGTGGTGTATTTCGCGCTGTTCGGTGTGGGTATCGGCTACATGATGCGCCTGGTACGCAAGGGACCTGTGACCAACGAAGGCGCCGAGACCAGCCACGGTGGCCCTGGCCGCAAACGCACGCCGGCCCGTCCGCTCTCCGCGGCCGACGATGACGACCACAGCACCAGCCTGAACAAGGGGAATTGAGTCATGGGTATCGATCTTCCGCTGCTCTGGGCCGTGATTATCATCTTCGGCATCATGATGTACGTGGTCATGGACGGGTTCGACCTGGGGATCGGGATTCTCTTCCCGTTCGTCAAGGACAGCCGCGACCGTGACGTAATGATGAACACCGTCGCCCCGGTCTGGGACGGCAACGAGACCTGGCTGGTACTGGGCGGGGCGGCGCTGTTCGGCGCCTTCCCGCTGGCCTACTCGGTGGTGCTCTCGGCGCTGTACATGCCGCTGATCCTGATGCTGGTGGGGCTGATCTTCCGTGGCGTGGCTTTCGAGTTCCGCTTCAAGGCCAAGGAAGCCAAGCGCCATATCTGGGACAAGGCCTTTATCGGCGGCTCCGCGGCGGCCACCTTCTTCCAGGGCGTGGCCCTGGGGGCTTTCATCGATGGCCTGCCAGTGGTCAACCGCCAGTTCGCCGGCGGCTCGATGGACTGGCTGACGCCCTTCACCCTGTTCTGCGGCCTGGCGCTGGTGGTGGCCTATGCCTTGCTCGGTTGCACCTGGCTGATCATGAAGACCGAAGGCAAGCTGCAGCTGCAGATGCACGACCTGGCGCGGCCGTTGGCCTTCGTCCTGCTGGCGGTGATCGGCGTGGTCAGTATCTGGACGCCCCTGGCCCATGCCGAGATCGCCGCGCGCTGGTTCACCCTGCCGAACCTGTTCTGGTTCCTGCCGGTGCCGATCCTGGTGCTGGTGACCCTGTACGGGCTGCTCCGGGCCGTGGCGCGCAACGCTCACTACACGCCGTTCCTGCTGACCCTGGTACTGATCTTCCTCGGCTACAGCGGCCTGGGCATCAGCTTGTGGCCGAACATCGTGCCGCCGTCGATCTCCATCTGGGACGCCGCCGCACCGCCGCAGAGCCAGGGCTTCATGCTGGTGGGCACCTTGTTCATCATTCCGTTCATCCTGGGATACACCTTCTGGAGCTACTACGTGTTCCGCGGCAAGGTCACCCACGAGGACGGCTATCACTAGCCAGGCACCGCTCCTCGAGAGGAGCGAAGCTTGCTCGCGATGGCGCCCTTGCAGGCGCCATCGCCTCCCTTTTGAAAGGAGCATTCGATGATGGCTGGTAAACATTCATTGCAGGAAATCGAAGAAGCCGAGAAGAAGCCGCTCTGGCAGCGCCTGGGTTGGCTGGCCATGATCTGGGGCGGTAGCGTCCTGGCCCTGTTCCTGGTGGCCAGCCTGATGCGCATGTTCATGAACGCCGCGGGCCTGACCACGCACTGATTTTCATCACCGCTCATCCCATCCCGTGTCTTGCGGCGCGGTTTATAACCCTCCATTGGAGGGTTTTTTTTGACCTGGGCTTGCTGCGTCTTTTCTGTGCAGGAGCAGCCGCTCGGCTCGCGATGAGCGAGAACGCGGTGCTGCAGGCATTTCGCGGGGCTTCATCGCGAGCAAGCTTCGCCCCTACACGGGGAAGGGTGGGGTTACTTGCGGGCCTTGAGGATCACGAACTTGGGTGTGGCCGCCACCTGTTCAACACCGCGGAACAAGCGGGCCAGCTTGCTGTGATAGCCCAGGTGGCGGTTGCCGACGATGTACAGCGCACCGCCCACCACCAGGGCTTCCCGGGCTTGCTGGAACATACGCCAGGCAAGGAAGTCGCCCACCACCTGCTGCTGGTGGAACGGCGGGTTGCACAGCACCACGTCCAGGGATTGCGGCTCCTGGCCGGCCAGGCCGTCGCCGGGACGGATCACGGCTTCGCGCTCGCCAAGCAGCGCCTGCCAGTTCTCCCGGGCCGACTGCACGGCCATGAACGACTCATCCACCAGGGTGTAGCGGGCTTGTGGATTGTCCAGGGCGCTGGCGATGGCCAGTACGCCGTTACCGCAGCCCAGGTCAGCGACCCGGGCATTGCCCAGGTTCTGTGGCAGGTGCGGGAGGAAGGCACGGGTACCGATATCCAGGCCTTCGCGGCAGAACACGTTGGCGTGGTTGAGCAGCTCGATGGCCGGCTTGTCCAGGCGATAGCGGGTTGGGTAGGGCGATGCCAGCGGCGTCCTGGCCTCAACGGTGGCGATCAGCAGGCGGGCTTTCTTCACCGCCAGCGACGCCTGGACCGGGCCGACGTAGCGCTCCAGCAGATCGCCGGCAGCCCGCGGCAGGTGCTTGATCATGGCTGCGGCGACCACCTGTGCCCCGGGCGCCAGTTGGCCTTGCAGGCGGATCAGTTGTTCTTCCAGCAGCGCCAGGGTCTTGGGCACGCGGATCAGGACCCGGTCGAAAGGACCATTCAGCGGCTCGCTGGCCGGTACCACGCGCAGGGCATCGAAGGGCAGGCCGTTGCGTGCCAGGTTCTTCTCCAGTGCCAGGGCCCCGAGGTAGGAATCACCGCTGCTGGTGACCCGGACCTTGCCCAGCAGGCTCGCGGCCAGGGCCCCGAAGCTGTCGTTGAGCACCAGCACGCGGCTCTCCTCGGCCGGTTGCTGCTCGGCCAGGTGGTTGAGCAGGTATTCGTCTGCCGCGTCGAAGGCTTGCAGCGGCTCGTTCTGCTGTTCGGGCTGGCGGATCAGGTCGAGCTGGGCGAAGGGGCTGGCAAGCAGGGGCATGGGGCAAACTCTGGATAAGCGGTGAAAACCTGTCGGCGCGACATGGAGGCTGACAGGAGCCTTTGGACAGCGCTGTTGGGCAGCGCAGGCGGCTGTGTGAGGTGCGGCGATTTTACGGTTTTTCGCCGAGGATTGCCCGTGGTCTATGCCACTACAAACCGCCGGTGTTTCTGCAAGGCGCTTTGCGGGACACTAGGAGCATCGGTTTTGTGGAGTTCGTCATGACTGCCAGTGAAGAAAAGTACACCCGCCAGACCCTGCTCGATGTCCAGCCGTTGACCCCCAGCCTGTTCACCCTGCGCACCACCCGGGACCCGGGTTTTCGCTTCCGTTCCGGCCAGTTCGCCCGCCTCGGGGTGGCCAAGGCCGATGGCACTACGGTGTGGCGCGCCTACTCCATGGTGTCTTCGCCGTTCGATGAGTTTCTCGAGTTCTTTTCCATCGTGGTACCCGGTGGGGAGTTCACCAGTGAATTGAGTCGCCTGGAAGTGGGCGACAGCCTGATGGTGGATCGCCAGGCCTTCGGTTACCTGACCCTGGACCGTTTCGTCGATGGGCGTGACCTCTGGCTGTTATCCACAGGCACTGGTATTGCGCCATTCCTGTCGATCCTGCAGGACTTCGAAGTCTGGGAGAAATTCGAGCGGATCATCCTGGTCTACAGCGTGCGCGAGGCCAAGGAGCTGGCCTACCAGCAACTGCTCGCCGAGTTGCCCCAGCGCGAGTACCTGGCTGAAGTTGCCCACAAGCTGCAGTTCATCAGCACCGTTACCCGCGAACAGCATCCGGGCAGCCTCAACGGGCGCATTACCCAGTTGATCGAGAACGGTGAGTTGGAGCGTGCGGCGGGTCTGGAACTGAGTCCTGAACACTCTCGGGTGATGCTCTGCGGCAACCCACAGATGATCGACGACACCCGGGCCCTGCTCAAGCAGCGGGGCATGAACCTGAGCCTGAGCCGACGCCCGGGACAGGTGGCAGTGGAAACCTATTGGTAGGCCCCCCCCCGTGGCCGCTGCTTCGAGCGGCCACGGGTCGCTACGGCGTGCCTCAGGACTTGTCGTTCTGGGCCTTGAGCAGGTCACGGATCTCGGTCAGCAGGACCTCTTCCTGGGTCGGAACCGGCGGCTCCGCTGGTGCCACGGCTTCTTCGCGCTTCAGGCGGTTGATCACCTTCACGCCCATGAAGATGGCAAAGGCGATGATGATGAAGTCGATGATGCTCTGGATGAATTTGCCGTAGGCCAGAACGACCGCCGGTGCATCGCCTGCGGCCGCCTTGAGGGTGACGGCCAGGTCGGCGAAATTCACCCCTCCGACCAGCAGCCCGATGGGTGGCATGACCACGTCACCGACAAAGGAGGAGACGATCTTGCCGAATGCGGCGCCGATGATGATACCGACGGCCATATCGACCACATTACCTTTGACCGCGAAGGCCTTGAACTCACTTAACACGCCCATAGGTTATTCCCTTGTTACGGATGAGATTGGTTACAGCAGTGTAAGTCAGCAAAAAGCATTTTGCCGACTCAACTTTCTACAGCTCGCGGGTATGACCCATATATCGGTCAAGAGTTTAATCAAAGTGCCATCATTTTCGCGCGCATATACCCCGGCATCGGGGATATAACCAGAACATTCTCTCAATCAAGCGCTTGCGGGCTTTCTATTTAGCTTTCAAATGTTTAGCCACTAGCCTCTAGCAGGCGTATCGAGATACGCCTTATATAACTAGAGGAATTCAACATGACTGCTTCTCTTGGCCTCGGGAGTCTTTCCCAGCGAAGCGTACTGGGCGTACTCGCCGCCAGTATGCTGTCCCTTTCCGTACAGGCCGCCACGCTGACCCGCGACAATGGCGCGGCGGTGGGCGACAACCAGAACTCGCAGACCGCAGGCGCCACTGGGCCGGTGCTGTTGCAGGATGTTCAGCTGATCCAGAAGCTCCAGCGCTTCGACCGCGAGCGTATTCCCGAGCGGGTGGTGCATGCTCGCGGTACCGGCGCCCATGGCACTTTCACCGTCACTGACAACCTCAGCGACCTGACCCGGGCCAAGGTGTTCGCCGCTGGCGAGGTGACTCCGGTGTTCGTGCGTTTCTCGGCGGTGGTGCATGGCAACCATTCACCGGAAACCCTGCGTGACCCACGGGGTTTTGCCACCAAGTTCTACACGGCGGACGGCAACTGGGACCTGGTGGGCAACAACTTCCCGACCTTCTTCATTCGTGATGCCATCAAGTTCCCGGACATGGTCCATGCATTCAAGCCTGATCCGCGTACCAACCTGGACGATGACTCGCGACGTTTCGATTTCTTCTCCCATGTTCCCGAAGCCACTCGCACTTTGACCGAGCTGTATTCAAATTCCGGGACCCCGGCCAGTTATCGAGAAATGGACGGTAATGGCGTGCATGCCTACAAGTTGGTCAATGCCAAGGGCGAAGTGCACTACGTGAAGTTCCATTGGAAGAGTCTGCAAGGGGTGAAGAATCTCGATCCTGAACAAGTGGTCGAGGTACAAGGGCGCGATTACAGTCATATGACCCATGACTTGGTATCCCACATTAATAAAGGGGACTTTCCCAAGTGGGACTTGTATGTCCAGGTAGTGAAACCCGAAGACTTGGCCAAGTTCGACTTCGACCCGCTTGATGCCACCAAGATCTGGCCCGGCATCGCCGAGCGCAAGGTCGGGCAGATGGTGCTCAATCGTAATCCGGCCAATGTCTTCCAGGAGACCGAGCAGGTCGCCATGGCTCCGGCCAACCTGGTACCGGGTATCGAGCCTTCGGAAGATCGCCTGCTGCAAGGCCGGGTGTTCTCCTATGCCGATACCCAGATGTACCGGTTGGGAGCCAATGCCCTGCAACTGCCGATCAACGCACCGAAGGTGGCGGTGAACAATGGCAACCAGGACGGTGCCATGAATCTGGGGCACACCAGCAGTGGAGTCAACTACCAGCCCAGCCGCCTGCTGCCTCGCGAAGAGCCACAGGACGCGCGCTACAGCCAGCTAGCGCTGGCGGGCAGCACCCAGCAGGCGAAGATCCAGCGTGAGCAGAACTTCAAGCAGGCCGGCGACTTGTACCGTTCCTACAGCAAGAAGGAGCGCCAGGACCTGATCGAGAGCTTTGGCCAGTCCTTGGCCGACACCGACGACGAGAGCAAGCACATCATGCTGTCGTTCCTTTATAAGGCCGATCCGGAGTACGGTACTGGGGTGGCCAAGGTGGCCAAGGGCGATCTGGCCCGCGTCAAGGCCCTGGCCGCCAAACTGGTGGACTGACCTCGACCCGCGTCACGCCCCGGGCGTGACGCACCTTCTTTGTAGGTGTTTCTTGAAACAAAGGGAGTCGCACCATGCGCCTGTTCATTTCACTGCTGCTGGCCGTCTGCTCCCTGGGGGCTTATGCGGAACAACCGGGCCCCGCCGACCCGGTAGCGGTCAAGGTCCAGCTGGCCAACTACTATTTCGATGCCGCTCGCCGCGGCGATGTCGAGATCCTCGATACCTTCATCCAGGCCGGTTACTCCCTCGATACCCGTGACGAGAAGGGTTATACCGCGTTGATCCTGGCCGCCTATCACGGCCAGGGAGCGGCGGTGGAGCGCCTGCTGGCCGCCGGTGCCGACGCTTGCGCCCAGGACCTGCGTGGCAACACCGCCCTGATGGGGGCGATCTTCAAGGGTGAGGTGCGGATTGCCCGGCGCCTGATGGCAGCCGATTGCAGCCCCGACCAGCGTAACGCTGCGGGCCAGACGGCAGCCATGTATGCCGGCCTGTTCAAGCGCACCGAACTGCTCCAGGCCCTGGCGGCCAAGGGCGCCGATCTTGAGGCCGAGGATCCGCTGGGCAACAGCGCCACGCGCCTGGCCAGTGGGCAGATCCGCACGGCTACGCCGCGCTGATCGGCGTCAGCTGAGCTATCATCGCGGTTTTTGCCGGGGGTTCAGATGGCCAAGGCCAAGCGCATGTACGGCTGCACCGAGTGCGGTTCCACCTTTCCCAAATGGGCCGGGCAATGCGGTGAATGCGGTGCCTGGAACACCCTGACCGAGACCATGATCGAAAGCGGCGGTGCCGCGGCTCCCGCTGGGCGTACGGGCTGGGCCGGGCAGCAGGCGCAGATCAAGACCCTGGCCGAGGTCAGCGTCGAGGAAATCCCGCGTTTCTCCACTGCATCCGGCGAACTCGACCGGGTGCTCGGCGGCGGCCTGGTGGATGGCTCGGTGGTGCTGATCGGCGGTGATCCGGGGATCGGCAAGTCGACCATCCTCCTGCAGACCTTGTGCAACATCGCTATGCGCATGCCGGCGCTGTATGTCACTGGCGAGGAATCCCAGCAGCAGGTGGCGATGCGCGCCCGGCGCCTGGGCCTGCCCCAGGACCAGCTGCGGGTGATGACCGAAACCTGCATCGAGACCATCATTGCCACGGCCCGGGTAGAGAAGCCCAAGGTGATGGTGATCGACTCCATCCAGACCATCTTCACCGAACAGCTGCAATCGGCCCCGGGCGGTGTATCCCAGGTACGCGAGAGTGCTGCCTTGCTGGTGCGTTATGCCAAGCAGAGCGGCACGGCGATCTTCCTGGTCGGCCACGTGACCAAGGAAGGCGCCCTGGCCGGTCCGCGGGTGCTGGAGCACATGGTGGATACGGTGCTGTATTTCGAAGGCGAGTCCGATGGGCGCCTGCGCCTGTTGCGGGCGGTGAAGAACCGCTTCGGCGCGGTCAACGAGCTTGGCGTATTCGGCATGACCGATCGTGGCTTGAAGGAGGTCTCCAACCCGTCGGCGATCTTCCTCACCCGGGCCCAGGAGGAGGTGCCGGGCAGCGTGGTCATGGCCACTTGGGAAGGCACCCGGCCTATGCTGGTGGAGGTCCAGGCGCTAGTGGATGACAGCCACCTGGCCAACCCGCGCCGGGTGACCCTGGGCCTGGACCAGAACCGCTTGTCCATGCTGCTGGCAGTATTGCACCGCCACGGCGGTATCCCGACCCACGACCAGGATGTGTTCCTCAACGTGGTGGGCGGGGTCAAGGTCCTGGAGACCGCGTCCGACCTGGCGTTGATGGCGGCGGTGATGTCGAGCCTGCGCAACCGGCCGTTGCCCCATGACCTGCTGGTGTTCGGCGAGGTGGGCCTGTCCGGCGAGGTGCGTCCGGTGCCCAGTGGCCAGGAGCGCTTGAAGGAAGCGGCCAAGCACGGCTTCAAGCGGGCCATCGTGCCCAAGGGCAATGCGCCGAAGGAGCCGCCGGCAGGGCTGAAGATCATCGCCGTGACCCGCCTGGAGCAGGCATTGGATGCACTTTTCGAATAACTCGGGCTGTTACTGAAGGGACGCACACGACATGGGCATGACACACATGAAGGACTGGTTGCTGGGGATCGGCTTGCTCTGTGGCTGCAGCCTGGCCCTGGCGCAGCAGGCCGAGGCGCCGCCAGGCTACTGGATCGCGCAACAACTGCCGGTGGGGGATGGCACGACGCTGCAGGTGCTGGAAGACCAACGCATCACCCAGGAGGTCCATGACGAAAACTGGGGCAGCGGCATGGACGCGGACAATCTCCCAGAGGCTGCGGACGGCCAGCCGGCGGAGCCGTTGGAAGCCCAGGCGCGCCTGGTTTCGGACAGTGGCCAGGTGCTAGCGCAGCGGGCCCTGGGTTATCCCTTGGCCAATGTGAAGAAGGCTCCGCTCAGCGGCCTGCCATCGCCGACCTTCTTTTTGTCCATCGACCAGACCGCGCCCCTGGGCAGCTACAGTGGTCCGCTCACCGAGGTCCTGGTGCCGGCGCAGAACCGCCTGGACCCGGTGCCGTGCCAGGATGAGAGTGGCGAGAAGCGGCCGCTGATGTTCAGCCATACCGGCAAGGCGGCCTGGCAGATAGTGCCCGCCAGCGGCGGCGGGACCGAAACCATCCAGCAGGTCTCGTCGGCCTCGACCATGGTGGACGATGAGTTCATCACCACCTATCGCACCTTCCGTTATGTCGATGGACAGTGGACGGCGGTTTCCCGACAACAGCCGGGCTACTGGGACATGGAGCACGACTTCCCCGAGCCCGCGCTGTTTCCCTGATTTGGTGCGGCTGGTCAGATATCGATCAGTGCGCCCAGCTCGCGCTCCAGCTCCTCGGGGTCGCCCAGGTTCAGCTCGATCAGGCGCCGCAGGTGCTCGATGGATTCCAGGCCGATGTGCAGGCAGACGAAGCCCAGTTGGCCATTGTTGTCATGGGCCAATTGCACATCCATGCGCACGTCGGCGTCCTGGCCCAGGTGGATGTCGGCCTCGAAAGGGCGCTTGGGGTCACCCATCCAGGGTGTGGGGCGTTCGATCAGCAAGCCCTTGAGGGACAGGTCCAGCAACTGGACTGGCCAGCGGTAGGTGCCTTGGCTGAGCTCGGTCCTGGCATCGAAGGCGATACGTTTGAAGCGTCGGCGGTCGTCGTGTTGCTCGCTCATGGGCTGGCCCTCTGCATGGTGCACTGACTATAGACCCCGCTGCATGACTGCCGCTACAGCCTGTGCCGCAGGTTGCGAAGCAGTCGCCGCAACGCGGGCGCATGGCGGGCATGGGCAAATGGGGCGTGACGAGGGCAAGCACGCTCCTGGTTGCAGCCCAGGCCACCTCGAGTCGCTATAAAGAAGGCTCTAGACCAACGTGGGGGCTGGTCTTTGGGTGCAGTAGCGCTAAACTCGAAACGCTATCTTTCTGTCCACCCTGGCTGGAATATAAAAATGAAAAACAATAATAGCCCGCTACGCCACCTACCCTGGTTGCTGTTGGCGATAGTCGGAGCCTGCGCCCTTGGCGTCGTTGCATTGCGTCGAGGCGAGGCGATCAACGCCCTGTGGATCGTGGTCGCCGCCGTAGCCATCTATCTGGTGGCCTACCGCTACTACAGCCTGTTCATCGCCAATAACGTGATGCAACTGGACGCGCGCCGGGCCACTCCCGCCGTGCTCAATAATGACGGTCTGGACTACGTGCCGACCAACAAGCACATTCTTTTCGGTCACCATTTCGCAGCCATCGCCGGCGCAGGTCCCCTGGTGGGGCCCGTCCTGGCGGCACAGATGGGCTATTTGCCCGGAACCCTGTGGCTGATCGCCGGGGTGGTGCTGGCCGGTGCCGTGCAGGACTTCATGGTGCTGTTCCTGTCCACCCGGCGTAACGGTCGCTCCCTGGGCGACATGGTTCGCGAAGAGATGGGCCGGATCCCCGGCACCATCGCGCTGTTCGGCTGCTTCCTGATCATGATCATCATCCTCGCGGTGCTGGCGCTGATCGTGGTCAAGGCCCTGGCCGAGAGCCCCTGGGGCATCTTCACGGTAATGGCGACCATCCCGATCGCGGTGTTCATGGGCGTTTACATGCGCTACATCCGCCCGGGGCGCATCGGTGAGATCTCGCTGATCGGCGTGGTCCTGCTGCTCGGCTCCATCTGGCTGGGGGGCCAGGTGGCCGCCGACCCGGTCTGGGGCAAGATGTTCACCTTCACCGGCGTGCAGATCACCTGGATGCTGATCGGCTACGGATTCGTCGCGGCAGTGCTGCCGGTGTGGCTGATCCTGGCACCGCGCGACTACCTGTCGACCTTCCTCAAGATCGGCACCATCATCGCCCTGGCGATCGGCATCCTGATCACCATGCCCGAGCTGAAGATGCCGGCCCTGACCCAGTTCACCGATGGTACCGGACCGGTCTGGAAGGGTGGCCTGTTCCCATTCCTGTTCATCACCATTGCCTGTGGCGCGGTGTCCGGCTTCCATGCGCTGATCTCCTCGGGCACCACGCCCAAGTTGCTGGATAACGAGACCAACGCCCGCTACATCGGCTACGGCGGCATGCTCATGGAATCCTTCGTGGCCATCATGGCCATGGTCGCCGCTTCGGTAATCGAGCCGGGCGTGTACTTCGCCATGAACAGCCCGGCGGCGATCGTCGGCGGTGATGTGGCATCCGTGGCCCAGACCGTCAGCAGCTGGGGGTTCGTCATCAGCCCTGAACAACTGCAGGCCGTGGCCAAGGACATCGGTGAGAACACCATCCTGGCCCGTGCCGGCGGTGCGCCGACCCTGGCGGTGGGGATCGCGCAGATCCTGCACCACGTACTGCCGGGCGAAAACACCATGGCGTTCTGGTACCACTTCGCGATCCTGTTCGAAGCCCTGTTCATCCTCACCGCAGTGGATGCCGGGACCCGTGCCGGGCGCTTCATGCTCCAGGATCTGTTGGGCTCCTTCGTCCCGGCGCTCAAGCGCACCGAGTCCTGGACTGCCAACCTGATCGCGACCGCCGGCTGCGTGGCACTCTGGGGCTACCTGCTGTACCAGGGCGTGATCGATCCGCTGGGTGGCATCAATACCTTGTGGCCGCTGTTCGGTATCTCCAACCAAATGCTGGCCGGTATTGCCCTGATGCTGGGCACCGTGGTCCTGATCAAGATGAAGCGCCAGCGCTACATCTGGGTCACCCTGCTGCCGGCTGTATGGTTGTTGATCTGCACCACTACCGCAGGCTTCATCAAGCTGTTCGACCCAAGCCCGGCGATTGGCTTCCTGTCGCTGGCCAAGAAGTACAACGATGCCCTGGCCGCCGGCCAGATCCTCGCTCCGGCCAAGGACATCACGCAGATGCAGCACGTGATCTTCAACGCCTACACCAATGCGACCCTGACGGCCTTGTTCCTGCTGGTGGTATTCAGCATCCTGTTCTATGCGCTCAAGGTCGGTGTCGCCGCCTGGGGCAACAAGGAACGCACGGACAAGGAATCGCCATACCAGGCGGTACCGGACGCGTAATAGAGGAATGCAGCGATGTTCAATGACTTGAGTCGCCTCGGTAAATACCTCGGTCAGGCCGCACGCCTGATGGTCGGCATGCCCGACTACGACAACTACGTCGAGCATATGCAGACCAAGCACCCGGACAAGCCGGTGATGTCCTACGAGGCGTTCTTTCGCGAACGCCAGGAGGCACGCTATGGCGGCAAGGGTGGTCCGAAGTGCTGTTGAAGCACGATGATTAGATAACACTCCATGCAAGAGCCGGCCCGCCGGCTCTTGCGCTTTCAGGCGTGGGAGATCCCGTTTTGCACAATCCCGTTCCCGTCACCGTCCTCAGCGGTTTTCTCGGTGCCGGCAAGACCACCTTGCTGCGTCACCTGCTCAAGGCCGAGCACGGCTTGAAGATCGCCGTGATCGAAAACGAATTCAGTGATGCCGGTATCGATAGCCAGTTGTTGGGGGACGAACCGGTCCAAGTCATGACCCTGTCCAATGGTTGTGTCTGCTGCACCATCCACACCGACCTGAACAAGGCCCTGTACCTGTTGCTGGAGCGCCTGGACAGCGGTGAGATCGCCTTCGACCGGCTGGTGATCGAATGCACCGGCCTGGCCGACCCGGCACCCGTGGCGCAGACCTTTTTCATTGATGAAGAACTGCGCGAGCGTTATATCCTCGACGGCATCATCACCCTGGTGGATGCCAAGCACGCCGAGTTCCACCTGACCCAGACCATCGCCCAGGCCCAGGTCGGTTTTGCCGATCGATTGTTGGTGAGCAAGCGCGATCTGGTGGACCAGGACACCTTCGAGGCACTCTGCCAGCGCCTGACGCGGATCAACCGCCGGGCATCGATCCATGGAGTGGACCACGGCAATATCGAGCTTTCGCAGTTGCTCGATGTGCGCGGTTTCAACCTCAACGCCGACCTGGGCGGCGGCATCAGCCTGCGCCCGGTGAGCAAGGCACCGTCGGTGGACCGTATCGCCAGCCTGGTGCTGCGCACCGAACAGCCCCTGGACCTGGACCGCTTGAGCGAGTTCATGAACGAGTTGCTGGAAGACCATGGCAAGCAGCTGTTGCGTTACAAGGGGGTGCTGAACGTCATCGACGAGCCCCGGCGCATGGTGTTCCAGGGGGTACTCAAATTGTACGGCTTTGACTGGGACAGCCAGTGGGCCGAAGGCGAAACACGCGAGAGCGTGATGGTGTTCATCGCCGATGACCTTCCGGAGCAGAAGATTCGCGAGGGGTTTGCGCGGATGCTCGCCGGCTGAGTTTTCCCGGGGGCTGGGCAAGATTCTCCAGGCGCTCCTGCAAGCCATCCAGCAAGCGTTGCTGCAGATGTTCCAGGTGCTGCTGCATCAACTGCTCGGCCCGATTGGCATCGCCATCCTGCAAGGCTTCCACCAGCGCCGAATGTTCCTGCCAGGCGCAGTGGTGCCGGGCCCGCCCGGCGAACTGGGCGATAGCCAGGGACGTCAGGGGCACGAGGCTGCCAAGGAACTGGCCCAGCGGTGCGTTGCCGGCGATCTGCGCCAGCTGCAGGTGGAATTCTCCAGACAGGCGGATCGCCGCTCCATGCTGGTTGTGCTCGATGGCCTCCCGTTCCCGGGCCACCCACTGTCGTAGCGGTTGCAGGCGGCTGCGGGGCTGTTGGCAAGCCAGGCGCACCAGGGTGACTTCCACCAGGCGCCTGGCGTGCAGGATCTGCCGGGTGTGCTCCAGGTCCGGAGCGGCGACCTGTGGCCGACGATGGGGCTGCAGGATGATCACTTGCTGGTGTGAAAGGCGTGCCAGCACTTCGCGGATGATGCTGCGACTGACACCGAATGCCTGGCCCAGGCTGTCCTCGGTGAAGCGGCTGCCCGGAGCGATGCGCTGTTCGAGAATGGCATCGAATATCTGCGGATAAACATCGTCCACCAACAGTTTTCTTTCGCTGCGCCGGCGCCGGGGCAGGTGGCTCACCGGGGTGAAGTGCGGGTTTTCCAGGGCGTGGCTGGCCATGGCCTGTCTCCAGTCCAGTTGCTCGAATGAAAGGGGATTACAAGAAGCACTAACCCAGGTGGTCGTCCGGGATGTTCAGCTCGATGCCCATGCGTTGTCCCTCCTGGAGGATATGCCGGCGCATCTCGGCGCTGGCCTGGGCACTGTTGCGGTTGCGAATCGCCCGTACCACGGCCTCGTTCTCCTCCAGGCGCTCGGCCAGGTGTTCCGGCGAATTACGCAGGATCTGCGTGCTTTGCTTGAGGGCGTTGCTGGTTTGCTGCACCACATTCTGGAAGATCGGGTTGCTGGTCAGGGCGAACAGCTCCTCATGGAAGGCGATGTAGGCATTGGCGCCTGCCTCGGCGTCCCGGGCTTCGAGGGCCTCGCGCATGTCCATCAGGGTCAGGCGCAACTGGCCGATTTCCTTGCTGCTGATGGATTGCGCCACCAGGCCGACGATGAACGGCTCCAGGGTATAGCGCAGTTGCAGCAGGTCCTCGAGGCTGGCCCCGGCCACGCTGTTCTCGCCCTGGATCTCGTCTGGCGGAGTGTCGAGTACCAGCACGCCTTTGCCAGGCATCGAGCGCACCAGGCCCAGGGTCTCCAGGACGATGACCGCCTCGCGCAGGCTGGGGCGGCTGATGCCCATCTGCTCGGCCAGTTCGCGCTGCCCCGGCAGCATGTCGCCCGAGCGCCATTGGCCGCGGGCCAGGGCGGTGCGGAGTTTTTCTACCACTGAGTTCACAACCGTTGACGAGCTGATCACTGTCGACTCCATAAGCTATAGGTAGCGCGCTGTTGCGCGCTGATTGTTGTGCCAGTCGCCGGCTGGCACAAGATGTACTCAGAACTCCTGTTGCTGGGGGCTGGCCGTGGTCTTGCGTGCCTGGAAGGCATAGCCTTGCTGGCCGCTGAGTACCTTGTCGGCGCGCTGCAGGTCGATGTCCTGTTCCCAGCGGGCGATGGCGATGGTGGCCACGCAGTTGCCAATCAGGTTGGTCAGGGCTCGGCCGATCCCCATAAACCAGTCCACCGCCAGCACCAGCACCAGGCCGACCACCGGGATTGCCGGGATGGCGGTCAAGGTCGCCGCTAGGATCACCAGGGCCGACCCGGGAATACCGTGGGCACCCTTGGAGGTGATCAGCGACACCAGCAGGATGGTCAGCAAGTCCGCCATGGACAGCGGCGTGCCGGTGGCATTGGCGATGAAGACGATCGCCAGTGTCAGGTAGATGGAGAAGCCGTCGAGATTGAACGAGTAGCCAGTGGGAATCACCAGCCCCACCGTGGAGCTGCCCACTCCCAGGTGCTCCAGCTTGCGCATGATCTGCGGCAACACGGCGTCCGATGACGCGGTGCCCAGGACGATCAGGAGCTCCTCGCGCAGGTACTTGAGGAAAGGCAGCATGCGCAGCCCGGACAGGCGCATCACCAGGCCCAGGACCAACGCGACGAAAGCGATGCAGGTCAGGTAGAACAACCCCACCAGGCTGCCCAGGTGCTGCAGTGAGTCCAGGCCGTACTTGCTGGTGGTGAAGGCAATGGCGCCGAACACCCCGATGGGGGCCAGCCGTACGATCATGCCCATGATGCGGAAGATCACGTGGCTCAGTTCGTTGATCAGGCGTGAGATGCCCGAGGCGGCCTCGCCCACCAGGTTCAGGGCGCTGCCGAACAGCACCGAAAACAGCAGGACCTGGAGGATGTTGTTCTCAGCGAAGGCGCCGATGACCGAAGAGGGGATCAGGCCCATGAGGAACTGCGCCGTGGTGTGCAGGTGCTGGCCACGTTCGGCGATATCGCCCATGTCTGCCTGGGATAGCTGCTCCAGGTGGATGTTGGCGCCTGTGCCGATGCCTGTTCCAAAGGCCATGACCAGGCCTATCACCAGGGCCAGGGTAGTGAGGATTTCGAAGTAGATCACCGACTTCAGGCCGATGCGCCCGACCTTCTTCAGGTCGCCGGCGCCGGAGATACCGCTGACGACTACGCAGAACACGATGAGCCCGATCAGCATCTTGATCAGTTTGATGAAGGCATCGCCCAGTGGTTTGAGTTGCGAGGAGTATTCGGGGAGGGTGAGGCCGCACACGATGCCGAGTATCAGCCCGAGCACTACCTGGAGAAAAATCGAACGCGAGCACCATCTGAGCATGGGAGGAGTCCTGGTCGGTGTCCTGCCTGCCGTGCGTTTGAGGGCGCAGCGGGTGGCGGACTTAATTATTGTGGTCTTACCGGTATGTCCAGTGCAGGCGCAGTCTACGCTCGGTTTTTTGGGGTTTACAAGAGGGGGCGGGCAAATTGGCTTGACCGGTCTGACCAGTGACCTTGTGTCGTCGACCCGGACTTTTGGCTTGATGGCGTTCGGGGGGCGTGCAAGTGCCGTTGCAGAGCCTTGGAGGATTTTGCAGGGGCGTCGCCGGCCTGCAGTAGCGGCTAGAGGAAGTTTTTGGGGGACATGAAAAAGCCCGGCACTAGGCCGGGCTTTTCTGTTGCGGTGCGGTGCTGATCAGGCGCCGTATACCGGCAGCTTCTTGCAGATGGCCTTGACCTTCTCACGTACGGCGTCGATCACCGCTTCGTTGTTCAGGTCAGCCAGGATGTCGCAGATCCAGCCGGCCAGTTCGCGGCACTCGGTTTCCTTGAAACCACGGGTGGTCACGGCTGGAGTACCGAAGCGCAGGCCCGAGGTGACGAACGGCGAGCGTGGGTCGTTTGGCACGGAGTTCTTGTTCACGGTGATGAAGGCCTTGCCCAGAGCGGCGTCGGCGTCCTTACCGGAGATGTCCTGCTTGATCAGCGACAGCAGGAACAGGTGGTTCTGGGTACCGCCGGAAACCACGTCGAAACCGCGCTCGATGAACACTTCGGCCATGGCCTGGGCGTTCTTCACCACTTGCTGCTGGTAGGCCTTGAACTCAGGTTGCAGGGCTTCCTTGAAGCAGATGGCCTTGGCGGCGATCACGTGCTCCAGCGGGCCGCCCTGGGCGCCAGGGAATACGGCGGAGTTCAGTTTCTTCTCGATGTCGGCGTTGGCGCGAGCCAGGATCAGGCCGCCACGTGGACCGCGCAGGGTCTTGTGGGTGGTGGTGGTCACCACGTCGGCGAATGGCACCGGGTTCGGGTAGACGCCAGCGGCGACCAGACCGGCCACGTGGGCCATGTCGACGAACAGGTAGGCACCGACCTTGTCGGCGATTTCGCGGAAACGTGGGAAGTCCAGGATCTGCGAGTAGGCGGAGAAACCGGCGACGATCATCTTCGGCTTGTGCTCGACGGCCAGGCGCTCGACTTCGTCGTAGTCGATCAGGCCATTGGCATCGATGCCGTACTGGACAGCGTTGTACAGCTTGCCGGAGGAGGAAACGGCCGCACCGTGGGTCAGGTGGCCGCCGTGGGCCAGGCTCATGCCCAGGATGGTGTCGCCGCCTTGCAGCAGGGCCAGGTAGACCGCGGCGTTGGCCTGGGAGCCGGCGTGGGGCTGGACGTTGGCGTAATCGGCGCCGAACAGCTCCTTGGCTCTGTCGATTGCAAGCTGCTCGACCACGTCGACGTATTCGCAACCGCCGTAGTAGCGCTTGCCTGGGTAGCCTTCGGCGTACTTGTTGGTCAGTACCGAGCCTTGAGCTTCCATCACCGCTGGGCTGGTGTAGTTTTCCGAAGCGATCAGCTCAATGTGCTCTTCCTGGCGCTGAGCTTCTTGCTCCATGGCGGCAAAGAGATCTGCGTCGTACTTGGCAATAGTCAAATCACGGCTGAACATGGCGGTCCTCAAGGATCGGGGGCAGAAAAGGCAGGCATTCTAACCCAATGGGTTTTGGATGGCATATGAAAGGACATCATGTCGCACGCAAAACAGCTTCAAGTGACGAGCTGCAAGCGGATCGCTTTTCTCTTGCAGCTTGTCGCTTGAAGCGTGCCGCTGCTTCTAGTCGAACATGAACAGGGCGTCGTTGCTGAATTGCGCCTCGAAGCGGTTGGCCGGCATCGGTCGGCCGAACAGGTAGCCCTGCACTTCGTCGCAGCCGTGCTCGCGCAGGAAGTCCAGCTGTTCGTGGGTTTCCACCCCTTCGGCGATCACCGCCAGGTTCAGGCTGTGGGCCATGGCGATGATGGCGCGGGCGATCTGCGCGTCCTGCTCGCCGGACGGCAGGCCGTCGACGAAGGTGCGGTCGATCTTCAGCACGTCGATGGGGAACTGCTTGAGATAGTTGAGCGACGAGTAGCCGGTACCGAAGTCGTCTACCGCAATGCTCAGGCCCAGGTTCTTCAGGCCATCGAGGATCTGCATGGCCTCGCTGACCTCGCGCATCAGGATGCTTTCGGTCAGTTCCAACTCCAGGCATGCCGGCGGCAGGCCGGTGTCCCGGAGAATGGTGGCAATGCGCATGCCCAACTGGCCGTCGGAGAACTGCCGGGCGGAAATGTTCACCGAGACCTTCGGCACCCGTACCTTGGCCATGTGCCAGGCCTTGAGCTGGCGACAGGCTTCGCTGATCACCCAGTCGCCGACGTCCACCACCAGGCCCAGTTCCTCCAGCACCGGGATGAAGTCTCCCGGCGGCACCAGCCCGCGACGTGGGTGGCGCCAGCGCAACAGCGCCTCGGCACCGGTCAGGCGCTTGCCATCGCCACTGAATTGCGGCTGGTAATAGAGCACGAATTCCTGCTGTTCCAGGGCGTGGCGCAGGTCGCTTTCCAGTTCCAGGCGCTCCAGGGCGCTGGCGTTCATGTCCGCCTGGTAGAACTGGAAGTTGTTCTTGCCACGCTCCTTGGCGTGGTACATCGCGGTGTCGGCGTTCTTCATCAGCTGGCTCAGTTCGTTGCCGTCCTGGGGGCTCAGGGCGATGCCGATACTGGCGGTGACGAAGAACTCCCGGCCTTCGAGAACGAAGGGTTTGACCAGGCTGGCAAGGATCTGCTCGGCAACATGGATCGCCCGGTTCAGGGCGATTTCCCGGCTCACGCGCGGTTGCAACAGCAGGGTGAACTCGTCGCCGCCCATGCGCGCCACGGTGTCGTCATCGTCAACGCACGCGAGCAGGCGGACGGCCATCTCCTTGAGCATGCGGTCGCCGGCGGCGTGGCCCAGGGAGTCGTTGATCGGCTTGAAGCGATCGAGATCGAGGAACATCAGCACCACCCAGGACTTCTGCCGCTCCGCCGATTGCAGGGCCGTGTGCAGGCGGTCCTGGAACAGCGTGCGGTTGGGCAGGTGGGTCAGGGCGTCGTAGTAGGCCAGGCGGTGGATCCGCTGTTCGCTGGCCTTGCGCTCGCTGATGTCGCTGAAGAAGCACACGTAGCTGGCCAGGTCGCCTTCATCGTCGAGCACCGCGGTGATCCCGACCCAGGCCGGATAGTGCTCGCCATCGCGGCGCTTGAGCCAGACCTCGCCTTCCCAGGTGCTGTGCTGGTTCAGCTGCTTGATCACGTAGCGCAGGTGGGCTTCCTGCTGCTCGTCGACGGTGAGCATGTTGGGCAACTGGTCCAGCACTTGGGATACCGCATAGCCGCTGACCCGGCTGAAAGCCTCGTTGGCCTGGACGATGTAGCCGGCCGGATCGGTGATGAGGATCGCCGAGGTCGAGTGCTCGAATACCGTGGCCGCCATGCGCAGGTCTTTTTCCGCACGACGTTGCTGGCTGATATCGCGGCCGACCCCGAGTACGCCTTCGAAGGCGCCGTGCTCGTCCCAGACCAGTACCAGGCGCAGCTCGATGGGAATCTTGCGGCCGTCGGCCCGCAGGCAGTCGAACAGGAACAACTGGGTCTGCACCTGGCTGCGCAGTTGTGCCAGTTGCTCGGGCTTGTCCAGGGCCTTGCTGACCCGGTCCATCAAGGCATAGATGCCGGTCAGCTGGTGCGGGTTGGCGATGGTCGACTGCCAGCCGTTCTGGAACACCCACTCCACGTCGTAGCCGAGCACCGATTGCACCGAGGGGCTGACGTAGTTCAGCGAAAGCTTGTTGTCGGTGGAGAAGATCACGTCGCTGATGCTTTCGGCGAGCATGCGGTAGCGCTGCTCGCTGTCGCGCAGGGATTCGCTGGCTTCGATCTGGTCGGTGATGTCCTTGGCCACGCCGATGATCCGCGTCACCTGGTCGTAGCGGTCCCGGGCCAGGGCCTGTTCACGGATTTCGAAGCGTCGCCACTGACCGCTACGATGGCGGAAGCGCAGCTGGCATTGCAGCAGTTGGGCGTAGGCCGAGTGCCGTTGCTCCTGGCGCAGGCGGTGGTAGAGGTCGGCGTCCTCGGGGTTGAGCAGGATCTCCCAGAAGTATTCGCCCATCTGCTGCAGTTCGGCCTTGTTGTAGCCCAGGGTCTGCCCCAGATGGTGGTTGCTGAAGATCATCCGCTGGCTGATCACATCCTGCACGTACAGGTGGTCAGGCACGGTGCGCACCACGTCCGACCAGAAACCCTCGCGCTCGAGCAGTGACAACTCGATCAGCTTGCGGCTGGTGATATCGCTGATGCTGAGGATCACCGCGCCGTAGTCTTCGCTCTGCTCGGGCAGGCGCATGACCAGCCACAGGTGCTGGTCGTTGCCTTGGGCATCGCCGAGCTTGATCTCCAGCTCCAGCTGTTTCTGCTGGCTGACCAGGGCCTGCAGCAACTGGTTGCCGATGGCGCTGTTGCTGTCCTGGTGGCCTTCGATCAGCAGTTGCCAGGCCTGTTCGCTGGACTCGACGTTGAGCAGGCGCAGGGCGACCTGGTTGACCTCGGTGATCCGCAGTTCCTGGAGCAACTGGCGCCGCTGCTGGGGGTGTTCGCCCTGCCAGCGCTTGAGTTGATCGCTGTTGTGCACATGGTGTTTTTCCAGCAGCCCCGGAAGACCGGAGATATCCAGGACACAGAGGGCGACGCCGGTGCCTTCGAAAATATCCTGGTAACGGCGCCGGCCTTCATGCAACTGGCGCTGGCGCCGGCGCATGTTCAGCAGGGCGATCACCGGCAGCAGGGAAAAGGCCAGGCCCAGCAGGCACTTGCCGATGAAGGCCGGGAGCAGTTGTTCGATCACCGCTCGCTGGTCGAACAACCCGCGCAGTTGCCAGTCGCTGTTGTTCAGCGGTACCAGCAGCACGCTGCTGGCCATCTCGTCGGGGTCCAGCATGCCGGGCGTCGCGGTGCTGTGTTCGTCGCGGGTGATTACCTGGTGGCTCAGGCGATTCTCGATCACCCAGTTCGGCTTGTTGCCTTCTTCGCTCTGGCGGACCAGCGTCTGGAGGAAGCCTGGGGCCAGCCGCAGGATCCAGTAACCGCGGGTCGAGCCGCTGGCCTGGTGCAGCAGTACATGCACCACCGAGCCATCGGCCGGGTTGCTGTAGTAAAAGCGCTGGGAGCGGCTGCGTTGTATCAGGTCGGCGAGCCAGAGGGCATCCTGGCTGTCGGTGGCACTGTCGCTGATGATCTGCCCCCGGGTATCGAGCAGGGCGAAACTGCGCACATCTGGCAGGGAACGCTGGAGTTTTTGCAGCAATTGCTGTTGTTGCTGGCTGTCCTGGGGGGCTTCGACGATCGGAAGCAGATTGAGGGCGATCTGGGCATTGAGTGCCAGGTTCAGGCTCAAGTGGTCGGCCAGGTCGGCGCTGTAGTCGATGGCATGCTGGCGTTGGTCCTGGCGGCTCTGTTGCAGTTGGTCGAGCAACTGCCAGAACAGCAGGGCCAGGAGAAGCAGCACCAGCGTCGCCAGTGCGCCTTTGAGTGTGCCTCGCAAAGGGTAAGCCGGCGCAGTGTTCTTAGGGAAACTCTGAAAAAGACTTTCTGATTTGGCAAAATACCGCGACCCCACCCACCGAGTTTCCCGATGAAGCAGATGACCTTCGCCGACGCCGAGTACGCTGGCAAGCGCAAGCAAACCCGCAAGGAGTTGTTCCTGATCGAGATGGATCGGGTGGTGCCGTGGAAGGGCTTGATTGCTTTGATCGAGCCACATTATCCGAAAGGTGAAGGTGGCCGTCCGGCCTACCCGTTGATGGCGATGCTGCGTGTGCATCTGCTGCAGAACTGGTTCGGCTACAGCGATCCAGCGATGGAGGAAGCGCTGTACGAAACCACGATCCTGCGCCAGTTTGCCGGGCTGAACCTGGAGCGCATCCCCGACGAAACCACCATTCTCAACTTCCGCCGCTTGCTGGAGAAACACGAGCTGGCGGCCGGCATCCTCGCTGTCATCAATGGCTATCTGGGCGACCGCGGCCTGTCGCTGCGCCAGGGCACCATCGTCGATGCAACGCTGATCAATGCGCCCAGTTCGACCAAGAACAAGGACGGCAAGCGCGACCCGGAAATGCACCAGACCAAGAAGGGAAACCAGTATTATTTTGGCATGAAGGCCCACATCGGCGCCGATGACGAATCGGGTCTGGTGCACAGCGTAGTGGGCACGGCGGCCAATGTGGCGGATGTCACCCAGGTGGACAAATTGCTGCATGGCGACGAAAACGTGGTCTGCGCCGATGCAGGCTACACCGGTGTCGAAAAGCGGCCCGAGCATGAAGGACGTGAAGTTATCTGGCAGGTGGCGGCACGCCGCAGCACCTACAAAAAACTCGATAAGCGCAGCGTGCTGTACAAAGCCAAGCGCAAGATTGAAAAGGCCAAGGCTCAGGTGCGCGCCAAGGTCGAGCATCCGTTCCGGGTAATCAAGCGCCAGTTCGGTTACACCAAGGTGCGCTTTCGCGGCTTGGCCAAAAACACGGCGCAACTGGTGACACTGTTCGCTCTGTCGAACCTGTGGATGGCGCGCCGACATTTACTGACGAATGCAGGAGAGGTGCGCCTGTAATGCGGGAAATGGCCACCGGAGTGGGGTCCGGGTGGCGAAAACGTAAGAAATACTCGTCGAATTGATTGTTTTTTGATCATTTGGCGAGTTTAAAAGTTGCGCTAGGTGGTATGCCGGGGAAATACATGGCTACTTCAGACCATCCTTAGCGCGCGCGGGCTGTGGCGAAGTGACGTTGGACAAGCTGTGATCCTGCGGTTTGGCTGGACTGGCGCGACGTGCACTATAAGCCGGACGCCCGAAGGGCGGCTAGCATGCCTTGAGTTGTGGCAAAGTGCCAGACCCGCCTGGCTGACTACAGCGCCAGGCCGCTATTGATCAGGGAATCCGCCAGTCGCGAGAGGATGGCCACCGCGAAGCAGCAGATGACCACCGAGGCCGTGCGGTTGATGGCGTGGGGCGTCAGCCAGGCATGGCCGCTGCGCTTGATCCGGGCGCCGAACAGCACCCAGGCACACCCCACCGGGATCACCACGGCGGTGAACTGCACGACAAAATGCAGGTAGAGGCCAGGGTCGGTGAAGGTCTGTACCGGAACGATGAACGAGACCACCAGCAAGCCCTTGGGATTGATCAGGGTCAGCAGGAAGAAGTGCAGCCTGGACACTCGGCCCTCCGCGGGGGGCGACAGTTTACCGTCGGGCTTGCGCCAGAGCAGGTACGACGTCTTGGCCAGGTAGCAGACCGAGGCGAACTGCACCAGCCTCAGGCACCAGGGCGCGTTGTCGCCGATATGGCCCAGCAGGTAGCCCCAGAATGAAATCTGCAGCAGGTAGGCCAGGCACTCCAGCAGGCTCAGCGGCCAGGCATGCCTGAACCCGCTGAGCACCCCCGAGCGCAACAGCAGTGTATTGGTCGGTCCCGGCATCAACAGCAACAATCCAAGTGCAGGCATGATGTTCAGCATGCAGGCGGTCTCCTGAAGCACGCCGGGCCACGATCAACGGGCGATGGCTAGTCCACTAGATAGATCTCGACGCGCTCCTTGTGCGCCCCGATGTTGTTGCGCTTGAGGCGAATCCGTCCGACTTCGCCGGTCTTGCGCAGGTGCGTGCCGCCGCAAGGTACCTGGGAGAACCCCTCGATGTGCCAGCAGCGACGCAGGTGTTCGGCATCGGTGAAGCGGCTTTCGATCGGCAGGTCGGCGGCCACCAATCGCTCGACCTGCTCGAGGATCTCAGGGAAGTACTGGCTGACGTTGTCCTCCATTACAAAGTCGATGCGAGCCTTGCCCTGGCTGATGTGGGCGCCGACTTTCTCCAGCCCGGGGAATTTCTTGTAGAACAGCTCAAGGACGATCTCGGCGGCGAAGTGCAGGCGCATCAGGGCATAGCGCCGGGGCCAATCGATCTGCACGTTGACCAGGTCGCCCACGGCGAAGTCCGGCTCGGTCGCCAGGCGATAGACGATCCGGTCGTCGACCACCGTGGCTTGGGCAACCTCGATCCGATTGATGGTGCCCCGGTCCGATTCCTGGCCACCGGATTCGGCGAAGAAGATCGTCGGGCTGATCGTGACGTCGGCACCTTCGATGCTCAGCACTCGGGCATCCAGGGTCGAAAGATACGGGGTATTCCAGAAGGCACGTTCCATAGGGCTTAGCTGTCTTGCTCTGTGAGGGTGGTCAGGAGGGTCGCGTAGAAGCGTTGGAAATCTTTTTCGAAGAAAAAATGCCCGCCGGGCAGGCACTGCCCCTGGTAGCGGATGCTGCTATAGCGCTGCCACTCGTCGAGGCGGTGGGTGTCGATCAACGGGTCGTCCAGGCCATTGAGGGTATACAGCGGTATGGGCAGGGGGCGGATGAACCTGTAGGTCAGCTGGGCATTGAGTACAAGGTCGGCCTTGAGCTTGACCAGGGCTTGCCGGGCAAACCCGCAGGAGGCGTCCCGGGGCAGGGGGAGCGCGCTTTCGGCACAGACGTGCTGCCATAGCTGCTCGTCGTCCATGGCGCCCAGTAGCGGTGAATACCCGGTGTGGGGAGGCATGCGCCCGGACAGCACCAGCCGTGTTGGAGGCTGGCAGCCACGTTCGACCAGGGCGTGGGCAACATCCAGGGCCAGGCCCGCGCCAAAGCTGTGGCCATAGAAGGCCAGTGGCCGGGTGAATGCCTGCAGCGCTTCGACGATGGCATCGATGAGGCCGTGGATGCAGGTGGCCGCGGGCTCCTGGATCCGCTCCTCGCGTCCGGGCAGCTTGACCACCCAGGGCGTGATGCCGGCGTAGCGTAGCGCCTCCAGGCCGTGGAAGGCCGAGCTGCCGCCGCCGCCATAGGGAAAGCACAGCAGTATGTCCTGGCCCTCCCGGCAGGGGGCTGTGGACAGTGGGGCGAGCCAGCGCGGCTGGGTGATCGAGGCTGTGGCCATGGGGGGTTCCTATCCGGTGATCTCGAACAGGCCCACCGCCGGATGGAACATGTGCGAGGTGGTCAGCGAGCGATGCTCCTCGGTCGCGGGGTAGGGAATGGTCATGACGTTGGTCACCGTCACGCCCCCGATTCCGGCTAGCGAGGCCTGGGTCGCCGCCAGGTCGTCGACCCTGAAGGCAGCGTGATAGATGCAGGCCTCGACGTTGACCAGCAAGCGGCTGACCACGCTGTCGGGGCGAAAGGGCTCGACGACCTCGACGATCTCCCCGGTCGGCGAGCGCAGCTTGGTGATGAGCACGCCGAACTTGTCGATCGGTTGGCGATGGAACAGCACTTCGAACCCCAGGGCCGTGAAGAATGCGGCTGTCTTCTGCGTGGATCGCGTGGCGTACGCGATGTGGTCGATCCCCAGGTAGGAGTGCTGTTCCATGGTCGTTCCTCAGCTGCAGGCCAGGGGCTTGAGGTCCAGGCCGCTAAGGCTCTGGCTCGCCACCCGATTCTGTTGGTCGGTGCGAGTACCGGCCACCTGCACCACGCCGAACTTGTCCAGGCGATATTCACCACCGAACTCTTTCACGTAGTCGGTGCCGGGATAGACCTTCACCCTCCCGGGCACGTAGCGCGCCACATAGCCGAGGCGGGTCTTGTCCGATGTCGAGTTGGGTAGCGAGGAGTGCATCAGCATCGAGCGGAAGATCACGAACTGCCCGGCCTTCATCACGATCGGCACCGCAGCGGCTTCATCCGGCCGCCAGGATTTGTCCTTTTGCAGGGTGCTGTAGTCATAGCCGTTGAAACCACGTGCGTACTGGCCCTTGACCACGTCCTTGTTGGCGACCGGGTCGAACGTCATGCCGATGGATTCGTCGTAGTTCATCTTCTTGTGGGTGCCGGGGATGAACAGCATGCAGCCGTTTTCCTGGGTGGCATCGGTGAAGCCGGTCCAGACGTTGATGGCGCCACCGAATGCCTCGTCCTGGGGCCATACCAGCTGGGGTTGTCCCGAGGCATGGCCGAACGTGTCGGCCTGGTGCCAGTCGGTGCCTTCATTGCCGGGGTACTTGGGAATGAACTCGCTGCGCCAGCAAATCACGTCCGGGCCGAGGATGCTCCGCAGCCGATGGACGATCTCCTTGCGAAACACATGGCGGGTCAGCAGTTCGACATCCAGGTGGCGATCGTAGTTGGTGATCGCCACGTCCAGGGGCGCGTCATAGGGCGCATGGGTCCGGTTGAACAGTTGCGCCCGGACGGTCTTGTGCATCTGCATCATTTCTTCAGGCTCGTAGAGCGTGAAGGGGCCGATGAAGCCGTCCCGGTCGAATTGCTGGAGTTCCTGTTCCGTCAACGAAAAGTCAGTGATGTCCATGTCGGCTCCTACGAGAGGTTACTGAGGTTTTCATGCGTTATTAACCTGGCAAATAAATAGGGCATATTAGATAATCTGTCTCCATGAAAATAGATGCCCGTAAACTCAGCCCCCAAGAACAACGTGAAAAGCGCTCCACGGCCCTACGCATGCGTGAGCAGGGTTACACCTACAAGGCTATTGGCGAAGCGGTTGGTGTTCACCCCCGCACTATTGCTCACTGGGCGCAGGTCGCAGAACATAAAGGCGAAAAGGCTGCCATTGCCGGCGGCCAGCGTGGTGTGCGCCAGGGTGATCGCCGCAGTTTGAGCTCCAGCCAGGAAGTGCTGATTCGCACCTTGATGACCGATAAGATGCCCGACCAACTCAAGCTCGGCTTTGCGCTCTGGACGCGTGATGCGGTGCGAGAACTGATCCGCCAGCGCTGTGGTTTTCTCATGCCGGTTCGAACGGTTGGTGAATACCTCAAGCGTTGGGGCTACACCCCGCAGCGCCCACTGCATCGGGCTTATCAGCAGAAACCTGAAGTGGTTCAGCACTGGCTGGATAATGAATATCCACGCATCGCACAGCGGGCCAGGGCTGAGAATGGTGAGATTCAGTGGGGCGACGAAACCGGTATGCGCAGTGACAGCCATGCTGGCCGCAGCTACGCCCCTATTGGCGAAACGCCGGTGCGCCTGGTCAGCGGCAGTCGTTTTTCCACCAACATGATTTCCACCGTGACCAATCGGGGCAAACTGCGCTTCATGCTGTATCGGGAAACGCTGACAGCCCCAGTGCTGATTCGCTTCCTGAGTCGCCTGATTCGCGATGCTCAGGGCCGCAAGGTGTTCCTGATTCTCGACAACCTGCGCGTACACCACAGCAAAAAGGTGAGCGCCTGGGTTGGCGACCGCAAAGAGCAAATCGAACTGTTCTTCTTGCCGGCCTACGCCCCGGAGTTGAACCCTGACGAGTATTTGAATTGTGATTTGAAACATCAGGTTCGCACGGGCTTGCCGGCGCGTAATCAGGACGAACTGGAAAGGCGTGTTCGCTCGGTCATGAGACGATTGCAATTACGCCCTCAAAGAATCCGTTCTTATTTCCGGCATCCACGTATCGCCTACGCAGCATGATTTGGTGTATTTGATTGCCGGGTTAATACGTAGTACTGCACCCACTCCTGCAAGGTGTTCAACCGGGCGACTTCATCGAATGGGGTTTTCTTGCCAAGACTCTGGTTGATCCGGGTATGGGCCATGACGACGCTCAAGGATGAGGCGCCGTAGGCATAGATCGAGTGCTCCAATTGCAGGTCGCGGGTGCCGAGGATGCCTGACCAGGCTTCCAGGACGGCCGAACCGGCAGGTGGTGACGGCCTGTGGGCCTTGGGTTGCTCGCCTGCCAGGGAGTGCAGGGTGCGTTTGTCCAGCTTGCCATTGGCCGTGACCGGTAATTCGAACAACCGGTGGATACGGGCGGGCAGCATGTAGTGGGGCAGTCGAGCCGACAGCAGGCTCAATAGCTTGCCTTCGTCGATGTCCGGCCAGCCATGCTGGAACACCACGAAGGCATGCAGGCAGTTTTCCAGGGCATTCATGGGGCGCGCCAGTACGACGGCCTGGGCAATGCCGGGCAACTGCCCCAATGCCTGTTCGACCTCGGTGATTTCAACGCGGTAGCCCTGGATCTTCACTTGTTCGTCCAGGCGTCCCTGGTAGAAGAACACCCCCTGTTCGTTTTCCACCACCAGGTCGCCAGTGCGGTAGTAGACCCCCTCGGCCTGGTGCAGGAAGCGCGTGCGGGTCAGTTCTTCGTCCAGGTAACCGAGGCTCAGGTTGCGCCCGCCGAGCAATAGCTCGCCAGGAGCCCCGGGCTCCACTTCCTGCAACCGGGCATCGACGACCTTGGCGTGCACGTGGTTGAGCAGGCGGCCGATGGGGATCGCATCGCCGACGATGTCCTTGGGGGAACTCATGCTGTGCCAGGTGGAAAACACCGTGTTTTCGGTCGGGCCGTAGCCGTTGACCAGCGTGATCTCACGGTTGGCGGCCAAGAGTGCCCTGGCGTATGCGGGCTTGAGCACTTCGCCGCCGACATACAGCACGCGGACGCCATCGAGCATTTGCAGGCGATGTTGGGCCACCAGGTGGAACAGTGAAGTGGTCAGCAACAGCACATCGCAGTGGCTCGCCCGTACACAGTCGGCCAGGCTCTCGATGTTGAACGCCGGGGCGTGGAGGGTGACGCAGGCGCCCGTCAGCAGTGGCACCCAGACTTCGAACAAGGCGGCATCGAAGCTGATCGAGGAGTGATGAACATAGTTGTGGGCCTTGCCCTGGACCTGTCCTTGCACGTTTTCCACCAGGTTCAGCAGGCCGGCATGGCACACCCGGACCCCTTTGGGCACCCCGGTGGTCCCTGAGGTGAACATCACGGTGAGGCTGTCGGCGTCGGCAGGGCGCCGCTGGCTGGTGCGGCGCAGGGTCGGGCCCCGGCTGAGCAGGCGGCCCTTGGCGTCCAGGTGCAGGTAGGTGAGGCGCGGGTCGATCTCCAGGTCCTCGGCCTGGCCGATCAGCAGCAGGTGCTGGCAGTCGAGCTGTTCGAGTTGCGCGAGGATGCGTTGGGCTGGCGTGCTCGGATCGATGGATACATAGGCGATCCCCAGCTTGCAGCAGGCCAGTAGCGTGACCAGGTAGGGCAGGCAACGACTGGCGACCAGCGGCAGGCATGAACTGTCGGCCAGGCCCTGGCGGACCAGTTGCTGGGACAAGCCCAGTACCTGCTCGTGCAGTTGCTGGTAGGTGAGCGTGTTGCCGTTGTCGACCACTGCCAGGGCATGGGGCGTCACCGTGCAGATCGACTGGAACTTGCGAAAGACACTGGTCGGTGACGAGGTGTGCGCATTCATCGGGCAGCCCTCGGTTGATGGCGGGTGAGGAAATGCGTCATCGCCTGGTACAGCCGTTCGTGGCCATCGACGAAGTCATGGTGGTGCCCGGCCGGGTCTTCGACCAGCTCGCCGTTGGGCAGCCATCTGGCAACGTATCGGGAGGATGCGGTGTCGGTGTAGCTGTCGTTGCCGCCGCACCAGACCAGGGTCGGGGCCTCGACGGCCTGGGCGGTGGCGGCTACTTCCAGGGTCGCCAGGTGGTTGAGGAAGGTCAGGTACTGATGAAAGGCCTGTCGCTCGCGCAAGGGCCGAATCTGCTGGTAGCGATAGTCGCTGGGGGCCAGGCCGCTGTTGTCGTGCAACAGGCTGACCGCCTCGTACACCTGGGCCCAGTTGCCCTGGGGAATCGACTGCATCATGCGTTCTACATCGCGCTCGTACTGGCTCTTGGCGATGTCGTCGCCCTTGAGAAAGTAAGCGCCGTTGAGCAACAGCAGTTTGCTGCACACCCCTTGGGCGGCGGCCAGAAGCGCCAGGGGGGCCGAAGAGCAGTAGCCCACCACGGCGTCCACGCTGACGGCTTCGGGCAGGGCGGCGTGCAGTTGCCTGACGAAGTCGGCGACGCCCTCGCTGGGCGCCAACCCGGCTGCCGCGGCATAGGACAGCAGGGCGTCGCTTTCCAGAATGACCAGGTTGAAGTGGCTGATGAGGAACAGCGCCGCATTCTTCATGTAGAAGCACTGGGTACCCACTGGCGCCAGCAGCAGCAGGGTTTCGCGGGTGGGATCAAAAGGCAGGCTCCGCACACAGATCACCTTGCCGGCACGCTGCAAATCCAAGGTCGATGTGAACAGACTGTGCATGGAGCACCTCTTCAGGCGTAGCGCGCTGTCGCGGCAGCGGGCAACTGGTCCAGGATGGTTTGCTTGCAGGGGCTGAGGAAGAACTGCTCCATGTTGATGTTCGCGCCGAACGTCTCGTTCACCTGGCTGACCAGCTGGATGGCGGTGAGCGAGTTGGCGCCCAGTTCGAAGATGTCCTGGTCATTGGCTACCGGGCGGCGGAAGACGTCTTCGAAGAGTTTGTCGAGCTTTTCGCTACTCATGATTGACCTGCCTCGTTGTCGGGAAGAGGGCCGGTTGCCCGGCCCGGGAAGGGGTCAGGCTGCAGCGCGGTCACCCTCGGCCTGCAACAGGGTCGAGTCCAGCAGGTCCCACAGGGCTTCCAGGTTATCGAGGAAGTCGTCGGCGCCCTGGACGATGGCGGCGCTGTTCTGCGGGTTGAGTACCGAGCCCACCGCCTCGATGGCGTTCTGCTCGTGCTGGCATTCGGCTCCGGTTTCGCCGTAGTGCTCCAGTAGGTAGTGCATGGCCGGCTCGTCGAAGCTGGCGCGGTACAGGCCGCTGTCCACCAGGCAGGCCTTTTCCCCGGGGATCAGTTGGCGATTGGAGATGATCTCCAGGGCCAGTGCGGTCCCCAGGCTCTTGTAGACATCCTGGGCGGCTGTCGACTTGCGGGCCTCGAAGGTGTGGATAGCCCTTTTGGTCTGGGGCATCAGGCCGGTGGCGAAGTCATAGCCGGGGAGTTGGCCCAGCAATTCATCGGAGCAGCGCTTGAGCATGGATTCGATATGAATCTGGTCGCTCAAGTCGTCGAAGATCGCCTTGCCGGGGACCGAGCGGTTGATGATGTGCCCGGCCATCATCGCCAGTTCAGGGCCATGGTTTTCCTCGCTGTCGACGATCTCCTGCAACAGGTGGCTTTCCGTGGACAGGCCGATTTCCTTCAGCCCCTGGGGCAGGTTCCAGCCTGGGCGGGTGGCATCGCAAAAGCTGCGGATGTGGTGGAACAGGGCGCCGATGGCTTCGGTGCCGGGATTGACCCGGGCCCAGTTGTGAAAAATCGGATGGCTATAGCAGCGATGGTTCTTGACACGCTCTACAAGGGTTTCCACGCGCATGATCGATCTCCCGATGAGTGGCGGCTACATAGGATTCCTTACTGCTTGGAGTTGGGTGTTGCTCTAGTGACCGACGATCAGGCGACTGCCGGAAAGGCCGGGTTTAGAGAGGGTCACGTCCATGAACCCGGCCTTTTCGAGCAAGGCCTTCCAGCCTTCCTCCGAAGGGAACTTGCGGTCCATGAAGTGGGTGTGCAGGAACGTGAAGGCCAATGAATAGGCGTTGTTTTCCCAGGGGGCATCGTCGGGTATGGCATCGGCGATGACCAGCTTGGCCCGGGGCGAGGCGGCCTTGATGGTGGCCAGCAGGCTCGGCAGGACCTGGCTTTGGGTGGGGTCCAGATCGTGGAAGACGAATCCGGCATGGACGACATCGACATCCTTGAGCAGGGTCGGATCGTCGATCAGGCTTTGCACCGGTGCATGAATCACCTGGAGCCTGTGGCTCAAGCCTTTTGCCTCGATGATTTCCCGGGCCTTCTGGCAGGCGCTGGCGCTCAGGTCGATGCCGATCCCGGTGGCCTGGGGCAGGCGCTCCAGCAGTCGGATCAGCAAACCGCAGGTGCCTGAACCGAAGTCGATGATCTTCTTCGGATTGGCCTGGAGAATTTCTTGTTCGGCATGGGGGTAGAAGTCGGTGGCTCCCATCCACTTGGAGGTGCGTGCCACATGTTCGCCGTTGCGCACATAGGTGTTGATGGCGTCCGGCATGTTGTTGGCGAACTGCACCGGATGCTCGATCAAGGGGGCGCAGGACTGCAGGGCCCAGAGCAGGTAGCCACAATTGTTGACGGCCACCGGCAGGGCAGGCGTGCCGCTGTAGCGGTCGGGACGAGCCTCCTGGGTCGCCAGCCCCAGTTTGCACAAGGCGGCCAGGTAGGACACGACGAAGTGCCGGTTGGCACCGCTGATGCGCACTACCTGCTCGACATCGAAAGGCTCGCCTTGCATGAGCAGGTCGATGACCCCGAGGCGTGCGCCCATCTCCAGGAAAATCGATTTGCCTGCCAGGTTCTGTGCAGAGTCGATTGCTGATGCCGACATGACTTGGGCCATGGTCCACCTCCTTGTGTGATGAGCGTACGTTCAGGTCTTGCGGTCGAAAAAGTCTTCCAGGGCCTTGGCGGCCTTTATCAAATGGTTGCGTACCAGGGCTTCGGCCCGGTCCAGGTCCTGCTCGGTAGCGGCTTCGATCATCGCCAGGTGTTCATCCTGGGACATGTGTTCACGGCCCATGGCCGATAAGTGAAAGCGCAAGTAGCGGTCCTCTACGGACAACTGCTTCTCCACCAACTGCAGTAATTTCAGGTGGGGCGTTTTCCCGTAGAGACACATGTGGAAGCGCTTGTTCAGGTCCCCTAGCTGGTCCATCTCGGTTTCTTCATTCATCTGCTGCATCAGGTCCTTGGCCTGCTGCAGGTCGGCACTGGTCAAGTGTGGAATCGAATACCGGATGGCCGCAGGTTCCAGGGCCAGCCGGATGGCGTAGTTGTCCAGGCCGTCGGCCTTGGATATCTGCGTCACGATCGCGCCCTTGTAGGGAACGAAGTCCACCAGTGCCTGTGCTTCCAGTTTCTTCAGTGCTTCGCGAACCGGCATTCGGCTGACATTGAAGGTTTGCGCCAGCTCCTCCTGGCGCAGGACCTCGCCGGGGGGAAGGCGCCCCTCAAGGATCGCCTGCTTTAACACCTGTTCAATCTGTTCACTTGCTGTTTTGTGTTGGATCTCACCGAGGTTGCTTAGTCGTTTGCTTTTCAAGTCTTTCTCATTACTATTAATTTGCGTATCCAATATCCAATGGATATTGGTTGTAGCACCAGCTTTTAGGGAATGCAAGGCGGCTTGGCTCTTTCGCCGCAGATTCTGTGAACGGGGTGGCAACATGGGTGCTTTGAGCAGGGCGGGAGTGTCGGGTGGCGGCTGGTCCGGCGAGTGGTGGAGTCTTATCAGCACCGGTGCCAGTGCTGCGCTGATCGGTTTCATCAGCACGTTCTTCATCGTGTTGCAGGGTTTCTACAACGTTGGGGCCTCGGCCAGCCAGGCGGTGAGTGCGCTGGCAATGTTGTGCCTGTTCCAGGGGCTGATGGGCATCGGGTTCTCCCTGGCTACCCGCAAGCCCTATGCCTTCGCCTGGTCGACGCCGGGATCGGCGATCCTGCTTGGCTATAGCCAGCCTCTGGGGGGCTTCGACGAAGCGGTCGGGGCGTTCTGCATGTCCGGCATGCTGATGCTGGCACTGGCCATGGTGCCGAGGATCGCCCGGTACATCGAGAAGATCCCCGCCAGCCTTTCGTCGGCGATGCTGGCGGGAGTCCTGCTGTCATTGGCCAAGTCCTTCGTGCCGGCCTTCGAGCAGTATCCGCTGATCGTTGGAGCGGTAATGCTGGTCTGGTTGCTGTTGTTCATCTTCAAGCCGCTGTTTGCCCTGCCGACCTCCCTGGCAGTGCTGTTCGTCTATTTCCTGTTCAAGCAACCAGCGGGATATGCCATCGAACTGTCGACCTATCGTTTCGAGTGGGTGGTTCCGGTCTTCACGCTTTCGTCCTTCATCAACCTGTCCATCCCGCTGTTCGTGGTCACCCTGTTTTCCCAGAACATCCCTGGCTACCTGATCATGCGCAACAATGGCTACACGACGCATTTCCCGGGCACGCTGTTCGTCACCGGCCTGGCCACCTCGTGTGCCTCGCTACTGGGCTGCCATAACCTCAACCTGGCGGCGCTGACGGCGGCGATGTGTGCAGGCCCGCTGGCGTCCAGCGACAAGTCCCTGAGGTACATCGCCAGTTGTGCCGCAGGTGTCAGTTACCTGGTCATGGCGCTCTTTGCCGCCAGCCTGGTGAGCCTGTTGTCGCTGATCCCCTCGCCGGTGATCCTGGCGCTCGCGGCCCTGGCGTTGTTCAGCACCCTGGCCGATGCCCTGCGGGATTCGCTCAGGCACGACCTTTATTACCCGGCGGTGGCCACCTTGATGATCACGGTGTATTTCCCGAGTTTCTTCCATGTGTCCTCGTCATTCTGGGGATTGTTGCTGGGCACCTTGTTCTACGTGGTCTACAGCAAGAAAAAGCTGGGCTGAAAGCACCCGGCAGTCTGCCCGCCGTCGCTCAGTTAGGTTAACCTTGAAGGTTGGGAGTGCTGTGTACCGCACCATGAGGCTTAGCTGGCCTGTTCTCACCTTCTTCACGAGGTCCATATTTTGGCTCAATACGTTTTCACCATGCATCGGCTGGGCAAGGTTGTTCCGCCGAAGCGGGAAATCCTGAAAAACATCTCCCTGTCATTCTTCCCCGGGGCCAAGATCGGCGTACTGGGCCTCAACGGCTCGGGTAAGTCCACGCTGCTGAAAATCATGGCTGGCGTCGACACCGAGTTCGAGGGCGAAGCCCGCCCGATGCCGGAGCTGAACATCGGCTACCTGCCCCAGGAACCACAGCTGGACCCGGCCAAGACCGTGCGTGAAGTGGTCGAGGAGGCGGTCAGCGTAATCAAGGACGCCCAGGCGCGCCTGGACGAGGTCTACGCTGCCTACGCCGATCCGGATGCCGACTTCGACAAGCTGGCCGCCGAGCAGGCCAAGCTCGAAGCCATCCTGCAGGCCAGCGATGGCCATAACCTGGAGCGCCAGCTGGAAGTCGCCGCCGATGCCCTGCGCCTGCCAGCCTGGGACGCCAAGGTCGAGCACCTGTCCGGTGGTGAAAAGCGTCGTGTGGCCCTGTGCCGCCTGCTGCTGTCGGCCCCCGACATGCTGCTGCTCGACGAACCGACCAACCACCTGGATGCCGATTCCGTGGCCTGGCTGGAGCACTTCCTGCACGACTTCCCGGGCACCGTGGTTGCGATCACGCACGACCGTTACTTCCTCGACAACGTCGCCGGCTGGATCCTGGAACTGGACCGCGGCGCCGGCATCCCGTACGAAGGCAACTACTCCGGCTGGCTGGAAGCCAAGTCGGCGCGCCTGGCCCAGGAGTCCAAGCAGCAGTCGGCCCACGAAAAGGCCATGAAGGAAGAGCTGGAGTGGGTGCGCAAAGGCGCCAAGGCCCGCCAGTCCAAGTCCAAGGCTCGTCTGCAGCGTTTCGAGGAAATGCAGTCCCAGGAATTCCAGAAGCGCAGCGAGACCAACGAGATCTACATCCCGGCCGGTCCGCGCCTGGGCGACAAGGTCATCGAGTTCAAGAACGTCACCAAGGGTTATGGCGATCGCGTGCTGATCGACAACCTGTCGTTCTCCATGCCCAAGGGCGCCATCGTTGGCGTGATCGGCGGCAACGGCGCTGGTAAGTCGACCCTGTTCCGCATGCTGATGGGCAAGGAGACTCCGGACTCGGGCAGCATCGAGATCGGTGAAACCGTGCAGCTGGCCTGCGTGGACCAGAGCCGCGAGGACCTGGACGGCAGCAAGACCGTGTTCCAGCAGATCTCCGACGGTTCCGACCAGATTCGCATCGGCAACTACGAGATCCCGTCGCGCACCTATGTCGGTCGTTTCAACTTCAAGGGCGGCGACCAGCAGAAGTTCGTCAAGGACCTGTCCGGTGGTGAGCGTGGCCGCCTGCACCTGGCCCTGACCCTGAAAGAGGGCGGCAACGTCCTGCTGCTCGACGAACCGTCCAACGACCTCGACGTCGAAACCCTGCGTTCCCTGGAGGAAGCCCTGCTGGACTTCCCGGGCGCCGCCATCGTGATTTCCCACGACCGGTGGTTCCTGGACCGTGTGGCGACCCACATCCTGGCCTATGAGGACGACTCCCAGGCGGTGTTCTTCGAAGGCAACTACACCGAGTACGAAGCCGATCGCAAGAAGCGCCTGGGTGAAGCCGCGGCGCAACCGCACCGGGTACGGCACAAGAAGCTGGCTTGATCGAGCCGCTGCTGGAACAGAACGGAGCCTTCGGGCTCCGTTTTTTTATTTCACCATGACTCCAGCACCGAACTTCGCTGGACTACGCCGCAGCCAGATACAGCAGGTTTATCAATAACTTAGGCGGATTCATCATATGCCGGTGCTTTCTGAAACTTGACCCGGCTTCCATCCGCTTGGCTCCCAACAGGCTCCTGGAAATCGGGTCTTCCGAGGAGTCATCATGGCGAAAATCAAACTCACCAAGTCCGCAGTCGATGCGGCACAAGCCCAAGCGCAGCCAGTCGAACTGCGCGATACCCTGGTTCCTGGCTTCCTGTGCAAGATCACCCCGGCAGGCCGCAAGGTGTTCATGCTCCAGTACCGCACAAACGCCGGAGAGCGGCGCAAACCTGCCTTGGGCCTATACGGAGAGCTGACCGTCGAACAGGCTCGGTCGCTGGCGCAGGAGTGGCTGGCGCAAGTGCGCCGGGGTGGAGATCCTGCCGCAGAGAAGGCTGCAGCGCGTCAGGCACCCACGGTCAAGGAGCTGTGCATCAAGTTCATGGAAGACTACTCCAGCCAGCGTAACAAGCCGAGCACGCAGGAAGGCTACCAGAGCGTCATTGATCGCAACATCATCCCGATGCTTGGCCGCATGAAGGTGCAGGATCTGAAGCGGCCTGACGTGGCTTCGATGATGAAGAAGATGGCGCACAAACCCGCCGATGCGAACCGCACGTTCAGCGTGATGCGCAAGATGTTCAACTTGGCCGAGATATGGGGCTATCGCCCTGACGGCACTAACCCATGCCGCCATGTGCCCATGTACCCGAACGGCAAGGCGACTCACCTCATCAGCGACGAGGAAATGGGCAAGTTGTTTCGCTACCTTGACCAATTGGAGGCGGAAGGCCTGGAGCATGCCGTGATCCCGTTGGCCATCCGCCTGCAATTCGAGTTTGCCGCTCGCCTTTCTGAGATCGTCTCACTCCAATGGGATTGGATTGATCTGGAAAACCGGCGGGTGGTGTGGCCTGACAGCAAGACAGGCGGTATGTCCAAGCCCATGAGCGAAGAAGCCTATCGGCTTCTTTCGACGGCGGCTCGCAATGCTACGACGCCCCATGTATTACCGTCTCCGCGTCACCCTGATCGGCATTTGACCGACGGGGAGTATTACAACGGTTGGAGCCGCACTCTCAAAGCCGCTGGCGTGACGCATGTGGGTACGCACGGCATCCGTCACCGCTCGGCGACGGACATCGCCAATTCTGGCATCCCGGTGAAGGTCGGTATGGCTCTGACAGCCCACAAGACCGTGGCGATGTTCATGCGCTACGTCCACACCGAAGACAAGCCCGTGCGGGAGGCCGCCGAGTTGGTGGCGAACCGGCGCAAGGCGATCACCGGCGCTAAGCAATCCCCTGCGGAGGTGACGGCATGAGCAGGCGCAAGGTGTCCCCCTCTTCACCAGCAGCGCCGAAGGCACTGTTGGGTGACATTCGGGCACTGATTGAGGCTGCGCACCAGCGCGCCGCCTCGGCGGTCAATGCCGAACTAACCTTGCTGTTCTGGCGCATAGGCCAGCGCATCCATACGGAAGTGCTGGCCGGGCAACGGGCCGGGTACGGCGAGGAGATCCTGCCGTCTCTGGCCGAGCAGCTTGTCCGCGACTATGGACGCAGCTTCGCGGACAAGAACCTGCGCCGGATGGTGCAGTTCGCGGCCACTTACCCCAAGGAGCCAATTGTCGTGACGCTGTCACGACAATTGAGCTGGTCGCATTTCGTAGCCTTGCTGCCGCTGAAAGACCCCCTTCAGCGGGACTATTACGCTCAGATGGCGAGCACCGAGCGCTGGAGCGTGCGGACGCTACGCGAGCGCATCGACTCGATGTTGTACGAGCGCACGGCGCTATCCCAAAAACCGGAAGAAACCATCGCGCAGGAGCTGGCGACACTGCGCGATGCAAAGCGCATGACCCCAGCACTGGTCATGCGCGATCCCTACATCCTCGACTTCCTGGGGCTGCGAGATAGCTGGCAGGAAAGCGACCTGGAGGCAGCCATCATCCGCGAAATGGAAGCTTTCCTGCTGGAGCTGGGCGCGGGTTTCTGCTTCGTTGCCCGGCAGAAGCGCATCCAGATCGACGACGAGGATTTCCACCTTGACCTGCTTTTCTACAACCGCAAGCTGCGGCGGCTGGTGGCGGTGGAATTGAAGATCGGCGAGTTCAAAGCAGCCTACAAGGGACAGATGGAGCTTTACTTGCGCTGGCTGGACAAGCACGAGCGGGAGCCGGAAGAAGCCTCGCCGCTGGGGATCATCCTTTGCACCGGCAAGAAGCGCGAACAGATCGAATTACTGGAACTGGATAAGTCAGGCATTCACGTCGCCGAGTACCTGACCAGCTTGCCGCCGCGAGCGGTGCTGGGCGAGAAGCTGCAGCAGGCGACCGAGAGGGCGCGATTGCAGATCGAGCAGCGGGAGCCTGGCGAGAAGTCCTGACAGCAGTATCCGTGCGTCCTGGCGTACCGCCGTCGGGTTCGCGGGCTGCGCCCCGCGCTTCGTGCCGAATCGCAGCCATCCGGCTGCCCCCTGACGCCTTCGGCCCTCGTGGACCTGCGCGCTCCGCTTGCCCGAAAGCCGACTGTGTGACTGGGCGGGTTTAGGCGGTCTTGCTGTTCCCTTCACCGTATCACGGTGTTCTCGCCGTCAATGGCTGCACGCGCCATGCGCGCTTGCGGCACGTTGGCCGTCTGCGACCCCTGACTGCTTGCGCTGCGCCGTGCTGGCCACGGTTCCGGGCAATTCCGCCCGTGCAACCGGAGCACGATCATGTCGCAACTTTCTCTTTCTTCCTTCGATTCCGTTCTGATGGTTCGCAGCGCGCGTGGGCGCTACCAGCCAGCTTCTGCCAATCAGATCCTCGAAGCTGCACGCTTGGTCATCGACCAGAAAATGCCGCGCGGCGAATCCTTTACATCACCGATGGCGGTAAAGGAGTATCTGGGCACCAAGCTGGCGTGCCTGGAGCATGAAGTCTTCGCAGTGCTGTTCCTTGATACGCAGCATAGGCTGATCGAGTACAGCGAGCTTTTCCGGGGCACCATCGACAGTGCATCGGTGTACCCGCGTGAAGTTCTCAAGGAGGCACTGCGGCTCAATGCAGCGGCAGCCATCATTTCTCATAACCACCCGAGCGGGAATCCCGAGCCTAGCGCAGCCGATAAGTCGCTGACGAAGCGACTTCGGGAGGCGCTGGCAATGGTGGACGTGCGCGTGCTGGATCACATCATTGTTTGCGGCACGAGCACAACATCATTTGCAGAGCATGGCTTACTGTGAGTACAGGGGCTTCGGCCCCTTTTTACGATGTTTTTTTGGTTAGGCTCTCTTATAAAAAACCGAGACGCTGCCTCGGATTTTTATATGGGCAAAGGAGGCATCTCGACTCGGTGCGGCGATAGTAGCTCTCTCACAGAGCCCTCCTGCCGGGAATCTTGAGCCATTGCGGGCTGATATGAAGCTTACGCAATGGCTCAATAATGCACTCTTGGCAGAGACTTGATTACGCCAGTGTGACAGGGGTTTCTGTCACCGCTTTTACTGCCCAAGCTTTGCTCGCAATGTTTTATAGAAGTGTCTAGTTGCATCACCTCTGAATACAGTCGTCCCAGACGAAGCTGAGTCCATACTTGCTGTTACCACGCGCCTGGCTGCTTCTTTGGATGTCTCAGCGTATTTATCCAGATCAGAAGTGCTTCTGAGATATGGCCACTTCTTTAAATAATCTGGAAGCTCGATGTTTCCGCCAAATGTAGCAAGAGGAAAGTCCTTTTCCGTTGCAACACCTATTTCCCATGGTACCCACCATGACGCCTTGGTCGCCTCAGAAACAACAGCCAATAGTTGCGTGCATTTATCAAGTTCTTTTCTGACATGCGCAGCAACATCTTCACCATTGTTAAACTTTGGATCAATTACATCTAGGTAGCAGTCAATATTGTGATTATTCTTCAAGTGGCCTTGTATCCTCAAGGCTAATGCCGAGTCCAACTGCTGATGGGATAAAAATATCTTCATGCCCCCTCCTTTGGATGCAATTTACAAACGTTGTTTTTCAGCAAGAAGTCGGTAGTGCTCGCCTAGTACTGAAACCACGATCCTGCGCCAGTTTGCCGGGCTGAACCTGGAGCGCATCCCCGACGAAACCACCATTCTCAACTTCCGCCGCTTGCTGGAGAAACACGAGCTGGCGGCCGGCATCCTCGCTGTCATCAATGGCTATCTGGGCGACCGCGGCCTGTCGCTGCGCCAGGGCACCATCGTCGATGCAACGCTGATCAATGCGCCCAGTTCGACCAAGAACAAGGACGGCAAGCGCGACCCGGAAATGCACCAGACCAAGAAGGGAAACCAGTATTATTTTTGGCATGAAGGCCCACATCGGCGCCGATGACGAATCGGGTCTGGTGCACAGCGTAGTGGGCACGGCGGCCAATGTGGCGGATGTCACCCAGGTGGACAAATTGCTGCATGGCGACGAAAACGTGGTCTGCGCCGATGCAGGCTACACCGGTGTCGAAAAAGCGGCCCGAGCATGAAGGACGTGAAGTTATCTGGCAGGTGGCGGCACGCCGCAGCACCTACAAAAAACTCGATAAGCGCAGCGCGCTGTACAAAGCCAAGCGCAAGATTGAAAAGGCCAAGGCTCAGGTGCGCGCCAAGGTCGAGCATCCGTTCCGGGTAATCAAGCGCCAGTTCGGTTACACCAAGGTGCGCTTTCGCGGCTTGGCCAAAAACACGGCGCAACTGGTGACACTGTTCGCTCTGTCGAACCTGTGGATGGCGCGCCGACATTTACTGACGAATGCAGGAGAGGTGCGCCTGTAATGTGGGAAATGGCCACCGGAGTGGGGTCCGGGTGGCGAAAACGTAAGAAATACTCGTCGAATTGATTGTTTTTTGATCATTTGGCGAGTTTAAAAGTTGCGCTAGGTGGTATGCCGGGGAAATACATGGCTACTTCAGACCATCCTTAAATAATCTGAAGCTCGATGTTTCCGCCAAATGTAGCAAGAGGAAAGTCCTTTTCCGTTGCAACACCTATTTCCCATGGTACCCACCATGACGCCTTGGTCGCCTCAGAAACAACAGCCAATAGTTGCGTGCATTTATCAAGTTCTTTTCTGACATGCGCAGCAACATCTTCACCATTGTTAAACTTTGGATCAATTACATCTAGGTAGCAGTCAATATTGTGATTATTCTTCAAGTGGCCTTGTATCCTCAAGGCTAATGCCGAGTCCAACTGCTGATGGGATAAAAATATCTTCATGCCCCCTCCTTTGATGCAATTTACAAACGTTGTTTTTCAGCAAGAAGTCGGTAGTGCTCGCCTAGTACTGGGCGGCGGCAAAAACTGAGTGCAACACCTGACCTTTCCGGTACGGTGCTGCCCCTATGTCTTATACCGAACTCAGCGTTGAAGAGCGCGCCACCATTCAAATCGGTCGTACCCAAGGCTTCAGCCTGCGCAGGATTGCCTGCTTGATCAACCGATCCCCTTCGACCATCAGCCGTGAGCTGCGCCGTAACCGAGGTGCTTGCGGTGGCTACTCGGCCCGCCTGGCCCAGCAGCAAATGCAGGCCCGCCGCCAGGTTTGTCGACCGATGCGAAAACTGTTGCCGGGTAGCGAGCGCTTCGAACTGGTGACCCATATGCTGCGTGAGCGTTTGTCTCCCGAGCAGATTGCCGGCAAGCTGCGCAGCATGAACATACCCAACCTGCGAGATGCCTACGTCTGTCGCGAGACGATCTACAACGCGATCTATGCCCTGCCAGTGGGTGAGCTGCGTAAGGAGCTGATCATCTGTCTGCGCCAAGGCAAGACGACGCGCCGGCCGCGCTCTGGTGGCGTGGATCGGCGCGGCCAGATCCCCGAGATGGTCAGTATTCATGTGCGCCCGCCGGAGATTGAAGACAGGCTGATGCCGGGGCATTGGGAAGGCGACCTGATCAAGGGCAAGGCCAACGCCTCGTCTGTAGGTACGCTGGTGGAACGCACCAGTGGCTACCTGATGTTGGTGAAGATGAACGACGCGACGGCGACTTCGGCACTGGAAGGCTTCAGCGCCGCGCTCAATAGCATGCCGCTGGAGATGCGCAAGAGCATGACTTACGACCAGGGCCGGGAGATGGCGCGACACGCCGAGATCACCCAAAGAACCGGCGTGGCGATCTACTTGCGCGACCCGCACAGCCCCTGGCAGCGCGGCAGCAACGAAAACATCAACGGCCTGATTCGCCAGTACTTGCCCAAGGGCACAGACCTGTCGGTACATAGCCAGGAGAAGCTGGACGCCATTGCGCTGCAACTGAACATGCGACCGCGCAAGCGCTTCGACTTCAAATGCCCCATCGAGGTGATGGGAGAGGTCATGCAAAATTCCATGGCAATGCGGCATGATGCTCCGGCTTCAATTCAATAACCGTGTTGCACTCAGCTCCTGCAACCGCCCTGTCAATTTGCAGGACTTGCTTTGCATGGCAGCGTGCCACATGTGTGGTGCATTGACAGGCGCAACCAAGTTAAGGCGATTGTATCGCTGGAGTAGCGCGAATTTCCGCGTATTTTCAGGGTCTGGCGGAGGCATGCCGGGATCTCTACCCTTAAGTTCTGGCTCGAACGTAGGGTCAAGCTTGTATTCAAACCCACGTTGAGGGAAAAATTCAGTTATGCGTCTGAGATCATCAAGAGAGATCGGCGGATTGACCTTTCGAAGCGAGACGAATTGCCGGACGTTAGTTTTAAAAATCGGACGTTGTTCCCAAGCCCCCAGGGATTGGTCAACATGTGCATAAATGCTGCCCGGGGTGATGTCTCCAGTAAGGTTGGCCGCCCCTCCATGAAGAGCATCTACCAACAGGGTTGTGAATACGCCCCTACCATTTTCTTCCGTTGCATATTGATCAGCTGCTGAAGCAGTCAGGATCGTCAAACCTTCAGACAAACTGGCAAGCTCTCCTGCGACTGGAGGTGTGCCGGCTATTCCGGAATGGCAGCTATCAAGGATGATTATCTTGTTGCGTGCTGGCGATTTATTTGCCAATGCGAGGACTTCCGACAGCGATAGACCTTCGTCACCACGGCGAGAGTCCGTCGCCAGCAAATATCCTCCAGTTGCTTCAATATGCCCATGACCAGCAAAATAAAAAAGAGCAATATCAGCTTGCGCCTTGAAAAGCTCCTCAACCCGATCTTTTAATAAAGACCGTTCGACGCGATCTGTTGGGCCAGTCCCGGTGAACATTTTGCAATCGAAGTTGACGGAGCCATCCCCATGACGAGCTAGGACAGCTTGCACCGCGTGAGCGTCATCGACACATCCATATAAAGAGCCACCATGCTCGTAATGATTTATGCCAACGATAAGAGCTATGCGCATAACGTCACTCCGCGTATGTCAGAGACCGTTGATAAAGTTCTTTATGGCATCCCATGTCCATACGACAGTGTTTACGCCTTCAATTTTTGTCCTGTCATCGGAATAGGCCCAGATGCCCAGCACCTTTTTCCCCTCCTCACGTGCGCATGCAATCTCCCATTTCTGCCCGCTTGACGCCAAGGAGTTCTTGCTAATCAAGGCGATCACGCCATCCGATCGGCGAATTCGGGTACGGACTTTGTCTTTCCATTCCGACGCATCCAGCTTGGCCAGCAGGAGCAGGTCGTTGAGCAGGTTCTGCATGCGTCCGGCCTGCTGCTGCATCTGCTGCAGGGCGCGCAGCCAGCGCGGGTTCACATCCTCGACGTTGTCGAGGAGGGTCTCCAGGTAGCCGGCGATCACCGTCAGCGGCGTGCGCAGCTCGTGGGAGACGTTGGCCACGAAGTCCTTGCGCATCTGCTCCAGCTGGTGGACGCGGGTGACGTCGCGGACCAGCATCAGGTGCTCGCGGTTGCCGTAGAGGGTGATGTGGAATTGCAGGCGCAGGCGCTCGTTGATCGGCGAGGGGATTTCCAGCGGCTCGCGGTAATCCTCCTGGTCGAAGTATTCCTTGAAGCGCGGATGGCGGATCAGGTTGCTCACCGGCTGGCCGCCGTCCTGCGGGGTCTTCAGGCCGAGCAGGTTTTCCGCGACGAGATTCCACCATTCCAGGTTGCCGTCGCTGTCGAGCATGATCACCGCGTCACGCAGGGCCGCGGTGGACTCCTGGATCCGGTCGATCACCGCCTGCAGGCGGCCACGGGCGCGCTGGTTGCGGCGTTGCAGGTGGTAGATATTGTCGAAGACTTCGCCCCAGAGGCCGTAGCTGTCCGGCGGTGGCTCGTCTGGCTGGTGGTTGCGCAGCCACTGGTGCAGGCGCAGTAGCTGCCAGAGGGTCCAGCCGAGGTAGAGAGCCAGGCCGAGGGCCAGGGCCCAGCCGTAATGGCCGCTGACCACGCCGAGCACGAGGCTGGCGGCCAGCACGAGAAGCAGGTGGCGGATCAGCGCTCCACGCCAGTCTTGGTTCACGACGGATTGCATCCTGTCCAGTGGCGGTCCGTCACGGACCGTCCAGGGGAAACGACTCCGGCCGCCGGGCGGCCGGGCGCGGGGTCAGCTCTTGGTGGAGAAACGATAGCCGGTCCCGCGGACAGTCTGAACCAGATTTTCGTAGACCTCGCCGAGCGCCTTGCGCAGGCGGCGGATATGCACGTCGACGGTGCGCTCCTCGACATAGACGTTGCCGCCCCAGACCTGGTCGAGCAGTTGGCCGCGGGTATAGGCGCGTTCCTGGTGAGTCATGAAGAACTGCAGCAGGCGGTACTCGGTGGGGCCCATCTCGGCCGGCTTGCCGTCGATGGTCACGCGGTGGCTGATCGGGTCCAGCAGCAGGCCGCCGACCTCGATCGGCGCCTCGCTGTCGCCAGGCCCGGTGCGGCGCAGCACGGCCTTCAGGCGGGCGACCAGCTCGCGGGGCGAGAACGGCTTGGTGATGTAGTCGTCGGCACCGACCTCCAGGCCCTGGATCTTGTTGTCCTCCTCGCCCTTGGCGGTGAGCATGATGATCGGGATGTCGACGGTCAGTTCGTCACGCTTCAGGCGTCGCGCCAGTTCGATGCCGGAAGTGCCGGGGAGCATCCAGTCGAGCAGGATCAGGTCCGGCTTGCGGTCGACGATCACCGCGTGCGCCTGCTGGGTATTTTCCGCCTCCAGGCACTCGTAGCCGGCCATCTCCAGGGCCACGGCGATCATCTCGCGAATCGGTGCTTCGTCATCAACGATGAGGATTGTCTTGCCAACCATGGTCTTGCCTCGGGTCGATCTGTCTTGCGCCGCATTAGATAACGAAATTGTGTCAGGTATGTGACACAACGGCGTAGTTTCCGCCGACTGCCCGCGGCGGGGCTATGCTCAACAGGTTCCGGTGCCGTCCCTGCGGGCGGCGAACGCTCCACCTGAAGACACAGGAGAGAGACGCGATGAACAGAATCCACCTGGCGCTGGGTCTGGCGCTGGCCCTGCCGGCGTTCGCCGCGCTGGCCCAGGAAACGGTGGCGCCGGCCACCGAGAAGGACGGCGTGCTGGTCGATGGCAAGGGCATGACGCTCTATACCTACGACAAGGACAGCGAAGGGCAATCCGCCTGTTCCGGGCAGTGCGCGAAGAACTGGCCGCCGCTGGCAGCGGCCCAGGGAGCGCAGGCCAGCGGCGACTGGAGCCTGGTCGCTCGCGAGGACGGCACCCAGCAGTGGGCCTACTACGGCAAGCCCCTTTATACCTTCATCCAGGACAAGAAGCCTGGCGACAAGAACGGTGACGGCAAGATGGGCGCCTGGCACGTCGCCCAGCCGGACATGGACTAGACGGTCGCCGGCCTGCGCGCCGCTCAACGCAGCGCGTAGTCGGCGACCGTGCCGAGGAAGATCGCCAGGCCAGCCCAGTGGTTGTGCAGGAAGGCGCGGAAGCAGGCCTGCGGGTCGCGGTCGCGGGTCGACCAGGCTTCCCAGACGAAGCAGGCCGCCGCCACCGCCAGGCCGAGGTAGAAGCACAGGCCCAGTTCGAAGCGGCTGCCGGCCAGCGCCAGCAGGAGCAGGGTCAGGCCCTGCAGGCTGCCGATGATCAGGCGGTCGGCATCGCCGAAGAGGATCGCGGTGGACTTGATGCCGATCTTCAGGTCGTCCTCGCGGTCGGTCATCGCGTAGTAGGAGTCGTAGGCGACCGTCCACAGCACGTTGGCCAGGAACAGCAGCCAGGCGCTGGCCGGCAGTTCACCGCGCTCGGCGGTGAAGGCCATCAGGATGCCCCAGGAATAGGCGGCGCCCAGCACCACCTGCGGATAGTAGGTGTAGCGCTTCATGAAGGGGTAGAGCGAGGCCACGGCTACCGCGCCGAACGATAGCCAGACGGTCGTTGCGTTGGTCAGCAGGACCAGGCCGAAGCTCAGCGCGACCAGGACGGCGAAGGTGATCCAGGCCTCGCGCACGCTGATCTTGCCGGTGGCCAGCGGGCGCGCCTTGGTGCGTGCGACGTGGCCGTCGAAATTGCGGTCGGCGAAGTCGTTGATCACGCAGCCGGCGGCGCGCATCAGGATGACGCCGAGGACGAAGATCAGCAGGTTCTTCAGCTCCGGCACGCCGTCCGCGGCGATCCACAGCGACCAGAGGGTCGGCCAGAGCAGCAGGTAGATGCCGATCGGCCGGTCCAGCCGCACCAGTTGGACGAAGTCCCAGGCGCGGGGGTGCAGGCGGGCCAGCGGCTTGATCAGGGTGACGAACATGGGGACCTCCGGAGTCGACCGGGGGATTATACGTCGGCGATTCCCGCCTGGCCCCACAGGCTCGGTAGGAATACCTCCGCCACCAGCACCCCGAGCGCGCCGCGGGAAAACCGTGAGCGACGGCCCCAGAGACCCTCGGCGCGGACCTCGGCGGGCAGACCGGCCGCCGGATAGCGGCAGACTTCGATGGGCCCGCGCTCGAAGGCGCTGTCGCTGAACAGCAACTCGCCCAGCGAGCGGGTGCCGAGCAGCGCCAGGTCGAAGCCCGAGCCTTCCAGGGCGCTGCGAGCCGCCACGCTGCGGGCGAACACCCAGGGACGGTCGTGGCCATGCAGGTAGACCTCGCGGACCCAGCCGCTACTGCCGGGAGGGACGTCGAGCCCCTGGCATTCGTCGTCGCGCAGGGTCTGCCAGCCTTCCAGCAGGGGTTCGACGCGGAACGCGCCGTCGGCGAGGGCGGTCAGGCGCCGGGTCAGCGACCCTTCGTCGAACAGCCAGTCGAGGACGGCGGGGGAGACGCTGGACAGTTGGTCGGCGCGAAGCCAGAGCGCATTGCTGGGCATGACGGGACTACGAGACGGCGGCAGAAGGCGGCGAGGGTAGCACGTTCGGTCGGCGGCCGGTCTGCGACGCGGTGGCGCGTCACCCCCAGCCGTTCAGGCGCAGGGTGGCGCGGACCAGGCGCTGTTCTTCCTGCTCGATCTCCCGCAGGTTGTCGCGGATGCTGTGGATATGTTCGCGCGCCGCCCGTTGCGCCTGGTCCGGCTGGCGCTCGCGGAGGGCCGCGTAGAGGCGCGCGTGCTGGCGGTCGATCTGGCGTTTCTGTGGCGGCCGGTGATAGAGGTTGTTCACCGAGGCGAACACCGTGCTCAGCAGCAGTTCGTTGAGCGATTGCAGGGTATGCACCAGCACCGGATTGTGCGATGCCTCGCTGATCGCCCGGTGGAACGCGTGGTCGCGGCGGGCGTGCTCGCGGGGATCGATCGGCTGGGTTTCCTCGTGGCTGGCGAGCATCTCTTCGTAGCGCCGGGCGAGCAGGACGAAGTCTGCCTCGGTGCCGCGTAGCGCTGCCAGGCGGGCCGCCTCGCCCTCCAGCAGGGCGCGGACTTCGAGCAGGTCGTAGAGGGTGCGCGGCTGGGAGCCGAACAGGTGCATCAGCGGGCTGGCGTCGGCGTTGCGGTCGAGATCGGCGACGAACGACCCACGGCCATGCTCGGTATCGATGATGCCGCGCCCGCGCAGCGCCCGCAGGCCCTCGCGCAGGGCCGAGCGCGAGCAGCCGAGCTTGGCCACCAGGCGCCGCTCGGACGGCAGTGCCTGGCCGACCTTGAGCACGCCGTCGACGATCAGCCGCTCGATACGCTCGGCGACCTGGTCGGCCACCCGCTGTTTCTGCATGGAAGCTCCCGTTGCACTGGTAGGACCAGTTGGCTGTCGTTATTCACTATAGAAGCTCACGGGCTTTCTAGCATGCGCCTCATGTTCATGGGGCCTGGCGATACTGGTAGGACCAGTTCGACGCCTGCTGGACCCCGGCCGTCCGCGCGGTACAGGCTGTGGACGCTTGCTGATCCCGCCGACAACCACAACAAGGACAGCCGCCATGAACATCCTCTACGACGAGCGTCTGGACGGTCCGCTGCCGCAGGTGGACAAGGATGGCCTGCTGGCCGAGTTGCGCCTCCGCCTGCCCGACCTCGAACTGCTGCACGCGGCGGAAGACCTGCGTCCCTACGAGTGCGACGGACTCTCGGCGTATCGCTGTACGCCGTTGCTGGTGGCATTGCCGGAACGCATCGAACAGGTTCAGGGCCTGCTCGCGCTCTGCCATCGGCTGAAGGTACCGGTCGTGGCGCGCGGTGCCGGCACCGGCCTGTCCGGCGGCGCGCTGCCGCTGGAGAACGGCGTGCTGCTGGTGATGGCGCGTTTCCGGCGGATCCTCGAGATCGATCCGCTGGGTCGTTTCGCCCGGGTCCAGCCTGGCGTGCGCAACCTGGCGATCTCCCAGGCCGCTGCCCCTCATGGTCTGTACTACGCACCGGACCCGTCCTCGCAGATCGCCTGCTCCATCGGCGGCAATGTCGCGGAGAACGCCGGCGGCGTGCATTGCCTGAAGTACGGCCTGACCGTGCACAACCTGTTGCAGGTGGACATCGTGACCCTGGAAGGCGAGCGCCTGAGCCTGGGGTCCGGCGCCCTGGACAGCGCCGGCTTCGACCTGCTGGCGCTGTTCACCGGCTCCGAAGGGCTGCTCGGCGTGGTGGTGGAGGTCACCGTCAGGCTGTTGCCGCGCCCGCCGGTGGCGAAGGTCCTGCTGGCCAGCTTCGACGATGTGGAAAGCGCCGGGCGGGCGGTGGCCGACCTGATCGGTGCCGGCATCGTCCCGGCCGGGCTGGAAATGATGGACAACCTGTCGATCCGCGCCGCCGAGGATTTCATCCACGCCGGTTACCCGGTCGACGCGGCGGCGATCCTGCTCTGCGAACTGGACGGCGTGGAAGCCGACGTGCACGAGGATTGCGAGCGGGTTCGCGAGCTGTTCGAGGCGGCCGGCGCTACCTCGGTGCGACAGGCCCAAGACGAGGCCGAGCGCCAGCGCTTCTGGGCCGGGCGCAAGAATGCGTTTCCGGCGGTCGGGCGGATTTCCCCCGATTACTACTGCATGGACGGCAGCATCCCGCGCCGCGAGCTGCCGCGGGTGCTGCATGGCATCGCCGAGCTTTCGCGCGAATACGGCCTGCGGGTGGCCAACGTATTCCACGCCGGCGACGGCAACATGCACCCGCTGATCCTCTTCGACGCCAACCTGCCGGGCGAGCTGGAGCGCGCCGAAGCGCTGGGCGGCAGGATCCTCGAGTTGTGCGTGGCGGTAGGCGGCAGCATCACCGGCGAACATGGCGTCGGCCGCGAGAAGATCAACCAGATGTGCGCTCAGTTCAATGCCGACGAGCTGACCCTGTTCCACGCCGTGAAGGCGGCGTTCGACCCGGCCGGGCTGCTCAATCCCGGCAAGAACGTGCCCACCCTGCATCGCTGCGCCGAGTTCGGCGCCATGCACGTCCACCACGGTCGACTGCCGTTCCCCGAACTGGAGCGTTTCTGATGAGCCAGCCGTATTTCGATCCGGACGCTGGCGCCGACCATGCCGACGCGCTGCTCGAGCGGGTCCGCGACGCCCTGGCGCGGCGCGCGCCGCTGCGCATCGTCGGCGGCGATAGCAAGGCGTTCCTCGGCAGGCCGGTCGCGGGCGAACCGCTGGCGCTCGCCGAACACCGCGGGATCGTCGCCTACGATCCCTGCGAACTGGTGATCACCGCCCGTGCCGGTACGCCGCTGGACGAGCTACAGGCCGTGCTGGCGCGCGGCGGGCAGATGCTTGCCTGCGAGGCGCCGGGTTTCGGCGGCCGGGCGACGGTCGGCGGGGTGCTCGCCAGCGGCCTGTCCGGACCGCGCCGGCCCTGGGCGGGAGCGGTGCGCGATTTCGTCCTCGGCACGCGGCTGATCAGTGGCCTGGGCACCCACCTGCGCTTCGGCGGCGAGGTGATGAAGAACGTCGCCGGCTACGACCTGTCGCGGTTGCTGGCGGGCAGCTTCGGTTGCCTCGGGGTGGTCACCGAAGTGTCCTTCAAGGTGCTGCCCATGCCGCGCTGCCAGGCCGGCCTGAGCCTGGACCTGCCGGTGGCGATGGCGTTGCGCAAACTGGCCGAGTGGGGAGGCCAGCCATTGCCGATCAGTGCGGCCTGCCACGACGGCGAAGCCCTGCGCCTGCGCCTGGAGGGCGGCGAGGGCTCGGTACGCTCGGCACGCGACCGCCTCGGTGGCGAAGCGCTCGATGACGGCTTCTGGGCCGACCTGAGCGAGCAGCGCCTGCCGTTCTTCGACGACCCGCGACCGCTCTGGCGCCTATCGCTGCCGGCGCTGGCGCCGGAGACGCCGTTGCCCGGTCGTCAGTTGCTGGACTGGGGCGGGGCGCTGCGCTGGCTGAAGAGCGACGCGCCGGCCGCGGACATCCGCGCGTGGACCGCCGCCCATGGCGGCCACGCCACCTGCTACCGCGCCGGCCATCTCGATGCGCCGTTCCAGCCGCTACCGCCTGGACTGCTCGGCCTGCACCGGGCACTCAAACGCCAGCTCGACCCGCAGGGCATCTTCAATCCCGGGCGGATGTACGCCGAACTCTGAGGAGGCGCGATGCAAACCAACCTCTGCGATTCCGCCCGGCAACGCGCCGAGGCTGCCGAAGCCGAGCGCATCCTGCGCAGCTGCGTGCACTGCGGTTTCTGCAACGCCACCTGCCCGACCTACCAGGAGCTGGGCGACGAACTCGACGGCCCGCGCGGACGGATCTACCTGATCAAGCAGTTCCTCGAGCGCGACGAGGCCAGCGAGCGCACCCGCCTGCACCTCGATCGCTGCCTGAGCTGCCGCAACTGCGAAACCACCTGCCCGTCCGGAGTCGAGTACCACAAGCTGCTGGATATCGGCCGCGACCTCCTCGCCGAACGCCTGCCGCGCGGCTTCCGGCAACGCCTGCTGCGCGACGGGCTGCGCCTGCTGGCCCCGCGTCCGGGGTTGTTCGGCGCGCTGGCCGGCGCTGCCGGGCGGCTGAGGCCTCTGCTGCCTGAGGCGATGCAGGGCAAGCTGCCACGTCGGGTCGCGGCGCCGGGCAGGCGGCCGCAGCCCCGGCATGCGCGGCGCGTGCTGCTGCTCGAAGGTTGCGTGCAGCCGGCGCTGTCGCCGAACACCAACGCCGCCGCCGCGCGGGTTCTGGACCGCCTGGGAATCAGCGTGACGCCGGCGGCCGCGGCCGGCTGCTGCGGCGCGCTGGATTTCCACCTGGATGCGCAGGAGCGCGGCCGCCAGCGCGCGCGGTGCAATATCGACGCCTGGTGGCCGTTGCTGCGCGAGGGTGCCGAGGCCATCGTGCAGACCGCCAGCGGCTGCGACGCCTTCGTCAAGGACTACGCCTACCTGCTGCGCGACGACCCACGGTACGCGGACAAGGCGCGCGAGGTCGCCGCCGCTGCCCGCGACCTGGTGGAAGTGCTTCGCGACGAGCCGCTGGAGTCCCTCGGCCTGCGCTGCGACCAGCGCCTGGCGTTCCACTGCCCATGCACACTGCAGCACGCGCAACGACTGGGCGGGGCCGTGGAGGCGGTGCTGCGGCGACTGGGCTTCCATCTCACCGAGGTGGCCGACGGTCATCTCTGCTGCGGGTCCGCCGGCACCTACTCGCTGACCCAGCCGGCGCTGTCCCGGCGTCTGCGCGACAACCGCCTGGACGCCCTGGAAAGCGGCGCGCCGGATGTCATCGCCACGGCCAACGTCGGTTGCCAGGCCCATCTCGACGGGGCCGGACGGACCCCGGTACGCCACTGGATCGAGCTGCTCGACCAGGCCTTGCCCGGAGGAGAGTGAAACCATGCACAGCAAGCCGGTACTCGGCCGCGAGGAGGTCGCCCGCGTCCTTGGCGCGGCCCGCGAGGAGGCACAGCGCCAAGGCTGGGCGGTGAGCATCGCGGTGGTCGACGACGGCGGCCACCCGCTGGCGCTGGAGCGCCTCGACGGCTGCGCGCCGATCGGTGCCTACATCGCGACGGAAAAGGCCCGCAGCGCCGCTCTCGGGCGCCGGGAAACGAAGCGCTACGAGGATATGATCAACGGCGGACGCAGTGCCTTCCTCTCGGTGCCGCTGCTGCAGGCCACCCTGGAGGGCGGCGTGCCGATCCTGGTGGACGGACAGGTGGTCGGCGCGGTCGGGGTTTCCGGCGTACGCGCCGAAGAGGACGCCCAGGTGGCGCGGATCGGAGCCGAGGGGCTGTGAGGCGACCGGTGGGCACCACCCATCTTTGGTTGGCCCGTTCGGCACCACCTTGCCTTTCGGGCAGGTTGGCGGACAGGGTGGATTTGTTATAGGATGCCGGCGCTGAACCGTGGTAACCCGCCCGAGGTAAACAATGAAGAAGTGGCAATGCGTGGTGTGTGGACTGATCTATGACGAGGCCAAAGGCTGGCCGGAAGAAGGCATCGAGGCGGGAACGCGCTGGGAAGACGTGCCTGAAGACTGGCTGTGCCCCGACTGCGGCGTCGGCAAGCTGGACTTCGAGATGATCGAAATCGGCTGAGCCCCGCTCGCCGGCGAAGAAGGCGGCCCTGGCCGCCTTTTTTCATGCTTGGCCAGCGGCCGTCCAGGGGTTATCCTTGGGGCTTGGGTCCGGTCATTGACTGTCCTGCCGGGAACGCCCGGCAGCCTTGCCGTTGGCCGGCCACCGACGCTGAGCTAGGTTCGACGAACGAGGAGGGTGGCTATGCGCAAGTGGCAATGCGTGGTCTGCGGCTTCATCTACGACGAAGCCCTGGGCCTGCCCGAAGAAGGCATTCCGGCGGGAACCCGTTGGGAGGACATCCCAGCGGACTGGGTCTGCCCGGACTGCGGTGTCGGCAAGATCGATTTCGAGATGATCGAGATCGCCTGAGCGAAATCCACAGAAGCGGCGCCCGGCGCCGGCAATCACAGAGGAACGGAAATGAGCGAGCGTGCGCCCCTGGTAATCATCGGAACCGGCCTGGCGGGCTACAACCTGGCCCGCGAGTGGCGCAAGCTGGACGGCGAGACGCCGCTGCTGATGATCACCGCCGACGACGGCCGTTCCTATTCCAAGCCGATGCTCTCCACCGGCTTCTCGAAGAACAAGGACGCCGACGGCCTGGCCATGGCCGAACCGGGCGCCATGGCCGAGCAACTGAACGCGCGCATCCTGACCCATACCCGGGTCACCGGTATCGATCCGGGCCATCAGCGGATCTGGATCGGCGAGGAAGAGGTGCGTTATCGCGACCTGGTCCTGGCCTGGGGCGCGGAGCCGATCCGGGTGCCGGTCGAGGGCGATGCCCAGGACGCGCTCTACCCGATCAACGACCTGGAAGACTACGCGCGCTTCCGCCAGGCGGCTGCCGGCAAGCGCCGGGTACTGCTGCTCGGTGCGGGGCTGATCGGTTGCGAATTCGCCAACGACCTCTCCAGCGGCGGCTACCAGCTCGACGTGGTGGCGCCTTGCGAGCAGGTCATGCCGGGCCTGCTCCATCCGGCCGCGGCAAAGGCCGTGCAGGCCGGCCTGGAAGGCCTCGGCGTGCGCTTCCACCTGGGGCCGGTGCTGGCCAGCCTGAAGAAGGCCGGCGAGGGGCTGGAAGCGCATCTTTCGGATGGCGAGGTGATTCCCTGCGACCTGGTGGTCTCCGCTGTCGGCCTGCGTCCGCGCACCGAACTGGCCTTCGCCGCCGGGCTGGCGGTCAACCGCGGGATCGTCGTCGACCGCTCGCTGCGCACCTCCCACGCCAACATCTACGCGCTGGGCGACTGCGCCGAAGTGGACGGCCTCAACCTGCTCTATGTGATGCCGCTGATGGCTTGCGCGCGCGCGCTGGCGCAGACCCTCGCCGGCAACCCCAGCCAGGTGGCCTACGGTCCCATGCCGGTGACGGTGAAGACCCCGGCCTGCCCGCTGGTGGTGTCGCCGCCGCCGCGTGGAATGGATGGCCAATGGCTAGTGGAAGGCTCTGGAACGGACCTCAAGGTCCTGTGCCGGGATACCGCTGGTCGAGTGATCGGTTACGCCCTGACCGGAGCGGCGGTGAACGAAAAATTGGCCCTGAACAAAGAGTTACCCGGCCTCATGGCTTGAATGCCATTGGTTCCGGCCGTTATGCCGTCGAGACTTGCGGCAAAATTGTCGGACGATACTGGCGCAGTCCTCGGGAGCATGCCATCCTCCATCGCGTCTACCGCAGTCTAGAGCCTATGGTTCCGGTGGACTGCGGTGCCTTTGAGCGCTGCTGGGAAGACAGCACGGACACAAAAACAACAAACCGTCAAAGAGGCAACTATGCGTAAACCAGAACTAGCCGCCGCTATCGCCGAAAAGGCCGATCTCACCAAGGAACAGGCCAATCGCGTTCTCAACGCCCTGTTGGATGAAATCACCGGCGCGCTGAACCGCAAGGACAGCGTGACCCTGGTCGGTTTCGGCACCTTCCTGCAACGCCATCGCGGAGCCCGCACGGGGAAGAACCCGCAGACCGGCCAGCCGGTGAAGATCAAGGCCAGCAACACCGTCGCCTTCAAGCCGGGCAAGGCCCTGCGCGACGCGGTCAACTGACCGCCGAGAGCCCGGAGTCAGAGCGGCTCCGGGCTTCGTCGAAGACGCTTCCGCGCTCATCGAAAGGACAGCTGTAGTCCTCCTCGCGAACAGCTACAATGCGCCGCTCATCTCCCCGGATATCGAGGCGCGTGCATGAAATTTCGTCTTCTCCTGTGGATGCTTGGTCGCCTGATGGCCAAGGCCAGCCGCGACAATCCCGCTTTCCAGAAGCAGCTCGAGGGCAAGGACCTGGTGTTCCAGTTGCATACCCTCGATGGCAAGGTGGCGCGCCACTACCTGGTCAGGGACCTGCGCGTCAGCAGCAAGCGCGGTACCCATCCGCAACCGGCATTTTCCCTGGGGTTCAAGGACGGAGCCTACGGTTTCGCCGCGATGACTTCGAAGAACCCGCAGTTGGCCTTCATGCAGGGCATCCAGAACAAGGACATCCAGATACAGGGCAATCCGGCGCTGGTGATCTGGTTCCAGGGTCTGGTGAAGTACCTCAAGCCGAAGAAGAAGGCGCCGGAGAAGAAAGCCGCCTGAGGGCGGCTTTCGATCTCATCCGGGCTGCGGCCGCAGCCTTTCGGTAGTGCGTTTCGCAGCGGACTACCCGGTCACCCCGGCAAGCGATTGAACTGGGCCGCCAGTTCGCGCAGGGCCGCTTCCGCTTCCAGCACCTTTTTCACGGCGTCCCCGGCCTTCTCCGGGCTGATCCCCAGGCGCTCGTACAATGCCGCCGGAATCGCTTGCTGCGGGCCATCGCCGATGCCGCTGTTGCGCAGCAACCGGTTGGTCAGGCAGATCAGGTTGGCGTAGACCGCGTTCGGCCCGGTGTAGCTGGGGTCCTGCTGGAAGCGCAGGGCGCAATAGAGGTCGTCAGGCATGTCCCAGACGCGCATCAGCCAGGCGCCGATCTGCTCGCGGGTGATCCCCAGCAGGTGCTGTTCGATATAGGCATGGCCGAGGTGCGGGTTGACCTCCAGGTGCCGGCAGATCAGCGAGAAATGCGGCGGGAAGACATGCGCCAGGACCAGGTAGCCGAAATTGTGCAGCAGGCCGCCCAGGTAGCTCAGGCCGGACTCCGGGCGCAGTTCGCGCGGCATGGCGCGGGTCAGGCCCTCGATCACCGCGGCGGTGTAGATCGCCTGCTGCCAGTAGGGCGTGGCCTGCTGCGGCTGGTCCTTGGGCAGGCTCAGGCTCTTGCCCAGGGCGAGGCCGAGGGCCAGGTTGATCACCAGGTCGAAACCGAGGACGCGGACGATCGCGTCTTCCACCGAGCGGATCTTGCCCGGCGCGGCGTAGTAGGGCGAGGCCGCCCAACTGACCACCTGGGCGGCGAGCGCCGGATCGGTTTCCACCAGGCCGGTGATGTCGTCGACGCTGGCGTTGGGGTCGACCCGCAGCTTGATGATCTTCTGCGCCGTCTGCGGCAGCGGTGGAATCTCGATGGTCTGCTCCAGGCGCTGCTGGATGCGCCGGGCGGTGAAGGCCTGCACGGCCTGGCTGATTTCCGCGCGGTCGTCGTCCGGGCGGTCAAGGTTCAGGTTGATGTTTTCCAGCGGTTCGCCGAAGCGCGCGGCGCTGGCTTTGCCCAGCAGGCCGCGGAAGTCGTTGCTGGCGATCTCCAGGAGGATGCCGGGCTGGCCTGACTCGATCAGCAGGCGCGGTTCCTGCAACAGGCGCTCGTCGTACAGGCAGGGCGAACTGGTCAGGGGCGGCAACGCCGGCAGGCGGTGCAGCTCGTGCTTGCCGAGCATTCGTTCCAGGCGCTCGGGCTCGATCGCCAGCAGCTTGCGGCCGGTCAGCTCGGTGAGCCGGGCGAGGTCCAGCAACTGGCTCTGCGGGAACAGCACCAGCAGGGTGCCGACGGCGTCGTCCAGCAGCACCGCCTGGACCCGGCGGGCGGCAGGCAGCTCCGCGCTGTCGCTGACCTCGCGGCAGGCGATGCCTAGCTTGGCGAGCAGCTGGAGGATGACCTGGGGGGCGTGCGGAGCATCGGCGGAGGCCAGGGCGGCTTCTGTCATGACGAGACCATGCGAGCTGGATTTTCCCTCAGTATAACCAGAGCTGCTTCAAGACTGAGACCTACGCCGGTCAGCGAGAGCGAAATAGATCACACTTGACCGTATTGCTGGCCGTGGCGCAACCACCGTTCGAGCAGCGGGCTGACATGCTGCGGCCAGTGCGCCAGGAGGGATTGGGCGGCATCGCGGACCGCCGGCAGCAGGTCTGCGTCGCGCATCAGGTCGGCGACCTTGAATTGCAGCAGGCCGGTCTGGCGGGTGCCGAGCATTTCGCCGGGGCCGCGCAATTCCAGGTCCTTCTCGGCGATGACGAAGCCGTCGCTGGTCTCGCGCATGATGCCCAGCCGCTCGCGGCCGATCTGCGACAGCGGCGGGTGGTAGAGAAGCACGCAGTGGCTGGCGGCGCTGCCCCGGCCAACCCGGCCGCGTAGCTGGTGCAGTTGGGCCAGGCCAAGGCGCTCGGGGTTCTCGATGATCATCAGGCTGGCGTTGGGCACGTCGACGCCGACCTCGATCACCGTGGTCGCCACCAGCAGTTGCAACATGCCTTCCTTGAAGGCCTCCATCACCACGGCCTTGTCCGCCGGCTTCATGCGCCCGTGGATCAGGCCGACACGCAGTTCGCCCAGCGCCGAGGAAAGCTCTTCGTAGGTGGTCTCGGCGGCCTGGCAGGTAAGCTCCTCGGACTCTTCGATCAGGGTACACACCCAGTAGGCCTGGCGCCCTTCGCGGCAAGCCGCGCGGACTCGCTCGATCACCTCGATACGGCGGCTGTCGGCCACCAGCACGGTATTCACCGGGGTACGCCCGGGCGGCAGCTCGTCGAGGATCGAGGTGTCGAGGTCGGCATAGGCGCTCATCGCCAGGGTCCGCGGGATCGGCGTGGCGGTCATGATTAACTGGTGCGGGCAGAGCCTGCCGTCCACGCCCTTCTGGCGCAGGGCCAGGCGCTGCTGCACGCCGAAGCGGTGCTGTTCGTCGATGATCGCCAGTGCAAGGCGCTTGAATTTCACTTCATCCTGGAACAGCGCGTGGGTGCCGACCACCATCGGCGCGCCGTCGCCGATGCGGTCCAGCGCCGCCGCGCGGGCCTTGCCCTTGAGCTTGCCGGCCAGCCAGGCGACTTCGATGTCCAGCGGCTGGAGCCACTTGCTGAAGTTGAGGAAATGCTGCTCGGCGAGGATCTCGGTCGGCGCCATCAGCGCCACCTGGTAGCCGGCTTCTATGGCTTGCAGGGCGGCGAGGGCGGCGACCACGGTCTTGCCGGCACCGACGTCGCCTTGCACCAGGCGCAGCATCGGCTCGTCCTGGGCCAGGTCGTAGGCGATCTCCGCGCCGACCCGGCGTTGCGCGCCGGTCGGCTGGAAGCCGAGGTTGGCAAGGAAGCGTTTCGGCAAGCGGCTGGCCGCCGGCAAGCGCGGCGCTGCCTGCGAACGCACGGCTTCGCGCAGGCGCTGCAGGGATAACTGGTGGGTCAGCAGTTCTTCGAAGGCCAGGCGCAACTGCGCCCAGTGCCGGCCTTCGGCCAGTTCCTCGATGTCGGCATCCGGCGGCGGCCGGTGCAGGTAGCGGATCGCCTGGTCGAGCGGGCCAAGTTGGTAATCGCGGGCCAGTTCCGCGGGCAGCCAGTCGGGCAGGCTGCTGGGGCCGAGCATGGCCAGGGCCTGTTGGCTCAACTGGCGCAGGCGCTGCTGGGTGAGTCCTTCGGTAGTCGGGTAGATCGGCGTCAGGGTCTGCTCCACCGGAATCGGCTCGTCGCCGTTCAGCGCGCGGTATTCCGGATGGTAGATCTCCAGGCCCGAGGCGCCCGGCCGGACTTCGCCGTAGCAGCGCAGGTGGGTGCCGCGCTTGAGACCGTCCTTCTGCGCCTGGCTGAAATGGTAGAAGCGCAGGCTCAGGGTGCCGCTGCCGTCCTGCAGGCGCACCAGCAGGCTGCGGCGGCGCCCCATCACCACGTCGGCGCCGGCCACCACGCCCTCGACCACCGCGTCGGCCCCTGGCCGCAGGGCGCCGATGGCGGTGACGCGGGTACGATCCTGGTAGCGCAGGGGCAGGTGGAACAGGATGTCCTGCAGGGTTTCCAGGCCTACCCGAGCGAGCTTCTCCGCCAGTGCGGCGCCTACGCCCTTCAGCGCGATGACCGGGACCCTGGACAGCTCGGTCATGCGATTTGCGGTTGTTCCTGGGTTTGCGGACGGGCCACCGAGCACAGGCGGATCGAGTCGGCCAGCACTTCGATGGCGCGTGGACGCGGGAAGCTGGCGCGCCAGGCGATGGCAACGGTACGGAACGGCACTGGCGCGCTGAACGGGCGCACTTCGATGACGCCCGGCGCGTAGTGGTGGCTGTCCACCGCGGAGAACGGCAGCACCGAGACGCCCAGTCCGGAGGCGACCATGTGGCGGATGGTCTCCAGCGACGAGGACTCCACCGTGGTGTGCTTGTTCTCGTCGCCCTTGCGCACGGTCGGGCAGGCTTCCAGCACCTGGTCGCGGAAGCAGTGGCCTTCGCCGAGCAGGAGCAGGCTCTTGTCGTTGAGCAGCTCGGAATCGATGCTGGCCTTGGCGGTCCAGGGGTGGTCGGCCGGCATCAGCACATAGAAAGGCTCGTCGAACAGCGGCTTGGTCAGGACGTCGGCTTCCTGGAACGGCAGGGCGATGATGATCGCGTCGAGTTCGCCGGTGCGCAGCTTGTCGCGGAGGATATGGGTGAAGTTCTCCTCGATGTACAGCGGCATCTGCGGCGCGACCCGGTGCAACTGGGGAATCAGGTGCGGGAACAGGTACGGTCCGATGGTGTAGATGGCGCCGACCTTCAGCGGTGCGGCCAGCTGGTTCTTGCCGGCCTGGGCCAGCTCGCGGATGCCCTGGGCCTGTTCGAGGACCTTCTGTGCCTGGGCGACGATGCCTTCGCCCACTGGCGTCAGGCGCACGGCGCTCTTGCTGCGCTCGAAGATCAGCACCCCCAGCTCGTCCTCGAGCTTCTTGGGGAGCCGAGAGAATTCGGAAAAAATCGTACGCTAAGGCTTTCCGAGCTGTCGTAACGGCCTGAATTTCCCTTCCTCCAGCTTGCGGCTCTGCCGCCAGACGTAATCGCCGGTCAGGTTAATGTGCTCCCAGCCCAGCGGCGACAGATATTGATACATATCGGTATTCACCGGCTTTCCGGCGTCAGTCAGCCCTTGGGTTGCCCGCTCCAGGTAGACGGTGTTCCACAGCACGATAGCGGCGGTCACCAAGTTCAGTCCGCTGGCCCTATAGCGCTGCTGTTCGAAGCTGCGATCCCTGATTTCACCAAGGCGGTTGAAGAACACCGCCCTGGCCAGGGCATTGCGCGCCTCGCCCTTGTTCAATCCAGCGTGCACGCGACGACGCAACTCGACACTTTGCAGCCAGTCGAGGATAAACAGCGTGCGCTCGATCCGGCCCAGCTCCCGCAGGGCCACGGCCAGGCCGTTCTGACGTGGATAGCTGCCCAGCTTGCGCAGCATCAACGAGGCAGTGACGGTGCCCTGTTTGATCGACGCGGCCAGACGCAGAATCTCGTCCCAGTGAGCGCGGACGTGCTTAATGTTCAGCGTGCCGCCGATCATTGGGCGCAGCGTCGGGTAGTCCTGTACGCTCTGCGGGACATACAGTTTGGTTTCGCCCAGGTCGCGGATGCGCGGGGCAAAACGAAAGCCCAGCAGATGCATCAGGGCGAAGACATGATCGGTGAAGCCAGCCGTGTCGGTGTAGTGCTCCTCGATCCGCAGATCCGACTCGTGATACAGCAGACCATCGAGCACATAGGTCGAATCCCGCACTCCGACATTCACCACTCGGGTACTGAACGGCGCGTACTGATCGGAGATATGGGTATAGAACAGCCGCCCTGGTTCGTTGCCGTATTTCGGGTTGACGTGCCCGGTGCTTTCGCCTCGACCGCCTGCACGGAAGCGCTGGCCATCGGAGGATGAGGTGGTGCCGTCTCCCCAGTTGGCCGCAAAGGTGTGGTTGAACTGATTGTTGACCAATTCAGCCAGAGCCGCCGAGTAGGTTTCGTCACGGATGTGCCAGGCTTGCAGCCAAGACAGCTTGGCGTAGGTCATACCCGGACTCGACTCGGCCATTTTCGTCAGCCCAATGTTGATGGCGTCACCAAGGATTGCTGACAGTAACAGCGTTCGATCCTTGGCCTGAGCACCATCCTTCAGGTGGGTAAAGTGACGGGTGAATCCTGTCCACTCATCCACGTCCATCAGCAGCTCGGTAATCTTGATGCGCGGTAGTAGCTGACTGGTCTTGTCGATCAGCGCCTGGGCGGTGACCGGTACTGCCGCATCCAGCGGCGTGATCTTCAGTCCGGACTCTGTGAGGATCGCGTCGGGGAGTTCATTGTCCTTGGCCAGCTTGGCGACGGTCGCCAGTTGCTGCTCTAGCAGCTGCAAGCGCTCCTCTAGGTACTGGTCGCTGTTGGGATTGGTCGCCAATGGCAGCGCCTGTTCCTTCTTGAGCGCGGCAAACTTCGCGGGCGGCAGCAGGTAATCTTCAAAGTCACGAAACTGCCGTGAGCCCTTGACCCAAATGTCGCCGGAACGCAGCGCGTTTTTCAGTTCAGACAAGGCGCAGATTTCGTAAAAACGCCGGTCAATGCCTTCCGGCGTGATCACCAGCGGTTTCCAGCGCGGCTTGATGAACGCAGTTGGTGCGTCCGATGGCACCTTGCGCAGGTTGTCTGCGTTCATCTCGCGCAGCTGCTGGATGGCATCCAGCACACGTTGAGCTGCCGGTGCGGCCCGGAGTTGAAGCACCTCCAGAAAGGCTGGAGTGTAGCGGCGCAGAGTATTGAAGTTTTCGCTGACCAGGTGCAAATGGTCGAAGGTTTCGGGACGGGCCAGTAGCTCGGCGTCGGTCACACTCTGGGCGAATTCGTCCCAGGGGATGACCGCCTCGATGGCGGCGAACGGATCGCCACCGGTAGTTTTGGCCTCCAGCAAGGCCTGACCTATCTTCGAGTACAAGCGAACCTTGTCGTTGATCGCCTTGCCCTGTTTCTGAAATTGCTGCTGATGCTTGTTCTTGGCGCTGCTGAACAGCTTGACTAGGATGCGGTCGTGTAGATCCACCAGTTCATCGGTCACTGTCGCGGTGCTTTCCAGCACCACGGCAACCAAGGTGGCGTAGCGCCGTTCGTTCTCGAACTTGCCAAGATCCTGCGGCGTCATCTGCCCACCTTCGCGGGCAAGCTTGAGCAAGCGGTTCTGGTGGATATGCCGGTCGAGCCCTTCGGGCAGGGCCACCAGTTGAAAAATCTTCAGCCGCTCGATGTGCTCCATCATGTGCCGCGAATTCGGTTTCAACGGTGACTGCCGTAGCCAGGTCAACCAGGTACTATTGCTGCCTGTCTTGATGGTCAGCAGTTCGTCGAGTTTGTTGCGATGCTGCTGGCTTAGCGGCTCGATCAAAGCACGGTAGATCCTCCGGTTCGCTCGCGCCACTGCTTCGGAGCAGGCCCGGTCGATCACCGTCAGGGTCGGCAAAATCCGCCGTTGCTGACGCAGACTCTCCAGAGCCTGCCCAGCCAGTAACAAACCTTTGTCGGTCTGCTGGGCAAGGTTGGTCAGCTCACGTACCAGGGCGCGAAAGTCTGACAGCCCGAACGGCAACAAGCCCAGGTAGGTTCGCAACTCCTGGGCATGTTCACGGCGGGTGACATCGCGCTCACCGTACTTCGCCCAGCTTTCGGGCGCAGCCTGAACCTGTCGTGCCACCCACTCAATGACCGGATCTGGCAGCACGCTGTCGCTGGACAGCGCGTAACCGGGGTAGCGCAGCAGGCAGAGTTGCACGGCAAAGCCGAGACGATTGGCATCACCCCGTCGCTGACGGATCAGCGACAGGTCGGACTCGTTGAAGGTGTAATAGCGGATCAGATCGTCCTGGCTTTCCGGCAGCGCAAGCAAAGTCTCGCGCTCAGAAGCCGAGAGTATCGAGCGACGGGGCATGTATCAGTCATCCGTGCGTAGGTACTGGTAAAGGGTTTCCCTACTTATACCGAACTCACGGGCTAGCTGGGCCTTTGGTTCACCGACAGCGGCCCGTTGCCGGACTGCGACAGTCTGTTCGTCGGACAGGGCTTTTTTACGAGCCCGGTAACCGCCGCGTTGCTTGGCCTGGGCGATTCGCTCGCGAATGAGCGCTCGCTCGAACTCGGCGAAGGCTCCCATGACCGACAGCATCAGGTTGGCCATCGGCGAATCACCTCCCGTGAATACCAGCCCTTCCTTCTAAAACTCGATACGCACGCCGCGCTTGGTCATTTTTTTGCACCAGGCGGCGCAGGTCATCCAGGTTGCGGGCCAAGTGATCCATGCTGTGTACCACGACCGTATCACCTTCACGGACGAAGCCAAGCATGGCCTCCGGTTACGGACGCTGGGTATCCTTGGCAGAGGCCTTGTCGGTGAACAGTTTGTTCACCTCGTTTTGTTTCAGCTGACATTTCGGGTTCTGTTCGTAGCTGTTGACCCGGACATAGCCGATACGTTGCCCCTGCAAGGGGCCTCCCTAGGCTATGTAGATGAACTTACAGCAGCACCTACCACGCTGCTGACCAATCCGCGCATTGGCGAACGACTAGAAGAGTTCGAACCAAGGGATGTACGCCGAATTCAGATCGGCCAATACGAGATGCGTTACGAGATAGTGGATTCCACTATCTACCTGCTGCGCCTGTGGCACACCCGCGAAGACCGATAGGTTTTGGCTGGGCCAGGAACGGAACACATCAAACTGGCGAGCCTATGACTGATCGGAAAACCTTAGCGTACGATTTTTTCCGAATTCTGTAGGCTCCCCACTAAGGCCGATTTGTGTTCAAGAATATAGTCTCAAGACTATAAAACCTGTTGGCGGAGTGACTATGAAAAAGCGTAAGGAACCGTCCAGCGCCCCGGAAACGCCATATCTGGCAGCCCGGCGCGAGTGGAACGAACGATATGGCAGCTATGTGAAGGCCGCTAGCCGCGATTATGCGTCGCTGTGCCTCGGCGCGGGGTTGGTCGGCATTGGCGCCGCCTATCGCTGGAGCGCGGTTGAGGCGATGATCGCATGGTCTGCTCCGATAGACAGTCTGGGCCGCGTAACTGGCTTCTATCAAACGCTTGTCGCCGCCGCCTATGCCATCGGCCCGTTCTTGGTGCCTTTGTTCGCGCTGACGCTCGATAGCGCGGGCTATGTCGCGATTGGGCTTGCGGTCGCATCATGGCTGCCGGTGCTGATAGGCGGAACGGCTGAAAAGGTGCAATTTGCCACAAATGATACGCCCGGCGGCAACGCGTCGTGGCACGTCTTTCTTCCGCTCGCAGCGCTAGGCTTTATCGGCGGTGTTTTTGAGGTCGGGTTGAATGTACTGGCCCCGATTCAAGCTGAACGGCTTGGCGCTATCGCCACTGATAGCGCAATCATCCTTACCGGCGTCATCGCCGTGGCCAGCTTGGTGATGCAATATCCGGTCGGGCGATTGGCCGACCGCTTTGGCATCGGGCCGATGATGCAGATATTGTGCGCTACCTTGTTACTGTCGCTGCTGGCAGCGCCGTTGGGATCGGGCATTGATGCGATGATCTGGCTTGCCGCCATTATCTGGGGCGGCGCGGGCGGCGCGATTTATACGCTGACGATGATCCATGTAGGCCGCTCGTTTCGCGGGCAGTCGCTGGCGGTATCGATCGTCATCGCGGCCTATACCGTCGGCGGGGCGATCGCGCCTGCGCTGGGTGGCCTTGGCCTTGGCTTGTCGACTCAATGGGGGTTAGCATGGGCGCTGGGGCCGCTGCTGTTGCTGGCATGGCCTTTGGCGCGCCTGCGCCCGAATTTGCCGCGTGGCGATCACGGCGGCACCCAATGACGCCGGAAACAAAATAATGTCGTTATTCCAGTCGATTATGAAGCTGACCCGCCGCAGCGATCCGACAACCACGCTGCTGGCGCTTGACCCCGCCAATGCTGAAGAACGGCCCGCGGTTCTTGCGGCGCGCGCCGCGTGGCTGCTCTACGCGCTCGCCCCGCTCATCACCTATATAACCCCGGTTTATCTTGCGCTGCTGGCACAGCGGGTGCCGCTGACCGAGCGCGAAATCGGTCTGCTCGCTGGTGCAGAGTCACTGGGCGGTGTGATCGCCGCGCTCACCGCGCGCTGGTGGATAACCCGCTTCAACTGGCGGGCAGCCGCGCTGGCGGCGTTGCTGGTGATGATCGCCGGGATCGTGGCGACGGCGTTTACCCTCTCACCTGACGTCTTGCGTATCATCCGCGCGACAGCCAGCATATTCGGCGGCGGTCCGTTGATCGTCATTGCGATCGTTGTGCTGTCCGAAAGCGCCGCACCTGATCGCAATTTTGCTTATGCTTTTACGGCACAGTTGGTGATCGGTTTGGTGGTGCTGTTGCTGTTACCGGTCGCTGGCGATGCGCTTGGCTGGACCGGCGTTATCATATTGCTCGCAGGATGCTTCGTCACAGCGCTGCCGTTAGTGGGCTTGCTGCCAAAGAGGTCAGCAAACCCGGCGGCGTTGGTGGTACCGGCTGCCAGTCTCACCCGGCCAAGCTGGTTGCTGTTGCTGTCCATTGCGCTGCTCTCGGCATCCACGCAGGCATCATGGGCTTTTTCCGAAGTGCTCGGCAGCGATGTCGGCATGTCATTGTCGGGAATGAGCCAGTTGCTGGTGGGATCGACTGTGCTTGCAGTGATCGGCAGCCTCGCGGCTGCACCGATTGGCCAACGGATCGGGCGTCTACCCGCCTTTATCGGCGGAACGGCGATCATCCTGCTGTGCGTGTCCCCGCTCTACCTTGTGCTTGGCCCAACGACTTACGTCAGCTATTATCTGATCGGGGCCTGCGCTAGTGCCTTTATCGCGCCATTTCAATTGGGCGCGCTAGCCGGACAAAAAGATGCTTCGGCGGCGGCATCGCTCATGCCTGCGGTACAGGCGGCGGGCATGATGGCGGGGCCAGCGGCGGTTGGCCTGACGGCCGATATATCGCACGGGCCGCTGTGGTCAGTGAGCATCGCCGTCGCGTTTCTGTTGCTTGCAGCCCCGGCATTCGCCGCTGCTGCATGGTCACGCAACCTTAACGGGGTACCTCCACCGCAATCCTGAATGCCAAGGACTTGACCATATCCTCAATGCCGGCAAGGTCAGCGTCGGTCGGCCTGCCTTCCCCCACCACCGATCCAATCCCGTCGATCATGCTGCTGAGCGCCGCTGCCAAGCGAAGGGCTTCCCGTTCGGAGAGCGCGCTATTGACCCGGCGGATCAGCAGCGCAAACAACGAGCGATAGAGCGTCATAAACTGCGTCAGTGCGGCGCTGACGTCGGCGTCGAGATCGGCAAGGGACCAGACATAATTCCAGAATGCGCGGCCGCGCAGCGCGAGCGACTCAACCATCAGAAAATCCAGATAATCGCGCATGGCTGCTGCTGGATCAGCCGACTGACCCGTCAGTTTGGTAATCAGGCGGTCATGATAATCATCGATCCAATATTCGATCATTGCGCGCACCAGTGCCGCGCGGGTCGGAAAATAATATTGTACCGAAGCCAGCTTCAGGCCCGAACGTTCCGCCACCTTGTGCGCCGAAAAATTTTCTGCGCCCACTTCTTCGACCAGCGCCACAGCGGCATCCAAGATTTCACACGCTGTAGCGGTATGCGCCGGGCGCGGTCCGCGAATGCCAGATATCGCCTCTTGCAGGCTAACGCCCCCGTCAATCGTAATATGAGAATTGGCATTTTGCATAAGCGACGCTCTGGAATTGACAGCCTGTCAGCTGACAGGTAAAGTGTACTTATCTGAGGTAGAACACGGGACGCCATCATGCAACAGATCCATCCCCTCTCCCCGCTGCTGCGCGAGGCCACCCCGTCGCTGCCGCCGTCGCGCTATATCGATGGGAACGTTTATGCCGATGAATTGCACAATATATGGAAAAAAGGCTGGAATTATGTCGGGCCGCTGTCGGATATAGCCCCTGGCACGATGCGCCGGGTGGATGTGGCAGGCACCAATATCCTGCTGGTTCGAGCCAAAGACGGCGATGTCCGCGCCTATCACAATGTCTGTCCGCATCGCGGATCCGAACTGTGCACCGCCGACGAACAACCTTTGCGCGGCGGACGGATATTATGTCCCTATCATGCGTGGAGCTTTAACGCCGACGGCACACTGGCAAGAACCGCTGCGGCCAGTCACGCGCCCGATTTCGACAAAGCGGATCATGGTCTGCGCAGCGTTGGTCTGATCGACTGGAATGGGCTGCTGTTTGTCCGCCCGGTGGAAAGCAGCGATGATTTTGGCGCAGACAATGCCTTTGGCCTGCATGACCTTGATAACTGGCCAATGCGCGAGCTGGTAACCGCAAGCCGCGAAACCCATCTGGTTGAATGCAACTGGAAAATTCTGTGGGAAAATTTCCACGAATGCCTGCATTGTCCGGGTGTTCATCCATCGCTATGCGACCTCATTCCAATCCATAGAAAAGGGCTGGGCACTTATTCTGATGCGCCCGATTGGACCCCCGACAGCATGGAACCCGAACATGGCTTGCGTGATGGCGCACGCAGCTGGACGTTAAGCGGAGCGGCCGCCACCGCCGAATTTCCTGGATTGACAGAGGACCAGCGCAACGCTGGCCAGGTCTATTGTGTGATCTGGCCAACATTGTTCATCGTCGCGCATGTCGATTATATCAGCATCGTGTCCTATCGCCCCAAGGGGCCGGAACAGACCGAAGTCACCGGCGAGGTGCTGGTGGCGCCAGCGGCTTTGGCCGACCCCAATTTCGATCTGCACCAGATTGTTGCGTTCAATCAACAGGTGCAAAATGAAGATGAAGAAGTGTGCGAATTGAACCAGCGCGGTCTGCGCACCAGTCCGTTTAAGGCTGGCGTCCTGATGCCAGAAGAACATAGGGTGAAAACGTTTCACGATTGGATCGCGCGGAAAATGGCCGGGGCGGATGCCGCATGACCGTTGACGAGCTGATCGGGCAAATGGCCGAAAACCGCGCGTGGATTGCGGGAGCGCGGGTGGCTATTGATTTTGGCGATGATGGCGCAGTCTTGCTTGACGGTATCGCGCAAGGCGTCCGGTGCGCGGAACTGGGGGAGCCAGCAGACACACATATCGCCGTTAGCTGGACCGACTGGCTGGCGCTGACGCGCGGCTCGCTTGACCCACGCCGGGCTATCAACAACGGCAAGATTGTCATCACTGGCGATATGAACAACGTCGCCAAATTGATCGAGCTGGGGCACCGCATGTTTTGATGGGAGATATTTCATAGGAGCATCACGGGTCACCGATTGCTGCACTGTATCGGCAACCTTACTCTGGCCACGCCCGGCTATAACTCGACTTTGAGTAATTGTGCCTTTGCCGAGAAGCGCCCAGAAATCGCAGCAAACAGCAGTTTGATGCTGAACAGCTATTTCCAATTGCTGACCGATCAAGACGTGTGGGATGAGGCCGTCCTGCAAAAGCGAGCGCAAGGTTTATTGCCCTTGGCAATCCAGCTGTGGCCTCGTCCTGCGAGCATTCCGTAGGTTTCAAATCACTTTATTGCGCCACTCTGAATTCGCCAGCGGCGTAGCGGCGACAACTGCGACGAAGACGCGGGCAAAGGGGTGCTTGAGGCTCGGCGCGCCTATTTCCGTTGCCCGCTTGGCCCATGTCCCGATCAAGTGCGCCAGCGGCGCATCGGGATACGGGCGGAAAGGCTTGCATGGCAGGTCGCATTGAAGCTCGATGCGCCATAGGTCTGCAAAGCAATCTGCACCGATCTGCTTAACCAAGAATGCCAGCGGCATGTCGGCGACCGGCGATAGGAGCCCACGCGGCGCATCGCAGCGCGACGCTGTTAGGGCGCGGCCTGATAGGAAGGTGATTTACTGCCGTGGCGTTCGCGCCCGGTGAGTTGGCGTCGCGAGCCGTGCCTTTGCCCCTGCCGATGCGCGGGCCGTGCCGCCACTGTCTGCCGGATCGCTTATCATCGGCTCCCATCCACTCATGCCCTGCAAAACACGGTCGGCATGTTTGATGGTGTTCACATGCCCATAATACTGCTCGATCATCTTGACCGACGTGCCCATCTGCTCGGCAAGGATATAGACATCGACACCTTCGCTAAGCCGGAAGGTGGTATAGGTATGCCGGAAGCAATAGGTTGAACGCGGAGTGCCGTTCGGCCCGATTTTGAGTTCAGCCTCGGTCAGCAGTTTCTCAACGGCGTCTTCATACAGGAATTTGACGGGTTTGCCGGTAATGGTGGTGAATACCGGATCATCGGGTAGCGTGGCTTTTGAGATGGCGCGAATACGGTCGAGATAATCACCCACGCTCTTCGGCGCGACCAGCTTGCGCGACTTGCCCTTGCCCTGGACGAATAGGACGACGATTTCTTTGCCGTCACGATCCTTGGCAACCATGATGTCGCGCCAGCGCAAGTTCTTCGCCTCGGGTGGACGCATCCCGGTGTTGCACATTATCAGCATGAAATTGTAGCACATGGTGCGCGCCCATGCGCTCGGCGCTTTTGTGGCCTTGGCAATCCATGCGCGCCCAACCGCATGCAGCTTGCGATATTCTTCCAACGTGAATTCGTCGCGGCGCATGGTTTTGAGCTTTGGCTTACCCTCGAAGCGTTGGCTGGCGGGAACATAGCGTTTGCTAATTGCGAAGTTCATGGCGGCGTTGAACGCGCCCATCTCGAACTCAATGGTGGCATCGCTGATCTGGGCGCGGTGTCGGCCCGTCCCGTTCTCGCGCCGCCAAGTCGGATATTGTTTCCAGCGATCGGGCCCTATGAGGTGAACCTGTGTGCTGCCCACATAGCGATCAAGCGCGCCAAGAAGGGGAGCCGAGAGAATTCGGAAAAAATCGTACGCTAAGGCTTTCCGAGCTGTCGTAACGGCCTGAATTTCCCTTCCTCCAGCTTGCGGCTCTGCCGCCAGACGTAATCGCCGGTCAGGTTAATGTGCTCCCAGCCCAGCGGCGACAGATATTGATACATATCGGTATTCACCGGCTTTCCGGCGTCAGTCAGCCCTTGGGTTGCCCGCTCCAGGTAGACGGTGTTCCACAGCACGATAGCGGCGGTCACCAAGTTCAGTCCGCTGGCCCTATAGCGCTGCTGTTCGAAGCTGCGATCCCTGATTTCACCAAGGCGGTTGAAGAACACCGCCCTGGCCAGGGCATTGCGCGCCTCGCCCTTGTTCAATCCAGCGTGCACGCGACGACGCAACTCGACACTTTGCAGCCAGTCGAGGATAAACAGCGTGCGCTCGATCCGGCCCAGCTCCCGCAGGGCCACGGCCAGGCCGTTCTGACGTGGATAGCTGCCCAGCTTGCGCAGCATCAACGAGGCAGTGACGGTGCCCTGTTTGATCGACGCGGCCAGACGCAGAATCTCGTCCCAGTGAGCGCGGACGTGCTTAATGTTCAGCGTGCCGCCGATCATTGGGCGCAGCGTCGGGTAGTCCTGTACGCTCTGCGGGACATACAGTTTGGTTTCGCCCAGGTCGCGGATGCGCGGGGCAAAACGAAAGCCCAGCAGATGCATCAGGGCGAAGACATGATCGGTGAAGCCAGCCGTGTCGGTGTAGTGCTCCTCGATCCGCAGATCCGACTCGTGATACAGCAGACCATCGAGCACATAGGTCGAATCCCGCACTCCGACATTCACCACTCGGGTACTGAACGGCGCGTACTGATCGGAGATATGGGTATAGAACAGCCGCCCTGGTTCGTTGCCGTATTTCGGGTTGACGTGCCCGGTGCTTTCGCCTCGACCGCCTGCACGGAAGCGCTGGCCATCGGAGGATGAGGTGGTGCCGTCTCCCCAGTTGGCCGCAAAGGTGTGGTTGAACTGATTGTTGACCAATTCAGCCAGAGCCGCCGAGTAGGTTTCGTCACGGATGTGCCAGGCTTGCAGCCAAGACAGCTTGGCGTAGGTCATACCCGGACTCGACTCGGCCATTTTCGTCAGCCCAATGTTGATGGCGTCACCAAGGATTGCTGACAGTAACAGCGTTCGATCCTTGGCCTGAGCACCATCCTTCAGGTGGGTAAAGTGACGGGTGAATCCTGTCCACTCATCCACGTCCATCAGCAGCTCGGTAATCTTGATGCGCGGTAGTAGCTGACTGGTCTTGTCGATCAGCGCCTGGGCGGTGACCGGTACTGCCGCATCCAGCGGCGTGATCTTCAGTCCGGACTCTGTGAGGATCGCGTCGGGGAGTTCATTGTCCTTGGCCAGCTTGGCGACGGTCGCCAGTTGCTGCTCTAGCAGCTGCAAGCGCTCCTCTAGGTACTGGTCGCTGTTGGGATTGGTCGCCAATGGCAGCGCCTGTTCCTTCTTGAGCGCGGCAAACTTCGCGGGCGGCAGCAGGTAATCTTCAAAGTCACGAAACTGCCGTGAGCCCTTGACCCAAATGTCGCCGGAACGCAGCGCGTTTTTCAGTTCAGACAAGGCGCAGATTTCGTAAAAACGCCGGTCAATGCCTTCCGGCGTGATCACCAGCGGTTTCCAGCGCGGCTTGATGAACGCAGTTGGTGCGTCCGATGGCACCTTGCGCAGGTTGTCTGCGTTCATCTCGCGCAGCTGCTGGATGGCATCCAGCACACGTTGAGCTGCCGGTGCGGCCCGGAGTTGAAGCACCTCCAGAAAGGCTGGAGTGTAGCGGCGCAGAGTATTGAAGTTTTCGCTGACCAGGTGCAAATGGTCGAAGGTTTCGGGACGGGCCAGTAGCTCGGCGTCGGTCACACTCTGGGCGAATTCGTCCCAGGGGATGACCGCCTCGATGGCGGCGAACGGATCGCCACCGGTAGTTTTGGCCTCCAGCAAGGCCTGACCTATCTTCGAGTACAAGCGAACCTTGTCGTTGATCGCCTTGCCCTGTTTCTGAAATTGCTGCTGATGCTTGTTCTTGGCGCTGCTGAACAGCTTGACTAGGATGCGGTCGTGTAGATCCACCAGTTCATCGGTCACTGTCGCGGTGCTTTCCAGCACCACGGCAACCAAGGTGGCGTAGCGCCGTTCGTTCTCGAACTTGCCAAGATCCTGCGGCGTCATCTGCCCACCTTCGCGGGCAAGCTTGAGCAAGCGGTTCTGGTGGATATGCCGGTCGAGCCCTTCGGGCAGGGCCACCAGTTGAAAAATCTTCAGCCGCTCGATGTGCTCCATCATGTGCCGCGAATTCGGTTTCAACGGTGACTGCCGTAGCCAGGTCAACCAGGTACTATTGCTGCCTGTCTTGATGGTCAGCAGTTCGTCGAGTTTGTTGCGATGCTGCTGGCTTAGCGGCTCGATCAAAGCACGGTAGATCCTCCGGTTCGCTCGCGCCACTGCTTCGGAGCAGGCCCGGTCGATCACCGTCAGGGTCGGCAAAATCCGCCGTTGCTGACGCAGACTCTCCAGAGCCTGCCCAGCCAGTAACAAACCTTTGTCGGTCTGCTGGGCAAGGTTGGTCAGCTCACGTACCAGGGCGCGAAAGTCTGACAGCCCGAACGGCAACAAGCCCAGGTAGGTTCGCAACTCCTGGGCATGTTCACGGCGGGTGACATCGCGCTCACCGTACTTCGCCCAGCTTTCGGGCGCAGCCTGAACCTGTCGTGCCACCCACTCAATGACCGGATCTGGCAGCACGCTGTCGCTGGACAGCGCGTAACCGGGGTAGCGCAGCAGGCAGAGTTGCACGGCAAAGCCGAGACGATTGGCATCACCCCGTCGCTGACGGATCAGCGACAGGTCGGACTCGTTGAAGGTGTAATAGCGGATCAGATCGTCCTGGCTTTCCGGCAGCGCAAGCAAAGTCTCGCGCTCAGAAGCCGAGAGTATCGAGCGACGGGGCATGTATCAGTCATCCGTGCGTAGGTACTGGTAAAGGGTTTCCCTACTTATACCGAACTCACGGGCTAGCTGGGCCTTTGGTTCACCGACAGCGGCCCGTTGCCGGACTGCGACAGTCTGTTCGTCGGACAGGGCTTTTTTACGAGCCCGGTAACCGCCGCGTTGCTTGGCCTGGGCGATTCGCTCGCGAATGAGCGCTCGCTCGAACTCGGCGAAGGCTCCCATGACCGACAGCATCAGGTTGGCCATCGGCGAATCACCTCCCGTGAATACCAGCCCTTCCTTCTAAAACTCGATACGCACGCCGCGCTTGGTCATTTTTTTGCACCAGGCGGCGCAGGTCATCCAGGTTGCGGGCCAAGTGATCCATGCTGTGTACCACGACCGTATCACCTTCACGGACGAAGCCAAGCATGGCCTCCGGTTACGGACGCTGGGTATCCTTGGCAGAGGCCTTGTCGGTGAACAGTTTGTTCACCTCGTTTTGTTTCAGCTGACATTTCGGGTTCTGTTCGTAGCTGTTGACCCGGACATAGCCGATACGTTGCCCCTGCAAGGGGCCTCCCTAGGCTATGTAGATGAACTTACAGCAGCACCTACCACGCTGCTGACCAATCCGCGCATTGGCGAACGACTAGAAGAGTTCGAACCAAGGGATGTACGCCGAATTCAGATCGGCCAATACGAGATGCGTTACGAGATAGTGGATTCCACTATCTACCTGCTGCGCCTGTGGCACACCCGCGAAGACCGATAGGTTTTGGCTGGGCCAGGAACGGAACACATCAAACTGGCGAGCCTATGACTGATCGGAAAACCTTAGCGTACGATTTTTTCCGAATTCTGTAGGCTCCCCAGGTCCAGCGGTTTCGCCGCATGGCTCCAGACCCACAGGGTCGCGAGGCCGGCGAATACGATCAACGGCGCCGCCGTGCCCGTGAGTTGCGCCAGGGTACGCGCCACATCCTCCAGAAGGCGGATCTCGGCGTCCGGGCTTTCGCACCAGACCAGGCCGGCGTAGTGCTTCTGGAAAAGGCTGTAGCCCAGCCGCCTGCCGAATTGCTCCGTATCCACATCCCTGCCCTCGAGCAGCCGACTGACCAGGCTTCGTTTGTCGATCGGGTCGTCATGGGCCTGGGCGCTCTTTTCTTCGAGGATGATCTGGGTCACCACACGCATGTTGCTGTCGATGAACTCCGAGATGGACCGCGACGAGACCTCCAGGAATTCCTCAAGCACCCTGGGATCCTGCGTCAGGTTGAAGGCCATCTTCATCCATAGCTCCCAGGCGGTGTTCTGTGTCGACCTCGCGACATTCATCAGCAGCTCGGACAGCCCTCTGCGGGCGAGTTCCCTGGCCGTGTCCACCATGTCGGCCGAGACGTAGGGTTGCACCGGTTCTCCGGGGCGCTGCAGATTGGCGTTCGCCCAATGCAGCAACTCTGCGCGGTTGGCGCGCCGGCACGCCGCGAGGATGACCGGGTCCTCCAGCAGCTTGGCATCTTCCGGTGAAGAGAACAGCGCCTGATTGAGGCGCTCGACCCACTCCGGCGGCAGCGTCTGAGCGAGCTCGGCGCCTTTGCGCATGAGTTCACGAACGGCTTCCGATGGGCGTGGCCAGGAGGATGGCGTACTGGTCATGGGCGGTGCAAAACACTCAAAAATCACAGAGGAAATGGTGCAGTTCGTACCTTGGCGCAAGGTTGGGGGAAACCTAGCATGAACTCACTGCCTGAACAAAAAAATACAAGGAGGCGCCGTGACGCTCCATGTTCTTTTTTTGGGGTTTAGCGCAGTGGCAAGCGGGCTTGTTCGCCGGTGCCCGTTGCCCGGGCAGCGACCCGCCTGCGCCAACCGTTCCTTCAATCCGGAGTTCTTTCAATGTCAGCCTCTCGCGATACCTTCAGCCTGCCCGTCGTAACCCGCTCGACTCCAGCGCAAGAGATTGCACTGCTGAGCGACCAGGCAGGTGCGGTGATCATCCGCAACTTCATGACCCCCGAACAAGTCGCACGGATCAACAACGAACTGGACGCTCCCCTGGCCGCGCTCGAGGCCGGCTCCAAGCACCAGCACGAGCTGATCGCCGAGTTCCATGGCCGCCAGACCAAACGGCTCACCAACCTCGTCACCCACAGCAAGACCTTTCGCGAGGAGATCCTCGATGACGACCTCTTTCACGACCTGGGGAACGTGCTCTACGCCGCGGAGTGCGGTGACTGGTGGCTGACCACGGCCCAGTTGATCGAGATCGGCCCAGGCAACAAAGCGCAAATGCTGCACCGCGACATGGCGCAGTACCAACCGTTCGTGGCCATGAATAAACATGCGCCGCGCACCATCACCAACCTGATGCTGGCGCTGACCGATTTCACCGAGGAAAACGGTGCCACGCGCTTGATCCCCGGGAGCCAGGACTGGGATGACTTCGACGATGTAGGAACCCCAGAAATGACGATCCCTGCCCTGTTGAAAGCAGGAGATGCCGTGCTGTTCGGCGGGAAAGTCGTTCATGGCGGCGGGGCCAACGTGACCGCTGACTTCTACCGTCGCGGGCTGACCATCCCGATGCAGGCTTCGATCATCACACCTGAAGAGGCCTACCCGTTGATCGTGCCGCTCGAACTGGTCAGAACGCTTGCTCCGCGCGTTCAGAAGATCCTCGGCTTCCGCTCCCAGTACCCCAATGGCAGCCCAGGCCTGTGGCAACATAACTACGCAGACCTGGCCGACTATCTCCAGCTCTAGAAGCCTTCCACGCTGGCCGGCCTGGCCCCGAAGGCGCCAGGCCCAACCGCGTCCCCGGACAAGCAAAGAGGCCGGTGAACACTTTCATTCCTGGCGGGGCATTACTCCGCGACGTGAAAACAGCAGCGGCGTGCCGTCGGCGTTGAACAGTGCCGCCGTCAGCGAAAGGCCGTCAGCCGACGGTGCTTCCTGGAAACTGTTTCCACCATCCCTGCTCCGTACCTTCAGTCCGTCAAGCCCGACCGCCAGTACCCGAGCGCCAGCCACTGCTATGGATGTGACCGAGCCCTTGCCTTGCGTTGGCACTCTGCGAAAAGCCTTGCCATCGGCAGAGCCCTGCAACAGGGTGCCACGCTGACCACCCAGCAGCAGACGCCCATCGGCCAGCACCGCGCCAGACCACAGGGTGCCCTCATAGCCGGTATCCAGGTAACGCCAGTTCTTCCCCTGGTCGTCGGAGCGCAGCACCTGCCCATGCTCGGCCGTGGCGTACAGGGTGCCGTGGTTGTCGGCAAACAGCCCCATCAGGTTGAGGTCGGCCCGCTTGGCTCCTGGAGGCGCTTGCAACGGCTGCTCCGTCCATGTCTTGCCGCCATCCTCGGTGGTCAGCACCAACGACCAGAGCCCTACCGCAACGCCCTGCCGGGCATCGAAAAAGTGCACGGCGAACAGCGGCCGGTCTTCTTCGCTCGACAGGCGCTGGACCTGCCAGGATTCCCCGCCGTCGGCGGTGGACAGGATCGCGCCCCAGTGACCCACCGCCCAGCCGTGCCTGGCATCCACGAAGGACACACCCGTCAATGGCGTGGATAGTGGGACCGAGCGTGCCTGGCGCCACTGCCTGCCCTGGTCGTCGGACAACAACACGATACCGTGGTCGCCCACGGCAACCACCCGCTCTCCGGCCCAGCCGGCGGCCAGCATGGTGGCCTGCGTGGCATTGCCCGCCTGCACGGCCGGCACGGCCTGCAACGGCGCGGCCTGGAGAGACATCAGCGGCAATCCTGCTGCGAGCAAGGCCGCGGTGAATGAAACCCTGAACTTCATGCTTCTCTCCTCAGTGCACCAGCGCGCCGATCATGCGCACGGGACGTTTGCGCGGGAACGCCCGCTCCAGCCATACGGCGAAGGCCGGCAGCACGGTCATGGCCATGACCATGTTGACGACGAACATGAAGGCCAGCAGCTTGCCCATGTCGGCCTGGAACTTGAGCTCCGAGAAGGCCCAGGTGGCCACGCCAACGGCCAGGGTGATGGCGGTGAAAATGGTGGCGACGCCCACCTCGAGCAGCGCGTACTCCACCGCCTTGGTGATCGTCTGGCCATGGGCCAGGTGCAGTTGCAGGCGGTTGTAGATGTAGAAGGCGTAATCGACGCCAATGCCCACTGCCAGCACCATCACCGGCAAGGTGGCGATGGTCAGGCCGATCTGCAGCTCCTTCATGAACCAGTAGCCAATGAAGGTGCCGATGGTCAGCGGCAGGCAACACACCAGGACTGCCCGCAAGTCGCGATAGACCACGAACACCAGCAAGGCGATGGCGGCATAGACGTAAAGCAGCATGGGGGTTTCGCTCTTCTCCACCTCTTCGTTGATCGCTGCCAGGACGCCGGCGTTGCCGGAGGCGAGGCGAATCGAAATGCCTGACATCGGATACTCGCTGCGGAAGGCCTTGGCGGCGTCCACCACTCGGTTGATGGTCGTGGCCTTGTGATCGGCCAGGTACAGGTGCACGGCCGACATGCTGCAATCGGTGCGCATCAGCCCGGGGGTTCGCGCAACCTCGGTGGCCAGCGCGGCGTAGTTCATCGGGTCGATGGGCACCGCCGCCATCTTCGGGTTGCCTTCGTTGTAGCCCTCGTTGAACTGACGCATGGTGGTGGAAAAGGACGCGACCGAGAGGACGCCGGGCACCCCCTGCATGGCCCACACGAAACGATCCTGGTACTGGCCCAGGGCAACATCCTCGCAGGCCACCTCGGAAGGAGCCTTGTCGACTTCGAACACCACGCTGAGCCAGTCCAGGCCAATGTCGTAGTTGCTGGCGATGGAGACCGCGTCGCGATTGAAGCGCGAGTCCTCGCGCAACTCCGGCGCACCCGCCTGCAGCGTGCCGACGACGCGGTCATGGCTTTGCCAGATCGCCGCCAGGAACACCGCCAAGGCCGCGCCGAGCACCCACTGCGCCTTGCGTGGCTCGGCGAGCCGGGCCAGGCCCCGCAGCCAACGGCTGCGACGCTGCCGGGAAACCTCCTGGGCGGCTGCGTACTTGTCGTCGACGCGCAGCAACGACGCCATCAACGGCAACATCACCAGGTTGGTGACGATCTTGTAGGCCACGCCAAGCGAAGCCGTGATCGCCAGTTCCCGCACCATCGGGATCGGGATCAACAGCAGCGTCACGAAGGAAACCAGCGCGGTCACCAGCGCCAGCGTCCCGGGAACCAGCAACCCGGTGAAGCTCGAGCGTGCCGCCTCTTCGGCGCTCTTGCCGATGGCGATCTCGCGCACGATGAAGTTGATTTGCTGCACGCCATGGGAAACCCCGATGGCGAACACCAGGAAGGGCACCAGCACTGCCAGCGGATCGAGCCCGTAGCCCAACAGGCGCAGGCTGCCGAACTGCCAGACCAGCGAGGCCAGCGAACAGACCAGTGCCAGCAAGGTGAAACGCAGCGAGTGGCAATACCAGTACACCGCCCCCGCCGTCAGCAGCAACGCCAGCAAACAGAACTCCAGCACGGCTGAAGCTCCGTCGGCGATGTCGCCGATCTGCTTGGCGAAACCGATGATCTGGATTTCGAAATCGCCGTCTTCGAAGCGCTGGCGGATCTCTTTCTCCAGCCGATGGTTGAAGGTTACGTAGTCCAGATGGGCGCCCTGGCTATCGTACTCGTTGAGTTCCACCGTGATCATCGCGCTGCTCTGGTCCCGGGAAACCAGCGTACCGATGAAGCCGCCCTGGGCAGTGGAATTGGCGATCTTCGCGATGATCCGGTCATCCAGGTGCTCGGGAGAAACCGTTCCGGGTACCAGCGGATCCGCACGAAAACCTTCCTCGGTGATTTCGTTGACGAAGGCGTTGGGCGTCCACAGGGAGCGCACGCTGCTGCGCGATACTCCCGGGAGGAAGGTCACCGCCTGGGTGACGTCATACAGCCGCTTCAGGCCCGGGGCGCTCCAGATATCGCCCTCTCGGGCCTTGACCACGATGGTCAGTCGGTTCGCCCCCAGCAGGTCATTGCGGTAGGCCTCGAATGTCTCGATGTATTCGTGGCCTACCGGCAATTGCTTTTCGAAGCCGGCATCCATGCGCAGCTGTACGGCGAACCAGCCCATGATCAGCGTGAATACCGCCAGGCTCGCCAGCACCAGCCGGCGATGCCTGAACAACACACCTTCGACATATGACAACAGGCCACGTGTCGGGGCCTCAGGTAGCTTTACAGAACCGTTCACGGCAAGCCTCACAAGGTGCGGGAGATCGCGATGCCGACATAATCGCGGTCACGATAAAGCTGGTCGTAGGGCGTCTCACCGCCCATGAACTTCGCGTAGTTGAGGGAAATCTGCCAACTGGCCGGGTTCCGCACGAAGTTCAGGTACAGGTTCATGCTGCTCGCGTCCTCGGTGAAGGTTGCGCTGAGGTTCGGTGTCCGTCCTCCCAGCGACCGTGCATAGAAGACGCCCGGCGTGACCTGCCAGCCCGGCAACAAGGTGCCGTCATAGGTCAGGCTGAAGTCCAGGTTGATCCCTGAAGAGGTCTTGTCGCCACGGGACTTCGGCGCTCTGGCAGGATCCAGCTGCCAGGCATTGAGTCCCGCGGCGAGCGGTTCGCCATTGACCTCGTCATGCAGCCCCGGGTACTTGATGACCACCAGTTCGGTCAGCAAGCTGCCCGTGCTGGCCCCGCTGAAATCCAGAAGCGTCGGGGAATTGGACGGCGTGAAGCTGTACAGGCCGGTCAGGTGCCACTGGAATTTCTTCTCGTCCTTCCAGCATTTGCCGCCGTTGCCGGTACACAGGTCGATGACCGGGTTGAGCATGACCGAGTCCTTCGGCCGGTACGACAGCTCCGTACCGACGGCCCAGTCACCGATCGGCATGTTGGCACTGATGCCGTACATCATCCGGTCTTCCTGGTACTCCCAGGTCGGTGCCGCCGCGAAGGTGTTCGGGTCGAGAATGGCGACACGCAACGATGGCAACTTGTCGTGATAACGCATCACGTAGAAGCCATAGGCGACGTCGCTGTCCTCCGGCTGCCAGCGCAGCGAAAGGCCCCACTGGCCGCTGTCGCGGGCGTCCTTTTCGGAGAATCCGTAGTCCCCCCTGCCCTCACCCAGCGCGTTGATGGTGGACCAGTAGCTGCCCACCGGCGGCAATTCGCTCTTGTTCCAGCGGAATTGATAGTAGGCCTCGACGTTGACACCCGAGCCCAGGCCCGACGCGACACTGAGCATCGGCGCCGGCAGCACGGCCTCCTTGAGCTGCACGCCGGGGCGCGCCAAGGCCTGGTAATCGTAGGCGTTGGTATTGTTGATGCCACCGGCCACGAACAGGCTTTCGCCCCAGTTGATCACCTGGTTGCCCAGGCGTGCGCGGACCCGCTGCCCGCCCACGTCGAAGCCTTTGCTCACCCACAGGTCCAGCAGGCGGGCCTTGAACGCGAGGTCGTCGCGGGCGTCGTCGCTCAGCCCGTTGCTGCCGACGCTCTCCGGGGTGTTGAACGACAGCGTGCCGGTGGTATCGGTGGCAGCGAAGTCGCGGATCCAGGTGCCGCGCGCCATGAAGGTGATGTCCTCGGGCATCTTCAGCAACAGCTCATGGGTGCCCTTGAGGTAGTTGGTGAACATGTCGCCGCGGTCGTAGTTCAGGTCGCCCTGGTCGGCCACGCCGGAGCTCTGCGCCAGGCAGCCGGAGGGCGCGTTGTGCCCGGTCGGTCCCTGGTTGATCAGGTTGCAGCCCCGTGACTCGGTACGCAGACCCATGCCTGCGGTGATCGTGGAGTCGAAGGAGCCATTGAGGGTTTCGGTTTCGAACGTGAATCCCATTGCCAGTGGGGTTGTGCACGCGATGACAAGGCCTGAGGCTTTCGTAATTATTTTTTTCATGCTGGCTCTCGATCTGGCGTCGGTTAGCGCTCGCTGATGGCTCGCAGATTGTCGGAGGTGAAGAAGTCACGCTTCAGGCGGGGGGAGCCGTTGTCTTCGGTGAGCCAGCGAATATCGTTCTTGCCCGCACCGATCGAGGTCATGTCGAAGAGGTAGCGGCCATCCGCCAGGTTGTACTGGACCTGGGCCTGGACGTCGCAGGCGCCTGTCTCGTACACGGGAATCGAGAACCCTTCGCGCACTTTCCAGATCTGCCCTTGCTTGTCGTAGTCCACCGCCAGCAACGGGTTCCAGCTGTCCTCGTCGATGTAGAACATGCGCTTCGGCGCCTGATGGCGCATGCCTTGACGGACATTGGCCTCGACGACCCAGACCCGATGCAGCTCATAGCGACGCGACTGCGGCGCGATCGAGTCGTTGCCGGCAAACGTCTCCACCTTGGCGCCAGTGTCGTAGGCACCGAAATCGTTGTAAGGCACCAGCAACTCCTGCTTGCCGATCAGCTTCCAGTCGAAACGGTCCATGGTGCCGAAGAAGACGTTCGCCTCGTCGACGGTGTACTGGTTATCCGAGCCGATCTGTGGCGCATCGTAGGAGTACGACGGCATTCGCCGCACGCGGCGCTGGCCGGGGAAGTAGTAGAAGGTCGTGGCCTGTTCGCCGGCCACGGCAGCCTGTACCGCGGACTGGCCGGCCAGAGCAGCCGGCTCGAGGTAGTTGAAGAAGGTCGCATTCTCCAGGCGGCCAACTGACGAGAAGAGCGCACTCCCCTTTTTCCCCCAGGGCGTGAAGAAGAAGGTGTCTGTCGACTGACGTAACCATTCCCCCCCTTTGCGTGGAGAAATTCCGGAAATGGTCCGGGGAATTTCGACGCCAACGCCGCGGTAGCGCATCTTCATGTTCCACATCACCTCGGCACCGGTACTCGGCATGGGGAACGGGATGCCCGGAACGTGAGCCTCGTCCAGAGCGAGGCCGGCAGCATCGAGCTTGGCGAAACCAACGTTCTGCCGGGTGTTCTCGACCACGAAGTCCGGAGCGCTACAGGTCCGACGGGTCGGATACACATCCATGCGATAGCCGGGAATCCTCTTGAACAGCTCGACCTGTCCGGGGGACAGCTTGCTCGAGTGTTGCGCGAGATTGTTCGCGTCGATGCTGTAGAGCGGCTTGTCGCCCTTGAACTTCCAGTGCTCTCCTCGCACCTGGCCGTAGCTCCATCCCTCGTCCTGCTGTCCAGGCTGCGTCCAGGCAGGAATATCCCCGCTTGCACTCGCTGCGATCTCCCCGCCCAAGGGAGTCAGTTTCGACCCCAGCGCCTCGGGGCCCTGGGGCGCAGCCTGGACCGAACAGAGCACGGTCGATACCGCGAGGGTCATGAACAACTGCTGCCGGAAAACACGACGGGTGGGCGCTTCACCTTCCAGCCGTTCAGTTACATCTTTCATTGGATGGCTCCTCACACAGGGCATGGACCGGTTGCTCGACCTCCCAAGGGGAAGAAGTCGGCTCCTGTCGATAATGATCATTTGACCTGACCAATTGACCATGTCGGACGATCATGAGGCAAACCATATGCCAGTTCTCTTTCATGTTTTTTTAATTGTTATAAATCAGGCGGTTATGGAAAAAGTTCTGTTCCAGGCCCAGTGCCCTGTGCACCACCTTGGGAAGTAAAGAAACATGTGTTACCTGGAGATGCTTGGTAACAGGGCACAAGAGAGCTTGAGGGGAACTTTCGTAGATATCGGCTCGGGCATTTTCAATTGTCGTTTCGCCTCGGGTCAGAGGGAGCGATCGGATATGACCGGTCATGAATCGAGCAACTTTATCCGACAATGCACGCTCCGCGGCGGAGCGGGACTATAGCGGATGTAGGCTTCCTTGACTGACATATCTATGTATTCGAAAGGGGAATTTGTAAGAAGTGATTGACCTTTCAAAAAGTCGGCGGCGGCAAAAACTGAGTGCAACACCTGACCTTTCCGGTACGGTGCTGCCCCTATGTCTTATACCGAACTCAGCGTTGAAGAGCGCGCCACCATTCAAATCGGTCGTACCCAAGGCTTCAGCCTGCGCAGGATTGCCTGCTTGATCAACCGATCCCCTTCGACCATCAGCCGTGAGCTGCGCCGTAACCGAGGTGCTTGCGGTGGCTACTCGGCCCGCCTGGCCCAGCAGCAAATGCAGGCCCGCCGCCAGGTTTGTCGACCGATGCGAAAACTGTTGCCGGGTAGCGAGCGCTTCGAACTGGTGACCCATATGCTGCGTGAGCGTTTGTCTCCCGAGCAGATTGCCGGCAAGCTGCGCAGCATGAACATACCCAACCTGCGAGATGCCTACGTCTGTCGCGAGACGATCTACAACGCGATCTATGCCCTGCCAGTGGGTGAGCTGCGTAAGGAGCTGATCATCTGTCTGCGCCAAGGCAAGACGACGCGCCGGCCGCGCTCTGGTGGCGTGGATCGGCGCGGCCAGATCCCCGAGATGGTCAGTATTCATGTGCGCCCGCCGGAGATTGAAGACAGGCTGATGCCGGGGCATTGGGAAGGCGACCTCATCAAGGGTAAGGCCAACGCCTCGTCCGTCGGTACGCTGGTGGAACGCACCAGTGGGTACCTGATGTTGGTGAAGATGAACGACGCGACGGCGACTTCGGCGCTGGAAGGCTTCAGCGCCGCGCTCAATAGCATGCCGCTGGAGATGCGCAAGAGCATGACTTACGACCAGGGCCGGGAGATGGCGCGACACGCCGAGATCACCCAAAGAACCGGCGTGGCGATCTACTTCTGCGACCCGCACAGCCCCTGGCAGCGCGGCAGCAACGAAAACATCAACGGCCTGATTCGCCAGTACTTGCCCAAGGGCACAGACCTGTCGGTACATAGCCAGGAGAAGCTGGACGCCATTGCGCTGCAACTGAACATGCGACCGCGCAAGCGCTTCGACTTCAAATGCCCCATCGAGGTGATGGGAGAGGTCATGCAAAATTCCATGGCAATGCGGCATGATGCTCCGGCTTCAATTCAATAACCGTGTTGCACTCAGCTCCTGCAACCGCCGTCCCTTTGCCTTTCGTCTTCAATAGCGAATGCAACGAAAATAACTTTCTTGTCTGCCATGTGATCCTCTTTTGCCGAAATGGTGTTGGAGTGCCTGTCGCGATACTTCGTATCGAATGTAACAGATATTTCGATATTAATCGTGTCGGACGCATAAGGCTGAAGGAACAAACATGGCGGGCGTCCCCGGCCCAAAAGCATGGCCGGTCGCGCTGTCGTGCCGCGCATCGAGCCTCGTTGCACGAGTCTCGCCCCTGTTCGGGCTTCCATCGTTCCCTCGCTCCGCTCGGCTGACGCCTACGGCCCGGCTTCCAGCTTCGGGCCTGCGCGCTTCGCTTGCGTGCGGTCTGCACATCGTGGCGGCCGTTGCCATGTCCAGCCGTCTCTCCTGACTCCATCACCTTGCTCGCGACTGTAGCCCGTGGCCGCGTGCCATCAAGGCGCGCCAGGCCGTGTCCTCGGCTGCGCCTGCGGGCCGCACCAACCTGTCGCTTTTCTCCTTGACGGCCCACGTCCGTGGGCTCCTGACCGTCGCGGGCGATGAACTCAGGAAAGACGGTGGCAACAGGGCCAACCGGGTTCCTCGTGCCAACCGCACCGAACAGCCGAAAGGCTGGGCTCCGAATCTAGGAATCCGGTGTGCGGTTTGAACAGCAAACCCTTTTCGTCAGGAGAAAGACCATGCTTGCATCCCGTTTTGCTTCCCGTTCCCCGGTACTGCGCAGCGATTCCCCGCTGTCCGATGACCAGATTCACCGCGTGGCCCCGTCCATCTTTGCGGAAGCCCCCCACGAAAGCCGTTCCCAGCGTTACGCCTATATCCCCACCGCCACGGTGCTGACCGAACTGCGCAAGGAAGGGTTTCAGCCTTTCATGGTGACGCAGACCCGCACCCGCCACGAAGACCGGCGCGACTACACCAAGCACATGATCCGGCTGCGCCATGCCAGCCAGATCAACGCCCGAGGCGAAGCCAACGAAATCATCCTGCTGAACTCGCACGATGGCACCAGCAGCTACCAGATGCTGGCCGGAATGTTCCGTTTCGTGTGCAGCAATGGGCTGGTGTGCGGCGATACCGTGGCCGATGTGCGCGTGCCGCATAAGGGCGACGTGGCCGGACAAGTGATCGAAGGTGCCTATCAGGTGCTGCACGGGTTTGACCGTGCGCTGGAATCCCGCGAATCCATGCAGGCCATCACGCTGGACGAAGGCGAGGCCGAAGTATTCGCCCGCGCCGCGCTGTCGCTCAAGTACGACGACCCGGATAAGCCCGCACCCATCACCGAATCGCAAATCCTGATGCCGCGCCGGTTCGACGACCGCCGCCCGGACTTGTGGAGCGTGTTCAACCGCACCCAAGAGAACCTGACCAAAGGCGGTTTGCATGGGCGCAGCGCCAACGGACGCCGCCAGCAGACCCGCCCCGTGCAGGGCATTGATTCCGATATTCGCCTCAATCGCGCTCTGTGGCTGCTGGCCGACGGCCTGCGCCAGTTGAAAGCCTGATTCCCCTGCGCGGCAGGGGCAGGCAGCAACCCTTGCCGCGTCATTCGCTGCTGCATTCCATCATCGCAAGGAGTTTTCACCATGAACGCCATCAACCACACCGAAGCCCAAGCCATCCACGCCGCAGCCAGCGCCGCGCCTGCCGTGCTGCTGGAAGCCGCCGACCCGAGCAAGAATCTGATTCTTGTGCCGCTGTCGCGGCTGGTATCGCGCCCTACGGGCCGCAACGTGCGCAAGACCCCGCGCATGTCGATTCCTGAACTCGCCGCCAGCATCCAGCGTGTCGGCCTGCTGCAAAACCTGATCGTCACCGCGACCACTGATGGCGAGCGTTACGAAGTCGTGGCCGGAGGCCGTCGCCTTGCCGCTCTCAAGCTGCTGGCGAAGAAGCGCCGCATCAGCAAAGAATGGGATGTGCCTTGCCTGCTGGTGGCCGATGGCACCGCCCGCACCGCCAGCCTGACCGAGAACGTGCAGCGCGAAGCCATGCACCCCGCTGACCAGTTCGAGGCATTCGCCGCGCTGGTGGCCGAAGGCCGACCCATCGAGGACATAGCCGCAGATTTCAGCGTCACACCGCTGGTGGTGCAGCGCCGCCTGAAACTCGCCAACGTGTCGCCGCGCCTGCTGGCCGACTACCGGGCCGAGGCCGTGAGCCTTGACCAGTTGATGGCCCTTGCCATCACCGACGACCACGCCGCGCAGGAAGCCGCGTTCTACGATGCGCCGACATGGCAGCGCAGCCCGCATAACCTGCGCGACCGCCTGACCGAGCGCGAGATTGATGCCCATCGGCATCCGTTGGTGCGCTTCGTTGGGCTGGACACCTACGAGGCCGCAGACGGTGGCATCCGCCGCGATCTGTTCGCGGAGGCCGATAGCGGCGTGTATCTGACCGATGCCACGCTGCTGGAACGGCTGGCGCAGGACAAGCTGGCCAGCCTTGCCGCCGAGGTGAAGGCCGAAGGCTGGGCATGGGTGGATGCCACCACCGGCACGACCTATGCCGACCTGCAAGCCTTCCAGCGCGCCCCGAGACAGCGCCGCAGCCCGGATAAGTGCGAAGCCCAACGCATCGAGAAGCTGCAAACCAAGATGCAGGCGTTGGCCGAGGCCGTGGATGCCGCCCTGGACGCCGACGATGAAGACAAGGCCGATGCCTTGCAGGAAGAAGGCGAACACCTGGGCGAACAGTTGCAGGCGCTGGAAGATGGCTTGCTGGACTACGGGGAAGCCGTCAAAGCTGCCGCCGGTGCCATCGTCACCATCGACCGCAACGGCGAGGCCGTGATTCATCGTGGCCTGCTGCGCGAAGCCGAGGCCAAAGCACTGCGCACGCTTGAACGGCTGCGGCAGGGTTTCGGCAGCGAGGGCGAAGCTGGGAACGACGACACAGGCGAGCAAGCCGACGACGCCCCCAAGCCCGCCGCCATGTCCGACCGGCTGGCGCAACGCTTGAGTGCCCACCGTACCGCCGCGCTGCAGATCGAAGTGGCCCGGCATCCGCAGGTGGCGCTGGCCGCACTGGTGCATGGCATGGCGCAGACCGTTTTGCAGGGCAGCTACTACGGCCACGATCTGCCGCTGGGCGTGAAGCTGACCCAGCAAGATCGGCTGGAAGGCATGGCCCCGGACTGGCCGGAATCGCCCGCCGCCGTGGCACTGCGCGAACTGCAACAGGTAGCGGGTGAAGCCTTGCCGGAGGACAGCGCCGAACTGTTCGCCGCACTGCTGGCGAAGCCGCAGGATGAACTGGTTCGCCTGCTGGCCGTATGCGTGGCATCCACGGTCGATGTGGTGACACCCCGCGCCACGCAGCACCAACCGGGCGCCGAACTGGCGCAGGCCGTGGCGCTGGACATGGCGGCATGGTGGCAACCGACCGCAGACGGCTATTTCCAGCATGTGCCGAAGGCCGCGACTCTGGAAGCAGTGGGCGAATTCGCACCGGAGCACGTCACCCGGCTGGCGAAGTTGAAAAAAGGCGACATTGCCAGCGAAGCCGAGCGGCTGGCCGATGGCACCGGCTGGATGCCTGCCATCTTCGCCGCCGAAGCCACGCAGCAGACCGTGCAGGAGGTGGTGACGGACGAGGCAGTCGAAGCACCGAATGAAGTCGCCGCCGTGGCGGATGAGCAGACGCGAGCCGAGGCATTGGCCGCTTGACCCCGCACCACAGATAGCGCCCCGGTTCCTTTGCGGGGCGCTATCATGCCGAGGACTCCCCCCATGAGCCACGACACCACGAACCGCCCGCGCATGGCCGCGACTTACGCCCCCGGCACGGTACGCGCCCGCCGCTGGCATGGCGATAGCGACGTGCGCGGCTATCGTCCGCCTCGCGGCTGGACAGCCCGTGCCGACCTGACCGACCTACACCCCATTACGGGCCGCGCCTTGCCGCGTGCCGTGTGGTGGATCATCGAAACCAAAGAATAGGAAGCCCCCCGCGCCCAAGCCGTTCCGTCTTGGGCGCGGGGAATGCCGAAAATCCGGGCACGGCGGTGGCCGCGCCCGGTTTCAAGGCTCAAAGCCAAAACGCCCCTTTGCCGCCTTCGGTCAGGCGGTAAAGGGGCCGCGCACAAGTCGCCTTGTGCGCAAAAGCCATTGAGGCCATGCAAGTGCAGCGGCGCACGCGCCGCCGACATTCCGACAGCACCTCGCCGCAATGGGCGGCGCTTGTGGGCCTACGCCCCGGCTTGCTGCGGCAGGTTGCTCGAAAGCGTGCCGTGCTCGACGCTGGCGGTTCTTTGCCTGTACGTCACGAAGGACGGTTCACCGACACGCCACATAGCCTCGATTTGGAACTTCCACGCCACGCATCAAGCATGTGGCCGCAAGTTGTGGCAGGAGCGCTCGTACCTTGTTGCTGGGGCATTGACCTGGCCGCGTCAGGGAACAAGCCGGTGAAGTTGTCATGCGAGGATGCCGAGTCGGCCATGTTTCCATTCGGGAGCGGGCGGCCCGTGCGTCCTTGTCTTGTTGCGAATCCTGGCGGTGGCGCGGCTGCGCCTTGGGCTTTATGACCGCAACCTGGAGGCGAAAACAATTTCCCCTGCGCTGCGCGCATTCCTCGCGGCACAAATTCTTTTCGCTTCCAGGCGCTCCACTGCGTTGCGCCCGCAAGCGGTGCAGCCAGCCCGTCCCCCGCCGGTCGGATCACAACAGGACGCGATGGGCGCGAACCCTGTTCAATCGAAAGGAAATTCATCATGGCAAACATCGGCACCTTCACCGCAGAGAAAGACGGTTTCACCGGCACGCTTCGCACTCTGACACTCAATGTCAAGGTCAAGCTGGTTGCCAACCCCAAGGGCGAGAACGAAAGCGCACCCGACTACCGCCTGCAAGCGGCTGGCCACGACATCGGCGCAGCGTGGAAAAAGACCAGTGAGGCCGGACGCCCTTATGTGTCCGTGACCCTTGATGATCCATCGTTCCCTGCAACGGTCTATGCCCGCCTGATCGAAAACGAGGATGGCACGCATGCCCTGATCTGGTCACGCAGCAAGCCCAAGGCGGCGTAACCACCTCAGCGCCTCGCCCACTATGGCGAGGCGCTTGGCCTACCTGCTCACTTCATTGGGGGTCAGCGAATTTACCAAACACCTGCAAGACAGGCGCCAGCACCAACTGGCCCACGGAATAAAGGCCCGGCCCTCTGCCCATGAGTTCCGCAATTCGTTCCTCGTGGAGTACGCCTGCCGCGCAGTCTTGCTCCATCTGTGCAACCAATGCGGCTTTGGCCAGGGCCAACGTGGCCTCTGCCTGCTGCGATAGGCCGCTCGCTGATTGAGCGTCATACGCAATCAGGTTATCGAGCACTGGGGTAATATTTTCCATGCCGCCTTTGACCATTTCCGCCCGTAAGCCTTCAACGACAGCAGTGACCAAGCGCCAAATTTGCTGTGGTTGCTGGTCAAGTTCCTTTTCGATCAGTGTTCGCGCCTCAAATAGCGACAACGTGGAACATGGCGCGAGCGCCGTACTCATGGTGCGCGCCAGCTTGAGGAGTTGATGTTCTTCCAAGCGTTCCAGCAGGTTTGCGAACGCACGCTGTTGCGTGCCGTCGGCGAGCGCATTCGCAAGCCCTTCGGTAGCGTGTTCCGGCACTTGAACGCGGCTTGGCGCTAAGAGCACCTGATGTTTGTCGATATCGTGTGGCGGATGCTCCGCGAGAGGATCAATGTCCACTGTCACTTCGCGCGTGGCGGAACCCTGCGGTGCCGTGCCCAGGTGTACGGAAAAGTTTAAAGCGGAGAACAGCGCGACACGGCCGTAAATTTGGCCGTCGAAGCCATCAACGCCGACCGTCACTCGATGCCCAAATTCAAACTTGTTGGCGCGCGCTCCGGCGGGCGGGCTGAAATCCCACCAGATCGGTGCCGTGCCTCCAAAGGGCTCCAGCGCAACCGTCACCGCCGCGCGTGCTTTGATCAATTCCTCGCGCTCTTCCGGCTGCTGTTCGCAGCCGCCCAGCGCTGCGACCTTGGCGATGGCTTGCGTGTAGTTGATGAAGTTGAAAAGCGTCCCTGATCGCGCGAGCTCTGGGAATTCCTGCGCGAAGAATGTCTGCGTCATGTACGCGATGGCGCCCAGACCACAGGCACCGCCAAATTTGCGCTTATGGTGAATGGAGCCGGTGATATACGGCCGAGCGGAGGGCTTCGACAAGGGTGTCCACTCGTGTCCATCGTCCTCCATCTTGTTTGCGAACTGTTTGACGGACTGCTGGTTGGGAAATGCCAGATGCAACTCTTCACCTTCGCCAACTGCTGTGCGGGAGATGATACGGGGCTTCGTGAATTTGATCTCCTTGGCAGAGATCGAAACGGTCTCTCCCGTCAGCGTATGCTCGCCATAGGCAGTTTTGGGGTGCTTGGAGTGATCCGGCCGAACGCCCAAGTATGCATTGAGGAAGTCGAGCTGCTCGGCAATCTCATTGACGAGACCCGAATAGCTGTTGTCGTGCTTGGGGCAATAGATGCCGGAGTTGACCCGCCGGCCTCCAAGAGACGCCGGAAAAACGTGCTCCCCAGAGCCTGCGGCCTGTCCGCACACGATGCATGTCTTCGCCATTGAGTTCCTTTCCAAAGTTGCACCACGCCAAGCGAAGCTATGCGATGCAGAGTCAATTAGGTACTTCGCCCAGGACTTCTTCAACGGCCCCCATCAAGTGGGCGACGCTGAGCCCCAGCGCACGCGCGATCTTGAAAATAATCGCCAGCGTGGGCATGTGTTCGCCGCGCTCAATCTTGCCCATGTGAGAACGCTCGATACCGGCTTGATGTGCCAAGGTTTCCTGCGCCACGCCTTGCTCGACCCGCAGTGCGCGCACCGCCGCGCCGAAGGCCTGGGCCAGCTCGGCGTCGAAGGTGGTGGAGCCGGCCGGTCGGCCGCGCTGGACGGTTCGCTTCTGCATAGACAGAAGCGTCGATTCACAGCACAATTAAAACCACGTTATATTTAACTCATTCATCCAATATCAACTGTTTTTGTGCCTTTACTGAAAACCGCATCGGCGGCTTTCTTCAAAAGCGGAGAGCCTGTTCCGTGTCTTTCCTGACTTCCGTGCATGTGCCTTCGTGTTTCTACGTCTCTGCGGATACGTGGGGTTGCGCATTGGTGCTTTCGTGGGAAGGCGTGAAAGCGTCTCTGATGCTTTGTGTATCCGTGGAAGTGCAACCATGACCGCGCTCATCACCGCCAACGAGCGCACGCACTTGCTGGCCAACGGCCACGCCCGCGCCGCCGGGCAGGACACCGACCCGCTGCCTGTGGTGCGCCTGTTCACGCCAGATGCGCATGCCACTTGGCTGCTGGCTTCGCTCGACCCAGCCGATGGCGATACTGCCCACGGCCTGATCGACTTGGGGATTGGCATGCCTGCACTGGGAACGGTGAAGCTGTCCGACCTGGCCGCCATCGTCGGGCCGCGCCAGCAGTCCGTGATGCGGGATCGCTACTTCCAGCCGGTGCGGCGGCTGTCGGAATACCTGCGGCTGGCCGAAGACAACAGCTCGATCACCGATTGAGGGCCACCGCGAAACGGTGGCGCAATGTGTCTATTTCGGTCTGGTCTGTGACCCGTTAGGTCTGAATCGGCAGTGTTGCACCGCAGTGGTGCGTGCCAGATCGAAACGGTCATGATGCCTGGCGCGGGCTGCGGCAAGCTGACCGACGCGGCATGCCATTGGAGTGCGTTGCCGCCGTCGCACTCGGACGATTTCAGCAACGCATCGGAGTTCATCGGTCTTGACACTGCCAGTTTACGCTTCACCCATGACGTTTTGACGATGGCCTCGTAGCACGCCGTTTCGCCGTGGCGACGCATCCCCAGCACAGGGAGGTTGCCTCATGGCTGATCGCAGTGCCGAGCCGTGGTATGCCACGGCGGCCTATCTCTATGTTCTGCATTTGGATGGCCCGGCGCTGGCCTGGGAGTACCTGCGCCGTCATCCAGACTATCGGCACGACTGGCTGCGCTATCGTCGCCAACCGGATGCTGCCGGGCATTGGGGGCTGCGCCTGCTGGAAGATCCCGCCCTGGATGCGCGGGACGCGCACCCGGCCTGGTTCCCCGATCACGATGCCGTGGTGCAGCTCTACCCCGACGCCGATCCGCCGCCCGATGCCTTGTGCTTTGAGTTCTGGAAGCTGTCGGGCCACAAACACCTGATCCATGACGGCAAGCGCCTGGTGCTGGTGGCGCGCTGGCCCGGCTGCTGCCTGCGTTTCGTTCTCGCACCAGGCTTGGCTGATGGCATGGCGTACGCCTATGCCATCCGGGCCTGCGCCGCGCCTTGCGAACGCTATGCGGCCTTGGCGAGCGAATTGAACAAGATCGCCGTAGCAGCCGGTGCCGTACCTGCGGCGACCGTCCGGCCACGTCCGTCGCTGTCCGCATTGCTGGAACTGCACACGCTTCAGGCGCTGGACGCAACCCTGGCGGGTGCGTCCTTGCGGGAGGTGGCCGAAGGGCTGTTTGGTGTGGATGCCGTTGCCGCCGACTGGCACGCCGACAGCGCTCTGCGCGCCCGCGTGCGGCGGCTGGTGCGACGGGGCGATGGGCTGATGCGCGGCGGTTATCGCCGTCTGGCACAGCTTCCGGCTGTCACTTCGCATGAGGGGGGACGTTTCGCATCCCCTGCAGAACGTCCCTGAGCAAGAGTCCCAAGTTTCTTGAGACTGCCTCCATCCGGCTGCGCTGTGTGGCCGGGCTTGATGGAGGTACATCCCATGCGACCCGCTCCCTTGTGGCCTGCCGCCGCTCCCGTTGCCACACCCGCACAACCCCAGCGCTATCTCACCAACGATGAAGCTGCCGATTACCTGCGCCTGTCACCGCGCACGCTGGAGAAACAGCGCGTCATTGGTGGTGGCCCGAAGTTCCGCAAGTTCGGTCGCCGTGTCATGTACGCCGTGGCCGACCTCGATGCCTGGGCGGAAACGCGCAGCTTCGAGACCACTTCCGACCCCGAATATGCCGAGCACCACTCGGCTGACAGCCGTGCGCGCTGATCGGCGCATCGCCGGTGGCCATCTCCATGTCCCGCCCACCAGGGCACGCCTTGCAGCAGCGCGAACAGCTCGACCTGTTCCGAGCTCTGCCGGGCGAGGACATGGCACCGCGCGATGCCCAGGACTTGATGGCTTATCCGTTCTTCTCGCTGGCGAAGTCGCGGCGCACCGCGCCGATCGACTTTCGCAGCGGCAACATCACCATTCGCGTGGAAGGCACGCAGGAGCATGGCATTGCCACGATCTGGGATGCCGACATCCTGATCTGGGCGGCCAGCCAGATTGTCGAAGCCAAGGACGCGGGCATCCAGCCCTCTCGGCGGATGCAGGCCACGCCCTACGAGATCCTGCGCTTCATCGGGCGCGGCAAGTCGCTGCGCGACTACCAGCGTCTCAAGGCCGCGCTCGACCGGCTGCAATCGACCACGGTGGCCACGTCCATCCGCGAAACGACGGGAAGGCGCTTGCACCGCTTTTCGTGGATCAACGAATGGAAGGAACTGGCCGATGCCAACGGCACACCGCTGGGCATCGAACTGATCCTGCCGGACTGGTTCTATGCCGGCGTGCTGGACGCCGCCCTGGTGCTGACCATCGACCCGACGTATTTCCGCCTCACGGGCGGCATCGAGCGCTGGCTGTACCGCCTGGTGCGCAAGCATGGCGGGAGGCAGGAATACGGCTGGCAGTTCGACTTCCGGCATCTGCACCGCAAGTCGGGCAGCAGCACGCGGTTTTCGGATTTCGCCTACGACTTGCGGGCGCTGGTTGCCCGGCAATCGCTGCCGGGCTACGAGCTGGGAATCGTGCGGATTCCCGAGGACGACATGGAATTGCTGACCTTCCGGCCCGTGCCGCAGACGGCACGGGGATAACAGCGGGACAAGCTGTGGATGGGGTCGTGCTATCAGGAGTAAGGGGTGTCGTGCTATCAGGAGTACGCCTATCGTGCTATCAGGAGTACGAAAACGCCGGAAAGCCAGTAACGGCGCGGGTTTGCGATCCCTCTAACATTACTAACTTAAATTCTCTAACTATTGATAGAGAAACAGCATTGCGGTGGACAAGTGCCGCAGGCCGAAAAACCGGCCAGGAAAAGCCGCAAAAATCACCCCGTTCGGCACGGCAAAAACAGTCCGGTCTTCCAAGCTGGAGGGCCGCGCCATGATCGTTGCCTTGCTCAACCAGAAAGGCGGTGTCGGCAAGACCACGCTCGCCACGCACATCGCTGGCGAACTGGCGCTGCGCGGCCAGCATGTCGTCCTGCTGGATGCCGATCCGCAGGGTTCCTCACTGGACTGGACGCAGCGCAGAAGCCAGCAGGGCTTGCCCCGGCTTTTCAGCGCAGTGGGCCTGGCACGCGAAACACTGCACCAGGAAGCCCCAGAACTCGCCAGACGGGCCGATCACGTCATCATCGACGGGCCACCCAGGATTGCCGCCTTGGCGCGTTCTGCGCTGCTGGCGGCCGAACGGGTGCTGATCCCGGTACAACCCAGCCCCTACGACCTGTGGGCCAGCGCCGAGATGGTGGCGCTGATCCGTGAGGCCCAGGTGTTCCGGCCTGCGCTAAGCGCGGCCTTCGTCATCAACCGGCGCGTCAGCACAACGGTAATCGGGCGCGAAGTACGACAAGCCTTGGCCGAACAGCCGTTGCCAGCGCTGCGCAGCGAGGTGCGCCAGCGCATCGTCTTTGCCGACAGCGTGGCTGCGGGTCGATTGGCGCGGGAGACGGCCCCCGATAGCGCGGCGGCGCAGGAAATCACCGCGCTGGTCGATGAGCTGCTGCGGTGGCCGTCATGAGCGACAACAGCAACCCACCCAACAGAAAACGCCCGGCCAAGCGGGTCGGCATCGGCGCGCGTCCGCCCGCCAATCCGCACGCCGAGGCTTGGATTCGACAGGGCGACGCGGATGCGCTCAACAAGGGCGACCTCTACACCGCTCGCCTGACCCTCGACATCACGCCCGCCATGCGGGCGCGCATCAAGGTGTCGGCCTTCACGCAAGGCGTGACCGTGGCCGACTTGCTGCGCGGTTTGCTGGAGCGCGAGTTTCCAGAACACCGCAGGGAGAACACGCCATGACCACATCCTCATTGTCTGCTGCCGCACCTGCCGCCATCGCGGCCACGGCTGCGCGCACATCACCTTCCAGCCAACCCGCCAGCGCGCCGTTGACGCGCGTATCGCTCGCCTACATCGAACCACGTTTCAAGCTCTACCTGCGCTTCGGCCAACCAGCGCGCACGCTCCAGCTAGATCGCTGGCGGCGCTGTGCCATGTTCATGCCGGGTGCAATGCTCTGCCGCGTTCGTTGGCAGGCCAACGACTACGGCACGATCCGCTGGCAGCTCATGGTGATGCAGGCTGCTACACCGCTTGATGCCGTGCAACGCATCCCCGGCGTGCAGCCAGGCGCGTGCCTGCTGCTGCATGCCGAAGGTGACGCCAATGTGCGTGCTGTGCTGGAACGCATCGACGGCATTGAGGCGCTGGGTATCTCTGCCATCGACGTGTCGCCCGCGTACTGGCGCACGCTCGCCAACCGGCTCGCCGCGCATTCGCCGCTGCCCGAATACACCGCCGAGCGGCACGCCGCCTGGCTGGCCGGGAGGGCGCCGCCATGACGGCCCATCCCACCACCGCACACACACACAAAGCCGCGCCGCTTCCTCGCTCGCGCCTGCGTGCTCGCCTCGTGCTGGCGAGCTTCGCCGCCGTCGGTCTCGCTGCGCTGGCCTGGGCGGCTTTCGTGCAGCCGCTGCCGCGCTTGATCTACAACCCGTCTGACAGCGTTCCGGTCGGCTGGTATCGCGTCGATCCGCAGCGCCACGGCGCCGATTCGCTGCCGCGTCCCTTGTCCGTGGGCAGCGTCGTCCTGACCACATTGCCGCCAGATGTAGCTGCGCTCGCTGCGCAGCGCGGCTACCTGCCGACTCGCGTTCCGCTGCTCAAGCGTGTGGGCGCGGTCGCGCCGCAACACGTCTGCATCGTCGCTGGTCAGGTACGCATCGACGGCGTGCCGATGGCCGCTGCGCTGCCTGCCGACCGGCTGGGCCGGCCGTTGCCATCCTTGCAGCTTTGCCGTCGCCTTGAGGCGGGCGAACTGTTCCTGTTGAGCGTGACCAATCCGGCATCGTTCGACAGCCGGTATTTCGGGCCGGTCAGCGCATCCGCCGTGATCGGCGTTGCGCATCCGGTCTGGATGGAGGCACGCCCATGATGGCCGCCAATTCACTGCACGTTGCCGTGCCTCTTGTCGTGCTATCAGGTGCGTCGTTCTGCAGGTCTTCGGCGTGCCGTCGCGCGTGCAGTGCGCGTGCATTCGCACCGCACTTCGCGCCGCCTTCAGCGCAGCCGTCCAACGTGCAGACGTCTTGCTTCGAACGCGCCTGGCCTGCGGCTCCAGGCTTGTCCACCTGCGCGTTCGCCGGCGGGTTGGCTGCGGGTGCAGCAGCGCCGCCGGGCCGACGATGCCCGGAGCGGGAGCGAAGGGCAACGGCGGAAGGCAAGACAAAAGGACGCGGCACCGGGCCGCGTCGAAGGCCTGTCTGCACATGGGGGTGGCGCGGCACGGAGCGGCTTTGCCGCCGTGCCGCGTGGGGCGCGAGGCCCGCGCCAATGCAGGCATGTCCGCGTGCTTCGCACGCCCGGAGACGCCGGAGCTTGCCAGGGGCGCTGCCATGACCGACCGCCGCGACGACGATTTCCGGGTGCGCCCTGGCGCGCCGAAGAACCGAGGCAAAGGCCAGGGCCGGAGCTTCGTTTCCAAGGTGCTCAAGCGGGCTGGCAAAGCCAGCGGCGGCAAGTCGGCGGTGCGCCGTCCTGTCGCTGGCGGGAGCGGCCAGCACGCGGGCCAGCGGCCCGGCTCACGGCTTGGGCGCGGCCATACGGCAGCGCGCTTCGCAGGTGCAAAGCTGACACCCATGTCACGGCGCGTGACCGTCAAGACGCTGCTGGTCAACCAGCGCAACGCCAGCCCGCAGTCGCTCGCCAAGCACCTGCGCTACATCGAGCGCGACGGTGCCGGCCGGGACGGCGAGCCGGGCCGTGCCTACGGGCCGCAGACCGACCATGCCGACCTCGATGCCTTCAAGAAACGCTGCCAGGACGACCGACACCATTTCCGTTTCATTGTTTCCCCGGAAGACGGAGCCGAGCTGCACGACCTGCGCACCTACACCCGGCACCTGATGAACCGCATGGAGGCCGACCTGGGAACGCGGCTGGATTGGGTGGCGGTCGATCACTGGAACACCGACAACCCGCACACGCACCTGATCGTGCGCGGACGCGACGATACCGGCAGAGACCTCGTCATCGCGGGCGACTACATCGCCCACGGCTTCCGCCATCGCGCCGCCGAGCTGGCGACGGAATGGCTGGGGCCGCGCACCGAACTGGAGATCCAGCAGACCTGGCAGCGCGAGGTGAAGCAAGAGCGGTGGACGAGCCTCGACCGCACGTTGCAGCGCGAGGTCGGCGAGGATGACCGGGTGCGGATCGAACGCTTCAACGAACCGACGTTGCAACGCCAGCGCCTGCTACTGATCGGCCGGCTGCAACGCTTGCAGCGGCTCGGCCTGGCCGACGAGGTGCAGCCCAGCACCTGGGCCATCCATGCCGACGCTGAGAAGACCCTGCGTGCCCTGGGCGAGCGTGGCGACATCATCCGCACCATGCAGCGCGCCATGAGCGGCCAGCCGCGCGAGCTGGCGATATTCGAGCCGGCCGACGACGGCCGTACCCTCGTCGGCCGCGTGGCCGCCAAGGGGCTGGCCGACGAGCTGCACGACCGCGGCTATCTGGTCATCGACGGCGTGGACGGCAAGGCCCACTACGTCGCTTTGAACGCCCGCGACGAACTGGCGAGCTACCCCACCGGCGCGGTGGTGGAGGTGCGTGGTTCCGCCGAGGTACGGGCGGCGGACAAGAACATCGCCGCACTGGCGAGCGATGGCCTGTACCGTACCGATCATCACCTGGCGATCGAGCAAGGCCGAGCCAAGCCCGGCCGCGACCCGCAGGAAGTCGTCGCGGCCCACGTCCGACGGCTGGAAGCCCTGCGCCGGGCCGGCATCGTGGAGCGCGTGGCGGAAGGGCTATGGAAAGTGCCGGACGACCTATCCGAGCGTGGGCGCCAGTACGATGCGCAGCGACTGGGCGGCGTGGCCGTGGACCTGAAATCTCACCTGCCGATCGAGCGGCAGGCCCGCGTGATCGGCGCCACCTGGCTCGACCAGCAACTGATCGGCGGCGGCCGGGGATTGGGCGACCTGGGCTTTGGTGGCGATGCCAAGCAAGCCTTGCAGCAGCGCGCCGACTTCCTCGAAGAACAGGGGCTGGCCCAGCGGCGTGGGCAGCGGGTGATTCTCTCCCGGAATCTGCTGGAAACGCTGCGCAATCGGGAGCTGGCGCAGGCCGCCCAGCACATTGCCGCCGATAGTGGGTTGGAGCATCGGCACGTCACAGACGGGCAGCGCGTAGCCGGCATCTACCGGCGCTCGGTCATTCTCGCCAGCGGTCGCTATGCGCTGCTCGATGACGGCATGGGGTTCAGTCTGGTGCCTTGGCGGCCGATAATCGAGCCACGACTGGGGCAGCAGATCGCCGCGACTGTACGCGGCGGCGGTGTGTCATGGGAGGTTGGACGGCAACGAGGTCCTGGGATTGGATAGGGGCCGTAGGCTGTCGTACCGAGTTAAGGTGTCGAGCAGCGTTCTGGCCCTAGCTTCTGTGCTCCGTTAAGGCGACTAGTCTGTGCTTATCGCCGACGCTGTGGGTGCATGGTTGCTTGCCGATTCCGGTGCAACTCGCAAACGCGCTGCCCCGACCTGAACTGCCCATTCAACGATCTGCCCGGCCAACACGTCTGTCGCGACACCGAACGCGCTCACCACATCTGCCTCTCGCTTGCTGCCTGTAGCTTGGATTGCTTCGAAGCGTCTACTGGCAATAGCAGTCCGTTTGGCCGGATCGACCAGTTGCACATCGAGCCGAACCCGAACCGCGGCGATCGCTTCAGTGCCGCGGTATTCGAGCTGGAACGCCCGTAGCGTACTGCGCAACTCCATATCGGCGCTCATTGGCGTGCTATCGGTAATCACCGAAGTCGACCGGCCATCGCGCATGAAGGCTTCGACGATTCGGTCGCGTAGCAGCACCGGTGCGGGGTCGGCCCAACGCACTCCTTGCCAAGCCGACAAGCGACCATCGGGCTGCGCAATGAAAAGCCGCTCCGAATCCAGGACGCGACTACTCTCAGGGGCGTAGACGCGCAGCGCCCCAGGTCCAGGAACGGCGCGTGGCGTACTCTCCGCCTGGGCGATGTGATAGTCGGGCAGTTTGTAGGTGACCATTGGAGCTGTTTTGGGAAGCACACTGCACGCGGACAAGCCGAGTACTAGCGTCATAGTCGCGGCAGCGACGGGAATCATCCTGGCGGAAGTGTTCACGGCTTGGTTTCCTCAATGTTCTCTCCACCGAGCAGGTATTGCGCCGGATTGCGATCCAGTCGGCGCAGCACGGTGTTTAGATTGGCCAGCGCCTGCTGGAGTTCGTGCATGGCAGGGCCTGTGGCGGCCATGCCTTGGTTCAGCGATTCCTGATTGTTTTGCAGTAGCGTCTCAACCCTGAAAGCGGCGCGTTCGAGGGATGCCGTTGCATCACGCGTGTTCACCATGATTTGCTTACCATCGTTATTTAGTAGCAGGTTGGCATCGCGAAGAGTGCTATTTGCTTGGCGCACGGCAGCTGTCGATTCTCTGCTTGCTTCGGTCAGATTGCTGATTAACGTCGCGATCTCGGCCCTCTGGTCAGCGACCGCGCCCGTAGTCTGTTCGAGATTCACTAGACTGCGGTGCACAAGAGCCAAATTCTCCTTCGACAGTAACTCCTGCGTGCGCAGCAAGATGCCGTTGAGTGTCGTCATGCTGTTACCCTCGCCGGAGACCAGGGATGCCATCGCCGAACGTGGCGCGAGGATCAACGGTTCCTCGTCCTCTTTCCGATCCAGCAATGGCACGTTTGGCCCGCCGTCGCTCAACTCGATCACCGCGTTGCCGGTAATTCCCGTGATGACCAATTCAGCGCGGGTATCCTGCCGGACCGGGATGGTGGCATTGATACGCACGCGCGCTATCGCCCGCCTTGGGTCACGCGGCGAAAGAGAAAGTGCAACGACTTCGCCAATCGTGATTCCGCTGTACTGAACCTGGCTGCCGGGCGTAAGCCCGGTCACTGGCTCATCGAACATGATCCGGTAATACTGGTAATCGTGGTCGGAACGTGTGTCGCTGAGCCAGAGCGCGAAGCCGATACCAATCGCACCGAGCAGCACGACGAACAGACCAATGAATACATGATGGGCACGTGGCTCCATGATCAGACCACCTCGTTTTCAGAGTGTAAATATTGCGTGCGCCCAGCCCAATGCGTGCGCGACGGAAGAATGATGCAGATGCGGAGGGGTTTCATGGCTGCGTCTCTTGGCTGGAAGCACCAGTGGCCTGTGCGGCCGCACGGCCACGGGGGCCGTGAAAGTATTCCTGTATCCACGGGTGCTTGAAGCGCTCGACTGCCTCGATGCCGTCGTTGATGAGTACCTTCTGGTTCGCCAGGACCGCGACACGGTCGCATATGGTGTACAGCGTATCGAGGTCGTGGGTTACCAGAAACACCGTGAGGCCCAGTGCATTGCGCAGGGTCAGAATCAATTGGTCGAAAGATGCAGCCCCGATTGGATCCAGTCCTGCGGTGGGTTCGTCAAGAAACAGGATGTTCGCATCAAGCGCCAAGGCTCTCGCCAGTGCTGCTCGTTTCACCATGCCTCCGGACAACGAGGCCGGATACTTGTCTCCCGCTCCGGCAGGCAACCCCACCAAGCCCAGCTTGCTTCTTGCCAAACGCTCGGCAAGAGGCCGCGCCAGACCGACATGCTCGATCAAAGGAAGAGCGACGTTCTCCAAGACGGTCAGCGATGAATACAACGCGCCCTTCTGGAACAGAATGCCGAACCTTCGCTCCATACGCGCGCGCGCAAGCCATTGGGCTCGCAGTAGGTCGCGCCCCCCGATACGGACCACGCCCGAATGCGGCTTCTGCAGCCCGACGACGCTACGCAAGAGCACGGATTTCCCGGTGCCTGACCCTCCCACCACGCCAAGGATTTCCCCGCGCCGCACGTCCAGGTCTAGGTCCTGATGGACCTGCTGGGTTCCAAACCTGTTGTCCAGGCCGCGCACTTCAATAGCGTGTCGCACACCGTTGTCGGTGTCTTGCTTCACCGCGCTCACCAGCCCATCTCCATGAAGAACAGTGCAGCGATGGCGTCTATCAGGATCACCATGAAGATTGATTGCACAACACTAGAAGTCGTGTGGTCGCCTACCGACTCAGCGCTACCGGCGACCTTGAACCCTTCATGGCAGCCGATAGCGGCGATCATCACCGCGAAGAGCGGGGACTTGCTCATTCCGACAAGAAAATGGCGCACCTCGATTTTTTCCTGCACGATGGCAAGGAACTGTGCAGGAGGAATCTCCAAGCTCAGTGCGCATACAGTGGCGCCGCCCACAATGCCAGCCAAGATGCCTACTAATGTGAGCAGTGGCAAGGACACAAGAAGCGCCAGCACGCGTGGCAGCACCAGCAACTCGATGGGGTCGAGCGCGTTGGAGCGAAGCGCATCGATCTCTTCATTTGCCTTCATCGAACCGATTTGGGCGGTATACGCGCTTGCGGTACGGCCTGCAATCAATATGGCCGGGAGCAGCACTCCGAACTCGCGCATGAACGAGAAGGCGACCAGATGCACCGAGAAGATGCTCGCACCGAAGTTGGCCAGCACCGTTGCGCCCAGGAACGCCACCACCATTCCTACCATGAAGCTCAGTAGCGCCACGATGGGAATGGCGTCCACCGCTGACCGCTGGATTTGAGCGATCACCGAGGTCGTGCGCCAGCGACGCGGGTGACGAACGGTACGGCTCCATGTTTCGATGATCTGACCCACGAACCCGGCCAGACCAAGACACGCACGACAGCCCTGTTCCACGGTCAGGCCTATGCGTCCCAGACCGCGGAGCAGAGGATTCCCGCTCACCGCTGCTTTGTCCGTCTTCTGCTGAGCGGTAGCAGCGGCGGCAAGCGCTTTCATTAGGGCGAGGCGATCCGGGGACAGATTTGGAGCTGCCTCCGGCCGGTCGAGTATCGAGTCTGGCCCGAGAATTTCCACCAGCAGAGCCGCGCCGGCGGTGTCCAGTCTCTGGACTTGCGTCCAGTCGAGCAAGGGAGTGGCGTACCCCTCGGCATGGCTGATGCGGGCGGCGGACACGGATTTTGCCAGACTGGCGTAGTGCTCTATCGTCCAGTCGCCACCCGCCAGCCATTTGTGATCACCGCCGACCATGGCATCCTGCCGGAGCCAAGCCTGTGAAGCGTTGCTCATGGCTGCGTGTCCCGCCAAGCGCTGTCGATGCGCTCGATGCAGTTCGTGATCGCCGCTTTGGCATGACCCAGCAATGTGTACGAACCGGCGAACTCTTTAATGACGTTGCCGCGCTCGAAGCAACTGGCGGCAGCAACGCGTCGTCCCGTACTTACATCGACTGCTTCGAACTCTAGGCTGGCACCGCCCGTCGTCACGGGTCCAACCAGCAGGGTCGTCATTGCATTGACTGCCCGATTCGGTGTCTGCAGTTCGGTGACCGCTACACGCACCCGAACCTGTCCCGTGCCACCTGGGGTGGCGGGACTTTTGCCTTCCTGGCGTTTCAGTTCGCTCGTCACATGGTCTAGCACTTCACGCTGCTGCGCGTCATCGAGCCCATCGATGCGACCCGAGGCGGTCTTGATCTGCGCATCTTCCACCACGACAGCGGCATAACGCTTGGGCTCGAATCCCGCTGCGCGGTACATCAGTACGTTCTCGTATCGTGTCGGCGATAACTTCTCGTAGTCGCCGAGAAATCCGGAGCGCGTCATGCTGTTGGTCGCGCATCCAGAGAGCGCGGCTGCTACGCAAAAAAAAATGCCGCCGCGGATCAATGCAGTTTTGCTCTTCATAATGGGTCTCCTTGATCAAACGAAACTAAGACAGGCAATGCCTGCTGCGATGAGGGCGGTGCCAGACCAGCGCGTCACTGATGCGAGATCGCCTAGCAAGAGGGCGCCGATACCCAAGTTTCCAAGTAGCCCGATTCCTGCCCAGGCTGCAGAGGCCGCGCTGATCGGAATCCGCTTGAGCGCGAGCCACAAAAGTGCGCCGCTGGCCGCCATGCACGTCACTGCCACACAGAGGCCGACCCAGCGCGTCGGACCGCCCGCCGTGATGGCCCGCAGGCCCAATGGATAGCCCGCTCCTAGAACCCCTGCGGCAATGACAATCGACCAGGATTTCCAGATCAGCGGATGGATGCTGAATCGCATAAGCCTAGCGAGACATACGGATGAAGCGTGGGTACATACGAATTCTGAGAATGCGCAGCACGAGGCGGTCCGCAAGAGACTCATGAGCGATCTCCATGCGCGGTGGCGGCACTCAGGCTCCACGGCCCAATTCGCTTGATTCCAAACAGGACTTCGTAAAGCAACGGAATCAAGCCCAACGTCACCAGCGTTCCGAGCGCCAGCCCACCGATCATCGCGATCGCCATCCCTTTCCATAACGGTCCGGAGAAGAGCATGAGTGGCACCAGTCCCGAAATGCAGGTGACCTTGGTCATCACGATTGGACGAAGTCGTTGTATCGCGGCCCCAACCAAGGCTTCATGGCGCGGCAGGCCTTCCGCTAAGCCCTGGTCGATGCGTTCCAGCAACAGCACGGCGTTGTTGACAATGATCCCGAACAAGGCCAGTACGCCGAAGGTCGCCATGAAGCTGAAAGGTGTGCCGGTTAGCTTCAGAGCCAATACCACGCCGATAAGCGTGAAAGGGATCGTCGCGAGGATCACACCGAGCTTGCGGAAGGAATTGAACTGCCATACGAACAGCATCAGCATCGCCAGAAATGCGAGGGGCATGTAGGTCGACAGCGCGGCGTTCGATTCGGCAGCTTCCTCGATCTCGCCGCCAAGTTCGACCGAGTAGCCCGCGGGCAGGTCCAAGGCAGCGACGCTAGGCACCAGGCGGTTGACGATCTCCTGGGCGGTGTAGGAGGTGTTCTGTCCTTGCACGGTGATCGTGCGGATGAGATTACGCCGTTGGATGACCGATGGCTCGCTCGCGAGCGATACGTCTGCGACCTGGGCCAGCGTCACCGCCGGACCGCCGTTGCTGGGATAGATGAGCGTCGCGCCTACGTCTGCCGTGCTGCGACGCTCGCTTACGATGCTGCGCAGGACGATCGGAACGGAGGTGTCACCGTCGCGAATCACCGAGATCGATCGGCCGCTGTAGCGGACATCCAGCCCGCCAGCGATGTCTTCAGTCGTTACGCCCGCCCGACGCGCGCGGTCCTGGTCAACCTTTACGTCGATGCGGCCAATGCGCGTATCCCAATCGTTCTTGACGTTGATGGTTCCGGGCAGCTTGCGCAGTGCTGCTTCGATTTTGGACGCAGCCTCCAACAATACCTCCTCATCCGGACCGCTGACACGATAGATGGCGGTCCCTGATTCGGTCGCACCGAGCGAGAAGCGCTTGGGCTCGGCGCGCACGTCGCCATGTGCGTGCGCAAAGTAGCTGCGGGTTCGGGCGAGGACAGCGTCGATGTCGCTCTTCGGCTTCAGTGTGACAACGAAGTACGCGATGTTCGATGCCGGCAGCGGTGGATTCAGGCTAAGGATGAAGCGAGGTCCACCATCGGCGACGTAGCCGATGTGATCGGAGACTTCTGGATTGATGTTCGTGTCGCCCAGCCAACTACTGATCTGCTTCACGCGTGCGAGCGTTTCGCGCGAATCCGTACCTGGGGCGAGCTGCACCGGAATCTGGAACTGAAGCCGGTCGGACTTGGGCATGAAATCGTAAGGCAGGGTGGTGAAGCCATACAGCGCAATGGCAAGCGCCGCGATCATCGACGCTACATAGACCGCCTTATGGTGGAGAACCCACTCCAGTACGCGCCGGTAGCCACGGTAGAAGCGGGTGTCATAGGCGTCGCCATGCTCCTGCTTGTGGTGGGGTTTGGCGAAGTGGTAGCACAACAGGGGCGTGACAGTCAGGCACAGCAGCCACGATGCGAACAACGTCAGTGCCAGCACGACCACGAGATTGTGCAGATACTCGCTCGTGGCGTTCTGGCCAAAAAAGAACGGCGAGAACACGATCACGATCACGAGCGAGGACGTGAGCAGCGGAATGGCGAGCGTGCGGCCGGCCTCGAGGCAGGCATGCTTACGATCTTCGCCACCGGCTAGGCGGCGTTCGATGTCTTCGGCAATCACAATGCCGTTGTCCACCAACAAGCCGAGCGCAATGATGATGGCGCCCATCGAGACGTTCTGAAGCTCGATGTTCATCGCGCGCATGACGATGAGTGCACTGAGGATCGTCAACGGCACGATCATGCCCACGATGATCCCGGTTCGCCAACCGAGGAAGAGCACGACGACACCGAGGACGACGATGATCGTCTCCATCATGACGTGGTTCATTTTGCCCATCTCGTGCTTGACGACATCGGCCTGGAAAGTGACGTATGACAGATCGAAACCCGCCGGCAGCAGCTTCTCCTGGTCTGCAACCCGTGCTTTGAGCGCTTTTCCGAACTGCTCCACGTTTTGACCAGAGGCCATCGAAACCGCCATGACGACCGCGGGCTGGCCTTTGTAGATGGCGGCAGACTCCGGCGGATCGGCTGGCCGCACACTCACCTGCGCCAGTTCACCCAATGCGATCGTCGGCATGGGCGCCGTACTACTTTGCGGTCGCGGCAGCGCGATCGGCATTGCTCGCAGGGAGGGAGCGTCACTCACTTCGCCACTGACCGCCAAGGTTGCATTGATGCCGCCGACGACAATTTGTCCACCCGAAGCGACGACGTTCTGTTTGACGAGTTGGTCGATCACCCCCTGTGGTGTCAGCTCCAATCGCGCAAGCCTAGGCCGATCGAACTCGAGATAGACGCGCTCTTCCTGCAGGCCGTAGAAAGTGATGCGCTCAATACCAGGCACGGTGTACAGGCGGTCGCGCATCTGCTTGAGCGCGACGCGCATCTCGCTCATGGAGTAACCTGGTGCAGTGACCGCAATCGAGGCAACCGCGACGCGGCCGAAGTCTTCGTCGACGAAAGGCCCCATCGTGCCCTGTGGTAAGGCATCCTTCGAATCGGCGACCTTGGCCCGGACGCGCTGCCAGATCGGTGCCAAGTCGGTGTAGCGGTCCCAGATCGTGACCTGGATCATGGCGCTGCCTGCGCGCACGGTGCTCGTCACGCGCTTGACCTCTGCCAGTTCGCGCAAGCGCTCCTCGATCGGCCGGGCAATGAGTTGCTCAACGCGTTCGGCGGGCAGCCCCGGGTTCAACGCCGTGACCATCGCATCGCGGACCGTGACAGTCGGCTCCTCCTGAGAAGGAAAATTCAGGAAGGTCGCGATGCCGGCGACGAAAATGATAAGCGCTACAAAGTAGGTAAGTCGACTGGCGCGCAGCGCCATCTCGGTGATCTTCATGATGAAGTAACCTGGTGGATCGCGTTAGCGCTTGGTCAATTGAGTGGTGGCTTCCAGTGGTGTCACTGGCTGTCCATCGGTGAGCCATCCGCCTCCGGCGGCAACCACCGTCTCGCCGGGCTTAAGTCCAGCGAGGACGCGCGCGCTGTCTCCTTCCTGTGCCGGCGTGAAGCGCACCGCGCGACGGTGCACCTTCTTATCTGCAGGGGTGTAGACGAAGACGGAAGCCTCACCCGGCTTCGTGCCGAGCACCAGCGAGGCATAAGGGACGGATACAGTCTCGGGCCGAGAGGTCTTGGAGGTCGCCGCAGGTGCGTCGAGCACGACCTGTACGGGAATACCTGGCCGAAGTGCGCGCGCTTGCGCGTTATCTTCAGGCACTAGCACCACGGGTAGGAGCGAGCCATTTTCGGCGCGCAGACCGACACGACGTACCACCGCTCGGATTGGTTGTTCGGCTCCGCTCCAGAACAGTTCTGCGCGTTGGCCGACATCTATGTGAGGTGCCTGTGTAGTAGACGCGTTCGCGATGATCTCAGTGCCACTGCGCACACCGTCGACCTGAAATACCGGCGCACCAGCAGCAATGTCGGTGAACGCCAAAGCCAGCTTTTCCGCCACGACACCATCGAAAGGAGCGACGATTATCGTGCCACGTTGTGCTCGTTCGGCCAGGCCAAGCGCTGCCTTGGCAGTGCGCGCTTGGCCCTCTGCGACCGCTAGCTGCGCCTTGGCGCTCTCGAACGCAGCAGGGGAGATGACTTCGCTTTCGAGCAACCGGCGCTGTTGATCTGTCTGTACACGTCGATCCATCAGGCCGGCTTCGGCGGCCGCCAGGGATGCTTGCGCTTGCGTCACGCGAAGCCGGTCAGGTTCCGCATCAAGTTCTGCCATGACTTGACCGCGGGCGAACCGTTCACCCACGTCGACGTTCAACTTGGCGATCCGTCCTCCTGTTTCAAATCCTAGGATGCTGCGCTCGGTTGCTCGCGCCGAGCCAGTCAATTCGATGCGGGAGCTATGCGGAAGATCCGACTGCGCGGCGGCGAGCTTCACTGCACGCGGAGGCTCGGATACGGTGGATTGCGAGTTTCCGCACCCTGAGACCAGGGTCGAAATGAATAGTGTGCAAGCAACCGTCAAGGAGCGCAGTGCGCACGCGGTCATGAAAGCTCTACGGACGCGACTCATGGGTGTCCTTTCGCAGGGATCAGTTCGAGATGGCCCGAGGCGAGATCCTGGAGCGCCCGAAAGAAATGCCGCCGCTCTGCGGGTGCGAGTATCGGCAGACCCAGGAGATCGGCGAACAGGGCGCCATCCAATGCCAGCATGATGAGTGCCGCGGTCTCGGTGCCACGCGGGGATCGACGCACGCGTTCGTACTGCACGCGATACCACTCGCGCAGTGGGTCGAGAAGTGTTGGATCTTCCGCAGCTGCCGCGAGCAGCGCTGCGCCCATCTTCTGCATCTCGTCGTCGGGTATCGCTTCCACCTGGCTCGACAGCCAGGGGTCCGGGTCTCCGGCAAACCTGCGCTCGTGATTGGCTTGTACCGCGTCGAACGCCCGGATCATCTCGTCGATCAGTGTCACGAACAAATCGCGTTTGGTCTTGAAATGATAGAGAAACGCCCCTTTGCTCAACCCGGCCCGCACGACGACGGCGTCCAGCGTCAGACGACTGGCGCCTTCCTCCAGCACCAGTTCGCGAGCGGCCTGCAGGATGCGCTCGCGAGTTAGCTGGGCTCTTTGCTGGAGAACGGGCTGCGCATCGGTGCTGCTATGGGCGGTGGACGGGGGGTGCAACTTTGTTTTCGCGCGAGGCGGCATGGTCGTGCTCCAAAAAAAGCTTGAGTCATATACAGTCCAGACGGTATAGTAGAAGGCGTAAAACAGTCCGTCAAGACTTTTTCGGAATGCAAGGACCTGCCATGTCTCAAATTCTTGAACGCTATCGCCTCATGGCCATGATTTCGCCGCTAATGCTTCTTGCGGCTTGCAGCCATGCTCCGCACTCTGCCGATCCGCCTCGCCTGGATGTACCGGCCCATTTCTCAAATGAAGAGGGAGGTGAAGGCATCCTGGACAAATCATCCCGCCGTACTCTTCCCGTCGACTGGTGGACGGCCTACGGCGATCCACAGCTCAATGTCCTAGTCCGGGCGGCGCTGGAGCGCAACACCGAACTGTCGATTGCGCGCGCGCGCGTCGACGAGGCCTCGGCCGCCACGCGGCGAGCACGGGCCTCCCTGCTCCCCTCGTTGTCCGCGGGCACGCAGGCAACTCGAGGACGCGACTATTCAGAGAACGTTGCGATCGGCAATGATGGCCGCGCCACGTTGTCTGCATCGTGGGAGGCAGACCTGTCGGGGCGGCTTTCGCAGGCAGCAGAAGGTGCGCGCCTGGATGCGGTGGCAGCCGAACAAGCGTGGGTTGCCACGCGTTGGCAGGTCGCGTTTGAAACAGTGTCGGCGGCTGTGCAGCAGCGCCAAGCCAGTGAACTCGAAGCGCTCGCCACGGCGCGGCTGGCATCCGCCGAGCGACTTGTCTTGCTGACACAACGGAAGTTCGAGGCCGGACAAGCTACCGGCTTCGACATCGAGCGAACCCGCTCCGGCGTCGTCGCACTGCGTGTGGAGCAAGAGCAACTTCGGCGTGCGCGCGGCGAGGCGACGCATGCACTTGATGTACTAGCGGGACAAACGCCCGGAGCGTCTGCAGCTTCTCCGACTCTTGCTTCACTCGCCGCCCCCAATTGGACACCGACACGCATACCTGCGGACCTGCTGAGTGAGCGGCCCGACGTGCGCGCCGCCGAAGCGAAGTTCGCAGCCGAAACCGCGCGCTGGAACGCAGCCGAAGGCGAACGCTTCCCTAAGCTGGTGTTGGACCTGAGCGGCGGACGGCAGCGCGTTGAGAGTGCGGGGACGCGCATTACCGGCAACATTTTTTCACTTGGGGCCGGGGTTTCGTTGCCGATCTTCGATGGTGGCGCGATCCGTGCCGGCATCGAGACCGGAGAGGCGCGCAGCCGAGCTGCGCGCGCGGAGTTCGAGCGCACTTTGTTGAGTGCATTGCAGGACGTAGAGAACGCATACCTCGGTTGGCATACGCAGCACGCCGCACTGGAGCATCAGACCGAGGGGGTCGCAGTCGCGGAGCGTCAGCTCGATCGCAGCCGCCGTCTGTTTGAGGCGGGACAAGTGGACGCCACGGTGGTGGCCGAGGCTGAGGCGGGGGTGATGTCAGCGCAGGCTTCGCTGATCCGCACGCGGGCCGAGACAGCCGTGCAATGGGGTGTGCTGGCAAAAGCACTATCCGGCCCACCTGTTTGATCGGGGAAGCTTGCTGGAGCAGCTTGCGAAGGCTAGATAGCGTGGCGCAAGGCGAAGGTGGTGAGGCCTAAGTGAGGAGGAATGCGAACATGGAAATTCGGCATCTGCGCTACTTTCTAGCGGTGGCAGAGGAACTGCACTTTGCCCGAGCCGCAGAGCGCCTCCACATCGAGACATCGCCGCTGTCGCGCGCCATCAAAGAGCTTGAAGAGGAGTTGGGCGTAGCGCTATTTGCGAGAACCACTCGGAGCACCCGCTTGACTCGTGCAGGCAGACTCTTCTTTGAGAGCGTACCCCGTGTCTTCGCAGCTTTGCAGCAGGCGCGCGACAGTGTGAACGCCGCAGCCAATGGCTTTCATTGCCAGCTCCGTATTGCATTGTCTGATGGAATCACGCCATCGCGCCTGCCTGCGTTGTTGGCGCTCTGCCGGCAGGAAGAGCCGGAAGTGGAAGTTCGCTTCTTCGAAGTGCCTTTGTCACAGCAAATCAAGGGATTGTGTGGCGAACTGTACGATCTCGGCTTCGCTCAATCGGATGAAGTCGGCGAAGGCATCATCGCCGTGCCGGTGTGGAGTGACCCTCTGATGGTAGCTGTGCCCGCACGGCACCCCTTGCTATCCCACAAACAGATTCCCCTGGAAGAGCTGTTGCGGTATCCGCTGGTGCTCTGCGACGCGGTGGCGTGTGAGGGCCATGCTCGGCAAGTTGAACGGGTGCTACGTCGCGTGGACATTGAGCCTCTAATTGCCGAACGCGTGACTTCCAGCGATCTAATGATGGTCCTGGTTTCGGCGGGACTTGCACTAGGCCTCACAGGAGGTGCGCATATTACTGCCAGCAGGGAACAGGGTGTGGTCGCACGGCCGCTGACTGGAGGTTCGCCCATGCTCACGACCTATCTGCTACGACCGGCCAGCGAGCCGTCAGAAATACTGACTCGCTTCATGGAACGCGTTCATTCGATCAAATCTCCAGACGCCAAAAGTCGGCGGTAAACCATCACACAATCTCCCAAGGAAACTTAACCATGAAGAAGATTGCTCTCATATTGCTTTCCTCGACACTGGCAGCCTGCAGCCCATCCGGGAAACCAGATAAAGGCAACCTTCCGACGGTCGATGAATTAGCGCTCAATCCTGAGCGGCTGAAAAAGTTGCGCCAGCAATGCAAGTTGGATCGTCCTATGCTGGGCGACCAACTATGTAACCGGGTTGCCGAGGCTACCCGAAAGCGCTTTTACGAAGATGGCGATGTGCCCTACACCACACCTAAAGAGCCGCCGAAGTTCTAAGCTGGTGGTCACGCTGGAGTATGTATGCCGGATATGAAAAACTTGAAGGAGAATTGCAATGGGCTGGATCTATCTTGTTTTGGCTGGATTGTTTGAAATCGGATGGCCGGTCGGGCTGAAAATGGCGCAAGAGCCAACATCGCGTTGGAGTGGGGTCGCAGTAGCCGTCTCTTTCATGACAATTAGCGGCGCCTTCCTATGGCTTGCTCAGCGTCAGATACCGATTGGGACTGCTTATGCGGTGTGGACGGGTATCGGAGCGGCGGGAACGTTCTTAGTCGGAATTCATTTCTATGGCGACCCAACCTCCCTGATGCGATACCTTGGCGTGGCGCTGATCATCCTGGGCGTTATCACGCTCAAGTTATCGAGTTGAGTACTAGCTCCTTTGATAGCGTAGTCACTGGGACACCCTGCGACACAGACTGGATCGGGTTCTGGGAACTCGCACGGTCACCTCCTCCTAGTCGTTATATGTGGTGAGCTTGCCGCAGCCTCGGGAGAGTTCGAGCCAGTGCGCGTAAGGCGGTGGAGCAGCCATTCCGGGTGCTCCACCTTCAGCTCCTGCAAAGGTGGAGAAAGAGTGTGGGTTGGCTAGCATGGCGCGGCCAAGAATCACCAAACCCATCTACCTGCCAGCGATCACGTGCTCGGCCATTCGCGGATGGTCGATGCCCCAACTCACTGCCACAGGTAGCCCAGTCTCGCGGCTCATGCGTTTGGCAAAGGGGCTGACGCGACGGCCGGCAACCAGCGGCTGGCCATTCGCTTCCTTGACATTAACCAGTCCGGCTCGGCCGTGGCAGACCGCCGCGACCACCCTGCCGTCAGCCCAAGCGCCCGACAGCAGATTGACGAGCGCCCCGCTCCGGGTAAGTCCCACATGGTGCCATGGCCGCCGGGCAGGAACATCACCGCACCCCCTTCCGGGGCGATGCTGTCGATCTTCAGCGAGCCTTCGAGCTTGTCCATCGACACCTTGTCATCGAGGAAGCATTCCACGCTCGGCGGGTTCATGCCTTCGCTCGCTATGGAATGAGGATCCACCGGAATCTCGCCGCCGGCGATTGACGCAATATCCACATTGGCACCTGCATCGACCAAGGCGTAGTACGGGGTGGACTGTTCCTCGAACCACACGCCGGTCAGGCGCGGGTCGTCGCCCATCGTTGCCTGCGAAGTCAAAACCAGCAGAATCTCGAGGGGAGTTCCCATCATGGTTTTCTCAGTTCAGACGCTTGGGATCAAGCGGCCAGCGACCATTACGCCTGCTTGGCTTTGCGCGCTGTCTCGACCAAGCTGTCGAGCCAGTCCTGATGGCCGTTGATCATCGGGTTGGGTTTGGCGTTGTGCAGCTCCTCGGCCGGCTTGCCCTTCTGCGTTTCCTGCGTGAGGATGCGCACGCGCCCGCCGTCCAGGTTCTCGACCAGCCAGGCGTGATGCACATCCAGGCGCGTATCTGTGCCTTCCTCGCCGGACCAGCCGTGCCAGGCCACGCGGCCGGGTTGCCCATCCGCAGGTGCCACGTACTCGTTGCACTGCCCCTCTACCGGGAAGCCGAAGGTCTCGAAATAAAATCGATCGCCGTCGGCCAGTACCGGGCCTTTGCCGCCATGAAAGCGCACGTTAGCCGAGTTGGCGTAGTAGCTTGACCACAGCGATGGTGTGACGAGTAGCGGCCATACGTCGGCCGCGCTCAAGCCGGCGGCGATGATCTCATTAGAGGCGAAATTCTCAGTAAAGCCCGGCGTGTAGCCTTCGGGCCAGAGGATGGCGTTCTGTTGCTTGCTCATATCGAAGCTCCTTCACAAAATGTCAATGACGCAACAGGGGTGGCTGCGTCATTCAAGTGGTCATAGAGCAATCATGATCCTCCCTGTGAAATAAGTGAAATACTAATTTTTTATTTTTGAAATCATATAATTTGATATCAGCGTCTAGGTTCTGCCATCCGCCGACAAGGCTATCTCGCAGCGGTGCTACGAAAGGGTCCGTCTCCAATTGAGCCGGCTGATTGCATATTTGTAGTGCGAGGCAGAGTTGTGCTGAGCATGACGATGAGAGCCATCTTGCCTACTTGTTGTTAGCACAGGAAGTGAACAGCAGTGCTCGTATCCAGCGATGTGCTGGATCGTGATGGGTGCGTTCGTGCCAAGCAGCCGTCTTGGTGAACCCCGGTATCTTCACCGGCGGCAGGGAGATAGCCAGCTTGTCCATACCGGCGACCAAGCGGCTCGGCAAGATCGCAACCATGTCACTGGCACGCAGGATGTCTGGCAAGATCAGAAAGCTCTTGACCGACAGTGTGACGCTTCGTTGTTTGCCCAACTGTTCTAGCGCATCGTCGGTGACGCCGCGGAAACCTCCACCATCGTAGGAAACAAGCGCATGGTCGAGAGCACAGAACTGCTTAACTGTCAGCTTGCGCCCCATAGCCGCTGGATGGTCTTCCCGCAGGACACACACGTAGTGCTCCTTGAATAGCTCTCGGGCATGCAGATTTGGCGGAGTGATCTCTGGCGTCAGGAGGGCTAGATCGATCTGACCGCGCTCAAGCTGGTTCTGTAGCAGTCCGCTCTCGACTGGCACTAATGAGACTCGAACGCGCGGTGCGTGCTGTTTGAGTGCCGATAGAAATGGGACAGCAATGGCACGCAGCGCATAGTCCGTCGCGGCGATGGAGAAGGTCAGTTGTGCGGTGGCTGGGTCGAAAGAAGGTGGCTGGAGCAGCGCGTCGATTTCCGCTAGCACCTGTTTGACAGATATCCCTATGTCTAGCGCCCGCTGCGTCGGAACGATGCCCCGCTGCGCACGCGCGAACAGCGGGTCGCCGAAGCTTTCACGCAGCCGCGCAAGCATGCCGCTCAAGGCCGGTTGGGTTAGTCCAAGACGTGCTGCCGCCCGTGTCACGTTGCGTTCGTCCAACAATACGTCCAGCGCCTTGAGTAAGTTGAGATCCATGCTCTTCATATCTTTCATTCTTATCAAGATTTCAATAAATAATTCTTTTCCATGATATCTAGATTCTGCTCATGAGGGGAGCAAGACCCAGCGAGAATTTTTTTCTGGGCAACCTCTTGGAAACTCCAAATGCGCCATAGGGTGCTGTAGTTTGCGGCGTTTGTCTTCGACTCGCCCCGCCGCTCATTCTTTCTTTTCCCTCGACCGTTGTGCTCAAAACGGTCTTTGACGGGCACCCACCCGGCACCGATCCTCGCTCTATGCGGCACGTTCCTGTGCCGCTTTTGAACGAGGAATCAGTGCAGGGAAATCGGAGGCCAGTCAATGCAAGCTCAGGGCGTACTGTTCGGGCAGATCGCCGCCGTATTCGGCATCGTGATCGCCGGCGTGTGGGGTGCAACGCAATGGACAGCCGCCGTCCTGGGCTATCAACTACGCCTTGGCTCGCCATGGTTCGACTTCTTTGGAACCCCGGTCTATCACCCTTGGCGGCTGTTCGAGTGGTGGTTCTTCTTTGATGCCTACGCGCCGCACGTCTTCGATATCGGCGGGGCCATCGCGGGTGGAAGTGGTCTGGTGGCCGTGGTGGTCGCCATCGCCATGTCGGTGTGGCGCTCGCGGCAAGCGCGCCTTGTCACCACCTACGGTTCGGCACGCTGGGCCGATGCGGAAGACATACGCAAAGCTGGGCTGATCCAGCCCGACGGGGTTTTCCTCGGGCTGCATCGCGGCCAGTACCTCCGCCATGAAGGCCCGGAACACGTCCTGACCTTCGCACCAACGCGCTCGGGCAAGGGTGTGGGCCTGGTCGTTCCCACCTTGTTGAGTTGGCCCGCATCCGTCGTCGTTCACGACATCAAAGGCGAGAACTGGACGCTCACCGCAGGCTGGCGTTCGCGGTTTAGCCACTGCCTCCTGTTCAACCCCACGGATGCGCAGTCGGCAGCCTACAACCCGCTGCTGGAAGTGAGGCGCGGCGCGCACGAAGTGCGCGACGTGCAGAACGTGGCCGACATTCTTGTCGATCCCGATGGCGCACTCGAACGCCGGAACCATTGGGAAAAGACCAGTCACGCGCTGCTGGTTGGCGCCATCCTGCATGTACTGTACGCAGGCGAGGACAAGACGCTGCGCGGTGTCGCCAACTTCCTCAGCGACCCGGCGTGTCCGTTCGAGCTGACGCTGCACCGGATGATGACGACGAAGCACCTGGGCGATGCGCCTCACCCGGTTGTCGCATCCGCTGCCCGCGAAGTGCTCAACAAGTCGGACAACGAGCGATCGGGCGTGCTCTCCACCGCCATGTCGTTTCTCGGCCTGTACCGCGACCCGACCGCGGCCGAAGTCACATCGCGCTGCGATTGGCGCATCGCCGACCTGATTTCCGCCGAGCACCCGGTATCGCTCTATCTGGTGGTGCCGCCCTCCGACATAAGCCGCACCAAACCGCTGATCCGGCTCATCTTGAACCAGATCGGGCGGCGGCTGACCGAATCGCTCGACGGCAGCGATGGCATCGCGCGCCGGCACAAGCTGCTGCTGATGCTGGACGAGTTTCCGGCGCTGGGTCGCCTAGATTTTTTCGAGTCCGCGCTTGCCTTCATGGCCGGCTACGGCATCCGCAGCTTTCTCATCGCTCAGAGCCTGAACCAGATCGACAAGGCATATGGGCAGAACCATTCCATCCTCGACAACTGCCATGTCCGGGTGACTTTCGCCACGAACGACGAAAGGACGGCGAAAAGGATTTCAGAAACCCTCGGCACCGCCACCGAGCTTCGCGCGCAGCGCAACTACGCCGGCCACCGGCTCGCTCCGTGGCTGGGGCACCTGATGGTGTCGCGTCAGGAAACTGCACGTCCGCTGCTGACGCCCGGCGAGGTGATGCAGCTTCCACCTGATGACGCAGTGGTCATGGTGTCCAGCGTTGCCCCGATCCGCGCGAAGAAGCTGCGCTACTACGCCGACGCCAATTTCAAGAATCGCGTCCTGCCACCGCCCGCGCTCGTAGCCGGGAGGTACACCGACGCGCCGCCAGCCCGCCCCGACGACTGGAGTGGCTTGGCGATCCCGGCCGTACCTGCGGCGCCGGCCTCGGCATCCGCCGATGGCCTGGGCGGCACCGACGACGGCGGCCCGCGCCGCCAGCCCGAACTCTCCGAAACCGTCGCCTACGACCCTGAGCCGGACGCACATGCGAACGACTTGGCGCTGCTCGATGACGACGACCTGGCGCTGCCGCTTCCCGGCCAGCTCGACCCGGCCATGCAGCGCACGGCCCGGCTGGCTTCCCTCGACCCCAACGACGGAATCGACCTATGAGCCAATACCGCCTCAATCTTTTCATCCAGCCCGAGCACGCCCAGCGCCTGGACGAACTGGCCGCCAAGAAAGGCGTGTCCAAGTCGTCCATCGTCGCAGCGGCCTTGGCGTCCTGGCTGTCGCCCGATGCTGGCGACCAGCGCGAGGCCGCCATTGCCAAGCGGTTGGATCGACTGTCGCGGCAGACCGAACGCCTGGAGCGCGACCAAAACATCCAGATCGAAACGCTCGCGCTGTTCATCCGCTACTTCCTGACCGTCAGCACGCCGGTGCCCGAAGCCCATCAGGATGCGGCACGCGCCCAGGGCAAGGTGCGCTTCGAGCAGTTCGTCGAGCAGTTGGGCCGCCACCTTCTGCGCGGCCGCAGTCTGGTGCGCGACGTGGTGGAGGAACTGCACCCCGATCCGATGCGGATGGATGACGCAGCAGTGATGGCGTCCGCCCATGAACGAACTGCGGAGCGTGCATCATGAGTGCCGTTCCACAGATCCCGCCCGAACCTCGCTCATCCGCAGCAGCGTCCCAGGATCGCCGCATCCAGATGCTGCGCACGGCAATGGGGCCGCTGATCGCCGCTGCGCTCGAAGACCCGGATGTGGTGGAAATCATGCTCAACCCCGATCGCACCCTGTGGGTGGATCGGTTGTCGTCGGGTCGCTCGCCGCTGGGCGTGGAGCTGCCCGAGGCCGATGGTGAACGCATCATCCGCCTGGTCGCCGCGCATGTCGGTGCGGAGGTGCATCGCGGCCAGCCGCTCTTGACCGCCGAGTTGCCGGAGACCGGCGAGCGTTTCGAGGGCATCCTGCCTCCGGCCGCCCCGGGGCCAGCCTTCGCGCTGCGCAAGCGGGCCGTGAGCATCATCGGCCTGGATCGCTACGTGGCCGACGGCATCCTGACCGCCGGGCAGGCCGAGTTCCTGCGCCGCGCCGTGCGCGAGCGGCAGAACATCCTGATCGCTGGCGGCACCAGCACCGGCAAGACCACGCTGGCGAACGCGCTGCTGGCCGAGATCGCCGCCACAGGCGACCGCGTGCTGGTGCTCGAAGACACCATCGAGCTGCAATGCGCGGCCCGCGACCATGTGCCGCTGCGCACCCGCGCCGGCGTCGTCACCATGACCGAGCTGGTGCGAGCCACGATGCGTCTGCGGCCTGACCGCGTGATCGTCGGTGAGGTGCGCGGCGGCGAAGCCCTCGACCTCATCAAAGTGTGGGGCACCGGCCACCCCGGCGGCATTGCAACCATCCATGCCGGCTCCGCGCTGGGCGCCTTGCTGCGCCTCGAACAGCTGATTCTCGAAGTCGCTGTGAATCCGCCGCGGGCGCTGATCGCCGAGGCGGTCAACGTCGTCATCCACATCGCCGGACGCGGCCGCAAGCGCCACGTCGAAACCATAGCCCGTGTCGTCGGCTTCGACGACACGGGCTATCGCCTGGCGGACGCACTGGAAACGCCGTTTCCGGAGCTGACGCCGGTTCCTCTCGCAGCTGACGCCGCTGCACATCCCCGCCCCCCCAACCGACTTGGAGAACTGCCATGACGCATGTTGATTCTTTCCGCTTTTCCGTAAATCCGCCTCCTCGCCTGTCCGGCCTGGCGCCGCTGTGCAGCCTCACCCGCCCTGCGGGTCATGGACTGCTGCTGGCCGCGCTGCTGCTGTTGCTGGCCGGGACGGCGCAGGCCGCCGGTTCCTCGATGCCGTGGGAGGGGCCCTTGCAGTCGATTCTGGAGTCGATCCAGGGGCCGGTGGCACGCATCGTCGCGGTCATCATCATCATCGCCACGGGACTGGCGCTGGCCTTCGGAGACACCAGCGGCGGCTTTCGCAAGCTGATCCAGATCGTGTTCGGGTTGAGCATCGCGTTCGCCGCTTCCTCATTCTTCCTGTCGTTCTTCTCGTTCTCCGGCGGGGCCGTCGTATGAGTGCGGCCAGCGACTTTCCAGGCTTCGAGGTGCCGCTGCATCGCTCGCTGACCGAGCCAATACTGCTGGGCGGCGCACCGCGCACCGTGGCAATCGCCAACGGCACGCTGGCCGCCGCCGTCGGCCTGGGCCTGCAACTGTGGATTCTCGGCGTGGTGCTCTGGATCGTAGGCCACTCGCTGGCCGTATGGGGTGCGCGCGTCGATCCGCAGTTTATGCAGGTCTTCGCGCGCCACATCAAGCACAAGCCGCTGCTGGACGTGTGAGGAGGATCGCATGCTGAACCTTGCCGAATATCGTCAGCGCCCGGCCTTGCTTGCCGACTGGCTACCCTGGGCCGGGCTGATCGCGCCAGGCGTGGTGCTGAACAAGGATGGCTCATTCCAGCGCACCGCACGCTTTCGCGGGCCAGACTTGGACAGCGCCACGCAGGGCGAGCTGATCGCCACATCGGCGCGGCTCAACAACGCGCTGCGCCGCCTGGGTTCAGGCTGGGCCTTGTTCATCGAAGCCGCGCGCCGGCCAGCGGCAGACTATCCGCACTCGGACTTTCCCGAGCCACTGTCCTGGCTGGTGGACGAGGAACGCCGCGCCGCCTTTGAGGAATCGGGCCACCACTTCGAGAGCGGCTATCACCTGACGATGGTGTTTCTGCCGCCCGAGGAATCGCGTGCCCGCGCTGCCAAGCTGCTCTACGAGAACTCGCCAGGCGACGGAGTGGACTGGCGTGGCCGGCTCGATGCCTTCGTGTCGGAAACCGATCGGGTATTCGATCTGCTCGATGGCGTGATGCCGGAGATTGCCTGGCTCGATGACAACCAGACGCTGACCTACCTGCACGCCACGGTGTCCACGCGGCGCTACCGCGTCGACGTGCCCGACGTGCCGTTTCATATCGACGCGCTGCTGGCCGACTGCGCCTTGGTCGGTGGCCTTGCGCCCATGCTCGGCGACCAACACCTGCGCGTGGCGTCGGTGCGAGGCTTTCCGACCTCGACGTGGCCGGGGGTTCTGGACGACCTCAACCGCCTGGGCTTTGGCTACCGCTGGAGCACACGCTTTCTCTGCATGGACAAAGCCGAGGCGGAAAAGGAACTCGGCCGCTTGCGCCGTCAATGGTTTGCGAAGCGGAAGAACGTCGTCGCGTTGCTGCGCGAGACGATCTTCCAGCAGGAATCCCCGCTGGTGGATACCGATGCGAGCAACAAGGCCGCTGACGCCGACTCCGCCTTGCAGGAGTTGGGCAGCGACCAAGTTGCCTTCGGCTACCTCACCGCCACGGTGACGGTGCTCGACGCCGACCCGGCCGTGGCCGACGAGAAGCTGCGCATGGTGGAGCGCGTCATCCAGGGCCGGGGCTTCGTGACGATCCCCGAAACATTGAACGCCGTCGATGCCTGGCTGTCTTCGATTCCCGGAAACGCATACGCGAACGTGCGTCAGCCCATCGTTTCAACGCTGAACCTGGCCCACATGATGCCGCTGTCAGCGGTATGGGCTGGGCCGGAGAAGAACGACCACCTCGACGGCCCGCCGCTGATCGTGACACGCACCGATGGTGCGACGCCGTTCCGGCTGGTAATGCACATCGGCGACGTGGGCCACACCCTTGTCGCTGGGCCGACTGGCATGGGCAAGTCAGTACTGCTCGCCATCCTGGCCATGCAGTTCCGGCGCTACTTCGGCTCGCGGATCTTCGCCTTCGACATGGGGCGCTCGATGCGCGCCACCATCCTCGGCCTTGGCGGTGAGCACTATGACCTCGGCGCCGATGGCGGCATCGCCTTCCAGCCACTCGCACGAATTGCCCAGGAGGGCTACCGCACCTGGGCCGCCGAATGGGTGGAGGGCCGGCTGCTGCACGAAGGCGTGACGGTCGGCCCGGACGAGAAGGCTGCCATCTGGTCGGCGCTGAGAAGCCTTGCCGGTGCGCCGGCGGAGCAGCGCACCATGACCGGCTTGTCGGTGTTATTGCAGTCCAACGCGCTGCGCCAAGCGCTCGCGCCCTATGTGCTGGGCGGCGCACACGGCAAGCTGCTGGACGCTGACCAAGACCGGCTGGGCATGGCAGACGTGCAGGGCTTCGAGATGGAAGAACTGATGCACAGCCCTGCCGCCGTTCAAGCGGTGCTGCGCTACCTGTTCGCCCGCTTCGACGAACGTTTCGACGGCGCGCCCACGCTTTTGATCCTCGATGAAGCGTGGCTATTCCTTGATGAGCCATCTTTCGCGGCCCGCATCCGGCAATGGCTCAAGACGCTCAGAAAGAAGAACGTCAGCGTCATCTTTGCCACGCAGTCGCTGGCCGACATCAAGGACTCGACCATCGCGCCAGCCATCATCGAAAGCTGTGCGAGCAGGATTTTCTTACCTAATCCGCAGGCGACCGAGCCGCAGATTCGCTCGATCTACGAAGGCTTCGGCTTGAACAGCCGGCAGATCGAGATCGTCGCCACCGCGCAGCCCAAGCGCGACTACTACTACCAGTCGCGCCTCGGCAACCGCCTTTTCGACCTCGACCTGGGGCCTGTCGCGCTCGCATTCGCGGGCGCATCCACCCCTCAAGACCAACGCGACATTGACCGCATGCTGACGCAGGCCGGCGCTCCAGGCTTCGCCGGCGCGTGGCTGCGTCATCGCGGCCTCGGCTGGGCCGCCGACCTGCTGCCGTCCGCTCAGGCGGCAGCTTCCTTTCTCGCTTCTCAACCGCTGGAGGTTTCGCCATGAAGACCAAGCCCCGTTTGCTCTCCGTCTCACTCGCTGCCGTGCTGTCGGTATCGATGTTGGCCGTGCAGCCCGCATCCGCGCTGACGGTGTTCGACCCGTCCAACTTCGTGCAGAACACGCTGACCGCCGTGCGCACGCTGGAACAGATCAACAACCAGATCAACCAGCTCCAGAACGAGGCGCAGATGTTGATGAACCAGGCCAGGAACCTGGCAAATCTCGACTTCAACATCGTCAACCGCCTGCGCTCGACGCTCGCCACCACCGAGCGCCTGATCGCCGAGGCGCGCGGCTTGGCCTACGACGTGCAGAGCATGGATGCCACGTTCGCCCGCCTGTACCCGGAACAGTACGCCGCCACCATCAGCGGCGACCGCATGGCACAGGATGCCCGCGAACGCTGGCAGAACACCCTGAACGGCCTGCATACCGCGATGCGGATGCAGGCGCAGGTGTCGCAGAACCTCGCCCAAGACGAAAGCGCGCTGGCCGACCTCGTGAGCCAGAGCCAGTCGGCCACCGGCGCGCTGCAAGCGATGCAGGCGACGAACCAGCTCCTGGCTTTGCAGGCCAAGCAGTCGATCCAGTCGCAGCAGCTCCAGATCACGCAAGACCGGGCCGCTTCGCTGGAACTGGCGCGGCAAGCGGCGGCTATGGAGCGCGCCCGCGAAGTGCGGCGGCGCTTCCTCGGCACCGGCACGCCGTACACGCCGCAGTCCGTCAACTTCTACAACAACTGACCGGAGGCGGCCATGCGATGCGCTTCCGTCCTGCTGGCCGTGCTGCTGACCGCGTGCGGCCAGCAGCCGGCCGAGAACCTGGCCGACGCCCTGGCCGCAGATCCGGTGCGGCTCAAGGCATTGCGCGGGCAATGCGCGGCCGACCGGCAGGCCGTGGGCGAGGATGCCTGCCGCGCCGCCGCCGAAGCCTTCCGGCGGCGCTTTTTCGCCGGCTATACCGGGCCGGACGAATACAACTCGCTGGCTGAACTCCTGCCGATTCCGCCGAGCTTCGATACGCCCGCAGATGAATTGCCAGAGGGCGCCGCTCCGCTCACTCCGCCCGAGGATTCGCCATGAACGACGTGACCATCATCGACCGTTTCTTCGATACGTTCTCGCGCTACATCGACTCGGGCTTCGGTTTATTGCAGGGCGAAGTGGCATTTCTCACCGCCACGCTCATCATCATCGACATGACGATCGCTGGCCTGTATTGGGCCATGAGCCACGCCACCGGCCAGGGAGACGACGTGATCGCCAAGCTGCTGCGCAAGGTGCTCTATGTCGGCGCGTTCGCCTACATCATCGGCAACTTCAACTGGCTGGCGAGCATCGTGTTCCGCTCGTTCGCCGGCTTGGGGATTACCGCGACCGGCTCGGCCATCACGATGGAGAACTTCCTTCAGCCGGGCCGCCTGGCAAAAACCGGCATCGACGCTGCCGCGCCGATTCTGGAGCAAATCGGGGACATGGCTGGGTTCCCTGAGGTGTTCGTGAACATCGACCCCATCGTGGTGCTGTTCATCGCCTGGCTGGTGGTGATCCTCTGCTTCTTCGTGCTGGCGGTACAGCTTTTCATCACGCTGATCGAGTTCAAACTGACCACGCTCGCCGGCTTCGTCTTGATCCCGTTTGCACTCTGGAACAAGACCTCGTTCCTCGCGGAAAAGGTGCTAGGCAACGTGGTGTCGTCAGGCATCAAGGTCTTGGTGCTGGCCGTCATCGTCGGCATCGGTTCCGGCCTGTTCGCCGAGTTCCAGGTGCATCCGGACGAGCCATCCATCGACCACGCGCTGGTCGTGATGCTGGCCTCGCTCGCGCTGCTGGCGCTGGGCATTTTCGGCCCCGGTATCGCCACCGGCCTGGTGTCCGGTGCGCCGCAGCTTGGTGCGGGCGCGATGGCTGGTGCTGCGGTCGGGGCTGTCGGCACCGGCGTTGCGATCGGGGCCGCCGCAACGGGCGTGGGCGGCGCCGTCATGGCAGGTGCACGAATGGCCCCGGCGGCCGCAAAGCTGGCCGGTGCCGGCGCGCGTGCCGCGACTTCGGCGGCCGGCAGTGCCCGATCGGCGTTCCAGGCCGGTGCCACTGCGGCCAGCGGCGGTGCCAAGGGCGCGGTGGCTGGCTTCGGCAATGTCGCCAAGACTGGCGCACAAGCCGCAGGCCGCCGCGTCGCCTCTGGTGCTTCCGCTGCGGGGCAGAAGATGACCGATTCCTTCCGCGCCGGCTGGAACGGCACAGAAGCCGGCAGCGACGGTGCCGGCCCCGGCCAGGCCGCGGACAGCACCGCAGGCTCGCAGAAGCAAGAGCAGCCTGCCTGGGCCAAGCGGATGCACCGCCGCCAGCAAGCCACCCATGCCGCGACCACTGCCGCCCACACGCTGCGCGGCGGCGACGGCGGCGGCTCCGGGCAAGGCCCGAGCCTGCGGGATTCGGATACCTAATCTTCAAGGAGAACACCCATGCGATTCAAACGACCGCAGGTGCGCTACGCCGATACGCCGCAGCCTGCCACCCCGTATCAAGCCGCCGCCCAGGTGTGGGACGACCGTATCGGCTCCGCCCGCGTGCAGGCGAAGAATTGGCGCCTGATGGCCTTCGGCTGCCTAGTGCTCGCGCTGTTGATGGCCGGCGGCCTGGTGTGGCGCTCGGCGCAGTCCATCGTGACGCCCTATGTCATCGAGGTCGATCAGGCCGGGCAGGTGCGCGCTGTAGGTAAGGCCGCTACGCCGTATCGGCCCGGCGACGCGCAGATCGCGCACCACCTGGCGCGCTTCGTGACGCTGGTTCGCTCGCTGTCCATCGACCCCATCGTGGTGCGGCAGAACTGGCTCGATGCCTACGACTACACCACCGACAAGGGCGCGGCGGTGCTCAACGACTACGCCCGCACCAATGACCCATTCGCCCGCATCGGCAAGGAATCGGTGACGGTGCAGATCACCAGCGTGGTTCGCGCCAGCGACACGTCTTTCAACGTGCGTTGGACAGAGCAGCGCTATGTCAACGGTGCGCCCGCCGGCACCGAACGCTGGAACGCCGTGCTTTCGACCGTCCTGCAAACCCCGCGTACTGAACAGCGCCTGCGCAAGAACCCATTGGGCATCTACGTCAACGGCCTGTCATGGAGCCGCGAACTGGATTCTTCCGAAGGAGCCAAACCATGAAACTTCGTTTCCGCCTTTACGTTTTTCCTTTGACGCTTCTGGCCCTCGCGGGCTGCGCCTCGCAGGGCAAGCCGCCGCCGTCCATCTTGCTCGACGAGCCGGTGCTGGCCCAGCCATTGCCCGAACCGCCCACGCCCGTCGAAGTCGTCGCCGTCCCTGAACCGCTGGCGCTGCCGGCGCAGTTGAAGCCGCTGCCGGAACTCGATGAGGCCCCCGTTGCGCCGGAGCCGGCCGACGAAAAGGTGCGCGTTTCCCGTGCCAATGCAGAAGCGCGTATCGCGCCTACCCGTGAGGGCTACGTCAACGCGATTCAGGTGTGGCCGTTCACCGATGGCGCGCTTTATCAGGTCTATGCGTCGCCGGGGCGCGTGACGGTGGTTTCGCTTCAACCGGGCGAGGAACTGGTAACGGTCGCCGCCGGCGATACCGTGCGCTGGATCGTGGGCGACACGTCCAGCGGCGGCGGGGCCGATCTGCGCGTCAATGTGCTGGTCAAGCCTATCCGCTCCGGTCTGAAAACCAATCTCGTCATCACCACCAGTCGGCGCACCTACCTGCTGGAGCTGACCTCGACCGAGAGGGCATGGATGGCGTCGGTGTCCTGGGACTATCCGAAAGACCGAATGCTCGCGTTGCAGCGCCAGGCGCAGGCAGCGCAGGCAACAACGCCTGTCGATACGGGCCTGTCGCTGGACAAGATCCGCTTCCGCTACGCGGTATCGGGCAGCAACCCGCCGTGGAAGCCTCTGCGCGCCTTCGATGATGGAGAGAAGGTCTATATCCAGTTCCCGCCGGGCATCGCCCAGGGCGAGCTGCCGCCGCTGTTTGTCATCGGCGCGCAGGGCGACGGGCAACTGGTGAACTACCGTTTTCGCTCGCCGTACTACGTCGTGGATCGCCTGTTCGGCGCGGCCGAACTGCGGCTGGGCGGCGATGGCGGCGACGTGGTGCGGATCGAGCGCACCGATGGTGTTGCACGGAGGAACTGACCATGAGCCAGGATGACACTCCCGACCTTGCCGCGCCGCAGGCGGACAAGGTGGCGCCGGAGGCAGTGGCGCTGCGCGCCCAGCCGCGTCCAGTCACACGCCTGAACCGGCGCTCGCTGGCCATCCTTGCCGGCGTCCTAGCGGTCGCCGTGCTCGGCGCGCTGATGTGGTCGCTGCAACCTCATCGACGCAGCACAGGCGAGCAGACCGAGCTTTACAACGTCGATCGCGTGTCAAAGTCGGAAGGACTGGATGCGCTGCCGACGGACTATTCCAAGCTGCCGCCGGCGTTGCCGCCTGCCGTTCCCGAACTAGGGCCACCGCTGCCGGGCGATCTTGGCCCGGCTATCGTGAAGTCGCAGCAGCCGGCGACGGCTGTCTACGCGGCCCCCGGTCACGACCCGAACGATGCCCTGCGAAAAGAAGCCGAGGCGGCCGCGGCCTCGTCCGTGTTCTTCCGCTCGGGTGGGCAGAATGCGGCGCCGGTAGCGCAGACACAGGTGGCCGCTGCGCCGGGCTTCGCCGCCAATGCGGCGTTTGACCCGCTGGCGGCCGGGCCGGCCTCCACGGCGGCCCAACCTGCTGACCCGACAGCGGTGCAAAACCGGCAAGACCAGAAAGAGGCTTTCATGAAAGCTGGCCCCACTGAAACCCGTAATTCCGGCAATCTGACTCTGCCAATTTCGCCGTATCAGGTTATGGCCGGAACAGTGGTCGCAGGTGCCTTGGTGACGGGCATCAAGTCGGACTTGCCCGGCGACGTGATCGCCACGGTGACGGAGCCGGTCTATGACACAGCCACCGGGCGCTTCCTGCTGATTCCGCAGGGTTCGCGCATCCTGGGCAAATACAACAGCCAGGTCAGCTACGGGCAGAGCCGCGTTCAAGTCGTCTGGAACCGGATCATCCTGCCGGACACGTCTTCGCTCACGCTCGACAACCTGGCCGGCACCGACCCAGCCGGCTATGCCGGGCTGGAGGACGATGTGGACTACCACTGGGGCCGCATCTTTGCCGGTGCGGCACTCACCACGCTGCTGGGCGTCGGTGCCGAGCTGGCCGCGCCGGAGAACCGGCAGGATGGTGATCGCGTCATCATCGCTGGGCGCGACAGCGCGCAGGACAGCATCAATCAGGTCGGCCAGGAGATGACCCGGCGCAACCTCAACATCCAGCCGACCTTGACGCAACGGCCGGGCCTGCCGGTTCGCATCATCGTCAACCGGGATCTGGTGCTGCGGCCGTACCAGCCGCTGTTCTTCAACCGGGGGACTTCACGATGAGCACGACCAAGAAGCTGCGACTCGGCCCGCTGCCGAAGACCGAGAGCACCAAGCTGACTTTCGTTTGCCCGACCAGTTTGAAAGCCGACCTCGACCGCTACGCCGCGCTACACGCGCAGGCGTATGGCGAGGCTGTCGACGCGGCGACGCTAATCCCGCATATGCTGGAAGCGTTCATGGCTGGAGATCGGGGATTCAGGAAGGGGGGCACGAGCAAGACTGAGCCTCCGAAATCGAGTTGACGATGTCGGCGCAGCCACCACTGCCCAGAATGAAAGCGCAGCCTGCGGGCTGCGCTTTCGCTTTTGAGGAAGTCTTGTGGCAACTCAAGGCGTGATATCGATGCGATCTTGCACGCTACGGCGCTCTTACGCTTTCTATCGCGAAGCGCCTATACGACACCTAGCTTGAAAAACGGCAACGACACGCAGAAGCCAGAAATTGGCCTAACCTGTTGTCCCACAAGCCCTATCGTCGCGCTGCATCGCTCACCTAGAAGCTTGACAGCGGACATTTTTTATGCCCGGAACGATGTTTTCCGGTAAATCCAGTGGGGCGAATGACGTTCAAAGTGAGTGCAAACCTGCGACTTTTTGTCACCAATTCAGTGCGCTCAAGCCCAGCAAAATCAACAAATTTATATTAAATGCACCATTTAAATTCATATCTGCGACATTTTGCGCTGTCGCGGTGCGGGTTGAGTTGATAAAGTCCTTGGCAAATCTCCCCCTTAACGACAATAAATCTGCTGAGACTTTCCATGATCGAATCCGTCGAAGACTTCCTCGCCCGCCTGAAAAAGCGCGATCCGGACCAGCCCGAATTCCACCAGGCGGTGGAAGAGGTATTGCGTAGCCTGTGGCCGTTTCTCGAGGCCAACCCGCATTACCTGGACTCCGGTGTTCTCGAACGGATCTGCGAGCCGGAGCGCGCCGTGGTATTTCGCGTGTCCTGGGTCGACGATCAAGGCAAGGTCCGGGTCAACCGTGGCTTCCGTATCCAGATGAACAGCGCCATCGGCCCGTACAAGGGCGGCCTGCGTTTCCACCCGTCGGTCAATATGGGCGTGCTGAAATTCCTCGCCTTCGAGCAGACGTTCAAGAACTCCCTCACCTCCCTGCCCATGGGCGGCGGCAAGGGCGGCTCGGACTTCAACCCCAAGGGCAAGAGCGACGCCGAGGTCATGCGTTTCTGCCAGGCCTTCATGAGCGAGCTGTACCGGCATATCGGCGCGGACGTGGACGTACCGGCCGGGGACATCGGTGTCGGTGCCCGGGAAATCGGCTTCCTCTTTGGCCAGTACAAGCGCTTGAGCAACCAGTTCACCTCGGTACTGACCGGCAAGGGCATCAGCTACGGCGGCAGCCTGATCCGCCCGGAAGCCACGGGTTTTGGTTGCGTGTACTTCGCCGAGGAAATGCTCAAGCGTCGGGGCGATCGGGTCGAAGGCAAGCGCGTGGCGATCTCCGGCTCCGGCAACGTTGCGCAGTATGCCGCCCGCAAGGTCATGGACCTGGGGGGCAAGGTGATCTCGTTGTCGGACTCCGAAGGCACCCTGTACTGCGAGTCCGGCCTGAGCGAAGAACAATGGCAAGCGGTGCTGGAACTCAAGAACGTCCAGCGCGGGCGCATCAGCGAGCTGGCTGGTCGCTTCGGCCTGGAGTTCCGGGCTGGCAAGACGCCTTGGGACCTGCCTTGCGAGATTGCCCTGCCGTGTGCGACCCAGAACGAGCTGGACGCCGAGGCCGCCCGGACCCTGCTGCGCAACGGCTGCACTTGTGTTGCCGAGGGGGCCAACATGCCCACCACCCTGGAGGCTGTGGATATCTTCATCGACGCCGGCATCCTGTTTGCCCCGGGCAAGGCTTCCAACGCCGGTGGCGTAGCGGTGAGTGGCCTGGAGATGTCGCAGAACGCCATGCGCCTGTTGTGGACCGCCGGCGAGGTGGACAGCAAGCTGCACGCCATCATGCAGTCGATCCACCACGCCTGCGTCCACTACGGCGAAGAAAACGGTCGGGTCAACTACGTCAAGGGCGCGAATATCGCGGGCTTCGTCAAAGTCGCCGATGCCATGCTGGCCCAGGGCGTGGTCTGAGGCGACTCAGGCCGGTTCGATACGGATGATTTCGATCAGCCGGTCCCCGGCCGGTCGCTGCCACAGAACTTCGTCCCCAGGTTGCGCGCCCAACAGTGCCCGACCCAGGGGCGAGGCCCAATTGACCAGGCCGCGGGCGGCATCGGCCTGGTCTTCGCCGACCAACTGCACGCTGTGCTGGTCGTCCAGTTCATCGACATAGGTCACCCGACTGCCGATCTGTACTTTGTCGGTGGCGGTGGCTGTCACCACCTGGGCACTGCGCAAGCGCTGGGAGAAGTAACGCAGGTCTCGCTCCAGGTCGGCCAGGCGCTGCGGATCGGCGCTATCGCGCAAGTCACTTTGTTGCTGATGCTGGAGTTGCAGCTGAGCGACTTTCTCCTGAAGCTCCACCAGGCCCTGGGGCGTGACATAGTTGGGGTGCGGGCTGACCTGGCGCTCGATCGGTTGCTCGGCCTGGGCGGCTGCCTGGTCCTCGTTGACGAAAGCGCGGCTCATGGTGTGCTCCTTGGCTGGAGGGTCGAGCCATGGTTGCAGGCTTTTACCCCCTGCAGTTAGCTGAAAACGACCTATTGCGAGCGATAGGCCCGCGCGGCATCGCGATCCTTTTCCTGTTGCCAGGCCCGTTCCCGCTCATCCCAATGCCGTTCGCGATACTGTTCGCGGTCCTGGTTTTCCAGCATGGCCTGGCACTGACGGAAGCCATCATCCCAGCCTTCGGCATACTGCCGGTCCTCGAGGTAGCGGGGCACGTCCTTGCGAAACTCTCCGCTGATGGACCCCGCGGCCTGGCGGCCACTGACGCAGCCGGCATCGAAGCCGTCGGCAAATGCTGGCGGATAGCCCTGCGCGAGCAGATGCTCGTGGGTTGATTCACAGCCACCGATCAGGGCCAGTGCCAGCAATGCCCAAGCGTAACGCCACATCGAGGAACTCCCAGACTTCACATGAGTGAAGTCTAGAAGGGCATTTGTCGGCGACGCGTGAAAACCTTGTCGCTAGCAGCTTGACGCTCGCAGCTGCCGTTAGTAGTGGTACCACTTGAGTTCGAGCATGACTTCGTTGGCCGGGCTGGCCAGTTGGCTGAACTCCCGCTGTGCGCTCAGGCGCAGGCCCAGGTTGCGCGACAGCTCCCATTGCTGGTTGAGGCTCAGGCTGCGGCGGACTTCACCATTGGTGAAGTAGTCGCCCTTGGCTTCCAGGCTGAAGTTGCCCAGTGGATTCTTCCATAGCAGGCCGGAGTTGAAGCCTGCCGCCGGAGCGATGAAACCGGCGAAATCGGCGTTGTGCTCGACCCGTACCGTGCCCAGCGCAAAGCCCAGGGTGTCCTCGCCCAATTGCCAGGTGCCGCCGGCACCGCCATTGACGTGGCTGACCAGGGTTTCGTCGTCGTGCTTGCCCGGTACCCGCTCCAGGCCGCCGGTAACTTGCCAGGACCAGGGTTGCAGCAACTGCGTACGTGGGGTCAGGGAGCGGATGGTGGCCAGGTCGAGCTGCTGCAATTGCCAGTGGTTACCTTCGTACTGGCGCAGCTTCATCTGCAGGATCTCGATCTGGGCGCCCATTGGGAAGCCTTCGGCGTTGTCATTGAGGTCGTGATAGGCCATGCGCAGGCCGTACTCGGCAAAGGCCTTGTCGTCGCGCGTGCCGACCCCGAGTTGCCAGGTGCGGGACTGGTGGCCGTCTTCCGGCAGGCCTGGCCGCTGGATCTGCAACTCTGGAGCGGGGTTCTGGTTGATGGCCCTGAGCAGCTCGAAACTGCGCTGGGAGCGTTCGGCATCACGCTCCTGGCCATTGGCTCGATAACGTTCCAGGCGATAGGCCGCGTCCACGACCAGGGCTTGTCGGTCCCGGGGCAGGGCCTTGAAATCGCGGTCCTGCAGTTGTTTCTGGTCGGCGCTGACCTTGAGTACCCATTGTTGCTCTTCGGGGTTCAAGGGCTGGGCGCGGCTGAGCAACTCGCGCTCCCTGGATGGGCGATAGTCGATTCGTTCCACCAATCCGGCGTCCTTGACTGCCTTGACGGTGTCGGTGGGGATCGCGGTGAGTGGGAACTGGCCGGTCAGGCGCAGGCTGGGGCGAGCGACCTGCAGCAGTTCCAGCAGGCGGTAGGAACAGTTCTCGTCGAAGAAGAAGTAGTCGAACTTGATCTGCTTCAGTTCCCACACATGTTCCACCATGCGCTCGGTTTCCACCTGGGTGAGGTTCAGCCGGTACTCCCACAGGTCGCGGTTCTCCAGGCTGCGGTACTCCGCCAGTTTTTCCTGGTAGGGCACCAGGGCGAACAGTCCGGGATAACCACCCATCAAGCCCTTCCAGGCATAGAGGATGCTGTTGTCGGAGCCTTCGATGTAGGCGCCGAAGTTGATGGCATAACTGAGCAGGGCAGTGTGATTGCTTTGCACGTCGGCCTGGTCGATACGCAGCAGGGTGTGGCCGAACATTGACGATGGACTGTTGAGATAGGCGGCCGGAAAGATCATCATCGTGCTGTGGGGCGCGACGTCCTTGAACCACTGGGTGAACTCGGCGCATTCGACCTTGGGCAGGTCGTCCAGCTTCAGCTGTGCCTTGAGCCAGCGGGTACGGGCTGGATAGACGCACTGGGCATGTCGTTCCCCGGCACTGGCGGGCGCGTAGAGGGCGTCCAGGGTCGCCTGCAACTCGGCATCGGGGTGATGGGCGCCATCGGCGGCCAGGAAGAACTTCGGGTCGCTGACATAGCTGCGCCAGCCTCCCAGCTTGGCGGTTTCGTAGTGGCCCAGGGAGATCCAGAAGGGGTCGTTGGCCAGTTGCTGCAAACGTTGATGGTCGATGTGAGGCGCGGCGTACAACGGGGCGCAGGCACAGAGCGCCAGGTAGGCAAGGCGTTTGAGCATATCGGGCAACTTAAGTCGGAAATACAAAGACCCAAGGTGGGGCAAGGTCGATAAAAAAAGCCCGCTCCCAAGGGGAGCGGGCGAGCCGGACTTAAACCGGGGTGGCGTACTTGGCCAGGCGCGAATCGCCCTTCAGGACGGCCAGGGTGTTGGTATGCACGTCTTCGGCCGTTACGTCGGCCTTGTTGAAGATCTGCTGGAAGTGTTCGTGGGTGACCGCTGCGAAGTGCGCGCGGTCTTCGGGAGCCACGCCCAGGACTACGGCGTAGGTGGTCAGGGCTTCGCCCTGGCCCTTGGCCATGTCTTCGGAGAGCTCGTTCATCATCCCGTTCATGGCGAACCAGGACTTACCGCCGTAGGTCAGTGCCGCGTTGGTGGAGCAACCGTTGGTGCCGGAAGTCATGCCGAAGGTCGCGTTACCCGAGGTGCCGTTGGTGGTCGACGCCAGGAAGTGCGCCGGCGTGCCGCGCTGGCCCTTGAACAGCATGTTGCCCCAGCCGCAATCCGGGCCGCCTGGGGCCTGGGCCATGGCGTTGAGGGATACGACGGTGAAAAGAGTACCGAGAAGGATCCGTTTCATAGCGTTGTTCTCTTTGTGTGCATACCAATGGACAGGGGGACTGGTCCGTACCGGCACCAGGGGGCCGGTTATCACCCAGCCGCACAGGTTGGAGTTTAGGCAGATTCCTTGGGTTCCGTAACAATTTACAAAACAATGCCTGGGGCCGGGGGGTGCACGGCATGGGGGGACAGTCCCTGTGCGGCCTGAACCTTGCCGCCAGGCGTGCCTTGCCAGCCGGGCATACCCGGCGCCAGAATGCCGTCATCCGCCCCGCCTGATGTAAGGAAGCCCGATGCCTGATCCTGTTGCTGCCAGCTTGCGTCTAGCGCCTGAAGCGCTGACCCGCCCCTTTTCTGCTGAACAGTTCAGCTTCTCTACCACCAATGATCTGGAACCCTTTCGCGGCGTGCTTGGCCAGGAACGTGCTGTAGAGGCCTTGCAGTTTGGCGTGGCCATGCCGCGCCCTGGCTATAACGTGTTTGTCATGGGCGAGCCGGGCACCGGCCGCTTTTCGTTCGTCAAGCGCTACCTCAAGGCCGAAGGCAAGCGCCTGCAGACGCCGTCGGACTGGGTCTATGTCAATAACTTCGATGAGCCGCGCGAGCCGCGGGCCCTGGAGTTACCGGCCGGTGCGGCGGGCAGCTTCATCGCCGATATCAATGTCCTGATCGATAACTTGCTGGCGACTTTCCCTGCGGTATTCGAGCATCCGTCCTACCAGCAGAAAAAGAGTGCCATCGACCGGGCCTTCAACCAGCGCTATGACCGTGCCCTGGACGTGATCGAGCGCCTGGCCCTGGAGAAGGACGTGGCGCTGTACCGCGATAGCAGCAATATCGCCTTCACGCCGATGTACGAGGGCAAGGCGCTGGACGAAGCTGAATTCGCCCAGTTGCCGGAAGCCGACCGCGAGCGCTTCCATGAAGATATCTCCGCCCTGGAGGAGCGCCTCAACGAAGAGCTGGCAAGCCTGCCGCAGTGGAAGCGCGAATCGAGCAACCAACTGCGCCAGCTCAACGAGGAGACCATCACCCTGGCCCTGCAACCGTTGCTGTCGCCGTTGTCGGAGAAGTACGCGGAGAATGCAGCGGTCTGCGGCTACCTGCAGGCCATGCAGGTGTATCTGCTCAAGACCGTGGTCGAGCAACTGGTGGACGACAGCAAGACCGACGCTGTGGCGCGCAAGCTGCTGGAGGAACAATACTGCCCGAGCCTGGTGGTGGGGCATCCGGCCAGCGGCGGTGCTCCAGTGGTGTTCGAGCCCCATCCGACCTATGACAACCTGTTCGGGCGGATCGAGTACAGCACCGACCAGGGCGCGCTCTACACCACCTATCGACAGCTGCGCCCTGGGGCACTGCATCGGGCCAACGGCGGCTTCCTGATCCTGGAAGCCGAGAAGATGCTCAGCGAGCCCTTTGTCTGGGATGCCCTCAAGCGTGCCTTGCAGTCGCGCAAGCTGAAGATGGAGTCGCCCCTGGGGGAGATGGGCCGCCTGGCCACGGTGACCCTGACGCCGCAGATGATCCCGCTGCAGGTCAAGGTGATCATCATCGGTGCCCGCCAGCTGTACTACACGCTGCAGGACCTGGACCCGGACTTCCAGGAGATGTTCCGGGTGCTGGTGGATTTCGATGAAGACATCCCGATGGTGGACGAAAGCCTGGAACAGTTTGCCCAACTGCTCAAGACCCGTACCTCCGAAGAGGGCATGGCTCCCCTGACCGCTGATGCGGTGGCGCGCCTGGCCACCTACAGTGCCCGCCTTGCCGAGCACCAGGGGCGCTTGTCGGCGCGAATCGGTGATTTGTTCCAACTGGTCAGCGAGGCCGACTTCATCCGCCACCTGGCCTCGGACGAAATGACCGATGCCGGGCATATCGAGCGTGCGCTCAAGGCCAAGGCGACTCGTACCGGGCGCGTCTCGGCGCGGATTCTCGACGACATGCTGGCCGGCATCATCCTCATCGATACCGACGGGGCTGCCGTGGGCAAGTGCAACGGCCTGACCGTACTTGAGGTGGGGGACTCGGCTTTCGGGGTGCCAGCGCGGATTTCCGCCACGGTCTACCCTGGCGGCAGCGGCATCGTCGATATCGAGCGCGAGGTCAACCTGGGCCAGCCGATTCACTCCAAGGGGGTGATGATCCTGACCGGGTACCTGGGTAGTCGCTATGCCCAGGAGTTCCCCCTGGCGATTTCCGCGAGCATCGCCCTGGAGCAGTCCTACGGTTACGTGGATGGCGATAGTGCTTCGCTGGGCGAGGCCTGCACGCTGATCTCGGCGTTGTCGAGGACGCCGCTCAAGCAGTGTTTTGCCATTACCGGCTCGATCAACCAGTTTGGCGAAGTACAAGCGGTTGGCGGGGTCAACGAGAAGATCGAAGGCTTCTTCCGCCTATGCGAGGCCCGTGGCCTGACGGGGGAGCAGGGGGCGATCATTCCCCAGGCCAACGTTGCCACCCTGATGCTCGACGAGAAGGTCCTGCAGGCCGTGCGCAGTGGGCAGTTCCACGTCTATGCGGTGCGCCAGGCCGATGAGGCGCTGAGCCTGCTGGTGGGCGAGCCTGCCGGTGAGCCGGATGCCGATGGGCAGTTTCCCGAGGGCAGCGTCAATGCCCGAGTGGTGGAGCGCCTGCGGGTCATCGCCGAGATGATCAGCGAGGAAGACCTGAAGGAGGCGGAGAAGGAGTCGGCGCAAGAGGCGCTGTCCGAGGCCAAGCCGGCCTGAGGATAGTGGATGGCGGGGGCCTGTGCCCTCGCCATTGGCGTCGATGCGCTGGCGCCAATTTTTCAAAATAGACCATTCGGCGCCTGTTGGATGGGGCAACTTTGTTTATCGCTCTTTTCTTCTATCCTCAGGGCAAGGAGAACGACAATCGTCGCTGGATCGAAACAGTCTTCGGCTGAAGGCTGAATAGTGGATCTACCGAGGGTCGCCGCCATGTCGCGCAACCTTTGCCTCACTCGCCAATGCCTTGGCCTGGTTACCCGTATCGAATGCAGTGTCCGCCCTCTGGCTGGTGACAACGGTATGTGGACCCTTCTCTTCGCGGCCGGAATGGCTGGTGAACAACCTTCGGCAATCAAGTCCCAGGGACCGTTCTGTGGTCCAGTGCTCGCCGAGTCCATCCTCGACTCCATCGTCGAAAGCCTGACGACCCATGGCTACCAGTTGGCCGACGATCCACAGATCTGGTGCCTGCACTTGCAGGCCCAGTTGCGGCAGATGAACGGGGACCGGGGACGTAGTGGCGGTGACTTCCAGTTTCACCCCGAGCACTGAAGGACAGGTCCCGTCGCTTGGCTAGGGCGCGGGAGGTCCTGACTCGACTTTGTCGAGCTTGACCTCGAAACCGTATTCCACGGTGTTCAGGTCACTGCGGTTGTAGGTTTCCAGTTGGCTTGGCTGGCCGTAGAAGTAGTGCACGTCATACAGCGCTGGACCGGCATTCGGAGCGCTGTGGGAGACCGCCAGGATCTCCTTGAGGTACTGGCCGCTTGCGTCCTTGGCATAGAAGCGCCAGGCGTCCGAAGGAAAGAGCTTCTGGTCGACGATCAGGGCATTGCCCTTGAGTTCGAGCCCCTTGGGCAATTGTTCGGTGCCTATGCTCTTTTTCTCGATATTGGCCAGAAACAGTGGAACCGAGCCGACGGCGTAGGCCGGGGTTTCCGGGAACAGGTTCAGGTCGTAGGTGATGACTCCGCGCATGGCGTCGATCTCGATGGCCTCGTCCGGCAGTTCGATGGGTTCGCCACGTTCGCCCTTGTCGTTCTGGGTGAAGAACGTCAGCGGCGTGTCCCCAGTGTTGAACTGTGAGCCCAGTAGCTCATCGTTGAAGGTGCGAGGGTGGTTGAATTCGATGCGAGCCGCACTGGCATCCTCCACCGATTGGCTGATGCTGACTGATTTTTTCAGTGATTCCTCGTCCAGTTGCGCGCCCTTGAGGTAGCTGGCTGCCTGGTCGTCATAGACCACCACCGGCATTGGCAATGGTTGGATGAGCTTGTCCGTGGTGTTGCTCTCGAAACGATGCACGGGCAGGTCCAGGTCCTTGCGCGTGACCTGGGCCTGGGCGAAGTCGAGAACGGCGACCTCCAGTTTGTCCACCAGGCCGTTGAAGTAGACCTTGGCATAGTGCCGGGTGTGCTTTCGGTCGAAGGCTTGCTGTTCGTCTTCCAGTTGTTTTTCGAAGGCATCGCTCCAGGCCTTCTGTTGTTGCATCTCGGCCAGTTGCTGTCGATAAAAGGCAATTTGCTCGGCATCTTCATTGATCGAGCCGGAGCGTGAGAGAACCTGCCCAGTGCTATCGCGGGCCTGGGCCAGCAACGGAGTAGCGGAGGCATCGCTGAGTTCTTCGGGAAGCGCTGTGCTGTTGTCCACGACGATCTCGGCGACGTTTTTCTCCAGGACCAGCAGGGTCAGGGTGATGTTTCCATCCTTGCGAGGCTTGCCGACGTCGGCCTTGGTCAGTTCGAGATTCAACACCCGTCCCGGTGCGATCACTTCCAGCTTGCCTTGCAGGGAGACAGGTTGCGGTTGGCTCTTGTTGTCGATCTCCAGCCCTTCGACAAAGGGGTAGGCCACGGTCAGGTCGTCCGGGTTGGTCATGTTGGCGCTGGAGGGGCTCAACTGGATTCCCGAATCGGTTTCCGACCATTCTGGTTGGAAGGCAACCACCTTCTTGTTGCTCAAGGTCACCGATTGCCATTGCAGATCATGGGGGAAGGGGAACTGCCCCGGGATGTTGAAGCTGAACGGGAAGACCGGTTGCAGGTCGGTCAGGTAGTCCGAGTTCGATTGTTTGCGCAGTACGAACAGACCGTTGACGTAGGTATCCACCAACGCTTGGGGAGACGGGTAGTGCTTGAGCAAGGCCAGCGCGTCATCAGCATATTCGGTCTCGATCGGCTTGTTGGCGAGCTTGAGCTGGGCGCGTTCCAGAAGCAGCAATGAGCCACCGAGGTCGGCGAACGCGTCCTTGAGCTTGGGGTCCTGGATGGCCGCCAGGGACTTTTCCAGCTGGGCGGCCTCGTCCTTGAGATTGGCCTCTTTCTTTTCTTCGCTGGGCGAACAGCCGCTGCTGCTCAGTACGGCCAGGCACAAGCCAAGGCTTGCCAAAGGCAATCGCAAATCCATTTTCCAGTCGTCCTGTCCAATGTCGGTGAGTGCTAGGAATGGTTCCGACACTAGCAGAAAAACGGCCCGGAAAAACCGGTAGGGCCATGGTTTATGGGCTTTTTGAGCGCTGATATACTCGGCGCCGCTTTCACATCAGGTACGAGATTTCAATGGAACGTTTTATCGAAAATACAATGTATGCCTCACGCTGGCTGCTGGCGCCGATCTACTTCGGCCTGTCCCTGGGCCTGCTGGCGCTGGCATTGAAGTTCTTCCAGGAAGTCTTCCACGTCATTCCCAATGTGTTTTCCATGGCCGAGTCCGACCTGATCCTGGTGCTGCTGTCGTTGATCGACATGGCGCTGGTGGGCGGCTTGCTGGTGATGGTGATGATTTCCGGCTACGAGAACTTCGTGTCGCAGTTGGACATCGATGAAAACAAGGAGAAGCTCAGCTGGCTGGGCAAGATGGACTCCTCGTCGCTGAAGATGAAGGTGGCTGCGTCCATCGTGGCGATTTCCTCGATCCATCTGCTGCGAGTGTTCATGGATGCCAAGAACATTCCTACCGAATACCTGCTGTGGTACGTGGTTATCCACATGACTTTCGTTGTCTCCGCATTTGCCATGGGTTACCTGGACAAGCTGACCAAGCACTAAGGGCTCTTGTGAGCGGGATGAATACCGCCCGTCCGTTGTGAAACGGACGGGCGGTGTCGTTTGTGGCTTGTGCTTTTCCTGGCCGGGGCATATCCCTGTACAGGTCACGGGAGTGGATTGCACGAGGTGCGCTCATGAACCTGCAGGAAATGAATGCCTACGCTCTTGCCGGAAAAGTCGACGAGTTGAACCTGATCTCCCTGGAGGGGGGAATCTACCTGCTTGAGGCTCGAATGCATGGGATGGCCTTTCCACTGATCGACGCCCAGGGCCAGACATTCCACTTGCGTTCGGTAGAACATGCCCGTGAGGTGCTGCAGGCCTTTCCTGATTTACCATTCAACCTGATCCATACCCTGGTGCACGACGAGATGTGCGGGCTGGCTGCCGGGACTGATGATCGCTTGAAAGTCCCCATCACCCTGCATGCCGGGGGCTGAGCTCCCGGCGGCGATGATCCGCGCTGGCCTTCTGTGCTAGTCTGCTCGCCCTTTTGGTTCCGGGCGCTCCGGAGGAACGTGCTTTCGCACGGTGCTTCGCGAGCCGTCCGCACAGCGGAGCAGCGTCATGTCCGAAGTAAACCTGTCTACCGACGAAACCCGCGTCAGCTACGGTATTGGCCGTCAGTTGGGCGACCAACTGCGTGATAACCCACCGCCGGGCGTGAGCCTGGAGGCGATCCTGGCAGGCCTGACCGATGCTTTTGATGGTAAGCCAAGCCGCGTTGGCCAGGACGAAATGTCCGCCAGCTTCAAGGTGATTCGCGAAATCATGCAGGCTGAGGCCGCTGCCAAGGCTGAGGCCGCAGCAGGTGCGGGCCTGGCATTCCTGGCTGAAAATGCCAAGCGTGAAGGCATCACCACTCTGGCTTCCGGCTTGCAGTTCGAAGTGCTGACCCAGGGCGAAGGCGCCAAGCCGACCCGTGAAGACAGCGTGCGTACTCATTACCACGGTACCCTGATCGACGGCACCGTATTCGACAGCTCCTACGAGCGTGGCCAACCTGCCGAGTTCCCGGTAGGCGGCGTGATCGCGGGCTGGACTGAAGCCCTGCAACTGATGAATGCCGGTAGCAAATGGCGCCTGTATGTACCGAGCGAGCTGGCTTACGGTGCGCAAGGCGTTGGCAGCATTCCTCCGCACAGCGTTCTGGTATTCGACGTCGAGTTGCTGGACGTTCTGTAATCGGTAGAGGAGCCTGCCCGTTGGCGACGAAACTGTCGTCATCGCCTGCGAGCAGGCTCCTTGATCGGCAGCGGGGTCATAGGCGGATTCTTGCGCTCAGGCCCTGGCTGTCGGTGCCGGTCGGCCGCAAGGCTCTGGCGTAGCAGAACAAAAACAGGTTGCGCACCAACTCCTTGAGAACCAGTGGTTCGCTGGAGCTCAAGCCATTCAGGTCCAGATCACCCTGGTCCTGCAGCTCGTTCAGGGCTTCTTCTTCCAACACCGCACAGACTTCCCCGGTTTCCCGATGCAGGATTCGCAGGTAGGGGTGTGGGCGATCCAGCCAGGCATCAATCAAATAAGTCATGGTTCTCATCTCCTTGAATGGGGTTCAATGAGAATAATTCTTATTCAATGAATAGCAAGTGCCTATTGGCGGTTTCTGCTTTTTTCTGCGCAGAAATTGCTTTCGCTCAAAGCGAATGGCTTTTGGCTAGCAGGGGAGTGCTTGAGGATGGGGAGGCCTCTCGCGCTGGGCGCGAGAGGCGTGGCTTCAAACCTTGCGGACGAACTCGGACTTGAGTTTCATCGGGCCGATGCCATCGATCTTGCAGTCGATATCGTGGTCGCCATCGCACAGGCGGATGTTCTTGACCTTGGTACCGACCTTGACTACCAGGGAAGTGCCCTTGACCTTGAGGTCCTTGATCACGGTGATGGTATCGCCGTCCTGCAGTACGTTGCCCACCGAATCCTTTTTCACTGCTTCATCGGAAGCGGCTTCGGCTTCGCCACTGGCGGACCATTCATGGGCGCACTCGGGGCAGATCAGCTGGGTACCGTCTTCGTAGGTGTATTCGGAATTGCATTTTGGGCAGGGTGGCAAAGTGCTCACTTAGGCTCCTCAAAGTCAGGATGGCTAAAAAGCGCACATTATATAGGGTTTTGCCGGGAAGCGGGGGCGCAGGGCCTGGAGGTAGGACCGGCTCCTGCCACTGGCAGGAGCCGGGGTGCATCTTAGTGAGTGCGGGCCACCGCGAATTCGCTCAGCTCCACCAGGGCATCGCGGTATTCGCTGGCTGGCAGGGCTTCAAGGCAGGCAATGGCACGAGCGACGTAATCACGAGCCAGTTGCGCGGTGTAGTCCAGGGAGCCAGAGGCTTCGACCGCATTGCGGATGCTTTCAAGATCTTCGATCCCGCCTTTCTGGATCGCTTGGCGAACCAGGGCCGCTTGTTCCGGGGTGCCTTCACGCATGGTGTAGATCAATGGCAATGTCGGCTTGCCTTCTGCCAGGTCGTCACCGACGTTCTTGCCCAGCGTGTCTGCATCGCCGCGATAATCCAGCAGGTCGTCGACCAGTTGGAAGGCTACGCCGAGATGGTCGCCAAAGGTGCGCAGCGCCTCGGCCTGTTCCTGCGTCGCGCCGGCCAGGGCCGCGGCACTGTGGGTCGAGGCCTCGAAGAGCATCGCGGTCTTGCCGCGGATGACTTCCATGTAGGTTTCTTCGGTGGTGCTGGCGTCGCGTACCTTGGACAGTTGCAGTACTTCGCCTTCGGCAATGATGCGTGTGGCATGGGACAGGATGCGCATGACGGGCATCGAGCCCAGTTCGACCATCATTTCGAACGAGCGCGAGTACAGGAAGTCGCCCACTAGCACGCTTGGGGCGTTGCCCCACATCGCGTTGGCGGTCGAGCGTCCACGCCGCATGCCGGACATGTCGACTACATCGTCATGCAGCAAGGTGGCGGTATGCAGGAATTCGATGGTGGCGGCCAGCATGCGCAGATCGTCGCCCTCGCGACCCAGGGCCTTGCCGCACAGCAGCACCAATAGAGGACGCAGGCGTTTACCGCCGGCCGAGGTAATGTAGTCGCCGATTTTCGAAACCAGCGGTACTCGGGACGTCAATTGTTTCTTGATGATGCCGTCGACGGCGTTAAAATCTTCCGCCACCGCGCGGTAGAAAGCTTGGGGTTGCATCAGTGACAGGTGCTCCAGAAGGGATGCGCGGCATGCTAGGACCCACGTCCGCAGGTGTCAAGGCGCGTTCCCGAGAGGGTAAAGCCCCGGTATGCCGTAATTTGCCAAGGTAAAATACTAGGTTAATGCTCTTGTTTTGCCATTGAAGCCTGATGGCATGCTTTCTTTTCTTTTGGCACAAGGGCTTGACAGCATCTTTCGCGCTCCTGAGCGGCACTTGCATCGTTATTGTGCCTTGCGTACAATCGCGCACCCTGAACTTCCTGGGCAGCACCTGCCTTACGCAATTGCACTTGGGCCGTTCCAGCCCCATGCAGCCATGCCAGCCAATACCTCTTCTTATTAAGAGCTGGGTGAGCAGGATTATCGGAGAAATACCATGTACGCAGTAATCGTTACCGGCGGTAAGCAATACAAGGTCGCTGAAGGTGAATACCTGAAGATCGAAAAACTGGAAGTCGCCACTGGCGAATCCGTGACTTTTGACCGCGTTCTGTTGGTCGCCAATGGCGATGACGTGAACATCGGCGCACCTGTTGTTGCTGGCGCAACCGTCAAGGCTGAAGTGATCGCCCAAGGTCGTCACGATAAAGTCCGCATCATCAAGTTCCGTCGCCGTAAGCACCACATGAAGCGTATGGGCCACCGCCAGTGGTTCACCGAGATCAAAATCACCGGTATTCAGGCTTAATTTCAGCCTAATTCCTCACTAGGAGAATTGAACTCATGGCACACAAAAAAGCTGGTGGTAGTACCCGTAACGGTCGCGACTCAGAAGCCAAACGCCTTGGCGTGAAGATGTATGGCGGCCAGGTCATCAAGGCCGGCAACATCATCGTGCGTCAGCGCGGCACCCAATTCCACGCTGGCTACGGCGTTGGCATGGGCAAGGATCACACCCTGTTCGCGAAAATCGAAGGCGTGATCAAGTTTGAAGTAAAAGGCGCCTTCGGTCGTCGTTACGTGAGCGTCGTCGCAGCTTAATTGCGCGATCGCTGGAAAAGCCCTGTCTCGCGACGGGGCTTTTTCGTTTGTGGGATGAGTCTCTTGCAAAGCTGTTTGTACGGGCTGCCAGCGTTGGAATTTTCGGTCGTTGATTGAGGCCGCTGCGCTCATTTTTGCAAGAGTCTTATGTCTTGGTTTTTTCAGCTCGCCCGTGCGGCGAGAGGCGTTTGATCATGAAGTTTGTTGATGAAGTTTCGATCCGAGTAAAAGCTGGCGACGGCGGCAATGGTTGCATGAGTTTCCGTCGGGAAAAGTTCATCGAGAACGGTGGTCCCAACGGTGGTGATGGCGGTGATGGCGGCTCGATCTTCATGGTCGCCGACGAAAACCTCAATACCCTGGTGGACTACCGCTATACCCGCCATTTTGACGCCGAGCGTGGCTCCAATGGCGGTAGCACCGACTGCACCGGCAAGAAGGGCGAGGACCTGGAGTTGCGGGTTCCGGTTGGTACCACGGTGATCGATGCTGGCACCCAGGAGGTCATCGGTGACCTGACCAAGGCGGGCCAGCGCCTGATGGTGGTGCAGGGTGGCTGGCACGGCCTGGGTAACACCCGCTTCAAGTCCAGTACCAATCGTGCGCCACGCCAGACCACACCGGGCAAACCGGGCGAGCAGCGTGACCTCAAGTTGGAGTTGAAGGTGCTGGCGGACGTTGGTCTGCTGGGCTTGCCGAATGCCGGCAAGAGTACCTTCATTCGTTCGGTTTCCGCGGCCAAGCCGAAAGTCGCCGACTATCCGTTCACGACCCTGGTGCCGAACCTGGGCGTGGTCAGCGTCGATCGCTGGAAGAGCTTCGTGATCGCGGATATTCCGGGGTTGATCGAGGGGGCTTCCGATGGCGCTGGCCTGGGGATCCGCTTCCTCAAGCACCTGGCGCGTACGCGCATCCTGTTGCACCTGGTGGACATGGCGCCGCTGGATGAGAGCAGTCCTGCCGATGCTGCCGAGGTGATTGTCAACGAGCTGATGAAGTTCAGTCCGTCCCTGGCTGAGCGTGAGCGCTGGCTGGTGCTGAACAAGAGCGACATGCTTCTTGAGGAGGAACAGGAGGAGCGCGTCAAGGAGGTTGTCGAGCGCCTGGAGTGGACCGGTCCTGTGTATGTGATCTCGGCTATCTCCAAGGAAGGCACCGAGCGCCTGAGCCGTGACATCATGCGGTACCTGGAAGATCGTGCCGATCGTCTGGCGGCCGACCCGGCCTTTGCCGATGAGCTGGCCGAGCTGGATCAGCGTATCGAGGATGAGGCGCGTGCCCAGCTGCAGGCCCTGGATGACCAGCGGGCCCTGCGCCGCACTGGCGTGAAGAGCGTCCATGATATCGGCGACGATGACTGGGATGAGGAGGATGTGGATGACGAGGATGGCCCGGAAATCATCTACGTCCGCGACTGATTCATCGTTGGCGGGCTTGCCCGCGAAGACGGTTTATCTGGCTTGGCGCGGTGTTATCATCGCTGCCGGGCCAGCTTTCAATGCGCCGCTCATCTGAGCGGCGTTTTGGTGTCTGCGCGGCGTACATACGAATAACCCCATGAGTGGCGCTCGGTCGCGTCGCTCGCTGGCAAAGGTTGAATGAGATGCGGAGCAAGGTGACGGGTGCACAGCGCTGGGTCGTGAAGATCGGCAGTGCGCTGCTGACGGCGGACGGCAAGGGGCTGGATCGCGCAGCGATGGGTGTGTGGGTTGAGCAGATGGTGGCCTTGCATGAGGCTGGTGTCGAGCTGGTGCTGGTCTCTTCCGGCGCTGTCGCTGCTGGCATGAGTCGCCTGGGCTGGACCGCACGACCGAGTGCGATGCATGAGTTGCAGGCTGCCGCGGCCATTGGCCAGATGGGGCTGGTGCAGGCTTGGGAATCGAGCTTCGCCGAGCATGGTCGGCATACCGCGCAGATCCTCCTGACCCATGACGACTTGTCGGATCGCAAGCGTTACCTCAATGCGCGCAGCACCTTGCGCGCATTGGTCGAGCTCAAGGTGATCCCGGTGATCAACGAGAACGATACCGTGGTCACCGATGAGATCCGTTTTGGTGATAACGATACCCTGGCGGCACTGGTGGCCAACCTGGTGGAGGCGGATTTGCTGGTGATCCTGACTGATCGCGATGGCATGTTCGATGCTGACCCGCGCAGTAATCCAGGCGCCCAGCTGATCTATGAGGCGCGAGCCGATGATCCAGCCCTGGATGCGGTGGCTGGTGGTACTGGCGGTGCTCTGGGGCGTGGCGGTATGCAGACCAAGCTGCGCGCTGCGCGGTTGGCGGCGCGTTCCGGGGCGCACACGATCATCGTGGGTGGGCGGCTGGAGCGGGTCCTGGATCGGTTGAAGGCGGGCGAGCGGATCGGCACCTTGCTGTCGCCGGAGCGCGGCATGCTGGCTGCGCGCAAGCAGTGGTTGGCTGGGCATCTGCAGACTCGCGGTACCCTGGTGCTCGATGAGGGGGCAGTGTCTGCGTTGGCCCAGGGCCGCAAGAGTTTGCTGCCGGTTGGTGTCAAGCAGGTCCAGGGTGGCTTCCGGCGTGGTGAGATGGTGGTCTGCGTGGCGCCTGATGGGCGCGAGATCGCTCGTGGGTTGGCTAACTACAGTGCGCAAGAGGCACAGAAGATCATTGGCCAGCCTTCCGATGCGATTGTCGGTGTGCTGGGCTACATGGCCGAGCCGGAGCTGGTTCATCGCGACAATCTGATTCTGGTTTGAGTGGCATAAGGAAAAATCGAATGCGCATGGCAAAGGGATTGTTGGGTTTGTTCTTGGCGATGCCGCTCATGGCGTCGGCCGAGGAGATTGGCCAGGTGTCCACGGTCTTCAAGTTTGTTGGGCCGAATGATCGGATCGTCGTCGAGGCGTTCGATGACCCCAAGGTCGATGGCGTGACCTGCTATCTGTCGCGGGCCAAGACGGGTGGTCTCAAGGGTGGCCTGGGTTTGGCCGAGGATCGAGCCGAGGCCTCCATTGCCTGTCGCCAGGTGGGGCCGATTGCCTTCAAGGGTGACCTGAAGGATGGCGAGGAGGTATTCAAGGAACGCACGTCATTGGTGTTCAAGACCATGCAGGTGGTGCGCTTCCTCGACAAGAAGCGCAATACCCTGGTGTACCTGGTCTATAGCGATCGGTTGATCGAGGGTAGTCCGCAGAATGCGGTGACGGCGATTCCGATCCTGCCTTGGTCGCATCAGTAATCTGATCGCTGGCGAGTCGGCCCTGTGGATGTTGGGCTGGCTCGTCGGGCGGGTTGAATTACAGGCAATAAAAAACCGACCCTTGGGTCGGTTTTTCAACAAGCGTATCGCTTAGGCTGCAGCAGCGAGCTTCAGAGCCTTGATGTGGCCATTCAGGCGGCCTTTATGGCGAGCAGCTTTGTTCTTGTGGATGATGCCTTTATCGGCCATACGGTCGATAACTGGCACGGCCAGAACGTAAGCAGCTTGCGCTTTTTCGGCGTCTTTTGCGTCGATGGCTTTAACTACATTCTTGATGTAGGTACGAACCATGGAACGCAGGCTGGCGTTGTGGCTGCGACGCTTCTCAGCCTGTTTTGCACGTTTTTTGGCGGAAGGTGAGTTGGCCACCGTCGAGCTCCTCGAAAGACTTTTTGGGAAATAGCAAACAAAATAGGCCGCGAATCATGCCGATGAGTTGGTGTGTTGTCAAGGGCAGCTGATGCGTTCCGCTGAGTGGTCGATCTGAAGAGGCGGGATATTTATTTCCGGCGCTTGACCTGTAAACTCGCGAGCTTTGGCTCTGTGCTGTTGCGGCGCGGAGTATCGCACAGGTGGGCATCCTTTCGCCTGCTGTTTATCTACTAAGGCACAAAGCTTTTCATGAACCTGCTCAAGTCGTTGGCCGCCGTCAGCTCTATCACGATGCTTTCCCGAGTGCTGGGGTTTGTGCGTGACACCATCATCGCGCGTACCTTCGGTGCCGGGATGGCCACGGATGCCTTCTTCATTGCCTTCAAGTTGCCCAACCTGTTGCGGCGGATCTTTGCCGAGGGAGCGTTTTCCCAGGCCTTCGTACCGATCCTCGCGGAGTACAAGAGCCAGCAGGGCGAAGAGGCGACGCGTACTTTCATCGCTTACGTGTCCGGCTTGTTGACCCTGGTGCTGGCATTGGTCACGGCCCTTGGAATGATCGCAGCGCCCTGGGTCATCTGGGCCACGGCGCCGGGTTTCGTCGATTCCCCGGAAAAGTTCGCCCTGACCTCCGACCTGTTGCGGGTGACCTTTCCTTATATATTGCTGATCTCCCTCTCATCCCTGGCCGGGGCGATCCTCAATACCTGGAATCGCTTCTCGGTGCCGGCCTTCGTACCGACCCTGCTCAATGTCAGCATGATCATCTTCGCGGTGTTCCTCACGCCGTACTTCGATCCCCCCGTGATGGCTCTGGGGTGGGCGGTGCTGGCTGGGGGGCTGGCGCAGTTGCTCTACCAGCTGCCGCATCTGAAGAAGATCGGCATGCTCGTGCTGCCGCGCCTGAGTCTGCGTGATACTGGGGTGTGGCGGGTGCTGAAGCAGATGCTGCCAGCGATCCTCGGGGTGTCGGTGAGCCAGATTTCGTTGATCATCAACACCATCTTCGCTTCGTTCCTGGTGGCCGGCTCGGTGTCGTGGATGTATTACGCCGATCGCCTCATGGAGCTGCCTTCGGGTGTGTTGGGCGTGGCGCTCGGGACCATCCTGCTGCCAACGCTCGCCAAGACCTACGCCAATAAGGATCGTCACGAATATTCGCGGATCCTCGATTGGGGGTTGCGCCTGTGTTTCATCCTGGTGCTGCCTTGCTCCCTGGCGCTGGGGATCCTGGCAGAGCCCTTGACGGTGTCCCTGTTCCAGTACGGTGAGTTCAGTGCCTTCGATGCCGCCATGACTCAGCGCGCGCTGGTGGCTTATGCCGTCGGTTTGTTGGGGATCATCGTGATCAAGGTGTTGGCGCCGGGTTTCTATGCCCAGCAGAACATCCGCACGCCGGTGAAAATCGCCATTTTTACCCTGGTTATCACTCAGTTGCTCAACCTCATGCTGATCGGTCCCTTCAAGCATGCGGGCCTGGCCTTGGCCATCAGCGGCGGTGCCTGTATCAATGCGGGCCTGCTGTTCTACCAGTTGCGCAAGCAGCAGATGTTCCTGCCCCAGCCGGGGTGGGGCGTCTTCACCCTGAAGCTGATCGTCGCGGTAGCGGTGATGTCGGGCGTGTTGCTGGGGGCGATGTATTTCATGCCGGCCTGGGATCAGGGGCATATGCTCGAGCGCTTTCTGCGCCTGGGAGCCTTGGTGGCAGCCGGTGTAGTGGCTTATTTCGGTATGTTGGCGTTACTGGGCTTTCGCCTGCGGGACTTCAATCGCAAGGCTCTGAACTGACGACGGTTTAGTTGTTGGGGCGGGGTTGACACAGGTTTTGTCGGTTCGATCACTTTGGGGTGTGGTGCTGCCTGTCGTCAGCCGCCCGGTGTGGTTATAATCGGCCACTTTATGAGCAAGAAGCGCGTTATGCAGCTGGTTCGAGGCCTTCACAATCTGCGCCCCCAGCATCGGGGCTGCGTCGCCACTATTGGCAACTTCGACGGTGTTCACCTTGGTCACCAGGCTATCCTGGGTCGACTGCGTGAGCGTGCGCTTGAACTGGGCGTGCCCAGCTGTGTGGTCATTTTCGAGCCACAGCCGCGAGAGTTCTTCGCTCCCGAGTCTGCTCCTGCACGCCTGGCACGCTTGCGCGACAAGTTGCAGTTGCTGGCTCAGGCAGGGGTCGACCGGGTCCTGTGCCTGGCGTTCAACCAGCGCCTGAGCAAGCTCAGTGCCAGCGAGTTCGTCGAGCGGATCCTGGTGGATGGCCTGGGGGTACAGCACCTGGAGGTCGGCGACGACTTCCGTTTTGGGTGTGATCGGGCGGGCGACTTCGAGTTCCTGCAGCAGGCGGGCGTGACCCACGGGTTTACCGTCGAGGCGGCCCAGACTGTTGAACTCGATGGCTTGCGTATCAGCAGTACCCAGGTCCGCAATGCACTGGCTGCCGCTGATTTCGAGCTGGCCGAACGCTTGCTCGGTCGCCCGTACCGGATTGCCGGTCGGGTCCTGCATGGCCAGAAACTGGCGCGCCAGTTGGGTACGCCCACGGCCAACGTGCAATTGAAGCGTCGTCGTGTGCCGCTCTCCGGGGTCTACCTGGTCAGTGTCGACATCGATGGCAAGGCCTGGCCGGGAGTTGCCAATATCGGCGTCCGCCCCACGGTCGCAGGTGATGGCAAGGCCCACCTGGAAATTCATCTTTTAGATTTTGCCGGCGATCTGTATGACCGGCGTTTGACGGTGGTTTTCCACCATAAGCTGCGTGAAGAGCAGCGTTTCGCCTCCCTGGAGGCGTTGAAGACGGCGATCAATGCGGATGTTGCCGCCGCCCGTGCCCAAGTGGCACGTATCCATAGCGCCAATCGCTAATGAAGAGCCTTAAATGACCGACTATAAAGCCACGTTAAACCTTCCGGACACCGCCTTCCCAATGAAGGCCGGCCTGCCTCAGCGCGAACCACAGATTCTGCAGCGTTGGGACAGCATTGGCCTGTACGGAAAGTTGCGCGAGATTGGCAAGGACCGTCCAAAGTTCGTTCTGCACGATGGTCCTCCCTACGCCAATGGCAAGATCCACATCGGTCATGCGCTGAACAAGATCCTCAAGGACATGATCATCCGTTCCAAGACCCTGTCGGGCTTCGACGCTCCGTACGTGCCGGGCTGGGATTGCCATGGCCTGCCGATCGAGCACAAGGTCGAGGTGACCCACGGCAAGAACCTGTCCTCGGACCAGACCCGCGAGTTGTGCCGCGCCTACGCCTCCGAGCAGATCGAGGGCCAGAAGGTCGAGTTCATCCGCCTGGGCGTGCTGGGCGACTGGGACAACCCCTACAAGACCATGAACTTTGCCAACGAGGCCGGTGAAATCCGTGCCCTGGCCCAGATGGTCAAGGGTGGCTTCGTGTTCAAGGGCCTCAAGCCGGTGAACTGGTGCTTCGATTGCGGTTCGGCCCTGGCCGAGGCGGAAGTCGAGTACCAGGACAAGAAGTCCGCCACCATCGACGTGGCCTTCCCGGTCGCCGACGAGGACAAACTGGCCGCTGCCTTCGGCCTGGCCAAGCTGGCCAAGCCCGCGGCCATCGTGATCTGGACCACCACCCCGTGGACCATCCCGGCCAACCAGGCTCTGAACATCCATCCGGAGTTCAACTACGCCCTGGTGGATACCGGTGAGCGCCTGTTGGTCCTGGCCGAGGAGCTGGTGGAGTCCTGCCTGGCCCGTTACGGCCTGGAAGGTTCGGTGATCGTGACTGCCCCGGGTTCGGCCCTGGAGCTGATCAATTTCCGTCATCCGTTCTATGATCGCCTGTCGCCGGTATACCTGGCCGACTACGTAGAGCTGGGTGCCGGTACTGGCGTGGTCCACTCCGCGCCGGCCTACGGTGAGGACGACTTCGTGACCTGCAAGCGCTACGGCATGGTCAACGACGACATCCTCAACCCGGTCCAGAGCAATGGCGTCTATGCGCCTTCCCTGGAGTTCTTTGGCGGCCAGTTCATCTGGAAGGCCAACCCGGCCATCGTCGACAAGCTGAGCGAAGTCGGTGCGTTGCTGCACACCGAGACCATCAGCCACAGCTACATGCATTGCTGGCGTCACAAGACTCCGCTGATCTATCGCGCGACTGCGCAATGGTTCGTCGGCATGGACAAGCAACCGGTGGCCGGCGACACCCTGCGCGAGCGTGCCCTGCAGGCTATCGAGAACACCCAGTTCGTGCCGGCCTGGGGCCAGGCGCGCCTGCATTCGATGATCGCCAACCGTCCGGACTGGTGCATTTCCCGCCAGCGCAATTGGGGCGTGCCGATTCCGTTCTTCCTGCACAAGGAAAGCGGCGAGTTGCACCCGCGCACCGTCGAGCTGATGGAAGAAGTGGCCAAGCGCGTCGAGAAGGAAGGCATCGAGGCCTGGTTCAAGATGGACGCCGCCGAGCTGCTCGGCGATGAAGCCGGCCAGTACGACAAGATCGCCGACACCCTGGATGTCTGGTTCGACTCCGGCACCACTCACTGGCACGTGCTGCGCGGCTCCCACGATATCGGTCACGCCACAGGTCCGCGCGCCGACCTGTACCTGGAGGGTTCCGACCAGCACCGCGGTTGGTTCCATTCCTCCTTGCTGACCGGCTGCGCCATCGACGGCCATGCGCCGTACCGCGAACTGCTGACCCATGGTTTCACCGTGGACGAAAGCGGGCGCAAGATGTCCAAGTCGCTGGGCAATACCATCGAGCCGGAGAAGGTCAACAACACCCTGGGCGCCGACATCATGCGCCTGTGGGTCTCGGCGACCGACTACTCTGGCGAGATGGCAGTATCCGACCAGATCCTACAGCGTAGTGCCGACGCCTACCGGCGGATCCGCAACACCGCGCGTTTCCTGCTTTCCAACCTGAGCGGTTTCAATCCGGCCACCGATCTGCTGCCAGCCGAAGACATGCTGGCCCTGGACCGCTGGGCCGTGGACCGTACCTTGCTGCTGCAGCGTGAGCTGGAGCTGCACTACGGCGAATACCGCTTCTGGAACGTCTACTCCAAGGTGCACAACTTCTGCGTGCAGGAGCTGGGCGGTTTCTACCTGGACATCATCAAGGACCGCCAATACACCACCGGCGCCGACAGCAAGGCCCGTCGCTCCTGCCAGACCGCGCTGTTCCACATCAGCGAGGCGCTGGTGCGCTGGATCGCGCCGATCCTGGCTTTCACCGCCGACGAGCTGTGGCAGTACCTGCCGGGCGAGCGCAATGAGTCGGTGATGCTCAATACCTGGTACGAAGGGCTGAGCGAGCTGCCGGAAGGCTTCGAACTGGACCGTGCCTACTGGGAGCGGATCATGGCGGTCAAGGTCGCGGTCAACAAGGAACTGGAGAACCAGCGTGCTGCGAAAGCGGTAGGCGGCAACCTGCAGGCCGAAGTGACACTGTATGCCGAAGACGCACTGTCGGCCGACCTGGCCAAGTTGAGCAACGAACTGCGCTTCGTGCTGATCACCTCCACCGCCAGTGTCGCGCCTCTTGCACAGGCGCCGGCGGACGCAGTGGCCACTGAGGTCAGCGGTCTCAAGTTGAAAGTGGTCAAGTCGAGCTTCGCCAAGTGCGCCCGTTGCTGGCACTGCCGTGAAGATGTCGGCGTCCACCCTGAGCATCCGGAGATCTGCGGTCGCTGCGTAGATAACATCAGCGGCGAAGGCGAGGTCCGTCACTATGCCTAATGCCGCAGGCCGTTTCGGTCGTCTGAGCTGGCTGTTGCTGAGCGTGCTGGTCCTGGTCATTGACCAGGTCAGCAAGCTGCACTTCGAAAACTCGCTGACCATGTACCAGCAGATCGTGGTGATTCCCGACTACTTCAGCTGGACCCTGGCCTACAACACCGGTGCCGCCTTCAGTTTCCTGGCCGACGGCTCGGGTTGGCAGCGCTGGCTGTTCGCCCTGATCGCCATTGTGGTCAGCGCGGTGCTGGTGGTCTGGCTCAAGCGCCTGGGCCGGGGTGAGACCTGGCTGGCCATCGCCCTGGCCCTGGTGCTGGGTGGTGCCCTGGGCAACCTGTATGACCGCATCGTCCTGGGTCATGTGATCGATTTCATCCTGGTGCACTGGCAGAACCGCTGGTACTTCCCGGCATTCAACTTCGCCGACAGCGCTATTACCGTCGGTGCCGTGATGCTGGCCCTGGATATGTTCAAGAGCAAGAAAACCGGAGAAACCGTTCATGACTGAACAGGCATTGGCTGGGCAACGCATCGGCCAGAACACCGAAGTCACTCTGCACTTCGCATTGCGCCTGGAGAACGGCGATACGGTGGACAGCACCTTCGACAAGGCTCCTGCGACCTTCAAGGTGGGCGATGGCAACCTGCTCCCGGGGTTCGAGGCGGCGCTGTTCGGCTTCAAGGCTGGCGACAAGCGTAACCTGACCATCGAGCCGGAAAGCGCCTTTGGCCAGCCCAACCCGCAGAACGTACAAGTCATTCCACGTTCGCAGTTCCAGGATATGGAGTTGTCGGAGGGGTTGCTGGTGATCTTTAACGACGCGGCGAACACTGAGTTGCCCGGTGTGGTCAAAAGCTTCGATGAAGCCCAGGTCACCGTTGATTTCAACCATCCGCTGGCTGGCAAGACCTTGACCTTTGATGTCGAGATTATCGACGTCAAAGCGCTTTAAAGCATCGCCGGCAGGCCGTCTCCTATTCTTAAGGAGCCGGCTTGCCGGCGATCCGCTGTCTACAACGATCTAACTTCTTGCGCGCAAGACACGAGGCACAGCATGCAAATCAAACTCGCCAATCCCCGTGGCTTCTGCGCCGGCGTGGACCGGGCGATCGAAATCGTCAATCGCGCCCTGGAAGTCTTCGGGCCGCCGATCTACGTCCGGCATGAAGTGGTGCACAACAAATTTGTCGTCGAAGACCTGCGCAATCGTGGAGCGATCTTCGTCGAAGAGCTGGATCAGGTGCCGGATGACGTCATTGTCATCTTCAGCGCCCACGGCGTATCCCAGGCCGTGCGCAGCGAAGCTGCCGGCCGCGGCCTCAAGGTGTTCGACGCCACCTGTCCGTTGGTGACCAAGGTGCATATCGAAGTGGCGCGCTACAGTCGCGATGGTCGAGAGTGCATTCTTATCGGCCACGCTGGCCACCCTGAGGTCGAGGGCACCATGGGGCAGTACGACTCCAGCAACGGTGGCGCCATCTACCTGGTGGAGGATGAGAAGGATGTGGCCGAGCTGCAGGTGCAGAACCCCGATCGCCTGGCTTTCGTGACCCAGACCACCTTGTCCATGGACGACACCAGCCGCGTGATCGATGCCTTGCGGGCGCGTTTCCCAGCCATCGGCGGGCCGCGCAAGGATGATATCTGCTATGCCACGCAGAACCGGCAAGATGCGGTCAAGCAGCTGGCCGACGAGTGTGACGTCGTGTTGGTGGTGGGTAGCCCCAACAGTTCCAACTCCAACCGCCTGCGCGAGTTGGCCGAGCGCATGGCGACTCCGGCCTACCTCATCGATGGTGCCGAGGATCTGCAGCGCAACTGGTTCGAGAGTGTCGAGCGCATTGGCATCACCGCAGGGGCATCGGCTCCGGAGGTCCTGGTGCGTGGTGTAATCCAGCAGCTCCAGGCTTGGGGGGCGACGGGCGCCGACGAGCTCGCCGGTCGCGAAGAGAACATCACGTTCTCCATGCCCAAAGAACTGCGGGTCCGTTCTCTGCTCTGATCAGCCAGGGGATGTGCATGAAGCCTGTTCGATGATTTCATCGCGCAGGCTGATCCTGCCACTGCGCGATAACACTACCTGATAGAGGCTGCCTTCCCGGGCCCTCTGGCAGATATGCAACGTGCCAGCCTGAAAGGCTCCCGTTGGTAGCAGTGGGCTGCCCATGGCGCTGAAGCGCACGAAATCCTGCACCGGGCGGTTGCCCTCTATTGCGATTCCTCTTGTGCCCCGGCGCTCCATGATCAGTGGGTTCTCCGGATCTTTTGCCCCTTTGCCGCTGATGTCCAGGATGACTCTCCAGCCTTGGCTCCAGCCTCCGCCCATGGCATGGACCAGTGTCGTGTGGCGATGCTGAATCGCTGCGGCCCTGGCGTTGCGCAGATCGCTGGCCAGGGTTCGTGCAGCATCCTGTTGCCGGTTCGAAGACAGCAGTTCACTGAACGTGGTGCTGGAAAGCGGTAGCAGTAACACCAGCAGCGCCAGTGCGGTCAGTAGCTCGATCAAGCTGAAACCTCTCTCGTGCACAGTATTCTCCTCCCTGGAAGTGACGGCTCTGCGAAATCCACAGGCAGGTTTTCACATAGCTGCCTGGACTTATGGCTGGTTATAGCCGCGCTGCGCCTTGAGCTCCCTCATGAATCCCTACAAAGGGTTTCATCGCACCGTGCCCGTTCGCTACCCGCTCTTGCACCGCCTGCTCTGGGACGCACTTGTCGAGTTGGCTGCATTGTATTGCCGGTTGTTCCAGATGCCGCTCCAGCGATGACTCCGGGACTAACCTCAGGCAATGACGATGTTGGTCGTGGCTGTGTCGATGAGCGGAGGGGCAATGGGGCAACGATATGCACAGGCCGGCACGAGCCTGGTGGAGGTGTTGGTGGCGCTCTCGATCCTGGCCTTGGGCTTGTTGGGAGCGGCGTTGGTCCAACTCAAGGCTTTGCAGTACACCGACAGTGCCCGGATGAGCACCCAGGCCAGCTTCATCGCCTATGACATGCTCGACCGGATCAGGGCCAATGCTGGAGCGGATTACACGGTGGCTAGCCGCGGCGATGAGCATAGAGACAATATTCGGGACCAGGACCTGAATGACTTTGCCAGCAACGTTGCAAGCTTTGGCGGGCCGGGTGCCAAGGGCAGCATCAGTCTTGAACGCGGCGTCCATAGCGTCCGTATCTCCTGGGATGACTCACGTGCCGCCGGGGCTTCGGGCACCCAGCGCAGCCTACTGCTGGGCAGCAAGTTGTCGGCAGAAGCGGGAGGTGCCCAATGAGTCATCCAAGCCCGGGATTTGGTCTGGTGGAGATGATGCTGGCGCTGCTCTTGAGCCTGGTTCTGGTACTGGGGGCCGTCCAGGTGTTCATTGCAGCCAAGAGCACCTACATGAGCCAGGGGGCGTCGGCCTACCAGCAGGAGGAGGCGCGTTTTGTCCTGGGCAAGATGCTGCAAGAGATTCGCATGGTGGGGTTTTCCGGCTGCTTGCGAACCATTGAGGATGCCAGTACCGGCGGTTCGTTCTCCCGGCATATGTCGGCGCCGATCCAGTGGAGCCGTGCCGAGCAGAAATTGAGCCTGGTGACCGTCGATATCGGGGAGGTGGGCAGCGCACCGACCTGGAGCCTGGTGACTGATTGTCGGACGAGTGCGGTGGCCTATTCAGGAGTACACAAAGGCGCTGAAGGGCAGCAGGTATTTGCCCTGCGTCGATTGTTCTACCGGTTCAAGAACCATCAACTGCTACTGGGCAGCGGACTGGGCCAGCAGCAAGTGGTGTTGCTGGATAATGTCGAGGCCTTCGATGTGAGTTTTGGCCTGGCCCATTCGGCCACTGCACGCTTGGCGTCTTACTACAGTCGTAATCCGCAGGATCCGGCGCGTATACGCAGCGTCAGGTTGAGCCTGACGCTGGGTGCTCCTGGCGCGGCTGTCCGTGCGCAGCGTTTCACGGTGGTGGCGGCCCTACGTAACAGACTGCCGTGATGACTGCCGTTGTCTGTGCAAGTGCCAAGGAGCGTGGCATGGCGCTTTTGACCAGCCTGGTATTCCTGTCATTGCTGACGATGATTGGCCTTTCAGCCATGCACAATGCCCTGCTGCAGGAGAAGATGGCTGCCAGCCTGGCCCTGTACAATCGCGCCTTCCAGTCTGCCGAAACGGCCTTGAGGGAGGGGGAAGGCGCAGTGCGGCGAGGCGGTCATGTCCTGGCGCCATGTGGCAACTTCCTGCAATGCGCGCCTCCAGAGATCATGGGGGGTGGAGGGCAGTGGATAGCGACGAAAGAGGGTTACTACCGCGTGCAGAACCTGGGGGTAGCCCGGGAGCCGGTAGTCGAGCTTCTTGTGAGCCGCCCAGTGCTCCTGTTTCGAGTGACCGCTGTCGGATTTTCCGGGCCTTTGCGAAGTGTCCTGGAGAGCATTTATGCACATGTGCCGGACGTGGATCGTGGGAAATTGACCGAGGTGGACGTGTTCAGCGGTAAGATGCTCGGCGCTGCGGCAACGGGGAGTAGTGATGCCCGTGAGGATGGACCAGCGGGCCGGGCATTTAGCCAGACCAAGCCGGAACCGGACACCCATGAGACCCGTAGCAGATTCCCTGAGAGCGTCGGTAATGCGGTAGGAAACCTACCGATGGATGGGCGTCGTATCCTGTGGCGACAAATTCAGTAAGCGAGATTCTTGACCATGCGCAGATCCAACCAGGGTCTTACCCTGATCGAAGTCATGATCGTGATTGCGATCATTGGCCTGGTGCTCACCCTGAGCCTTCCCAGCATCACCGAATACATGAAGAAACCGCACCGCAGTGAAATTGCTGTGCTGCTGAGCGAGCAGGCGCAACAGCTCGAACGCTATCACTCCAAGTCCGGGGTCTATAGCAATGCTCCAGACCTTAGCCTGGGAAATGATTACTACAGCATTGCTGCAACCTTGACCGACACGACTTTTTCGCTGGTTGCGCAACCCAAGGCCGATGGCCTGATGGCCGCAGACAAATGTGGCAGCTTCACCATCGACCAGGCCGGTGCCATTGGCCTCAGCAATCAGGCTGAAGGCCTGACCACGAAGGATTGCTGGGGACGCTGAGCAACCCTCCAGAGATCTGGGATCTTTGTTGTCTTTCTCATGATTGGATCGAACTATGGCTAAGCAGCAAGTGCTGGTGGTGGGGGGAGGAGTCATTGGCTTGCTCACTGCCTTCAATCTGGCTTCCGAGGGGCAGCAGGTGAGGCTTCTGGAGCGCTCGGGCCTGGGGCGAGAGTCGTCCTGGGCCGGTGGTGGAATCGTTTCGCCGCTCTATCCCTGGCGCTACAGCCCGGCAGTCACCGCCCTGGCCCACTGGTCCCAGGATTTTTATCCACAGTTGGCGCGGCAATTGTTCGGCGCTACTGGTATCGATCCGGAAGTGCATACCACCGGGCTCTACTGGCTGGACCTGGAGGATCAGGCCCAGGCCCTGGAGTGGGCCCAGTGCGAAGGTCGTCCGTTGAGCCGGGTGGATATCTCGGCGGTACATGATGCCGTACCGGTGCTGGGCAAGGGCTACCAGCAGGCGATCTACATGGCCAACGTAGCCAATGTACGCAATCCACGGTTGGTCAAATCCCTCAAGGCTGCCTTGCAAGCCCTGCCTAATGTGCATATCGATGAGCACTGCACTGTCACGGGTTTTATTCGCGACGAACAACGTGTGGTGGGGGTGCATAGCTCTCTGGGTGAAGTGACGGCGGACCAGGTGGTGCTGTGTGCCGGGGCCTGGAGCGGTGAGTTGCTGGCCGGTCTCGGCCTGGAGCTACCGGTGGAGCCGGTCAAGGGGCAGATGATCCTGTACAAATGCGCATCCGACTTCCTGTCCAGCATGGTCCTGGCCAAGGGGCGTTATGCCATTCCTCGGCGTGACGGGCACATTCTCGTGGGGAGCACCCTGGAGCATGAGGGGTTCGACAAGACCCCGACGGCTTCGGCCCTGGAGAGCCTCAAGAGCTCGGCTGTCGAGTTGGTCCCGGCCCTGGTGGATGCCGAGGTGGTTGGGCACTGGGCTGGACTGCGTCCAGGGTCTCCCGAAGGGATTCCCTTCATCGGGCCGGTGCCCGGGGTCCAGGGGCTATGGCTCAACTGCGGGCACTACCGCAACGGTTTGGTGCTGGCCCCGGCCTCCTGCCAGCTGTTCTGCGATTTGTTGCTGGGCAATCCACCGATCATCGATCCGGCGCCTTACGACCCCGCAGGGCGAATCTAGTCAGCGGGCTCTACTCCAATCCTAGTTTCTTCATGCGGTATCGCATCGAGCGAAACGACAGGCCCAGGCGCTGGGCGGCGGCGGTGCGGTTCCAGCGGGTTTTCTCCAGGGCCTGGAGCAATAGATGGCGTTCGACCTGGAGCAGATGCTGCACCAGGTCGTAGGTCGCCATCGGTTGCTCGGAGGATCCTCTGACGGTTTCGGTGATGGGCAAGTGCAAGTCCGCCAGCTCTATTCGTGGACCTTCGCAAAGGGTATGGGCCCGCTCCAGCAGGTTCTCCAGTTCGCGCACGTTGCCAGGAAAGTCATATTGTTCAAGAGCTTGTAGCGCTTGTGGGTGCAGCTCGAGTACCGGTTGACCGCTACCGGCGGCCAGGCGCTGGAGGATCTGGCGTGCCAGTAGGGCAATATCTCCACGGCGCTCGCGCAAGGCCGGGACCTGTAGCTGGATGACGTTCAAGCGGTAGTAGAGATCCTGGCGAAACTGGCCACGTTCTACCAGGACCTTCAGGTCCTGATGGGTGGCACATAGAATCCGCACGTCGACCGCTCGTTCCGTATGGCTGCCAACAGGGCGAACAGACTTTTCCTGTAGGGCCCGTAACAGTTTTACCTGCATGGCTAGAGGAAGCTCAGCGATCTCGTCGAGGAACAAGGTGCCACCGTTGGCCGCCTGGAATAACCCGGGGTAGTCGGCCAAGGCGCCGCTGAAGCTGCCTTTACAGTGCCCAAAAAGCTCGCTCTCCACCAGGTCGGCAGGAATGGCGCCGCAGTTCAGGGCAATGAACGGTTGTCGGGCCCTGGGGCCCAGTTGGTGGATCAGGCGGGCTACCCGCTCTTTGCCGCTACCGGACTCTCCATTGATGTAGACCGCTGCCAAGCTGGAGGCCAGCTTGGCGATCTGGCGGTTCAAGCCGGCCAGGGCTGATGACTCTCCTGTCAACAGGTTTGAGTGGGAGGAAGCCCTGGCTGCATCGGCCAACAGCACCGTTTGCCGTGAGTTCATGACAGTTGCGATTTCATCCATGAAAAGAAGCGGGAGGCGACGATGCCGGTAGCCCGAGAGTTGAAGTCTAGGCCCCGTGGGGCAGGAGCGGGGAGATCGGGATACGTTGGGCGAGGCCTGTAACCGTCCGGACGCGTTGTAAACCCGGGCGCTGAAGCCTGCTGTCGAAGGGGCTGGGGTGGGAGAGTTTTTTGTCGCCAATTGTTCTGGCGTGGGAGGGCGATGGCCCTGCACCGGTAGGGCAGGGCCGGTAGAGTCAGCGGTCTTGGCTGCCTGGCCCCTGTTCCAGGTGTGCCTGGCTGCAGTACCACTGTTGCGACAGGCTCAACGCCCGATCCTGTGGCAGGTGTACGCCGCAATGGGCGCAACGCACCATGGGCGTGGTAGTGGGTTCACTTGATGCACGAGGGGCCGAATCGGGCCGCTTGAATTTGCGCCAGAACCATACCGCAGCAGCAATCAGAGCTATCCAGAACAGTAGACGAACCATGGTGACCAGCTTAGTAGGGAAAGATACGGCAGTTTAGCCAAGCGCTTGCCGGGCGCACAGGCCTATGAAACTCGGGACATGAAAAAGGGAGACTTCAAGTCTCCCTTTGTTTGGACTGCGCCACTGTCAGCAATCAGTCGAACACGCCTAAGGTCATGTAGCTGAACCAGGAGCGATCGCTGTTGTTGCCTTCGGCTTCGTGGTTTTCTTCCTCGATAGCATCGCTATTGCCATTCTTGGACTTGAGTTCTGCGGGAATCGCGTCCTTGGCATCCTGGTACTGCTTCATGATGTCCTGGTTGGCGCGGGTTTCTCCCGGTGGCAGCGGTGGGCGGGACTCGATCAGGCCCAGGGTGGCCTTGCTCAGCCAGGAGCGGTTGTCAGCTTCGGCTACCCGCGGTACGAACTGGCCATCCACCAGGCTTGGGTGGTTCGGGTAGTTGAGCTTCAGGGTTTCCAGGCTGGTGGCTGCCAGTTCATCCAGGTGCAGGCGCTGATAGGCCTCGGTCATGACCGCCAGGCCATCGCCTACCGAAGGGGTCTCCTGGAAGTTCTCGACGACGTAGCGGCCACGGTTGGCTGCGGCAACGTACGCCTGGCGGGTCAGGTAGTAGTCGGCTACGTGGATTTCATAGGAGGCCAGCAGGTTGCGCAGGTAGATCATGCGCTGCTTGGCATCCGGTGCGTAGCGGCTATTGGGAAAGCGGCTGGTGAGTTGGGCGAACTCGTTGTAGGAGTCGCGAGCGGCACCCGGGTCGCGCTTGGTCATGTCCAACGGCAGGAAGCGCGCCAGCAGGCCCACGTCCTGGTCGAACGAAGTCAGGCCCTTGAGGTAGTAGGCGTAATCCACGTTCGGATGTTGGGGATGCAGGCGAATGAAGCGCTCGGCAGCCGACTTGGCGGCTTCTGGCTCGGCATTCTTGTAGTTGGCGTAGATCAGCTCGAGCTGTGCCTGATCGGCATAGCGACCGAAGGGATAGCGCGACTCCAGGGCCTTGAGCTTGGAGGTGGCACTGGTGTAGCTATGGTTGTCCAGGTCGGTCTGCGCCTGCTGGTACAGTTCGACTTCGCTCAGGTTTTCGTCAACGACTTCCTTCGATGAGCAAGCAGCAGTCAGTGCGAGGATGGCGATCAGCAGCAGGTGTTTCACTTGCATAGCGGCTTGCGTCCCTATGACGGCCGCTGTCTTGGGCGGGGCCGTCCTGTTATGATGAGCGCCCCGTTGAAAGCCTCGGGGCAAAAGACGCCGTATTTAACCACAAGCGCGCAGCCGAAACCAAAGGCTGTGCCGACCCCCAGTCCGAGCATGTCCGATAAAATTGAACTTCGCGCAGAGGTGCCGTCCGAACTGGGCGGTCAACGCCTCGATCAAGTCGCCGCCCAACTATTCGCCGAACATTCGCGTTCGCGCCTTTCCGCCTGGATCAAAGACGGTCGACTGACCGTGGATGGGGCGGTACTTCGCCCGCGGGATATCGTGCACGGCGGTGCCGTCCTTGAGTTGACTGCCGAGCAGGAAGCCCAGGGTGAATGGGTCGCTCAGGACATCGAGCTGGACATCGTCTATGAAGACGACGACATCCTGGTGATCAACAAACCAGCCGGCCTGGTGGTGCACCCGGCTGCTGGCCATGCTGATGGCACCTTGCTCAATGCCCTGCTGCATCACATCCCCGACATCATCAATGTGCCACGGGCCGGTATTGTCCATCGCCTGGACAAGGACACCACCGGGCTGATGGTCGTGGCCAAGACCATTCAGGCCCAGACGCAGTTGGTCGCCCAACTGCAGAGCCGTACCGTCAGCCGCATCTATGAGTGCATCGTGATCGGTGTCGTGACCGCCGGTGGCAAGATCAATGCCCCGATCGGGCGCCATGGCCAGCAACGCCAACGCATGGCGGTGATGGAAGGCGGCAAGCCTGCCGTCAGTCACTACCGAGTGCTGGAGCGTTTCCGTTCCCACACTCATGTGCGGGTCAAGCTGGAAACCGGTCGTACCCACCAGATCCGGGTGCATATGTCCCATATCAACTTCCCGTTGGTGGGGGACCCGGCATATGGCGGCCGCTTCCGCATTCCTCCGGCAGCCAGCCCGACCATGGTCGAGTCATTGAAGAACTTCCCGCGCCAGGCGCTGCATGCACGTTTCCTGGAACTGGACCACCCGACCACCGGTAAGCGCATGAGCTGGGAGTCGCCGTTGCCGGAAGACTTCGTCTGGCTGCTGTCGCTGCTCAAGCAAGACCGCGAGGCGTTCATCGGATGAATGACTGGCTGATTCCCGACTGGCCAGCGCCGGCTGGAGTCAAAGCCTGTGTTACCACCCGTGAGGGCGGCGTCAGCCTGGCGCCGTTCGACAGTCTCAATCTGGGTGATCACGTTGACGATCATCCTGAAGCGGTAGCCGAAAACCGTCGTCGCCTCACTGAACGCTTCGCCATGGCCCCGGCCTGGCTGCAGCAGGTGCACGGTGTCGCGGTGGCCCACGCCGATCCGGCCGTGGTTGCAACCGCCGATGCCAGCTGGTCCGCGACCCCAGGTATTGCCTGTACGGTGATGACCGCCGACTGCCTGCCGGCGCTTTTCTGCAATCGCGCCGGAACCCGGGTCGGGGCCGCTCATGCCGGCTGGCGTGGGCTGGCTGCCGGGGTGCTGGAAGCCACGCTCGATCATTTGGACGTGCCAGCTTCTGAGGTCCTGGTATGGCTGGGGCCGGCCATCGGTCCGCAGCGTTTTGAAGTGGGCGCCGAAGTGCGTGAAGTGTTCGTCGCCCAGCTGGCCGAGGCCGAGCAGGCCTTCGTGCCGAGCATCAATGCCGGGCGCTTCATGGCCGATATCTACCAACTGGCCCGCCTGCGCCTGGCGGCCCGTGGCGTCACGGCTGTTTATGGCGGTGGTTATTGCACAGTCAGCGACCCTCGCTTCTTCTCCTATCGGCGCAGTCCGCGTACCGGGCGTTTTGCTTCCCTCGTCTGGCTCGAGCGCTAGACTAATCTGACTTGCGTCAAGCAACTGGCGCTTGAATCTCCCAGAATCGACCGCATCTAGAGAATCATCTGGCAGGTTTCTCTATTTAGGTGTGTCCATCGCTCCGGCCTGCTCAAAAGGAAGGTGACTAATGCGTATAGACCGATTAACCAGCAAGCTACAGCTGGCCTTATCCGATTCTCAATCCCTGGCGGTTGGCCTCGACCACCCAGCCATCGAGCCGGCGCACCTGATGCAGGCTCTGCTTGAACAACAGGGCGGTTCCATCAAGCCTTTGTTGATGCAGGTGGGCTTCGACGTCAACAGCCTGCGCAAGGAACTGAGCAAAGAGCTCGACCAACTGCCGAAGATCCAGAACCCCACTGGCGACGTGAACATGTCCCAGGACCTGGCGCGCTTGCTCAACCAGGCCGATCGCCTGGCCCAGCAGAAAGGCGATCAGTTCATTTCCAGCGAGTTGGTGCTGCTGGCGGCCATGGATGAGAACAGCAAGCTTGGCAAGTTGCTGCTGGGCCAGGGCGTGAGCAAGAAAGCCCTGGAGAATGCCATCAACAACCTGCGCGGTGGCGAGGCGGTGAATGACGCCAACGTCGAAGAGTCGCGCCAGGCGCTGGACAAGTACACCGTCGACCTGACCAAGCGTGCCGAAGACGGCAAGCTCGATCCTGTGATCGGTCGTGACGATGAAATTCGCCGTACGATCCAGGTGCTGCAGCGCCGGACCAAGAACAATCCGGTGCTGATCGGCGAGCCAGGCGTGGGTAAAACGGCCATTGCCGAGGGGCTGGCCCAACGGATCATCAACGGTGAAGTGCCGGATGGCCTGAAAGGCAAGCGTCTGTTGTCCCTGGATATGGGGGCATTGATTGCTGGTGCCAAATATCGCGGTGAGTTCGAGGAGCGCCTCAAGGCATTGCTTAACGAACTGTCGAAGCAGGAGGGGCAGGTCATCCTGTTCATCGACGAACTGCACACCATGGTCGGTGCTGGCAAGGGCGAGGGCTCGATGGATGCAGGCAATATGCTCAAGCCTGCCCTGGCCCGGGGGGAGTTGCACTGCGTCGGTGCCACTACTCTCAACGAGTACCGTCAATATATAGAGAAGGATGCGGCTCTTGAGCGGCGCTTCCAGAAAGTGCTGGTGGACGAGCCTAGCGAGGAAGACACCATCGCGATCCTCCGTGGCTTGAAAGAGCGTTATGAAGTGCATCACAAGGTGGCCATCACCGACGGTGCGATCATCGCGGCTGCCAAGCTCAGCCATCGTTACATTACCGATCGGCAGTTGCCGGACAAGGCCATCGACCTGATCGATGAGGCGGCCAGCCGTATTCGCATGGAGATCGATTCCAAGCCGGAGGTGCTGGACCGCTTGGAGCGACGCTTGATTCAACTGAAGGTCGAATCCCAGGCCCTCAAGAAGGAAGACGATGAGGCCGCGATCAAGCGGTTGGAGAAGCTGCAGGAAGAAATCATTCGCCTGGAGCGTGAATATGCCGATCTTGAAGAGGTCTGGACTTCAGAGAAAGCTGAAGTACAAGGCTCTGCCCAGATTCAGCAGAAGATCGAGCAATCGCGTCAGGAGCTGGAAGCCGCTCGTCGCAAGGGCGATCTGAACCGCATGGCCGAGTTGCAGTACGGGGTGATCCCGGATCTGGAGCGCAGCCTGCAGATGGTCGACCAGCATGGCCACAGCGAAAACCAACTACTGCGCAGCAAGGTCACCGAGGAAGAAATCGCCGAAGTGGTGTCCAAGTGGACAGGCATTCCGGTATCGAAAATGCTCGAAGGCGAGCGTGACAAGCTGCTCAAGATGGAAAGCCTGTTGCACCAGCGGGTCATCGGCCAGAACGAGGCTGTCGTGGCGGTAGCCAACGCAGTACGGCGCTCCCGTGCAGGATTGTCCGACCCGAACCGGCCAAGTGGCTCGTTCATGTTCCTTGGCCCGACCGGGGTCGGTAAGACGGAGTTGTGCAAGGCTCTGGCGGAGTTTCTTTTCGATACTGAAGAGGCCATGGTGCGGATCGATATGTCCGAGTTCATGGAGAAACACTCCGTCGCGCGCTTGATTGGTGCTCCTCCGGGCTATGTCGGTTACGAGGAGGGTGGCTATCTGACCGAGGCTGTGCGTCGTAAGCCGTATTCGGTGATCCTGCTGGATGAGGTGGAGAAGGCGCATCCGGATGTGTTCAACATCCTGCTGCAGGTTCTGGAAGATGGCCGGCTGACGGATAGCCACGGACGCACGGTCGATTTCCGTAATACGGTGATCGTCATGACCTCCAACCTGGGCTCTGCCCAGATCCAGGAACTGGTGGGGGATCGTGAGGCCCAACGTGCAGCCGTGATGGACGCGGTCTCTACGCACTTCCGTCCGGAGTTCATCAACCGGGTGGACGAAGTGGTGATTTTCGAGCCTTTGGCACGGGACCAGATCGCCGGTATCACCCAGATCCAACTGGGCCGCCTGCGTAGCCGTCTGGCGGAGCGTGAGTTGAGTCTGGTGCTGAGCGACGAGGCCTTGGACAAGCTGATCGCGGTTGGTTACGACCCCGTGTATGGTGCCCGGCCGCTGAAACGGGCGATCCAGCGTTGGATCGAGAACCCGTTGGCGCAGTTGATCCTCTCTGGGGGCTTCTTGCCTGGGGGAACGATTACGGCCTCGGTGCAGGAGGACGAAATCGTCTTCAACTGATCATCAGATCGCCTGTAGATAAAAAGCCTCGCATTGCGAGGCTTTTTTTTCACTAGGGCGTTGAACTATAAGGAAAAGGCTTGTAAAGTGCGCCCCGCAGTCAGTCACCCCTCAGGTTTTTTCTGCTGAAGAAGAAACCGGCAATGAACTCGCAAATCATTGTCTTAAAAGCAATTTAGGGGGTTGACAGAGGTTTTAAAGATTGTAAAATGGCGCGCCTCAGAGACATGAACGTAGCGATACGAAGAAAGTCGAAGAGGATGAAGCAACACGTTGTAGCTTGAAGTGCTTAGTTCCGTGATAGCTCAGTCGGTAGAGCAAATGACTGTTAATCATTGGGTCCCAGGTTCGAGTCCTGGTCACGGAGCCAACTTCAAACCGGGGTATAGCGCAGTCCGGTAGCGCGCCTGCTTTGGGAGCAGGATGTCAGGAGTTCGAATCCCCTTACCCCGACCATATTTGGGTCGTTAGCTCAGTTGGTAGAGCAGTTGGCTTTTAACCAATTGGTCGCAGGTTCGAATCCTGCACGACCCACCATTTTTGAAACCAGTTCGCTGGAATCGAATCTTAAGAGCAGGGGCCAAAAGCACTGTTCGAAGAAGGCGCCTCTTGAAGGTGCCTTTTTTTTACCGGGGTATAGCGCAGTCCGGTAGCGCGCCTGCTTTGGGAGCAGGATGTCAGGAGTTCGAATCCCCTTACCCCGACCATATTTACGAAAAGGGCACCTCTAGAGGTGCCCTTTTTCGTTTGTCTGCTCGTAAGGTTCCAAGGATATATTGAGCGTTGCTCGGCTGAAGCGAACAACGCTTAAAGACCAGTAGTCGCTGCCCTTTCAGCGCTCTAGTGTTCTTCCCGGCTCTTGTATTCTCCAAGCAAGCCCAGTTCTAGAGTCATGATCGCCTGTTTCACCTGTTCAACACGTTCGGTGATTACCGCCAAGGATAGGTCGGAGCTGAGGCAGGCATCCTCCAGTTGACGACAGCTTTCTACCAGCTGTGCACCTTTTACCACTCGCGCTGCGCCTTTAATACGATGCGCCAGTTCCGCCAGTTCAGTGATCGCCTGGTCCCGCAAGCACGTTGTCAGTGCCTGTAGGTCTTTACGGTTGCTGCTCAGCAGCTCGTTCAAGAGTTGATGCAGCATTGCCGCTTCGCCTCCCACCAGGGTATGCAGGGACTCGAGGTCGAATACCCGGGGTGGTTGAGTAAGGTCTTGTGGAGGCGCGGAGGTCGGCCCCTGTTCACTCTCATCGACCTCGCCCAACGTCAGCAGGCGCTCCTCCAGTTCGTCGAGGCTGATGGGCTTGACCAGGCAATCATTCATTCCGGCCTGGACACAACGGTCTGTCTCTTCAGGTTGCGCGTCTGCAGTCAAGCCAACGATGGTCACGGGCTCGCAAGCATTGTCACGTTCATCCTGACGGATAGCCCGGGCCAATTCAGCGCCATTCATGATGGGCATGTGATAGTCGGTGATGATGATGTCGAAAGCGTGCTCGCGCCAGATATTCAAGGCATCCAGGCCGTTCTCTGCCTCGACTACATCATGTCCGAGGAAGCACAGCTGTTGTTGCAGAACCTGGCGGTTCACTGAGTGATCGTCCACCACGAGAACTTGCAGGCGGCGCATCTGGCGCGCCTTGGGCTGGGCGGGGCGTTCGCTGGTGGCGACCCGTTCCAGGGCCTGCAGGCGCAACTCCACATTCACCCGAGTGCCATGGCCCAACGAACTGTTCAGGGAAATCTGGCCCCCCATCATTTCGCACAGGGAGCGACAAATCACCAGGCCCAGGCCCGTACCTTCTGCGTTCGGTACGTTGCGCTCCACCTGCGAGAACGGCCGGAACAGGCGTTGTTGGCTGGCCGGGGATATTCCGATCCCTGAGTCTTCGACGCAGAGGTTGATCCGCAGCAAGGCGTTTTCCATCAAGTCCGCCGTTATGGTCACCTTGATGAAGCCAGCCTCGGTGAACTTGATAGCGTTGCTCACCAGGTTGGAAAGGATCTGTTTGAAGCGCATCCCATCTACCAGGACATCGCCGTTGATGCTGGAGTCGATCTCGAGGATCAGGCTCAGGCCTTTCTGCCGTGCCAACCCCTCGAATACCCTGGCGACCGACTCCACCAGCTCGCGCAAATTGGAACGCTTGGGCGAGAGGCTCAGGCGTCCGGATTCGATGCGGGCAATATCGAGGATATCGCCGATCAGCTCCAGCAGGCTTTTGGCCGAGTTATAGGCGATATCGATACTGGAGCGTTCAATCCTGTCGTTGTTGGCACGCTTGAGTTCCAGCTCCAGGATGCTGATGACTGCATTCATTGGGGTGCGTATTTCATGGCTCATGGTCGCCAGGAACGTCGTCTTGGCCCGGCTGGCCTCATCTGCAAGGTTTTTCGCTTCCTTGAGCTCCTGGACCAGGTATCGGTGCTTGGTAATGTCCAGCCAGCCACAGATCACGCCTTTGGTAACGCCATTGGCGTCCTGGAAGGGCTGGATCCAGTGTTCTATCCAGACCTCCTTGCCCTGCAGTTGTATGGCATAGATGGACGTGACCGTCTGCCCATCATTGATCGCTTGCAGATAGCTCTGGTGCAGATCGGGTTCCGCAGAGAAGTGCTCGCTGGGCAGTTGCTGCACGGTCTTGTTCAGGACCTGTTCGGCGCTCAGCCCGACACTACGCAAATAGCTGCGATTGCAGGACAGCATATTGCCCTCCAGGTCTCGTATGTAGAGCACCGGGGGCATGTTTTCGGTCAGCGTTTCGATGAAGCGCAGTTGATCATTGAGTGTCTTCTCGGCCTTGATGCGGCGCTGCAGATAGAAGCCCCAGATCAAGGACAGCAGGAGCAGTAATGCCGCTCCGGTAATGATTTCCGCGATTACGATGCTGTAGTCGCGCCAGGTTTCGCTGCTCATGCCTGGCGGTGAGCGCCAGTGATTGGCCATGGCATTGAGATCGTCGGCGGGGAGGCTGAGCAAAACCTTGTCGAGGATCGATTGCAGCTCCGCATCGCCTCGACGTACGGCAAAGCTGGCGGTTTTCTGGCTGCTGTGGATCAGGCCGGCAACGGCCAGGCGATTCTGGAACAGGCGGACGATGTAGTAGCGCGATGTGGGCAGGGCGACCACCGCTGCGTCAGCACTGCCTGAGTAGACCTGACTCATGCTATCCAGCGAGGTTTGTGTCTCTATCACCTGGGTCTTGGGATACAGCTCGCGTACCTGTTGCAATGCCACATGCCCGGCGGGTATGGCCAGGCGCTTGCCAATCAGGTTGTCTGGTACTTGTGCCCAGGCTGTCCTGTCCGTCTGGGTGATGAGTACAAAGGGGCTGTTCAGGAACGGGCGAGTAAAGCGCAGGCTCTCCTCTCGCTGCGCACTGGCGGTCATGATGGCCAGGTCCGCCTCGGAGCGTTGCAGGGCTTCAATCTGTTGCGGGTAGCCACCGTTGCGGGCGGTTACTTCGAATCGCAGGCCTGTGCGCTGGCTAATCACTTCCAGCAGTTCAGCCGCAACACCGGAAAAAACGCCTTTGGCATCGTAAAAGGCCACAGGTGCCAGGTCATCGTTGATCACTAGGCGCACGACTGGGTTACGTGCGATCCAGCGTGATTCCTCTGCGGTCAAGGGGACTCGTTCATCTGATGGCAAGAAACCGCTTCCCACCCAGCGTTGGGTCAGGCTGGTGAGTTTTTCCTGGCCGATGCTGCTGATGCTCTGGTCGAGGATCTTCTGCAGGCGCTGGTTGTTACTGCGTACTGCAAAACCATAGCCGGCGCTGGATGGGCCTATGAAGCGCTCGAACTTGAGAAAGCCATAGTAGGCACGATTGATATGGAAGTAGGCGCTGAGTAGGTCGTCGACGTAGATCTCTGCATCACCGAATGCTGCGGCAGCTATCGCTTCTTCGTGGGATGGATAAATCAGCAGATGGGCCAATGGAAAGCGTGACCGCAGTTCTGGGCTGTGTTCCTTGGTCACGGCAATCCGCCGCCCGGCGAGATCGGTTGAGGCGTTGCGCGGGTCATTGTTGCGTTTGAACAGGGCCAGGCGGCCTTCGGCGAACGACTGGGTGAAGCTGAGGCTGTGCTCGCTTCGTTCGGAGCTGTGACTGCTCAGCAAATCGATGTTGGCTGTTTTCAGGGCCTCTATGGCTTCCTCCCGGGTGGCAAAGGGAACGATTTTTATGCTGACTCCGAGCATCTGGCCGATCAGTGCGCTGATATCTGCATTGAGCCCCTCATAGCGATTATCGTTGTAGCTGACGCTAAACGGTGGCGATTCCGCGGCAATGGCGCCGATCTTCAGTTCCTGCTTGCTCCGTAGCCAGCGCCAGTCTTCTTCCTCCAGCATGAGTTCGTGAGGGTCCAGGCGTGCAGTGCTGTACAGGGTCGTAGGTAGCACCTGGGCCATTGCCAGTTGGGCTCCCATTATCGTCAAGCAGCTAAGAAGCCAGTTAAGTGGTAAATGCATGATCGCTTCTGGAATCAGGAGGTCAGGAGGGAATGGTCAGCAGACAATGCTGTGATGAGCATTGGCTGGTGGCGGCAGAATATGGATTGTCATCTGTCAGTGAGCCATCGAGGTGATGGACTAGCGTGTGCAATAGGCTGTGAAGTGCTTTTCAGGCATCGGGCGAGCGAAGAGAAATCCCTGGGCGGCGTGACAACCCAGTTCTTGCAGGCGCCTGCGTTGCTCGGGAGTTTCGACGCCCTCGATGATCAGGGACATACCCAGGGAGCGGGCAAGGGTCACTGTGTAACTAATGATTGCGCTGCTTCTGGGGTGGTGCTTCATTTTGCGGACGAAGCTGCCATTCAGCTTGATCTGGCTGAAGGGTATTTCGCAAAGGCGCTCCAAGGATGCGTAGCCGGCTCCGAAATCATCCATGGCCAGGCCGCACCCCATCACGCGCAGGCGCACCAGATTCTCCAGGCTGATGGCAGGGACGCTTGCCATGCCGGTTTCGTTGATTTCAAAGGTGAGGCTGCTGGAGGGCACCTTGAATAGCGCAGCCATCGACGCGATGGAGTCGGTCAGGTTCAGGGATGCGAGCTGCAATGGATGCAGGTTGAATGAAAAGTTCAGGGGCTTGCCTTGTTGAGCCAGGGTGTGGCGTAGAGCCAGGCCGAGCTCGAAGGATGGCCAGAACAGCCGGTCCAGCAGGCTGTTCTGTTCCATGACATGCAGGAAGTACGAGGGCGGGAGCACACCCAGTTGCGGGTGATTCCAGCGGACCAGGGCTTCCACGCCCAGCAGCGAGGTATCGGCGAGCGCCACCGTGGGCTGGTAGTAGGGTTCGAATTCGCCATTGTCCAACCCGCGAACGATGTCGGATAGCGTTGGCAACTCGAATCTGGTCAAGAGTGTGAATGGGTTTTGGCGCCACCTCTGATGACGCGCCAGCAGCGTGATAAGGCGCTCGAGGCTGAAAGGCTTTCCCAGATCGCCGAGGAAATTCAAGCCCAGGCGCTTGATCATTGTTATGGCGGCTTGTCGCAGAATGGGTTCAAGCTGGCTGCACAGGATAACGGAGTGCAGCTTGCCGTTTTGGCTGGCCTGGCGCAGGAACGCCAGACCGTCCATCTCTGACATTTTCAGGTCGCATATGGCAATGTCCATTTTCTCGCTGGCGTTCAACAGGTCCAGGGCCTCATTGCCGTTGCCCGCTTCATGGACGTGTCCAGGCATGACTTTCCTCAATGCCAGGGTGATGACCAGGCGCTGCAAGGGGTCGTCCTCCAGAACCAGAATATTCAGATTTTGCATGACCGGCTCGAGTTATTAATTGATGCCTATCTTGCTTAAGGTCATGGAGTTGAAGCTATTGGGCATATTCCTAGGTGTTGTATGAATTTTCCTGGAGAGCAATCGGACCTCCCAGATTCCTCCTGTGGGCCGCATTTGCCACTTGTGTCAGCGATGGTTTACCCGGAACCTGAGTTTGCGCAGTAGCGTGGCTGTGTGGTTTGTGAATTTCATCCAGTTTGGTTGGCGAGATGATTATCGCGTTTTCATGTGCGCTGTACTCATGAAGTCGATACCGCATGTGGCGATAAAAGTTGCATCTTGTCTGGGTGCGATAAAGTATATTTTCCGAGCGGTCATGGCTGGCCGAAAGTCGAGTTCTTAAGGTGAAGTGAAAATATGCATAGCGTATTGATAGTTGATGACCACCCTGTTGTTCGGCTTGCTGTCAAGGTGTTGTTGGAAAAGAACAACATGCAGGTGGTCGCCGAAACAGATAATGGCTTGGATGCTTTGGAGTTGGTTCGCGAGCATGTACCGGATGTGGTGATTCTCGATATCGGCATTCCCAAGCTGGATGGTCTCAAGGTGCTTTCACGTATCAAGGCTCTCGGTTTGCCTACCGAGGTGCTGGTACTCACTTCGCAATCTGTTGAGAGCTTCTGCAGGCGCTGTATCCAACTGGGCGCTAGGGGGTTTGTCAACAAGGAAGAAGACCTGGGCAATCTAGTCGTGGCCCTGAACGCAGTCCTGGCTGGATACACCTTTTATCCATCCCTGGCCCAGGATGTTTCAGCCTCTACGACAGAGCAGCGTACTGAGTCCGAACAGATCGGCTCGCTGACTGACAGGGAGATGATTGTGTTGCAGCACCTGGCCAAGGGGTATTCGAACAAGGCCATTGGTGAGAAGCTGTTTTTGAGCAACAAGACTGTCAGTACCTACAAGACTCGCCTTTTGCAGAAGCTGGGTTTGGGCTCACAAGTAAGCTTGGCGGAATTCGCCAAGCGTAACGCATTGATTCCCTGAATTGATTGTTCGCGGTTAGTCATTTCCAATGGCTGGCCGCTGTTTGTTCGAGTTGCCAGTTTCTATTTCTGAAACTTCTGGATTCATTTGAGCCGAACCCTGAAGGACTATCGGTCATTGAACCGTTGGATCGAAATTTTCTCCCGTATTTACGATGGTGAGGGGTATGGGAGCGATATTGAAACTTTGCAGAATTCTGGCAGTTGGAGGCACGTCGTTATTCGAGGTGGCTTGCGTGTAATACAGTTGCAAGTGTGATTAGTTTGATTTTCAACTGCCAACTCAGTTGGAGGGAAATAGGCGGTGTTGCCAGATTCGGCACGGCAGCGTCTGCGCTAACGTTTCCCCTGAAGTTGTCTTGAGATTTCCCGCGCTTTTTGTGGTTGGTTATCGCTTGCTGCCAGTGCCTGATCGAAAATGGGTGTCTGGCAACCGTAGGGCAGATGTTGTTGCATAACCAAACACCCTACTACCTGAGGTAGTGGGTGTTTGGCGGATCGCGGGTTTAGTGCAACTTCAAACGTGGGTCCGTACTACGCCCGATTCGACTACCGAGCATCATCATCGCTGTACGAAATACTCCGTAGAGCGCCGCCTGGTGCATGCGATAGAGCGAGATGTAGAACATCCGCGCCAACCAGCCTTCAAGCATCACACTACCGGTGAGGTTGCCCATCAGGTTGCCTACTGCGGAGAATCGCGACAGGGAGATCAGTGAGCCGTAGTCGGTGTACTTGTAGGTTGGCAGTTCCTTGCCTTCGATATGCAGCTTCAATGACTTGGCCAGTAACGATGCCTGCTGGTGCGCGGCTTGCGCCCTTGGCGGTACGTTGCGGTCGCTACCTGGCTGTGGGCAGGCGGCGCAATCGCCGAAGGCAAAGATGTTCGTGTCGCGTGTGGTCTGCAAGGTCGGCAGTACTTGAAGCTGATTGATACGATTGGTTTCCAGGCCATCAATATCCTTGAGGAAGCCAGGCGCACGGATACCCGCAGCCCAAACCTTGAGGCTGGCGGGAATGACCTGGTTGTCCGCGGTGATCAGGTTTTCGGCCGTCACCTCACTGACTGAGGCGTTGGTCATGACGCGTACCCCGAGTTTTTCCAGGGTCTTGTGCACGGGGCCGCTGATGCGTTCTGGCAATGCTGGTAGTACCCGCGGCCCGGCTTCGATCACAGTGATGTGCATGTTTTCCGGGCGGATACGGTCCAGCCCATAGGCTGCCAGTTCGTGGGCTGCATTGTGCAGCTCCGCCGCCAGTTCGACGCCGGTAGCTCCGGCTCCGACGATCGCCACGCTGATCTGCTCCAACTCCTGGGTCTGCCCAGCATGGGCTCGCAGATAGTGGTTGAGCAGTTGCTGGTGAAAACGCTCGGCCTGTTTACGGGTGTCGAGAAACAGGCAGTGCTGGGCAGCACCTTGGGTTCCAAAGTCGTTGGTGGTACTGCCAACGGCCAGGACCAGGGTGTCATAGTCGAGTTCGCGAGCAGGCAACAGCTCCGCACCTTCTTCGTCGTAGGTGGCGGCCAACTGGATCTTTTTTTGTTGACGATCAAGTCCGCTCATGCGCCCCAGCTGGAACTCGAAGTGGTTCCATTTTGCTTGGGCAACATAGTTGAGTTCGTCTACGGAGGAGTTCAGCGAACCGGCTGCCACTTCGTGAAGCAGTGGTTTCCAGATGTGGGTCAGATTGGCGTCCACCAGGGTCACACTGGCGGTGCCGCGTTTGCCCAGGGTCTTACCCAGGCGGGTCGCCAACTCCAGGCCGCCGGCGCCGCCGCCAACGATGACAATACGATGAGTCATGGGGATATCTCGCAAGGCTAAAAGAAATCGGGACAGTCGACCGAGCGAGCGCGATGCAGCTCATAGCGTCAGGTAACTGATAAGACGGCTCAACAGACCGAGGGCCACGGTCACCACGACTACCACCACGAGGAGCATCCACGGCCGAAAGGGCCGGCGCTCGACTCGGTGCTGGGGTAGTTGCAGATAATCTTCGACATGGCGTTGGTCGTCGGGGTTCAGGCGGCTGCTCATAAAAGGCCTCGTCAGGTAGACGTCGCAACATGCGGGAACGTTACAGCTCAGTGTAATCCGACATAAACAGGAGCATTACCGCTGTTGCGTCGGGTTTAAGGGAAAACCCGGCGCGGGCAGGCATGAGGGCTTTTTTACCATCGCCGTGAGGATTACGCCATGCCCACCGAAGGCGGATTGACGAGTCTCATAAACTGATACCAACGTCGAAAACGATGCTGCGTCCCAGGTTGCTGCGCAGGAACTCAGGAGCATCCGGATGAGCGAACAGAACTCGGGCAAAGGTCGGTCCCACCAGGGACAGGGAGCGCCAGCCCTGGCGCAGGTACTCGGTGGGTGGTGGAAAATGGCTGTTGAGATCCAGCACCTCACGCTTAAGGGCGGCAAAGGCAATGATATCCAGCTCTCCCAGGTTCATTCCGCGTTCCTGGTAGTTGTGGGCCTTCTTGCGCAGCGTTGGCGCCAGGCGTAGCAACAACTCATTGGCAGGGATGCGCTTGGGCTTGGCCTCGCGCCTTACCAACTGGCTCAGGGAAAAAGCGCTGCGTCGGCGTTGCAGCTCGTCACGCCATTCATCATTGAGCCGGCGCCCCTCATCAAGGACGAAGAACACTTCGAAGCTGGCCTCGCGAAACAGCACATCCGGTGGTTCCTGTCCGGCAGCGCTGAACTCGTCATTGCGATAGGGAATGTTCAGGCCTTGCAACAGGCGCTGGCAGACCCAACGCTCACGCTCCCATTTGCGGGCATTGGACAGGAACGCATTGGCTTGCTCGGCCTGGATGGTAAGCAGGCGCAAGAAATCTGAGTCATCCATCACCCAAGCTTAGCGCCCAATTGTGACCTTAAGAACCAGGGCACAGGAAAAAGCTCAGCCTGACATTGCCAGCTGTTCGCAGGCTTTGGCTGGAGCCTGCCCAGGGGCGGTGTAGACTGTTTTGCGTCTAATCGATCAATAAGGAGTGTGCAGTGAAACGCTGGTCAATTCTGTTGCTGAGCCTGTTGCCGTTATGGGCCAACGCCCTGGAAGTGGGAGAGCGGTTGGCGCCCTGGACCCTGTTGGATCAGTTCGATGAGGCCTATAGCCTAGACTCCCAGGCTCGTGTGTTGCTGGTGGCGCGCAGCATGGAGGCGGCCAAGCTGGTGAATGCCGCACTCAAGGATAAACCCAAGGATTATCTGCAGGAGCGCCAAGGTGTTTTCGTCGCGGATATCCAGCGCATGCCGGCATTGATTGCCAAGATGTTCGCGGTTCCGGCCATGCGTGACTATCCCTACCGGGTGATGCTCGATCGCGACGGGCGAGTAGCCCCGCGCTATGTCGCAGCCGAAGACAAGGTGTTGTGGCTGCAATTGCAGGACGGACGCTTGGTGGCACGCCAGGAGTACGCCACTGCCGAGCAACTGGCTGCGGCGCTGGAACAAGCCAGGCCATGATCAGTTCGGCACTGTTGGCGCCGCAGACGCTGATGCTGGGTTGGCTGCTGTATGTGCCGCTGCTGGCCTGGGCGGTATGGCGTGCGCCCTGGGTCGAATTGTTTAGCGACAGTCGCCGCCAGCACTTGTTATTCGGCACTGTGTTCGCCTTGTTCCTGCTATGGCTGGTTCGGCGGGATTTCGATACCGGGGTGTCCTATCACTTCATTGGCATGACAGCGGTGACCCTGCTGCTGGACTGGCCGTTGGCGGTAGTCGGTGGCTTGATCGCGCAATTGGGATTGCTGGTCTTGGGACGCCAGGACCTGCCAGCCCTGGGAGTCAATGGTGCGCTGTTGATCTTGCTGCCGGTGGCGGTGACTGAAACCTGCGCCTGGCTGGTGGAGAGGGCGCAGCCACGTAATCTTTTCGTCTATATCTTCTGTTCCGGTTTTTTTGCTGCGGCGCTGTCAGCGCTGCTATGCCTGCTTTGCGCATTGGGCATCCTCTGGTTCGACGAACGCTTCGCCATGCCCGAATGGCTTGAGGATTTCATTGGTTACCTGTGGTTGATCATCTTTCCGGAGGCATTCATCAACGGCATGGTGGTCAGCGCCCTGGTGGTGTTCTGCCCCGAATGGCTGGAGACGTTCAACCGTACTCGCTACCTCTCGGCACCCTGGAAGGACGAGGACCCGCGCCCTTGATCCATATCAATTCCGGGCTTCGGGCCGCGCTGCATGCTCGGCAAAAATTCCAGGAGTGCGGTCATGAGTGTCTATCAGTGGGCCCGGCAGGAAGTGCGCGACAGCCTGCAAAATGCCTTGCAGGAAGGGTTCGAGCCGGGTTTGAGCCTGCGGGCCCTGCTTAGCGCGGTGGTGCAGCAGAGCAAGAATGTGCGCAGTATCGAGGACCTGGCGGATGAGTTGCAGTTCCTCGCGGAAAACCTCGACGACGATCAGGACTACAGCTTCATGCGGCCCTGATCGATCTATCGGCGGACTCAGTGGGCCCGGGGCGGCAGTTCCTCGGAGAACAGCTCGTCCTCGGCGTCCGGGCTCACCGGGATCTTGTGTTCCTCGGCCGCCCACGCGCCCAGGTCGATCAATTTGCAACGGTCGGAGCAGAACGGCCGGTTGACGTTGGCCGCGGTCCATTCCACGGGGGCGCCACAGGTTGGGCATTCGACGGTCAGGGGTTGGCTCATGGCTGGCCTCCACGCAAAGTTAAGTAAAAGTGATGCAGGCGTTCGACCTCGCTGTTCAACCAGGCCCGGTCGCGGTCGTTGACCAGTACATCATCGGCATGCCGTAGCCGTTCTTCACGGCTGGCCTGGGCCTTCAGGATCGCCTGGACCTGCTGTTCGCTGACCTGGTCACGCAGCAGGGTACGTTCGACCTGTAATTGCTGTGGTGCATCGATCACCAGGATGCGCTGGGTCATCCGGGCCTGACCGGACTCCACCAGTAAAGGCGATACCAGGATCGCGTAGGGTGATTCGGCACGGGCCAGGTGGCTGGCGATCTCCTCGGCGATCAGCGGGTGCAGCAGGGCCTCCAGCCAGCGGCGCTGTTCCGGCTCTTCGAAGATCAGCTTGCGCAGGGCCGCGCGGTCCAACTGGCCGTCGGCTTGTAATACGCCGTCACCAAAGTGCTGGGCGATCTGGCCCAGGGCAGGGCGCCCAGGCTCCACCACCCAGCGGGCGGCGTGATCGGCGTCGATCACATGGATGCCCAGGTCGATGAAGTGCTGGGCGGCGGCGCTCTTGCCGCTGCCGATACCGCCGGTAAGGCCAAGGGTCCAGGGGGGGTTCACGGAGCGAGTCATTGGAAACCGACAAACTGCAAATAGAAGTCGGTTATTTGACCACCCCAGAGCAAGGCAATCCAGCCGGCAATCGCCAGAAATGGGCCAAAGGGGATAGGCGTCGAGCCTTTGGCCTGGCGCAAGCGCAATATGAGGGTGCCCAGCAGCGCCCCGGTCAGGGAGGCCAGAAGCAGGGTCAGCGGCAGGATCTGCCAACCGCCCCAGGCACCCAGCAGCGCCAGCAGCTTGAAATCACCATGGCCCAGGCCATCCTTGCCGGTCAGCAGCTTGAACAGCCAGAACACCGACCACAGGAACAAGTAGCCGATCACCGCGCCCCACAGGGCATTCTCAAGGTCTGTGAAGATACCGAAGCTGTTGACGATCAGTCCCAGCCACAGCAACGGCAGTACCAGAACATCCGGTAGCAACTGATGGTCGGCGTCGATCAGGCTCATGGCCAGCAAGCCCCAGCTCAGAAGCAGCATCAAGCCGGCTGGCCAGCCAAAACCGAAATGCCAGGCTACGAACGCCGAGAGCAGGCCGCAAGCCAGTTCGGTCAGGGGATAGCGCAGGCTGATGCTGGTTTGGCAATGGGCGCAGCGGCCACGCAGCCACAGATAGCTGATCAGCGGAACATTCTGCCAGGGACGGATAGGTGTTCCGCAGCTGGGGCAATGGGAATGGGGCAACAGCAGGTTATAGGGAGCGATTTCAGGCTCCGCAGGTAGCCCCAGGATTTCATGGGCTTGGGCCCGCCAGTCACGCTCGAGCATCTGTGGCAGACGCCAGACCAGTACATTGAGAAAACTGCCGACGATCAGCCCCAGCAGTAGGCCGGTCATTACGAATACCAGGGGATAAAGGCTAAGGACTTCAGGCAAGGACATGTTCAGATCGCTGTACCGAGTTGAAAAATGGGCAAGTACATCGCCAGTACCAAGGCTGCGACGATACTGCCCAGGATCACCATGATCAAAGGCTCCATGAGGCTGGTCAGGCTGTCCACCAGGTTATCCACCTCGGTTTCATAATGCGCCGCTACCTTTTCCAATAAATGATCCAGGGTTCCGGATTCTTCACCGATGGCGGTCATCTGGATCGCCATGTCAGGGAAAACACCGCTGGCACGCATGGCGAAATTCAGTTGCATGCCACCTTCGACCTGGAGGCGGATACGCTCCATCGCGCGTCGATGAATGTGGTTGCCGCTGGCACCAGCGACGGACTCCAGGGCTTGAACCAGGGGGACTCCCGCAGCGAAGGTGGTGGCCAGGGTACGGGCCATGCGCGCCACGGCAGACTTGTGCAGCAAGGCGCCACCCAGGGGCAAGCGCAACAACCCTGCATCCAGATGATCGCGTAGACGTGCAGAACGACGATAGAGCAGGCGTCCACCTAGCCCGAGTCCCAGGCAGGCTGCCAGCGAGGTTCCACCGTGTTGCTGCAGGAAATATGAAAGACCGATGACCTTCTGGGTCAGCCAGGGCAGTTCGGCATTGAAGCCGGCGAACAGACTCTGGAATTGCGGAACCACTTTGAGCAGCAGGATGCTGCTGACTATGAGCGCGACGCCGATCACTGCCAGGGGGTAGACCATGGCCTTCTTCAGGCGGGCCTTGAGACGCTCGCTTTTTTCCTGGTAGGTGGCGATCCGCTCCAGCAGTGTATCCAGGGCCCCTGCCTGCTCGCCGGCCTCCACCAGGTTGCAGTACAACGGGTCGAAGTGTTGTGGGTGTTTGCGCAGCGCGTTGGCCAGGTTGGAGCCGGCCTCGATATCGTGCTTGAGTTGTCCCAGGAGCTGGCGGATCAACGGTTGGCCGAAGCTATCGGCAATGATTTCCAGGGACTGCAGCAGCGGTACGCCAGCCTGGAACAGCGTTGCCAATTGGCGGGTGAGCAAAGCGATGTCCCGTGATTTTACCCGCGCTCCCAAACGCAGCCCGTACCGAGGTTTGCGGCGGACCCTGGTTGGGATGATGCCCTGCTTGCGTAGGCGAGCCCCAACCAGGGCCGGGTTCGCGGCACTCAGTTCGCCGCTCATGACATGACCCCGGCTATCGGTACCTTGCCAGAGGTACACGCTGGTCCTGGAAGCTTTTACCGCCATGGTTCGATCCCTGATAAGACGGTGGATTTCGTTGCGAACTACCGCACAGGCAGATGCCTTCCTGCCCTTTCAAGCCTAGCTCCCGGAGCCCTGACGGATAACGACAGAGGCTGACGAAATTTGTCAGTTAGTGCGACTTCTTGCAGCGAAGGCCTTGGACCTCTGCCCTGTAGAGCCTGGATTGCGGGGTGAGGCATCTGGCACAGGGCGTGCTTTGGGTCTGATGGCCCTTGCGGCTTTTCTTGCAATTTCTGTTCATGCCAGGAGGCAATCCATGAAACGACAGTCCGGCTTTACCCTGATCGAATTGCTAGTGGTGGTCGCCATTATCGGCATCCTTGCGATGGTGGCGATGCCGCTTTACGCCAAGTACCAGGCCAGGGCCAAGGTAGTCGCTGCGCTGGCGGAGGCCTCGGCGCTGAAAGCGGGCGTCGAGGACCTGCTTGCGCAGGGCACCGATCCGACCTTGGCGCTGGCCGGTGGTATTGCACAGACATCCAATTGCCGGATGAGCGCTGCGGGCACGGCAGCCACTGGAGAAGGGAGCATCGCCTGCACGATCCTCAATGCCCCGGGGCCAGTGCTGGACAAGAGCCTGACCCTGAGGCGTTCGGCGGCAACCGGTTGGAGCTGCATCACCACGGTGGAGGCGGACTATGCTCCCAAAGGCTGTAGTGCGGATGAGGCCTGAATGGCTGGCGGCTGGCCGCCAGGAACTCGCAACTTGCATGCAGAGATGCGCGTCATCATGCATTTTGCATGAGTCCGAATTTTTGTGTTTTTTATAAGATATTGATTTATATGGATATTTTGTTTGATTGGGAGTTGGCACAGCGCCTGCAATATCCCTGATAACCCTGTTGCCAGGACACGGCGCAGGCTTCCCAGAAGAACAGGAGTTACTCGTATGAAGAAGTTCGCTATCGCTGCTGCAACCGCTACCGCTCTGACCCTGACTATGGCCAACGCAGCTTTTGCACAGCCCACCCAAAGCACCCAGTCGCCCATGGTCGTGGCTGCCGGTGAAGTGACCAAGGCCAAAGAGGCCACCTCCGACACCTGGATCACCACCAAGGTGAAAAGCGATCTGGTCACCGAGAAAGGCATTCCCGGCACTGATATCAAGGTCGAAACCAACAAGGGCGTCGTGTCCCTGTCGTCCACCGTGGCCATCACCGAGTCGCAAAAGGCCACAGCGGTGGCGATCACCAAGAAGATCAAAGGCGTGAAGGCGGTCTCCGCCGATGGCTTGAAGGCTGAATAAGCCGACAGGTTCTTGCCTGGACAGGGAGAGGTAGCGGCAGGCTGGTGCCTGCCACTACTTTCAAGGGTTCATGCGAAGATCACAGGGATGTGATCATTACAGGCCCCGGCACTTGGTGTCGGGGCCTGTTCTATTGAGTGGCGGATATCAACGCCTGATGAGCAAGGGTGCCGGTCAGAGGGGACAGCTCCGCCCCAGGATCATTCGCTGTCCAGATGCATAGGGGTAATCACATTGCCGTTGCTTTCTGCCTGGCCCAGGTTGGCGTCGATGAAGTAGACCCGGTCGTCAGCCAACTGGCCCTTTTCCACCAGGAAGTCCTTGATGCTGCTGGCTCGTTCCTGGCCCAGCTGACGCAACAGCACCTCGCTGGCGCCCCAGTACTTGATCAAGCCTTCACGCAGCTTGGCGCTACGCTCGTCACGACTGAGCTGATTCCATTCCGCAGGTGGCTGTTGTTTCAGGCGGGTGCGATAGATGCCCTCGAGCAATGGGGCTTTCTCGCCTTCGGGCACCTGCAGCAGCGAGGCTTGGGCAGGGACCTTGTCACCGCGACGCTGGAGGATCTTGTAGTAGTTGTACTGGTATTCGCGCTCCAGGCGTTGTTCGGCAATCAACGGGCCGTCGCTGCTCTGGGCGCTGGTACCTTCGATCTCCAGGCGCAGGGTCGGGCGCTCCTGGAGCGCCTTGGCCAGATTGGTCAGTGACGATTCGGATTCCTTGCTCAGTTCGCTGGAGCCTGGGGTGAAACTCACGCTACCCAGGTCTTCCGACCCTCCACCACTGATCAGGCCTCCAATGAACTTGAACGGTGCCTGGGCCGCGCGCAGCACCAGGTTGCGCAAGGTTTGCCAGACAATCGGCATGACGCTGAACTGCGGGTTGTTCAGGTCGCCCGAGATCGGCAGCTCGATGGAAATCTTGCCGTCGGTGTCCTTGAGCAGGGCCACCGCCAGGCGAATTGGCAGGTCCACGGCGTCCGGACTGTCGACCTTTTCCCCCAACTGCAGTTGTTCGACCACCAGTTTGTTCTCGGCCTTGAGCTGGCCCTTGGTGATCATGTAGTGCAGGTCGAGGTTGAGCCGTCCCTTGCGAATGCGAAAGCCTGCGAACTTGCCGGAATAGGGCGTCAGGGTCGTCAGTTCCACCCGCTTGAAGCTGGTGGCGATATCCAGGGCCGACATCGGATCGAAAGGGTTGACGCTGCCCTTGATGGTCACTGGCGCATAGCGATCGACCTTGCCCTTGACGTCCACATCCGCAGGCTTGGCCTGGCGACTGTCGATGGTGCCGATCCGGCCGTTGAGCTGCTGGACGGCTGTGGCGAAGTTGGGCGTCAGGGTCAGGTCGGCGAAGTTGGCCGAGCCGTCGTTGATGGCGATTTCACCGATGTGGATGCCCAGGGGCTTGCTCGAGCTGGCCGCTGGTTTGGCCGAGGATTTGCTGGCGCTGCCCGCCGGTTGAGGGATCAGCAGGTCGTCGACGTTGGTGGTGCGGTCATCGTTGATGATAAAGCGCGCATAGGGCTGCATCAGGTTGATGCGGCTGATGCTCAGGCTGTCGCCATGCTGGTAGTTCAGGCCTTCCACCACCACCTGCTTCCACTTCACGAAGTCGCGGGTCTTGAGAGTGTCCAGAGTGTGCAGTTGATCCACGTTGGCCCGGCCGGTGATGCTGAAGGCCAGCGGTTCGACCTTCTTCAGGTCGACCGCCAGATCGCTGCCGAGCATGCCGCTACGCAGCTCCAGGCGAATGAATGGGCTGATGTAGGACTGGGCGACGCGCAGGTCGATGTCCTTGGTCTGTACCTTGAGTTTGGCGCTGATGGGGTTGAGGTTGACCTCGCCGCTGGCATCGATCCGACCCTGTTTGCCCAGGCCGGTATCGAGCTTGAGGGTGAAGGGCGACTGGTTGAGGCTGTCGAAGTTCTTCAGGTCCAGGTTCAGCGGTCCCACTTCCAGGGCGACCGCCGGCTTGACCTGGCGGTCGGCCAGGTGCACCTGGTAGTTGCGCAATTGCACGTCCTTGAGCAGGACCTGCCAGGGCTTGCTCGGCGCCGTTGGCTCCTTGGGCGCTTCGGCGGTGGCGGGCTCATGCTTGGGGGCCGGTTTGGCGGGCTGGCTGGCGAACAGCTTTTGCCAATCCAGTTGGCCGTCGGCTTCGCGGGCGGCCCAGGTTTCAAGTTTCTGGCTGCTGATCTTGCCGACGACGACTTGCTGCTTGGCCAGGTCCACCGTGGTCTCGCTGACGTCCAGGCGCTCCAGTCGCGCCAGGGGACGGCCATCCGGCGCCTTGATGGCAAAGGGCGCGATGCTGATCGATGCCTTGTCCAGCAACAGCTCGGTGCCTTTGTCCAGGCTGAATTTGTAATGGGTGTCGAGGCTCACCTGGCCTTCTTCCAGCACCAGCGGCACGGCATCGCGAACGTAAGGCCACCAGGCTTTCATCTTGCCGTCGGTGACTTTCAAGGTGCCTTCGGACGCCAATGGGGTCACGCTGAAGTTACCGCTCCAGTCGATCTGCCCGCCATCAGGACCGGTCGCCACCAGGGTCATGTCGGCGCTGTCGTCAGGCAGGGTGCTGAGGTTCTTCAGCTCGAAGTCGAGCTTGTTGTAGAGGAACTCGATGGGCTCGCTGGGGCGCAAATCCTGAAAATGCACGTAGCCACCGGCCAGCTTGATGCGCTCGATACGGACGGGGAAGGGCTTGGCCTCAGGATCGCTGGGCGTGGGTTCGCTGGCCGGGAGCTTGAACAGGCCCAGGAGGTTGAGCTTGCCCTCCTTGTCGAAAAGGATCTCGGTCTTGGGCTGGTCCAGCTCCACATCCGCCAGGTGCAGGGCGCGAGTCCACAGGCTGTCCAGTTGCAGGTTGGCATAGAGGCGCTCGAAGGCCACTTGCTCTTTGCCCGGCTCGCCAATGCCCAGGCCCCAGACCGTCAGTTCAAGGCTGAAAGGGTTGAGTTCGATGCGTTGGATATGCGCAGGGGTCGTGGCGTAGTTGGCCAATTGTTGGTTGGCCACGCGCAGGGCGATACCCGGCAAAATGAAAAAGCCCAGCAGACTGTAAAGGGCGAGAGCGGTCAACAAGGCGCAGGTAGCGCGAATCAATCCTTTGGTCATGCGAGGCTTCATCTTTTGAATCAAATGTGCCTTGGAGTATGGCACGCGTTTACGGTTCCGAAACCAGTCCATTTTTCAGGATTGTTCAGATTTATGACATCGCTTCAGAGTTGCAGGACCAGGGTTTTCAACGGTGGATGGCCATCCAGGGAGGGGAAGTCCGAGGCGGGTGGCAGGACCTGGCAATCCCGCACCGGGCGCCCGGCTTTCTCGGCGCAGCGCAGAACTTGTTCGCGCCAGTCCTGCATCGAGACCTTGGCCAGGTTGTTACAGCAGATCAGTACGCCATCCTCGGCGGTGGCCAATAGCGCGGGTTTGAGCAGGCTTTGGTAATCGCGCAGCAGGTCGACGGTGCCAAAGGCGCTCTTGGCCCAGGCTGGGGGGTCCAGCAGCACCAGGTCGTACTGGCGTTGTTCCAGGCGTGGGTAGCTGGGCAGTTTCTGCCCACGTCGCTGGCTGATGGGCAGGCCTGCCAACTGGCGGATCGCCGGAAAATAATCTGACTGCACGAACTCCATCGATGGCAACTGTGGATTGAGCTGGGCGTTCTCCCGACCGACCGCCAGATTGCCTTCGGCGAAGTCCAGGTTGCAGACCTCGCGAGCGCCACCTGCGGCAGCGCAGAGCCCGACACCACAGGTATAGGCAAAGAGGTTGAGCACGCTCTTGCCGGCACTGTGGCGCTTGACCCAGCCCCGGGCATTGCGCAGGTCGAGGAACAGCAAGGGGTCCTGTCCGGTATGACGCCCGCGAACCCGATAGTTCAGGCCCCACTCATGGCCGACGAGATCTTCCAGCGCGGCGTCTTCGGCGCGGTACACCGAGTCTTCACGGGCGATACGCGAATTGCTCCGGGAGCGGTCGTTGTAGACCAGCAGGCTAGACAGTTCCAGGCGCTGGTCGACGATCTCATGCAGTTGCAGCAGGGCATCGCGTTCCAGTGGCTGGTGAAAGCTCTGGACCAGCAGTTGCGGGCCATATCGGTCGATGGTCAGGCCGCCGGCGCCTTCCTGGCTGCCATGGAACAGGCGATAGCAATCGGTGCCTTGCTGGTGCAGCTCGGCGAGCAGGTCTTGGCGATGATCGAGGGCGGCGCGCAGCGCCTGGTTCAAGGAAGACATGCGGGCGCCTTGCGAATGATTGGGCGGGGCAGTTTACCAGCTTCGTTTAGTGCTTGTAGGCGGTGCGCGCGGTGGTGGGCTTCTGTTGTCTGTAGGAGCGAGGCTTGCCCACGATAAATCTTCAACGAACACGCGCTGTGCCTGATGCACGGCGGTGTCATGACGTTTGTCTCGCGGGCAAGCCTCGCTCCTACGGATGTACGGGGTTAGCGCTCGATGGCCAGGCCTTTCCTGGCATCGCGCTAGAGCATTTCATGCAGCGGGGTCACCAATATCGGCAGCCCGAGGCGCCGATCGGGTGGGCGATGGCGCCGTCATTGACCTTGGCCGGTCGGTTTCTACAGGCCCATGCGCCGTCTAGCCCGGTGCGCGGAGCTGTCGCGTACTGCCCAGCGCAGCATCGGTGCGCTGCGTTTGATACTGGCGCGGATCAGCTGGCGCTGCAGGGGGAGCTGGTTGACGCCGAGCAGGGCACTGGCCCAGTCGGGCAACAGGTCGATTCCGGCCTGCATCATCAATGAGCCAAAGGGCTTGGCCAGCCGGCTGGGGGCTGGAGCGGCCAGCAGCAAGCGCAATACTTCGCGGCTGCGCTCGTCGCACAATAGTTGCGCACGCATGGCTTGCAGGTAGTCGGCCACGGCCCTGCGCGAGCGAGGCACATTCCGGGCGCCAAGGCGCTCGGCAATCAGGGCGACTTCATCGTAGTAGCGATCCTGGTCCGTTCCTGACAGATGCGGGTTGAGATAGCGCAGGTGGGCGGCGAGAAAGCTGCTGACTTCGGCAACGTGCACCCAGGTCAGCAGGTCAGGATCGCTGGCGGCATAAGCTCGCCCATCGGGTGCAGTGCCGGTGATATGCAAGTGGATACCGCGGACTTTATCGATCAACCATTCGGCGTCCTGGCGTGAGCCGAAGGTGGTTCCGGAAATGAACTGCCCGGTGCGCCGCAGGCGACCGATCAGGTCCTGGCGGAAGTTCGAATGGTCCCAGACCCCGGCCAGGGCCAGGGGATGCAACGCCTGCATCAGCAAGGCGCTGATACCGCCAATCAGCATGCTGCTGAAGTCGGCGTGTACTTGCCAGCAGACCGCGCCCGGGCCGAACAGGCCAGGGTCGCCCTTGGGGTTTTCCAGGTCGAGCTGGCCCAGGGACAGGCCGGAGAGGCTCATGACCTGGCTTTCGATACGGCTGCGAATGAATTCCATGGCGACTCGCTGCGGATAATGAAAAAGGCGGCGCGGCCGGGGCCGCTCCGGTTTCAGCTGTTCAGGCGTTTGTCGATCAGCCCATTCACCACGCCAGGGTCTGCCAGGGTTGAGGTATCGCCCAGGCTGTCCAGTTCGTTGCAGGCGATCTTGCGCAAGATACGTCGCATGATCTTGCCTGAGCGGGTCTTGGGCAATGCCGGTGCCCACTGGATCAGATCGGGCTTGGCAAAACTGCCGATTTCTCGACTGACCAGGGCGAGCAATTCCTGCTTCAACTGCTCGCCAGGCTCGACGCCTTGCATCGGGGTGACAAAGGCATAGATCCCCTGGCCCTTGAGGTCGTGGGGGTAACCTACCACCGCGGCTTCGGCAATGTCGTCGTGGAGTACCAGGGCGCTTTCCACTTCCGCGGTACCGATACGGTGTCCGGAGACGTTGATTACGTCATCGATGCGCCCGGTGATCCAGTAGCTGCCGTCTTCGTCGCGACGGGCGCCATCGCCGGTGAAGTAGTAGCCCGGATAGGGCGCGAAGTAAGTCTCGATCATGCGTTGCGGGTCGCCATAGACGGTACGGATCTGCCCCGGCCAACTGCCCTTGAGCACCATAATGCCGCTGCCGGCGCCCTGGATCTCCTGGCCTTGGTCGTCCAGTAACACCGGCTGCACGCCGAACATCGGTGCCATGGCACAGCCAGGCTTTATCAGCCGGGTGCTGGCCAGCGGGCTGAGCATGATGCCGCCGGTCTCGGTCTGCCACCAGGTATCGACGATCGGGCAGCGTTGTTCGCCCACAGCGTTGAAATACCATTCCCAGGCTTCAGGATTGATCGGTTCACCGACACTGCCGAGCAGGCGCAGGCTGGCGCGCGAGCTGTTGCGCAGCGGGCCGCTGCCTTCACGCATCAACGCGCGCAAGGCGGTGGGCGCGGTGTAGAAGATGTTCACCCGATGCTTGTCCACCACCTCCCAGAAGCGCGAAGTGCTGGGGTGGTTGGGTACCCCTTCGAAAATCAGCGTGGTGGCGCCGTTGGCCAATGGGCCGTAGAGAATGTAGCTGTGGCCGGTGACCCAGCCGACATCGGCGGTGCACCAGAAGACCTCGCCGTCGCGGTAGTCCATGACGTACTTGAAGGTCATGGCCACCTGCAGCAGGTAGCCGCCGGTGGTGTGCAGCACCCCCTTGGGTTTGCCGGTGCTGCCGGAGGTGTAGAGGATGAACAGCGGGTCCTCGGCGTCCATCGGCTCGGGCGCGCACTGGTCGCTGCTGGCGGCCATGGCCTGCTCATAATGGATGTCACGGCCGTCGACCCAACTCACTGCAGCGCCGGTGCGCTGCACCATGATCACGCTGCTGACGTCCGGGCAGTTGAGCAGGGCTTTGTCGACATTGCTTTTAAGCGGCACCAGCTTGCCGCCGCGCAGGCCTTCGTCAGCGGTGATCAGGGTGTGACAATCGGCGTTGAGGATCCGGTCGCGCAGGGCTTCCGGGGAGAAACCGCCGAACACCACCGAATGCACGGCACCGATGCGGGTGCAGGCGAGCATGGCGTAGGCGGCCTCGGGGATCATCGGCATGTAGATGCACACCCGGTCGCCTTTCTTCACGCCGCGGCTCTTGAGCAGGTTGGCCAGGCGGCAGACCTGTTGGTGCAAGGTGCGGTAGGTGATGCGCAGGGATTCGGCAGGGTCGTCGCCTTCCCAGATGATCGCGGCCTGGTCGCCGCGTGTCTCCAGGTGGCGATCGATGCAGTTGTAGCTGACATTGAGCTGGCCGCCGCGGAACCAGCTGGCCTGGCCAGTGTGGCTGTCATAGCGATGCACCTCGGCCCAGGGCTGGCTCCAGTGCAGGAAACGTTTGGCTTGCCCGGCCCAGAACAGTTCTGGCTGCTCGATGGACTGGCGATAGAGGTGGAGGTAGTCGTCCTGGCTCAGTTGGGCTGCCTGGCGGACGGCATCGGCTTTCGGAAAAATGCTGATATCGAACATGACGGCTCCTTGTGCTTGTTTGGCGACAAGGTCCAAGGGTGCGCGCATGTGGGGGCAAGGTTCAAGGGCCAGGGCCCGAATGGGAGCCGGCAAGCCGGCCCCCATGGATGCAGACGATCAGCCGCGGTGGCGACCACGGAAGTAGTTGATCAGGCCTTGGGTCGAGGCATCCTCGGCCAGGGTTTCGTCGCTGCCCACCAGGCGGCTGTAGACGCCCTTGCCCAGTTCCTTGCCCAGCTCCACGCCCCATTGGTCGAAGGCGTTGATGCCCCAGATCACGCTCTGCACGAATACCTTGTGTTCGTACAACGCTACCAGTGCGCCAAGGCGCCGTGGGCTGATGCGCTCCACTACCAGGGTGTTGCTCGGGCGATTGCCTGGGATCACTTTGTGCGGTGCCAGCCGTTGCACTTCGGCCTCGCTCAGGCCTTTGTCCCGCAGCTCGCTCTCGGCTTCGGCGCGGGTCTTGCCCAGCATCAGGGCCTGGCTCTGGGACAGGCAGTTGGCGTACAGCCATTGATGATGGTCGGCCACCGGGTTGAAGCTGACGATCGGCACGATGAAGTCGGCAGGGATCAACTGGGTACCCTGGTGCAGCAGCTGGTGGTAGGCATGTTGCCCGTTGCAGCCGACGCCACCCCAGATTACCGGGCCGGTATCGGTATTCACCGGGCTTCCGTCCTGGCGCACGCTCTTGCCGTTGGACTCCATGTCCAGTTGTTGAAGGTGCTTGGTGATGTTGCGCAGGTAGTGGTCGTACGGCAGGATCGCGTGGCTTTGCGCGCCCCAGAAGTTGCCGTACCACACACCCAGCAGGGCCAGCAGCACCGGCATGTTCTGTTCGAACGGGGCGTTCTGGAAGTGCTGGTCCATGGTGTAGGCACCGGACAGCAGTTCCTTGAAGTTGGACATGCCGATGGCCAGGGCGATCGGCAGGCCGATGGCCGACCACAGCGAATAGCGCCCACCAACCCAGTCCCACATCGGGAAGATGTTCTCTTCACGGATACCGAAGGCTACCGCGGCCGCATTGTTGCTCGACACTGCGATGAAGTGGCGGTGCAACTCCGCCTCGGAGCCCCCCTGGGCCAGGTACCAGGCCCGTGCAGCCTGGGCGTTCTTCAGGGTTTCGAGGGTGTTGAACGATTTGGAGGAAACGATGAACAGCGTGGTTTCAGCACGAATCTTCGCTGAAAGCTCGTGGAACTCACTGCCATCGATATTGGCCAGGTAGTGGCAGCGCACGCCCTTGTGGGTATACGACAGCAGGGCTTCGGAGACCAGTTCCGGGCCGAGGAAGGAGCCGCCGATGCCGATGTTCACCACATCGGTGATGGGCTTCTCGGTATAGCCGCGCCACAGGCCGTCGTGGATACGGCCCACCAGTTCGGTGATCTGGTTCAGCACCTTGTGTACTTCCGGCATCACGTTGACGCCGTTCACCGACAGCTTGTCGCCAACTGGGCGGCGCAGGGCTGTATGCAGTGCCGGGCGAGCTTCGGAAGCATTGACCAGCTCGCCAGTCATCATGGACTTGATCGCATCGGCCAGGCCGACTTCTTGCGCCAGGCTAACCAGCAGGTCGCGGGTCTGGCTGTTGATCAGGTTCTTGGAGTAGTCGAGAAACAGGCCGCAGCTGCTCAGAGTGAATTGGCTGAAGCGCGGCGGGTCGGCATTGAACGCCTCGCGCATGCTGAAGTCCTGCATGGCTTGGCGGTGGTCTTTCAACGCCTGCCAGGCGGGCAGAGCGGTAACGTCGTGAGGAGTGCGGTAGTACGCCATCGCTGCGGTTTTCCTTTTGCTTGAACTGCCTTTTGGACACTGAAAAGCCCCAGAAGTCCGATATGGCCCAAGGACTTTCATTTGCTCCGTCCGGTGCTGATTCGATTAATCATCCGGGAGGGCAACAGTAACTCCGGCGTGCTGTTCTGTCTTGGTTTTGTCCGACTTGCGGTCGGCACAATTTTCGTACAGGCCGGGTCGAGCAGGCAGCATGCAGGCTTTGAGTGTTAAGAAACGGGATTGGGGCTGGTCGATCTGGATCTGGGCTATACGGTTGGCATGACCTGGATACTGGCTGGGCCAGATTCTCGATCGGGGCCTGTAGAATTGTCTACAGGCCCCGGCCGGCGGCAGTTTGCCCGAAGCTTGGGGTTCGGGCAATCGGCCGCTCAGGCTGGCGCGTCGAGGTTCAGGTGCAGGTTGTCGATCAGTCGGGTCGAGCCCAGGTAGGCCGCGACCAGGATCACCAGGTCACGGTCTTCGAATGTGGCGGGGCGCAGGTTCTGGGCCTGGCGGATCTCCAGGTAGTCCTGGCGCAGTCCTGCCGCCTCCAGTTGGCGTTGCTGTTCGGCCAGCAGCTTGGGGTAGTCGCGCTCACCCTCCCTGATCGCCTGGGCAATCTGGCTCAGGCTGCGATACAGCACCGGAGCGATAGCCCGATGTTCTTCGCTCAGGTAGCCGTTGCGCGAGGACAGTGCCAGGCCGTCGGCGGCACGTACCGTCGGCTCACCGATGATCTGGATCGGCATGTTCAGGTCATGCACCAGGGCGCGAATGACCGCCAGTTGCTGGTAGTCCTTCTGGCCGAACACGGCAAGGTCGGGCTGCACCATGTTGAACAGCTTGCTGACCACTGTGGCCACGCCTTCGAAATGTCCTGGGCGACTGGCACCGCACAGGCCGTCCGAGAGCTGGGGAACGCTGACCCGGGTCTGCCCGGCCATGCCGTCGGGGTACATTTCCTCGACGCTTGGGGCGAACAGCAGGTGGCAGCCGGCCTGGAGCAGTTTCTCCTGGTCGGCAGCCAGGGTGCGCGGGTACTTGTCCAGGTCTTCGCCGGCGCCGAACTGCAACGGGTTGACGAAGATACTGGCGACCACGAAATCGACACGCTGGGCCGCCTTGGCCACCAGGGCGGCATGGCCGCTATGCAGGTTGCCCATGGTCGGCACGAAGCCGATGCGCTTGCCTTCGCTACGCGCGCGCGCGACGGCTGCGCGTAGTTCACGGACTGTCTTGACAGTGTTCATGCGGAGAATCCGTGTTCGGCGCCAGGGAAGGTGACGGCTTTGACTTCTTGCACATAGGTGCTCAGCGCAGCCTGGATACTGTCCTTGCCTGCCATGAAGTTCTTGACGAATTTGGGCGAGCGGCCGGTGAGGGACAGGCCCAGCATATCGTGGAGTACCAGCACCTGGCCGTCGGTGGCGCTACCGGCACCGATACCGATGACCGGGATCTTCACGGCCTGGGTGATTTCCGCTGCCAGCTCGCTGGGTACGCACTCCAGCAGCAGCATCGCCGCGCCGGCTTGTTCCAGGGCGATGGCATCGGCGCGCATTTGTCGGGCCTGGTTCTCGTTGCGTCCCTGGACTTTGTAACCACCTAGTACGTTCACTGTTTGTGGGGTCAACCCCATGTGAACGCAAACCGGAACACCGCGTTCGTTCAGCAGGCGGACCGAGTCGGCCAGCCAGGCTGCACCTTCGATCTTGACCATGTGCGCACCGGCCTGCATCAGCTGGGCCGAGCTGTGCAGTGCCTGCTCGGTGGTGGCGTAGGACATGAAAGGCAGGTCGGCGAGGATCAGTGCCCCGCTGTTGCCGCGCTTCACCGCTGCGACGTGATAGGCCATGTCGGCATTGGTGACCGGTAGCGTGCTGTCGTGCCCCTGCAGGACCATACCCAGGGAGTCGCCGACCAGCAGGACTTCGACGCCGGCTTCGCAGCAGGTATGGGCGAAGGTCGCGTCGTAGCAGGTCAACATGGTGATCTTTTCACCTTTCTGCTTGAGGCTTTGCAGGGTGGTCAACGTGATATCTGGCATGAAAAGGGGTCCTCATTCAGGCGCTTTGGAAACTACTGCGAGTAACGCGCGTGATTCTTCGTTGTTCAGGCGCACGGTCTTTTGTCGTGCTTATACAGCCTGGTTCCAAGCGATGTGAAAGCGGTCCCGGGATTCACCTGTGGAGCATGAGCACAGCATGCTGTGCGTGGAAGAGGGCGGCTGGCAGCGGTTGATCCGCCGTTGCATAACTGCCTCTGCCTGGCGTTTCCTGAGGGTGCCGCGAACAAGCCTCACTTGAATTGCGCCCTTTAGCGCCTTGATGGCGGCAACGGGACGCCTATAGTCGTGAGGAGAACCCTGGAAGTCAATTAGATGTGTTACCGCATTGTTACGCCGCTGGTGTTACCCGCGTTACTGATGCGTTTCAGCGATCAGGCCAGGCGCTCCAGGCCGACAAATGGGCAGGCCGCGAGCAGTTCCTGCAAGGTTCGGCCATCGGCCAATTGCAGGTCGGCAGGAGCCAACTCGGCCAAGGGATAAAGGACAAAGGGGCGTGCCTGCATATGGTAGTGGGGGACTTTCAGGCGCGGCTCATCGATCAGTCGATCACCGAACAGCAGGATGTCCAGGTCCAGGGTCCGGGGGCCCCAGCGCTCATTGCGCTCGCGACCTTGCTGGTTTTCGATGGCTTGCAAGGCATCGAGCAGGGCCAGAGGGGGCAGAGTGCTGTCCAGCGCTGCCACGGCATTGGTGTAGCGAGGTTGCCCAGGCAACAGGGAGTCGCTCTGGTAGAACGCCGATACACCGTATAGCCGGCTTTGCGGTAACTGCGCCAGCGCTTCGACGGCGCTGCGCAGTTGTTCTTCAGGGGCAGCCAGATTGCTGCCCATGCCGATGTAGATCCGCTCCATCACTAGGCGTCCGAAGAACCAGTGCGCTTGCGCTTGGCGCCGCCACTGCGCCGACGCTTGCGTGGGGCGCCGGCTGTATCGTCCTTGCCGCTCAAGTCGCGGATCATGTCACGGCGTTCGGAGTCGTTGGCGTCCTGGTAGTCGGTCCACCATTCGCCCAGGCCTTCTGTCTGTTCGCCTGCGCTTTCTCGCAGCAGCAGGAAGTCGTAGCCGGCGCGAAAGCGTGGGTTATCCAGTAACTGGTCGGCCCGCTTGCCGCTGCGCCGTGGCAGGCGTTCCTGCATGTCCCAGATTTCGCGGATCGGCATGGTGAAGCGCTTGGGAATGGCTATGCGCTGGCACTGTTCGGCGATCAGTTCGTGGGCGGCTTCCTGCATGGCCGGGATTGGCGGCATGCCGCGCTCTTGCAGGTGCAGCACTCGAGCGGGCAGGGCGGGCCAGAGCAAGGCGGCGAACAGGAAGGCAGGGGTCACCGGCTTGTTCTGCTTGATCCGCAGGTCGGTGTTGATCAGGGCTTCGCTGATCAGCGTATGGGTATAGGTCGGGTTGTATTCCAGGGCCTCGGCGCTAGCCGGGAACAAAGGATCGAACAGCTGCAGGTCCACCAGCATTTCGAAGGTGTCGGCAGCGTGGCCGGAAAGGAACAGCTTGAGCACTTCTTCGAACAGGCGTGCCGAAGGAATTTCCCGCAGCATGGGGGCCAGTTCGCGGATCGGCGCGGCAGTGTGTTTCTCGATGCCGAAGTTCAGCTTTGCCGCGAAGCGCACGGCACGCAACATGCGTACCGGGTCTTCCTGGTAGCGCTTGCGTGGGTCGCCGATCAGGCGCACGAGGTTGTTGCGGATGTCATGGACGCCATTGGCGTAATCGAGGATCCGCTCGCTGACCGGATCGTAGTACAGGGCATTGATGGTGAAGTCGCGGCGTTGCGCGTCTTCTTCCAGGGTGCCATAGACATTGTCCCGCAGGATCCGCCCGCTTTCGTTACGCGAGGACTGGTTGTTGTCCTCTTCGTCTTCGTTTTGCGGATGGTTTGCGCGAAAGGTCGCGACCTCGATGATCTCGCGTCCGAAGTGGATATGCACCAGCTTGAAGCGACGACCGATGATCCGCGCATTGCGAAACTCGGCCCTGACCTGCTCCGGTGTGGCACTGGTGGCGACGTCGAAGTCCTTGGGAGTGATATTGAGCAGCATGTCGCGCACGCAGCCACCTACCAGGTAGGCCTGGTAACCGGCGTTCTGCAGGCGCTCGACGATACTCACCGCATACCGGCTGAATTGAGCACGTTGTAGCGAGTGCTGGCTGCTATTGAGCACTTCAGGGGTGCTGCGTTTGTGTTGCGTACGACGTACGGGAGAACGGAATGACTGGAACAGCTTCTTCAGCATGGGATGCACTGTTTGAAGGAATGTTCGGCCAAAAACGAAGAATGACCGCATGATGGGCGGTGATTCTAGCATTTAGTCGAAGGATGGTGTAGGAAGCTGCCGCGACTTGTGCACAAGACTATTGGTTTGTGCCGCCAGGAGAGCCAGAGCAAATTCCAGAAACCACAAGGGGAGCCGAAGCTCCCCCAGAATAGTTGCGTGCTCTGTTTTTATTATTCGATTTCGGGCTTCTTGTTTTTGTTTAACGCCCTCGTCACCTGGTTTGTCCAGAGTGACCCTCCCAATCGGGAGCCAAGAGCAAACGGATTGCTTTGATCGCTGAGTTGCAATGATCTTTCGATCCAACCAGTTCAGGCTCTGCTTTAGGGCAGTTTTTGTTGTTCTCAGCCTGGTTGTGGGGCACGCCCCAAATACAACGCCTCTTCAAAAGAATCAGTTAGCTGCGCCTCCGCCGTGTTGTTTTTGTTATGCGTGAGTCGATTCGTCTTATTTTTATTGTCTTGTGCAGTGCTTGTTATTGTTCTTGTACCAAACATATAGCAGGTGCCGTGCCAACTTTTGCAAACCCCAATAAAACAAGGGGTTAAACGGGTCGGGCAGGTTTTTTCAAGACAAAAAAAACCGGGGCTTCGTTACCTTTAGCCCCGGCTTTTGTTACGTCCCCTTACAGGGGTAACAGTTTTTTTCACAAACCCGGCGTTACCTCATCCAGGTTGTGCAGGTATCAGCTTTCGCTGGTCGCGCCACTCTTGCGACGTGGAATGCCCAGGCGCTGACGTCGCTCCCACAGGCATTTGCGGCTGACGCCCAGCTTGCGGGCCAATTCGGTCTCGGTCATGTGGTCCTGGTGTTCCAGGACAAAATGCTGGAAGTAATCTTCCAGTGACAGATCTTCGGTCGGCTCGTGGCTGGTAGCCCCTGGCTGGGGTGCCAGGCTGACGAAGTCGTCGTCCTCCAGATCACTCAATTCGATATCGATACCCAGTAGGTCCGCGGAAATCTCTGGGCTTTCGCACAGGATCACTGCGCGCTCCACCGCGTTTTCCAGTTCACGCACGTTACCCGGCCATGAGTAATGTCGAATCGCCTGTTCGGCATCGGCGGAGAATTTCAGGTCCGTGCGGCCGATACGTGCGCTCTGGCGGGCCAGGAAAGCGTTGGCGATTTCATTCACATCCGCGCCGCGCTCGCGCAAGGCCGGTAACTTCAAGGCAATTACGTGCAGGCGATAGTACAAGTCCTCGCGGAACTGGCCGATCTTCGACAGGCTCTTCAGATCCCTGTGGGTCGCGGCGATGAGGCGTACGTCGACTTTCTGCGACTGTACCGAGCCGACGCGGCGAATTTCACCTTCCTGCAGTACGCGCAGCAGGCGCGCCTGGGCTTCTAGAGGCAGTTCGCCAATTTCGTCGAGGAACAAGGTGCCGCCATCGGCTGCTTCCACCAGGCCGGCCCGACCAGCGCTGGCGCCGGTGAATGCGCCTTTCTCGTGGCCGAACAGCTCGGATTCGATCAGGGTCTCCGGAATGGCGGCACAGTTCACCGAGATCATGGGGGCCTTGGCCCGCTTGGACAGGTTGTGCAGTGCCCGCGCTACCAGCTCCTTGCCGGTCCCGGACTCGCCCTGGATCAAGACGTTGGAGTCGGTGGGCGCGACCTTGCGGATCTTGCCGTACAGATCCTGCATCGGTGCGCAGGAGCCGATGATGCCGATCTCGCCGTTCGCGTTCCCGGCCTTTTCGGTCCCAGTGCCGGTCTTGCCTGCCGGGCGTTCGGCCGTCATCTGCTCGACGTTTTGCCGATCCCGCAGGATCCGCGCCACGGCCTGGAGCATTTCATCGTGGTCGAAAGGCTTGGCGATATAGTCCACCGCGCCCATTTTCATCGAGTCCACGGCCGAGCGCAGGCTGGCGTAGCTGGTCATGATCAGTACTGGTTTGCCCTGGCCGAGCTTGATCAGCTCGGTACCCGGGGCACCAGGCAAGCGCAGGTCACTGACGATCAGATCGAACGTGGGGATACTGAAGCGTTCCTGTGCTTCCTGCACTGAGCCGGCTTCGCTGACCTGATACTGGTTGCGTTCCAACAGGCGTCGCAGGGCGGAGCGGATGATGGTTTCGTCTTCGACGATCAGAATATGCGGCATTGATTCAATTCTCTCGACGGTCTCAGTTCACAGCGGACGTCGCTTCGACATGGCGCGGTAAGGTCACTCGGATACGGGTGCCGCGCTGGCTCTGTGGATCGGCCGGGCTGTCGATGGTGATTTGTCCATAATGCTCTTCAACGATGGAATAGACCAGTGCAAGGCCCAGTCCGGTGCCTTCCCCTGGGTCCTTGGTGGTGAAAAACGGTTCGAACAATCGGTCCATGATGTTCTTCGGAATGCCACTGCCTTCGTCCTCCACGATCAGGTCTACCGTGTGCTCGAAAGCCTCGCTCTTGACGCGTACGGCGCTACCGGGAGGAGAGGCGTCACGGGCGTTCGACAGCAGGTTGATCAGGACCTGGGCCAGGCGCTGGGGGTCGCCATCGACCCAGTGGTCGGGATCGCATAAATTGAAGAACTGCACCTCGAAATTGCGTCGGTTCAATGCCAGCAGGCCAATGGCGTCCTGGGCCACTTCCGCCAGGCACACCGCTTCGTCGTTGTGCTGGTGGCTACCGGCGTGGGCAAAGCTCATCAAGGATTGGACGATGCGCGAGATGCGCTTGGTCTGTTCGAGGATCTGCCCACTGATTTCCGTCAGCTCGCCGTCTTCTTCACGCTCTTCACGCAGGTTCTGCGCCAGGCAGGCGATGCCGGTGACCGGGTTGCCGATCTCATGGGCCACCCCGGCGGCCAGGCGCCCGATGCTGGCCAGTCGTTCTGAATGCACCAGCTTGTCTTCCAGGGTCTGGGTCTCGGTCAGGTCTTCCACCAGCAGCACCAGCCCACTATTGCCTGGAGCCAAGGGCTCGTCGATCGCGGCCTTGTGCAGGTTCAACCAACGCGTCTGGCCGTCCAGGGCCAGGTGCTGCTTGTGCAAGTGCTCGTCCGGCAGGTCGATGAAGCCTTGCAACAGGTCTTTCCAGGGGTTGGCGATGGTGCCCAGGCGCGATCCCACCACGTGCTGGGCAGGGATCCCGGTGAGTTCCTCCATGGCCTTGTTCCACATCAGGATTTCCTGGTCCTTGGCCAGGGAGCAAACACCCATCGGCAGTTCTTGCAAGGTTTGCCGGTGATAGCGCCGCAGGGCGTCGAGCTCGGCAGCCAGACCGGTCAGGCGCGAGTGGTAGTCCTCGAGCCGGCTTTCAATGAAGTGAATGTCCTCGGTCACGTAATTCTCGCCGCCAGCCTTGTAGGGCAGGAAAGTTTCCACCATGTCCTGTGCAACGCTGGGGCCCATCAGGCCTGAGAGGTTGGCTTCGATCCGGTCGCGCAGGCGCCGCAGGGCATAGGGTCGGCGCTCATCGAAAGGCAGGTAGAGATCGCGCAAGGCTTGTTCCACTTCCTTCTGTGCAGCCTTGGCACCCAGGGGCTTGGCCAGCTGGGTGGCGAACTCCTGGGGCGATGCCGCGTGCAGTTCCCGACGCTGAGGGCGGCGTACGTTATCCACTGCGCAGGCTTCCGCGGCGCTGGCCTCCTCGGAACTGGCATTGGTGAACAACGAGACCAGGGTGAACATCAGGACGTTGGCTGCCAACGAGGCAATGGCTGCCATGTGCCAACTGGTGTCGTCGAGGACGTAGATCATGTTCAGCAGCGGGATGTAGAACCCTTGCAGGTTGCCGATCAGCGGCAGCAGCATGGTCACCATCCACACCAGGATCCCGGCCAGCAAACCGGCGATGAAGCCCCGGCGATTGGCGGTCGGCCAGTACAGGACCGAGAGCACTCCAGGCAGGAATTGCAGGGTCGCGACGAACGCCACGATCCCCAGGTTGGCCAGGTCCTGCTCGGCCCCCAGCAGCAGGTAGAAGGCATAGCCGGCCATGATGATGGCGACGATCAGGGCCCGGCGGGTCCACTTCAGCCAGCGGTAGATATTGCCTTCCGCTGGTGGTTGGTAAAGCGGCAGTACCAGGTGGTTCAGGGCCATCCCCGAGAGGGCCAGCGTGGTGACGATGATCAGGCCACTGGCCGCCGAGAGCCCACCGATATAGGCCATCAGTGCCAGGGCCGGGCTATTGGCGGCAATGCCGATACCCAGGGTGAAGTATTCCGGGTTGGTGGTGGCGCCAAGCTTGAGTCCGGCCCAGAGGATCAGCGGTACTGCCAGGCTCATCAGCAACAGGAACAGCGGCAGGCCCCAACTGGCGCTGACCAGGGCGCGGGGGTTGAGGTTTTCGGTGAAGGTCATGTGGTACATGTGCGGCATGACGATCGCCGAGGCGAAGAACACCAGCAGCAGTGTGCGCCATGGGCCTTCTTGCAGGGGGGTATGCAACGCCGCGAGGGCGGTCTGGTTTTGCAGCAGCCATAGCTCCAGCTGTTGCGGCCCGTCGAACACCCCGTACAACGCGTACAGGCCGACACTGCCGATGGCGATCAGCTTGATCACCGACTCGAAGGCGATGGCGAACACCAGGCCTTCGTGTTTTTCCCGGGTGGCGATGTGCCGTGAGCCGAAGAAGATAGTGAACAGTGTGATGAGTGCGCAGAAGCTCAGGGCCACCCGATGTTGCACCGGCTCATGGGTCAGGATGCCGATGGAGTCGGCCACCGCCTGGATCTGCAGGGCCAGTAGCGGCAATACCCCCACCAGCATGAAGATAGTGGTCAGTGCGCCGGCCCAGGTGCTGCGGAAACGGAAGGCGAACAGGTCGGCCAGGGATGACAGTTGGTAGGTGCGGGTGATCTTGAGGATCGGATACAACAGTACGGGCGCCAGCAGGAAGGCCCCCGATACTCCCAGGTAGCTGGAAAGGAAGCCGTAGCCGTACTGGTAGGCCAGGCCCACGGTGCCGTAGAAGGCCCAGGCGCTGGCATAGACTCCCAGCGACAGGGTGTAGGTCAGCGGGTGGCGAATGATCGAGCGCGGGATCATGCCGCGCTCGCTGATCCAGGCCACCCCGAACAGCACCAGTAGATAGGCGGCGCTGGCCAGGATCATCTGGGTCAGGCTAAAGCTCATCGGCATCTTTTTGACTCTGCAGGATGAAGGTCACGACGATCAGAATCAGCCAGAGCAGATACGGGCGATACCAGGCGCCAGTAGCATCGATCCACCAATCCATGATGGCGGGGGAGAACAGATAGATCCCCACTACCAGGAGCAGGACCAAGCGATAGATGTACATCTCGGCCTCTCTTTATTGTGTGCGTGCCCGAAAACGTGCGGCGATGGTAACGGATGGGCGCCAACCTGCAAGTGGCGTCAGTTCAATTGCGCTTCCGGTACGTTCAGTGTGCGCGGAATCAGCGACGCGTCCCAGTGATGGATTCCCCACCTCATGATTTCCGCCACGCTGGCATCGGCCAGGTCGGCTGGTGGTTTCTGGCCCAGGGCCCTTAGGGCGCGCAGTAACAGCGGCGGGGCCTGGTCTTCCGTCAGTGGCGGCGAACGATAGGATTTGCCGAGCTTGTGGCCATCCGGCTGGGTGATCAGCGGCACATGCAGGTAGCGTGGCTGGGGCAGGCCCAGCAGTTCCTGCAGATAGAGCTGGCGCGGGGTGGAGTCCAGCAGGTCGGCGCCGCGCACGATATCGGTGATCCCCTGCCAGGCATCGTCGAGCACCACGGCCAGTTGGTAGGCATAGAGCCCGTCGCGACGGCGAATCACGAAGTCTCCCACCTCCCGCCCCAGGTGCTGGCGGAACTGGCCCTGGACCCGGTCGATGAAGTGATACTCGAGCTCAGGTACCCGCAAGCGTATTGCCGCGTCATCCTGGGCATGTCCGAGGTTGCGGCACAGCCCTGGGTAGATGCCCTGGTAGGGCTCCAGTTGCTTGCGCGAACAGGTGCAAGCGTAGGCCAGCCCCTGGTTGAACAGGCGATCCAGGACCTGGGCATAGGCATCGTGGCGTTCGCTCTGGCGGATCATTTCGCCATCCCATTCGAAGCCATAGCTTTCCAGGGCCTTGAGGATCGCCGACTGGGCCCCGGGTTCTTCGCGGGGTGGGTCCAGGTCTTCCATGCGCAGCAGCCAGCGGCCACCGACGGCGCGGGCATCCAGGTAGGAGGCCAGGGCGGCGACCAATGAGCCGAAGTGCAGGTAGCCACTGGGAGTGGGGGCGAAGCGCCCGATATAGGAAGAGGCAGTCATGGCGCGGATGTTACTTGCTCTGGTCCCCTGGTGGCGATGGCGTTGGTAGCTACTGCCATTGGCGAGCAGGATCGTTCATGCGGGGGAGGCGAAAAGGAGGAGGCAGAAACAAAAACGGAGCGTTTTTACGCTCCGTTTCTGGTCCAGGCCGGCGCTTACTTGCCGACCTGTTTTTCCTTGATTTCTGCCAAGGTCTTGCAGTCTACGCACATGTCGGCGGTAGGGCGGGCTTCGAGGCGCCGGATACCGATCTCGACACCGCAGGACTCGCACCAGCCGTACTCTTCGTCTTCGATCAGTTGCAGGGTCTTGTCGATTTTCTTGATCAGCTTGCGCTCACGGTCACGGGCGCGCAGTTCGAGGCTGAATTCTTCTTCCTGGCTGGCACGGTCGGCCGGATCGGGGAAGTTGGCAGCCTCGTCCTTCATGTGATCAACAGTGCGGTCGACTTCCTGCATCAAGTCCTGCTTCCACTTGTTCAGGATCTTGGTGAAGTGCTCGCGCATGGGCTTGCCCATGTACTCTTCGCCCGCAGTCTCAACATAAGGTTCAAAACCGCTGATCGATTGAATCTGTTGCTTTGCTTGGGTGGGCATGAATGGACCGCCTCTACTCTTGTAATCCATTGCGCAGGATTGCTCCATCTCCGACAGTTGCCGGCCCTGCGACTGCAAGCGGGCGAACTTACCAGATCAAACCTGAGCGCGCTACTCCCGGTTGTCGAGCCTTTGTCCTGCCTGGCCTATGGGCGGAGAAAAGTCTGACATGGCTTTATGACCGCTTCATTCAATCATTGATTTTAGCCAACGCTGCGGGTTCCGTTTAATTCGATTGGACCTGGGCCAAAGAGCACCGGAGTACTCCCGGGTTCTCCCTAATCCTGCGAGCATGGGTAGAATCGAATTTTTGCTCCCCTTGGATGAAGGAAGGCTAATGGCTCTGCCCTACAGTGCGCGCAGTCGCGCTATCGAACCTTTCCATGTCATGGCTTTGCTGGCCCGGGCCAACGAGCTGCAGGCCGCTGGGCATGATGTGATTCACCTGGAGATCGGCGAACCGGACTTCACCACCGCCGAACCCATCATCAAGGCTGGCCAGGCCGCGTTGAGCGCCGGCAAGACTCGCTATACAGCGGCCCGTGGCATCCCCGAGCTGCGCAAGGCGATCTCTGGCTTCTACCAGCAGCGCTACGGCCTGGATATCGATCCCGAGCGGATCATGATCACCCCTGGCGGTTCCGGTGCCCTGTTGCTGGCCAGCAGCTTGCTGGTGGACCCCGGCAAGCACTGGTTGCTGGCCGACCCGGGCTATCCTTGCAACCGGCATTTCCTGCGCTTGGTGGAAGGGGCGGCGCAACTGGTTCCGGTCGGTCCGGATGTGCGCTACCAACTGACCCCGGACCTGGTAGAGCGCTACTGGGACCAGGACAGCGTCGGTGCCCTGGTGGCCTCTCCGGCAAACCCCACCGGCACGCTCCTCAGTCGTGACGAACTGGCTGGCTTGTCTTCGGCGGTCAAGGCGCACAACGGCCACCTGGTGGTGGACGAGATCTACCATGGCCTGACCTACGGCACCGATGCGGCCAGCGTCCTGGAAGTGGATGACAGTGCCTTCGTCCTGAATAGTTTTTCCAAGTATTTCGGCATGACCGGCTGGCGCCTGGGTTGGCTGGTGGCGCCCGAAGCCGCGATCGGCGAACTGGAGAAGCTCGCGCAAAACCTCTACATCAGCGCCCCGAGCATAGCCCAGCATGCCGCCCTGGCCTGTTTCGAACCCGCGACCATCGACATCCTGGAAGAACGGCGCGCCGAGTTCGGACGCCGTCGTGACTTCCTGCTGCCGGCCCTGCGCGAGTTGGGCTTCGGTATCGCCGTGGAGCCTGAAGGGGCCTTCTACCTGTATGCCGATATCAGCGCCTTTGGTGGCGATGCCTTTGCCTTCTGCCGGCATTTCCTGGAAACCGAGCACCTGGCTTTCACGCCAGGTCTGGATTTCGGTCGCCACCAGGCGGGACACCATGTGCGGTTCGCTTATACCCAGAGCCTGGAGCGCTTGCAGGAAGCGGTGGAGCGAGTTGCCCGCGGCCTGCAGAGCTGGCAAGGCTGATGCGTTTCGATCCTCCCCTGGAAGAGGGGCGCCTGTTACGTCGCTACAAGCGTTTTCTGGCCGATATCGAAACCCTCCATGGTGAGCAACTGACCATCCACTGCCCCAATACCGGCTCCATGTTCAACTGCATGGTGGAGGGGGGGCAGGTGTGGTTCAGTCGCTCGAACGATCCCAAGCGCAAGTTGCCAGGGACCTGGGAAATCAGCGAAACCCCGCAGGGCCGGCTGGCTTGCGTGAATACCGGGCGGGCCAACCGCTTGGTGGAAGAAGCATTGCATGCCGGGGTGATCAGCGAATTGCGTGGTTTTACCGAGCTCAAGCGCGAGGTGGCGTATGGGCAGGAAAACAGCCGTGTGGATTTTCGTCTCGACTTTCCAGAGGGTCCGGCATTCGTTGAGGTCAAGAGTGTCACCCTGGGCTTCGATGGTTCGACGGTCGCTGCATTTCCCGATGCGGTGACCCAGCGTGGGGCCAAGCACATGCGCGAGTTGGCGAGCCTGGCCCGCGAGGGGATCAGGGCAGTGCAGCTGTATTGCGTCAATCTATCGGGCATCGATGCGGTACGCCCGGCGGAGGAAATCGACCCGGGTTACACTGCGGCGCTGCGCGAGGCGGTGGCGGCTGGCGTCGAGGTACTGGCCTATGGCGTGCGCCTGACGGCCCAAGAGGTATGTATCGACCGACGTCTTGAGGTACGGCTCTAGAGCTCGACCCAGATCCCCTGGCTGTCCTCGTGGCAGTCGATGCTTTGCAGTGACTGGCCGGCGCAAGGGCCGGCCACGCATTCGCCGCTTTCGATCAGGAACAGTGCGCCATGGGTGGCGCACTGGATCAGGCTGGCACTGGGGTCGAGGAACTGATCGGGTTGCCACTCCAGCGCGACGCCCCGGTGCGGGCAACGGTTGCTGTAGACATAAGCCCGCTGCTCACGGCGCACGGCGAAGAGCTTTACGCCATCGAGCAGAAAACCCCGGCTGCCGGCTTCGGGCAGGTCGCTGCCAGCGCAAAGAAATTTCATGACTATCCTTTTGGTCCGTAAGCCTTGGTTGAGCCTGCCACGGATTTCTCCTGGCCGCAGGGTGAAACATGTCGATGCTTGACGGTCAAATGCAAACAATTATCAAATGGCCGCTTCGCTCGTTGAGGAGCGCTCGATCATTTCGATGCCTGGCCAGCCTGGCATGTCACATGGACAGCAGCTTCGAGGGCCTCACTTCTATAAAGGAAATGTTCATATGCGCCTGACCGCCAGCGCGTTTGCGTTCTGTGCCGGATTGCTGGTGAGCCACTGGGCCACTGCCGAGGAGTTGCCACAGCGTTGGGTCAGTGCCGGCGGAGCCTTGTCCGAGTGGGTGAGTGCCCTGGGGGCGGAGTCGAATCTGGTGGGGGTCGACACCACCAGTCAACACCCGGCGTCGCTCAAGGCGTTGCCCAGCATTGGCTATCAGCGCCAGTTGTCATCTGAAGGTGTACTGAGCCTGCGTCCACAATTGTTGATTGGAACCGAGGAGATGGGGCCGCCGCCGGTGATCTCGCAGATTCGCAGTGCCGGGGTGAAGGTCGAATTGTTTTCTGCCGAGGCTGACCTGGCCACTTTGCAGCAAACCTTGCAGCATCTGGGGCAACTCCTGGGACGCGAGGAGCAGGCCGGGCAGCTGTTCCAAGGCTATCGGCAGCAACTGGAGCAGCAACAAGCCTGGATCGCCAAGGCACAAGAACATCAGTCGGCGCCGGGAGTGCTACTGGTCCTGGGGCATGCCGGGGGCAAGCCACTGATCGCCGGCAAGGACACCGCCGCTGACTGGCTACTGCAACGGGCCGGTGGGCGTAACCTGGCGACTCATACCGGGTACAAGCCGTTCTCGGTGGAGTCTTTGGCAGGTCTTAGTCCTGATGTCCTGGTGTTCTCCGACCGCAGCTTGACTGGGGATGCGGCCCGCGCCGCCTTGTTCAAGGAAAATCCGGCATTGGCGGCGACCCGGGCGGTCAAGAACGGGCGGGTGGTCGAGCTGGATCCGACCTTGTTGGTCGGGGGCCTAGGGCCGCGCCTGCCTGAAAGCCTGAAACAACTGTCGACGGTCTTTTATCCACAGGCCAAGCCAGGCCAATGAGTCGTCTGGTCAAACCCCGTACGCTGTTTCTGGGGCTCGGAGCCTTATGTCTCTTGGCGACCTGGCTGTCCCTGGCTCTGGGGCCGGTCAGCTTGCCATTGCTGGATACCTTGCGCGCCGCCTTGCGGATGCTGGGCATGCCGATTGATGGACAAGGGTTGGAGCAGGCCGAATTGATCCTCGGTCAGATTCGCCTGCCCCGAACCCTGCTCGGCCTGGCCGTGGGTGGTGTGTTGGCCCTGTCTGGAGTGGCCATGCAGGGGCTCTTTCGCAACCCGCTCGCCGACCCCGGTTTGGTGGGGGTATCCAGTGGTGCTGCGCTGGGAGCGGCGATCGCCATCGTAGGGGGGGCGATGTTCGGTGGCTTGCCGGAAGCCATCGGTCCTTATCTGCTTTCGCTTTGCGCATTTCTGGGCGGGCTGGGTGTGACGGCGCTGGTCTATCGACTGGGACGACGCAATGGCCAGACCCATGTGGCAACAATGCTGTTGGCGGGTATTGCCCTGACGGCACTGGCCGGTTCTGCCGTGGGCCTGTTCACCTACCTGGCCGACGATGCCACCTTGCGTACCCTGACCTTCTGGAATCTGGGGAGCCTGAACGGTGCCAGCTATCAGCGCCTGTGGCCTCTGCTGCTGGTGACGCTCGCGGTGGCGCTGTGGCTGCCACGTCGGGCCAAGGCCCTGAATGCGTTGTTATTGGGCGAGTCGGAGGCCAAGCATTTGGGCGTCGATGTCGAGAGGCTCAAGCGCGAACTGGTGTTCTGCACTGCCCTTGGCGTCGGGGCGGCGGTCGCCGCCGCTGGGATGATCGGTTTCGTCGGTCTGGTGGTGCCTCATCTGGTCCGCCTTTTGGCTGGGCCTGATCATCGCACTATGCTGCCAGCATCGATCCTGGCCGGGGCCAGCCTGCTGCTGTTGGCCGACCTGGTGGCGCGTCTGGCGCTGGCGCCGGCCGAATTGCCCATCGGCATCGTCACGGCCTTTCTCGGGGCTCCTTTCTTTTTGTACCTGCTATTGCGAGGGCGTGCCTGATGTTGCAAGCAGAGGACCTGCACATCCGACGTGGGGCAAAGCAGGTGCTGGCAGGGATCGACCTGCAACTCAAGCCCGGTGAAGTGCTGGGGGTACTGGGCCCCAATGGCGCGGGTAAGAGCAGCCTGCTGGGAGCCTTGAGCGGCGAATTGTCCGCACATCAGGGGCGGGTGCTGCTGGATCAGCGGGAGCTGGCGCAGTGGGAAGGGATGCAACGGGCCCAGCGCCTGGCCGTGCTGCCCCAGGCGTCGAGCCTGGATTTTGCCTTTCGGGTCGAGGAAGTGGTGGGGCTGGGGCGCTTACCCCACCAGACCGGTCGTAGCCGTGACGCGCAGATAGTCAGTGCCGCCCTTGCGGCGGCCGATGTCGGGCACCTTCGGGATCGCAGCTATCTGGCCCTGTCGGGAGGCGAGCGCCAGCGGGTGCACCTGGCCAGGGTCCTGGCTCAACTATGGCCGGGGCAAGAGGGGCAGAGCCTGTTGCTCGACGAGCCCACTTCGGCCCTCGACCCGTTGCACCAGCATGTCACTTTGCAAGCCATCCGGGCTTTTGCCGAGCAGGGCGTGGCGGTGTTGGTGATCCTCCATGACCTTAACCTGGCGGCGCGCTACTGTGATCGGGTGCTACTGCTTGAGGGGGGCCGCGCTCATTCTCTGGGGACACCGGCGTGCGTGCTGCGGGCCGAACCCTTGAAGGCAGTGTTCGGCCTTGAGGTGTTGGTGCAGGAGCATCCTGAGCGCGGGCATCCGCTGATCATTGCTCGTTGACTCGAAAGTTGGAGGGCGTGATGCGTTCCTTGTGGTGTGTGCTGGTGGTATTGCTGGCGGGGTGCCAGAGCGCACCTTCGATCTTGCCGCCGGTGGTGGTACGGCCGGGGGATATTGTCGACTTGCATAGTGGCCAGGTACTCAGTCCTGATGAGCTGGTGGCGCATTTGGTGCCAGCACCACGAGTGATCGTTGGTGAGCGCCATGACAATCCTGACCACCATGCCTTGCAGCTATGGCTCTTGCGTTCGATGGCTGCCAAGCGTTCTCAAGGCAGCCTGTTGTTGGAGATGCTCAATCCGGATCAGCAGGCCAGGGTCGATGGCGTCAAGCGTTCGGCTGGTACGGGACGCCTGCCTGATGACTTGCCAGGATTGTTGGCTTGGCAATCGGGATGGGATTGGAGCCTCTATGGGCCTTTGGTCGGTTATGCGCTCAAACAACCCTATCCGCTGCTGGCAGCCAACCTGGACCGCCAGGAGGTGCGTGGAATCTATGCCAAGGTCCCTTCCGTGCCGGGAGTGAGTGCCAATGCCCGAGCGGTGGTTGATGCCTTGTCCCGGCAGATCCGCGAGTCTCATTGTGGCCTGCTGCCTGATAGTCAGGTGCCAGCCATGCTGGCGGTACAGCAGCAACGGGATCGGCGCATGGCCGAGCGGTTGTTGGCGGCTCCGGCTCCAGCGGTTCTTCTTGCTGGTGCCTTTCATGCTCGCAAGGATCTTGGCGTGCCATTGCATATGGCTGACTTGGCCCCCGGGCGCGAGGCCGTGGTGTTATTGCTAGCCGAACAGGGAAGCCAGGTAGGAGCATCGAGCGCCGATTTTGTCTGGTATACGCCAGCGCAACCTGAGCAGGACTATTGCGCCCGGCTGAAACAGTGATCATGTTTTTGCAGGCAAAAAAAGACCCGGCAAGAGCCGGGTCAAATAACCGTGATTAGCCTGATGAGGAGATAATCTGAGAGTCCGAACCACTGGTCTTCCAGGTTATCGGCTGATCTCGCGACCAGTTGTGATAATCATAACGATTCTCATTTAGATGTCAACGAAGTGATTCCAGGTTTTTGCATATTTCGCTAAACGCTTGTTTGAATCGTTACCGGCCACTGGTTTTATTCCTTGCCGCCTTGGGTCCTGAGCCGGATGACTTCCCTGTTCAGTTGGTTGATGCGCCGCGCCATGCTTTCGATCAGGCTATGGGCCACGCGGGGATTGCTCTGGGTCAGGCTGAGAAATTGTTCCTTGGGAATCAGCATGATGGTGCTCGGCTCGCTGGCGATGACACTGGCGCTGCGTTTTTCTCCGGTGAATACCGACATGGCACCGAAGATCTCGTCCTTGGGCACATCGCCAACCTTGTGAGCGTCGACAAAGGCTTCGGCATGACCTTCGACGATCACGAAGACATGATCGGCCTCATCCCCCTGGGCAATCAGCACTTCACCGGCTTGTACTCGCTTGAAGCCATTGCTGCTTCGCAGCTCCGGAGGCTTGAGGCGGGCGACGGCATCCGAGAGCAGGGCGGTCTGGCCGATCAGGTACTGCACCAGTAACTCAGATCGTTGTTCATCGGCGTAGATGTGCCGGAACACCTCGGCCCTCTGGTAGGGGATCAGGGTCAACGGCGCGTCGCAACTCAAGTGCCATTGGGGGTGTTCGATACCGCGACGTAACCCGACCAGGTCTCCCTCATGCAGGTAGAACAGCGGCCGCTCCTCCACGCTGGCCTGGATCACGCCACTTTCCAGCAAGAACAGTTGCTGGCCGGGCAGTACATTGGCCAGGTCTGTCGTAGCGGGCAGCTCTAATGCCGGGCCATCGGGGGGTAAACCATCCAGCAGCTGCGGTGGAATGCCCTGCAGGCGATTGATCAGGGCGTCGGCGTAGGCCGGTTGCTCTCCCAGGAGATACATAAGGACCTGCCAGTCAATTTTTGTGGCGAGCGGAAATGGCGTCCAGCTGTTTGTTCAAGGCTTCTTTGCGTTCGGCGGGGAGGTCGTTCCAGTGCATGTCCATCAACGCACCCTCAATGGCATAGAGCAGGACCTTGGAGGCGCGAAAACCACGGGTACGCACGGCCCGGTATGCGTCCACCGCTCCCAGGCGGCGCAGGTCCGAAGCGCTATGGATGCCCACTGCATGCAGCCATTGTGCGGATGTCTTGCCAAGGTTCTTCAGGTGTTGCAATTCATCATTCATCAAGCCTCCTGGCGATGGCCGAATGGTGAGTGGGCAGCTCCAAAAGAGTGTAGCGCTCAGTAGAAATCGCGCTGTTCTTTGGTCGGGTTTGGCGCAAATGCTTCTAAGGCAGGGGATTCACAGCCAGGAGGGATAGATGTGCAAATGGCCTCTTGGGGGCGAGGCGCTGGGCAAGCGCAGTCCGGCGCAAGGACTGGCGCCGGACTGAGTGCAGGGAGAGTCAGCGGGTACGGTAGCGCAGGCGAGTACCGAAGTTGACTGACATGAGAATCTCGTCGGCAGTGAGTTCTACCGGGAAATAAGCGCCGGATATCTGGGCATGGGCAAGGCTAGCGCCCTCCATGCTGGCATTCCTGAGATCGAGTCCACGCAGGTCGGCGGAGCGGAAATAAGCGTCGGTGAAGTCGATACCTTCCGCGTTCAGTTCTCGCAGGTCCAGGCCTCGAAAGTCTCCGCCGCGCATATCGATGGGCTGATCTTTCGGGCGCTCACGGTTGAATCCCGTGATGTCGTCCTTGTGCAGTAGTGCGTAGAGCGGGGTATCGAGTAGTTTGGGGTGGCTCATGGCGACATCACCAGTGCTGGATTTATGACGCCAGTATAGTGCCACTATTTTTCAGCCGTGAAGTCTTTGCTGCTTCACGGCTGAAATACTCGCTTAGAGGCCCGGCAGGCGTTGGCGAATGTTGGCCACCAGGGTATCCAGGCTGCCACTTTCGTTGGTTTCCACCCGCTTGCTGCGCAGCAGTTCTTCTTCAGTCAGGGCTTCGCGAGTGGCTCGTTGGATGGCGATCACCTCGAGGGTGGCGTCGGACGGGTCTTCCTGATCGGCCTGGCGCTGGGCCAGCCAACTGGCAACAACGGCCTCAGGCGCGTTGCAGTCGATGATCAGGCAGGGAGTGCCGGTCGCTTCGGCCACCTTCGCGGCGGCATCGCGCTGGGCTCGCTTGAGATACGTGGCATCGATGACCGCCGGGAAGCCGGCGCGCAGGATGATCTCTGCGATTTCATGCAGTCGTGCATAGGTCGTGTCGCTGGCTTCGCTGCTATAGATGCCGGCGTTGAGATCGTTGGATCCCTGCTGCTCGCCGAACAGGCGCTTGCGTTCGACGTCGGAGCGCAAGCGGATGGCGCCCAGGGCTTCTACCAGGCGCATCGCTACATGGCTCTTGCCGACGGCGGAGATACCGGAGGTGATGGCCAGGAAGCGTGAAGGAATGGTGCTGTAGCTCTCGGCCAGGTTGGCATAGTTGCGGTACTGGCGCAGGGTGGTTGCGCGTTGTACCGGGGTGGCGTCGGCCGGCATGCTGAACAGGCTGACTTTGGCGCGTACCAGGGCGCGGTAGGCTTTGTAGAAGTTGAGCAGCTCCAACCCTTGGTAGTCGCCGGTCAGCTCCAGGTACTGGCTGATGAAGCGGCGTGCCAGGCTCTTCAGGCCACGGTCTTCCAGGTCCATGGCCAGGAAGCCGATATCGGCATACACGTCGGTGAAGCGGAAGGGTTCGTTGAACTCGATGCAGTCGAAGATCACCACCTTGCCCTCGATGAGGGTGGCATTGCCCAGGTGGATGTCGCCATGGCACTCGCGGATGAAACCGTCGTTCTTGCGCTGGCCCAGCAATGGCTTGAGGCGTTCGAAGCTGGCTTCGGCCCAGGCCTCCAGGGCCTCGAGTTGTTGCAGGTCGGCCTTGTCGCTGAGGAACGGACGAATCTGCTCGAAGTTCTGGCGTACCGGCGCCATCACGCTTTGTGGCGTTCCGGCCTCGTGGCTGGCAGGGACTTGAGGGGCACTGAGGTGGAACTGGGCGATCTGCTTGGCCATCTCGTCGATGTGCGCGGCGGTCAGCTCGCTGTTGGCCTGCAAGGTACTGAGCAACTGGCTTTGCGGGAACTGGCGCATTTTCAGCACATAGTCGACCACTGGGCCGCTACCGGCCAGTTCCGGGGTCTCGGCGCTGCCGGTAATGGGCAGGACTTCCAGGTACAGGTCTTGGGTCAGGCGCTGGTTCAGGCGTAGTTCTTCACCACAGAAGTGCTCGCGCGCCTCCAGGCTGGTGAAGTCCAGGAAACCGAAATTGACGGGTTTCTTCACTTTATAGGCAAAGGGACCGGTGAGGATCACCCAGGAAATGTGGGTTTCTATGACCTGGAACCCATCTACGGGATGTGGGTACAGCGCTGGGTTTTGCAGGGCGGCAATCAGTGACTGGCTCACAGGCGGTCCTTCAGAGTCGGTAAAAAACGAGGGCGTTATTATGGCTGCTGGAGGCACTAAGGCAAACCTCGGGTGGTGCATGTTGGTGATGAATCAAAGTGCGTATAATCCGCCGCCATGACTCGTACCCGATCCCCTCGTTCTGCAAAAAAAACTCCATCCGGCGGCCTGCGCCCCTGGCTGGGCTGGGCGCTCAAGCTTGGCCTGGTCGGTTTGGTAGTACTCGCCGGCTTTGCGGTTTATCTCGATGCCGTGGTCCAGGAGAAGTTCTCTGGCAAGCGCTGGACCATTCCGGCCAAGGTTTATGCGCGTCCGCTGGAGCTGTTCGTCGGACAAAAGCTCAGCAAGGATGACTTCCTGACGGAACTCGATGCCCTGGGCTATCGCCGCGAAAGCATCGCCAATGGCCCTGGCGCGGCGTCGGTCAACGGCAATACCGTTGAGTTGAACACGCGTGGATTCCAGTTCTACGAAGGCCTGGAGCAGGCGCAACCAGTGCGGGTGCGCTTCTCCGGCGACTTTGTTGCCGAGCTTTCCGGCAGCAAGGGCGCGAAACTGGCGGTGGTGCGCCTGGAGCCCCTGTTGATTGGCGGCCTGTATCTCAAGAACCTCGAAGACCGGATCCTGATCAAGATCGACCAGGTCCCGCCGTACCTGTTGGAAACCCTGGTGGCGGTGGAAGACCGGGATTTCTATTCGCACTTCGGGGTTTCGCCGAAGTCGATCGCCCGGGCCGTTTGGGTCAATACATCCTCGGGCCAGATGCGCCAGGGCGGCAGTACCCTGACCCAGCAGTTGGTGAAGAACTTCTTCCTGACCAACGAACGCAGCCTGTCGCGCAAGCTCACCGAAGCGATGATGGCCCTGTTGCTGGAGTTGCACTACGACAAGCGCGAGATCCTCGAGGCGTATCTCAACGAAGTGTTCATCGGCCAGGACGGTCAGCGTGCGGTGCACGGTTTTGGCCTGGCCAGCCAGTTCTTCTTCAGCCAGCCATTGTCGGAACTCAAGCTGCATCAGGTGGCGTTGTTGGTGGGCATGGTCAAGGGGCCGTCCTACTACAACCCACGACGGTATCCGGAGCGTGCACTGGAACGTCGCAACCTGGTGCTCGATCTGCTGGCGCAGCAGGGCGTTGCCACCCCCGAGCAAGTCGAAGCCGCGAAGAAGATGCCGCTGGGCGTGACCAAGCGCGGCAGCCTGGCGGATAGCTCGTTCCCTGGCTTCCTCGACCTGGTGAAGCGCCAACTGCGCGAGGATTATCGTGACGAAGATTTGACCGAGGAAGGGCTGCGGATTTTCACCAGCTTCGACCCGATCCTGCAGATGAAGGCCGAGGCGTCGGTCAACGATACCTTCAAGCGCCTGGCAGGACGCAAAGGGGCCGAGGATGTCGAGGCCGCAATGGTGGTGACCAACCCCGAAACCGGCGAAGTGCAGGCGATGATCGGTAGCCGCCAAGCCAGCTTTGCCGGGTTCAACCGCGCCCTGGATGCCGTGCGTCCGATCGGCTCGCTGATCAAGCCGGCGGTCTACCTGACTGCCCTGGAAAAGCCCAGCCAGTACACGCTGACCAGTTGGCTCTCGGACGAGGCCTTCTCGGTCAAGGGGGCCGATGGCCAGGTATGGAAGCCGCAGAACTATGACCGGCGCTCCCACGGGACAGTGTTCCTGTACCAGGGGTTGGCCCACTCCTACAACCTTTCCACGGCCAGGCTTGGCCTGGAAGTGGGCGTGCCCAATGTCTTGAAGACCCTTGGGCGCCTGGGCGTCACCCGCGAGTTCCCGGCGTTTCCTTCCATGTTGCTGGGTGCCGGGGGAATGAGCCCCATTGAAGTGGCCACCATGTACCAGACCCTGGCCAACGGTGGCTTCAATACGCCCATGCGTGGCATCCGTAGCGTGCTGACCGCTGAGGGCGAGCCACTCAAGCGCTATCCGTTCCAGATACAGCAGCGTTTCGATGCTGGTTCGATCTACCTGATCCAGAGCGCTATGCAGCGAGTGATGCGCGAAGGTACGGGGCGCTCGGTGTATAACGTGCTGCCCGGTAGCCTGACACTCGCTGGCAAGACGGGCACCAGTAACGATTCCAGGGATAGCTGGTTCGCAGGTTTCAGCCAGGACTTGCTGGCAGTGGTCTGGCTGGGGCGCGACGACAACGGCAAGACGCCGTTCACCGGGGCTACCGGTGCCTTGCAGGTTTGGACCAGTTTCATGCGCAAGGCCGATCCGATGCCGTTGGACATGCCGCAGCCGGATAACGTGGTTCAGGCGTGGGTGGATTCGCGTACCGGGCAAGGCTCCGATGCCAACTGTCCGGGCGCCGTGCAGATGCCGTATATTCGCGGCAGCGAACCGCCTCCCGGCGCCTCTTGCGGTGGTGAAAACCCGGCAGGCGGCGAGTCGGTGATGGATTGGGTCAAGGGCTGGATGAACTAAGCGATGAGGATTTGACGTGAACAAGTGGTGGGTTCCAGCTATTACAGCTCTGGCGTTGCTCAACGGTTGCGCCAGCGTGCAACGTGGCTCCATTCCCGTCGTGGACTCCGGTACTACGGTGTCGAACAACGAGCGGATTTCCGCTACCGGAGGTTTCCGCCAGACGACCATCAAGCGTCCGGCGCAAGCCCAGGCACGAGCCATTCCCGAGGATTCGGGCGTGGTGGTCATGGTGCCAGGTGGCGGTGCGGCCACTTCGGCGCCGATCAGCAGTTCGCCGATCGTTCCCGGGCCGTCGAGCTCCGGTCCCATTACTCCCGGCCCGGTAGAGGGTTCGGGTTATCAGCCGGTTCCGAGCACTTCGGGGACCTACACCATGCCGCCGGCATCAGGCAGCATCCCTTCGGCACGTGCTGGTGGCTTGTCGGCAGACGAGCAACTGGACGGTCCGGTACTGGCCCTCTTGACCACCGCTCAGCAGCAGCAGTCCAGTGGTGACCTGAATGGAGCGTCTTCCAGCCTGGAGCGCGCCCAGCGTGTGGCACCGCGGGAGCCTCAGGTGTTGTATCGCCTGGCCCAGGTGCGCATGGCCCAGGGCGATGCTCCGCAGGCAGAACAGTTTGCCCGCCGCGGCCTGAGTTTTGCCAACGGCCGGCCCGACTTGCAGGCCAGTCTCTGGGAGCTGATCGCCCAGGCGCGGGAGAAGCAGGGGGATGCCGCAGGCGCCGCCCAGGCGCGGCAGAAAGCCCGGGTCTCGCTGTGATGGATTCGCGCTTCCCGAGAATTGCCGAGCAGTTGTTGCTGATCGAGCGCGAGTTGCGGCTCCAGGGGCTGTGGGACGATACGGTTCCCAGTAGCGAGGCTCTGGCCAGCACCCAGCCCTTTGCCGTGGATACGCTGGAATTCGAGCAATGGTTGCAGTGGATCTTCCTCCCGCGCATGAAGCAGATCCTGGAGCAGGATCTGCCCTTGCCCAATGCCTCCGGCATCCAGGAAATGGCCGAGATGGTATTCGCTAACCGTGCCATGCAGGGGCGGGATCGGCAGTTGCAAGTACTGCTCAAAGAGTTCGACCAACTCATCATCGCTACCCGTTGAATCGGCACTGCCAGGCTTGCCTGGCAGTGTTTCTTTGCCTCTCCTTTGTCATGCTCTTCTGTGGGTTTGCAGCCTGCATCGCTCCTGCGTGCCTGTTTTATCTTCTGATGCCGCAGAGCTTTTGTGGGGGCGAGGCTCGTTCGTAGGTTTTTGGCCAAAGTCAAGGTTCGTGTTTATGATTTGGTTGTGATGAATTGAGCAATCTAAACGCAAATTTAGTTTGTTTTTGAGGTTTTTCTTGCGTTCTCATGCGATTAGTTCGAATTAGTCATATAGACAGCTTGACTTGGTGAGGACGAAACAGAAGAATCCAAAGTCCGCTGTAGAGGGACTGCCAGAAGCAGACCCACTCAGCAGATCATGAGGTGCACATCCGCACCGAAGTGCTACACCCGCAACGCGTTACCTCGCGCTGGGTGGGAAAACCCCGCAACACTTTGGGGCGTTCCCAATGCTTGCTCAGTCAGTGCTGACGTAGTCGGCGACCACCGTCGCTCATGCTCTGCTGAGAAGTAAACCTATTAAGACCCGCTCCCTTTTGAGGGCGGTATTCTGGCGTTTTAGAGGTGAACAACGTGGAGCTTTTATCTGGCGGTGAGATGCTCGTCCGCTTCTTGCGTGACGAAGGCGTCAAATATATCTACGGGTACCCGGGCGGTGCTCTCCTTCATGTTTACGATGCCCTGTTCAAAGAACCGGAAGTGACCCACATCCTGGTTCGTCATGAGCAAGCGGCTACCCATATGGCTGACGGTTATGCCCGTGCCACCGGCAAGGCCGGCGTGGTGCTGGTGACTTCCGGCCCGGGCGCGACCAATGCCATCACCGGCATTGCTACTGCCTATATGGACTCGATCCCGATGGTGATCATTTCTGGCCAGGTGCCTAGCACCATGGTCGGTACCGATGCGTTCCAGGAAACCGACATGATCGGTATTTCCCGGCCGATCGTGAAGCACAGCTTCATGATCAAGCACGCTTCGGAAATCCCGGAGGTCATGAAGAAGGCGTTCTACCTGGCGCAATCGGGTCGTCCTGGCCCGGTAGTGGTCGATATCCCCAAGGACATGACCAACCCGGCTGAAAAGTTCGAATACGTTTTTCCCAAGAAAGCCAAGCTGCGCTCCTATAGCCCGGCTGTCCGCGGTCACTCCGGACAAATCCGCAAGGCGGCGGAGATGCTGCTGTCGGCCAAGCGTCCGGTGCTGTATTCCGGCGGCGGTGTGATCCTCGGTGGCGGCTCTGCGGCGCTGACCGAGTTGGCCAAGATGCTCAACCTGCCTGTGACCAATACCTTGATGGGCCTGGGTGCCTATCCGGGAACCGATCGGCAGTTCGTCGGTATGCTCGGCATGCACGGTAGCTATACCGCAAACCTGACCATGCACCATGCCGATGTGATCCTGGCTGTTGGCGCACGCTTCGACGACCGTGTCATCAATGGTGCGCCGAAGTTCTGCCCGAACGCCAAGATCATTCATGTGGATATCGACCCGGCGTCCATCTCCAAGACCATCAAGGCCGATGTGCCGATCGTGGGTCCGGTGGAGAGCGTCCTGACCGAAATGGTCGCGGCTCTCAAGGAGATCGGCGAGACCCCGAACAAGGATACGGTCGCCAGTTGGTGGAAGCAGATCGACGAGTGGCGCGGTGATCGCGGCCTGTTCCCTTATGACAAGGGCGACGGCAGCATCATCAAGCCACAAACTGTGATCGAGACCCTGTGCGAAGTGACCAAGGGTGATGCCTTCGTGACTTCCGATGTAGGGCAGCACCAGATGTTTGCGGCGCAGTACTACAAGTTCAACAAACCCAATCGCTGGATCAACTCCGGTGGCCTGGGCACCATGGGCTTCGGTTTCCCGGCGGCCATGGGGGTCAAGTTGAACTTCCCTGATAATGATGTCGCCTGCGTCACGGGTGAAGGCAGTATCCAGATGAACATCCAGGAGCTGTCCACCTGCCTGCAGTACGACCTGCCAGTCAAGATCATCAACCTGAACAACGGCGTGCTGGGTATGGTTCGCCAATGGCAGGACATGAGCTATGGCAGCCGTCATTCGCATTCCTACATGGAATCGCTGCCTGATTTCGTCCGGTTGGTGGAGGCCTATGGTCATGTGGGCATTCGCATCACCGACCTGAAGGACCTGAAGCCGAAGATGGAAGAGGCGTTTGCCATGAAGGATCGCCTGGTGTTCCTCGATATCCAGGTCGACACCAGCGAGCACGTCTATCCGATGCAGATCAAAGACGGCTCCATGCGCGATATGTGGCTGAGCAAGACGGAGCGTACTTAATATGCGGCACATCATCTCCTTGCTTCTGGAAAACGAACCGGGCGCCTTGTCTCGCGTTGTTGGCCTGTTCTCGCAGCGCAACTACAACATCGAAAGCCTGACCGTGGCACCGACTGAAGACCCGACCCTGTCGCGTCTGACCCTCACCACTGTCGGCCATGACGAGATCATCGAGCAGATCACCAAGAACCTGAACAAGCTGGTCGAGGTGGTCAAGCTGGTGGATCTGTCGGAGAGCGCGCATATCGAGCGCGAGCTGATGCTGGTCAAGATCAAGGCAACTGGCGCCCAGCGCGCCGAGGTCAAGCGTACTACCGATATTTATCGTGGGCAGATCGTTGATGTCAGCGCTAGCGTGTATACCGTTCAATTGACCGGTACCAGCGACAAGCTCGACAGCTTCATTCAATCGATCGGCACCGCATCGATTCTGGAAACCGTACGCAGTGGCGTCACCGGGATTGCCCGTGGCGACAAAGTACTGAGCATCTAATTCAAATTAGCGAATGGCCGGAACGGCCTGACATAGGGGAAGTTCATGAAAGTTTTCTACGATAAAGACTGTGACCTGTCGATCATCCAGGGCAAGAAAGTTGCCATCATCGGCTACGGTTCCCAGGGTCACGCTCAAGCCTGCAACCTGAAAGACTCCGGTGTCGATGTGACTGTTGGCCTGCGCAAAGGCTCGGCCACTGTTGCCAAGGCTGAAGCCCATGGCTTGAAAGTGGCTGATGTGGCTAGCGCTGTTGCCGCTGCCGACCTGGTCATGATCCTGACTCCCGATGAGTTCCAGGGCGCCCTGTACAAAAACGAAATCGAACCGAACATCAAGAAAGGCGCCACCCTGGCCTTCTCCCACGGTTTTTCGATCCACTACAACCAGGTAGTACCGCGTGCTGACCTCGACGTGATCATGATCGCGCCGAAGGCCCCAGGCCACACCGTGCGTTCCGAATTCGTCAAGGGTGGTGGTATTCCTGACCTGATCGCGATCTACCAGGACGCTTCCGGCAATGCCAAGAACGTTGCCTTGTCCTACGCGGCAGGCGTGGGTGGCGGTCGTACCGGCATCATCGAAACCACCTTCAAGGACGAGACTGAAACCGACCTGTTCGGTGAGCAGGCTGTTCTGTGCGGTGGTACCGTCGAGCTGGTCAAGGCCGGTTTCGAAACCCTGGTCGAAGCTGGCTACGCGCCGGAGATGGCCTACTTCGAATGCCTGCACGAGCTGAAGTTGATCGTTGACCTCATGTACGAAGGCGGTATCGCCAACATGAACTACTCGATCTCCAACAACGCCGAGTATGGCGAATACGTGACGGGTCCAGAGGTTATCAACGCCGAATCCCGCCAGGCCATGCGCAATGCCCTGAAGCGCATCCAGGACGGCGAGTACGCGAAGATGTTCATCAGCGAGGGCGCCACCGGCTACCCATCGATGACTGCCAAGCGTCGTAACAACGCCGCTCACGGTATCGAGATCATCGGCGAGCAACTGCGTTCGATGATGCCGTGGATCTCTGCGAACAAGATCGTCGACAAAACCAAGAACTAAGTTCGAGTCTTGTCAGGGAAAACGCGGCCTAGGCCGCGTTTTTTCGTTTGCGGGGATAGGTTCTGGTATAAAGCAGGCTCCTTTGCGGCCGAACCCAGGCCCAGGGTATCTGTCGAAACTTTTCACACCGTTGCAAGGTAATGTCCATGAGCGAACGTCCCGAAGAGCCAAACCAGGCCTCTGACGCCGAAAGCCTGCTACCGATCGATGAGCATGTCGAAGAAGGGCATGACGCTGAAGGCCGTAAAGTCCGGCATCGTGGTATCTATCTTCTGCCTAATCTGTTCACCACTGCGAACCTGTTCGCGGGGTTCTATTCCATCATCAGCTCCATGAGTGCCCAGAGTGCCTTGAGTGCCGGTGATGCTGCGGGCGCAAGCAAGTATTTCGCCTTTGCGGCTATCGCAATTTTTGTTGCCATGGTGCTCGACGGCCTGGACGGTCGTGTGGCCCGCATGACCAACACCCAGAGTGCGTTCGGCGCTGAGTACGACTCCTTGTCGGACATGGTGGCGTTTGGCGTTGCGCCGGCATTGCTGGCCTTTGGCTGGGCCTTGGGCGACATGGGCAAGGTCGGCTGGATGGTCGCCTTCATCTATGTAGCCGGTGCCGCGTTACGCCTGGCACGTTTCAATACCCAAGTGGGAACGGCCGACAAGCGTTACTTCATTGGCCTGGCCAGCCCGGCAGCGGCGGGTGTGGTGGCGGGTATCGTCTGGGCCTTCAGTGATTACGGCATCCAGGGTTCGAAGATGTCGTTCCTGGTGGCTTTGCTGGTGGCCGCCGCCGGTATGCTGATGGTCAGCAATATCAAGTACAACAGCTTCAAGGACCTGGATCTGAAGGGGCGCGTGCCATTCGTTGCGATCCTTGCCGTGGTGCTGGTATTTGCCGTGGTATTCAGTGATCCGCCACGTATCCTGCTGCTGGTGTTCCTGGCCTATGCCGCATCGGGCCCCATCCAGTACCTGTTGCACCTTCGTCGTCGCAATCACGTCGAGTGATGTAATTTCCCCCATACTCCGCAGTCTATTGGTGTATCTGTCATCCAATACTGCGGAGTTGCCATGCTGCTCAAGTTCCCCAAGTCCTCTGACTGCAAAGCAGCGGATATCACCCCTGAGTCCTTTTATCTTTCTCGACGCGCATTACTCGGTGGTGCTGTTGCGGGTATTGCTGCGGCCGCGTTACCCCGCTGGGGGAGGGCGGAGGACGCGGGGCGTTATGCCGACGTCGATCCTGGGCGGGCACCGGCGTGGTTTACGCAGAAGCTGCCAGATACTCGTTGGCAGGCGGTAGTTGCCAACGGGGAGGCCATCACCCCCTTCAAGGACGCGACCCACTACAACAATTTCTACGAGTTCGGCACTGATAAAGGTGACCCGGCCGCCAACGCGGGAGGGCTGAAGACCGAGCCGTGGAGCGTTGTAGTGGATGGTGAGGTGGCCAAGCCGGGCCGTTATGCGCTCGAGGATTTCATCAAGCCTTATCAGTTGGAGGAGCGTATCTATCGACTACGTTGCGTCGAAGCTTGGTCGATGGTGATCCCCTGGATCGGCTTTCCCATTTCAGCGCTGCTCAAGCAGGTCGAACCCACCAGCAAGGCCAAGTTCATTCGCTTTGAAACCTTGCGCGACCCCGAGCACATGCCGGGGCAGCGCTCCGGGTTCGCCTTGATCGATTGGCCTTATGTCGAAGGATTGCGACTCGATGAGGCGATGAACCCGCTGGCGATCCTGGCAGTGGGCATGTATGGACGGGAGTTGCCGAACCAAAACGGAGCGCCGCTACGGTTGGTGGTGCCCTGGAAGTATGGTTTCAAGAGCGTGAAGTCCATTGTGCGCATCAGTTTGGTCAGTGAGCAGCCCAAGACGACTTGGCAGAGTATCGCTGCCAATGAATACGGCTTTTATGCAAATGTGAATCCTACGGTCGATCATCCCCGTTGGACCCAGGCACGGGAGCGGCGCCTTCCCAGTGGGTTGTTCAGCCCGAATGTCCGGGAGACCCAGATGTTCAATGGCTATGGGGAAGAGGTCGCCTCTTTATATAGAGGGATGGATCTGAGGAAGGACTACTGATGCGTTATTCGTTCTGGCGCGTCGGTGTCTTCATTGCTGGCGCGATATGGCCCTTGTATTGGTTGT